>JBGSLF010000177.1:0-5259 GCA_041740855.1 Gemmata sp.
AGTTCCCTTCCGCCCGGGCAACCGGTTGGCCCAATGTGAACGGGCAGGACGCAACGGGATTTTCGGTGTCTCGGAGTGCAGGTTCACCGGCATCGACGCAAGATCGGGACAGTGACAGACACGAACCGGAAACGAGGTGAAACAATGGCGACAACGGAACTGAAACGGGCGGCAACGGAGCCAGCCCTAGTGGATGTCAAAGTGGTGGCAGGGATGCTCGGGTGCAGCGTCCGCCACGTGAACCGACTGACCGACAGTGGCCTGATGCCCGCGCCATCGAAACTCGGTCGGCTGAGTCGGTGGAACCGGAAGGAGTTTGAGCAATGGATTGCGGACGGCTGTAAGCCTGTCTAGCAAACGAGCAACAAAAAGACATCGGCCAATCCTCGAGCAAAGGATCGACCAATGTGTGCCACAAAGGGCTGATGAGCTACCACGCACATCATACAGCACTTCGCGGCACGTTCTCAATCTCATTTCAGCGATTCGCAACGGATTGCTGTTCTTTCAGACCCACCGAGGCAACTCGGCATGGAGAACGACCGTGGTCATGAACTATCCAAATGACGATCTGAACGAGCGAGGTTCCAAGCACGCCAGCAGGGGAAAATTACGTAAGGACCCTATGAGTACCAATCGCCACGAGAAGGAAAACATGACAGCTGTAACGAAAGCCGCACCATGTGAAGTTTGCGGTGGAGATCACAAGTGTTCTCGTGGCGATGGCGGACTTCTCATTTGCGGACGACAGAACACCCCACTTCCCGGATTCTGCCACCTTGGGCCAGCGAAGGGTGATGAACAGTTCCACCTGTTCCGCCGCGACGACAAGACCAATCTGCCAAAGAACTCACCCACCAATAAGCCCAAACTCAAGCCACCAGTGGATTGGAACACAGAAGCAGCGCGATACGCGAAGGGAGTGTCTGCGGAAGCCAAGTTAGAGCTAGCGAACCGGTTGGGTTTGCCCGTCACCATCTTTGATGTGTTACCACTTCTCGGAGTGTCCGGAGGTGGTATCGCCGGGACAATTTTCACATTTCCCGAGTGCAATGCTAGAGGCCATGTCATCGGGATCACTCAGCGGATTCCAGGAGCGGATGGGAAGGATACCAAGAAGATGCTATCGGGCGGGCATCGCGGGCTGACGATTCCCAACGGGTGGGCGGATCGATCCGGGCCGCTGTTGCTCGTCGAAGGAGCGTCCGACACACTCGCCCTAGCCGCTGCAGGATTGGCAGTGATCGGGCGTCCCTCGAACACAGGTGGTGTTGAACACCTTGCGAAGTTATTGAGAAGTTGGCCTTCGGATCGAGACATCATCGTTGTTGGCGAGAACGACCAAAAGAAAGACAGCTCATGGCGGGGGCAAGAAGGTGCCCAACGCACAGCGGCATCGCTCCAAACTCAACTCGGTCGTCCGGTACTGGTAGCAATGCCTCCCGATAGCTCGAAAGACGTTAGACAATGGCTCATCGGTCAAGCGACTGGCGGAATTGATTGGTCCGTGTTGGGTCGAGATCTGCTCGCACACTTTGTCACCGCTGTCGAACCTCCGAAGCCAGGGAAACGTCCAGAAATCGTCATCACCACCGAGGAACATGTGGTTAATGACGCGGCTGTCTCAGCGTTACCGATCGCGGAAGGGCTGTATCAGCGAGGCGGGCAACTGGTTCGCATTCTGCAGCTTGACGCCCCAACGCCCGGAGATGCGACTGTTCGGCAACCGGCAGGGGCGACAGTAGTTCGAGGACTTACACCGCCACTGCTTCGGGAGCAACTCACCCGCGTCGCCGATTGGGTCAAGGTGGTTGAGACCAAGGAGGGGACTGCGATTGTCCCCGCGCACCCACCGAGTTGGTGTGTTCAGGTAGTTCATGATCGTGGCGTGTGGTCAGGTGTTCGCAGATTGGAGGCCGTTGTCACACATCCGGTTCTGTTGCCCGATGGTTCGATTCTAGCCACAGACGGTTACCACCGACCAACGGGTGTGGTGGTTAGGTTGCCGCGCGGATTGCAATTGACCATTCCGGAATCCCCCACTCGGGCCAATGCAGTTGCGGCTGCCGAGTTGCTGTTCGATACCGTCTGCGATTTCCCGTTTGAGCGACCGGAACATAAGTCCAGCTGGTTAGCGGGCCTGCTCTCACCGCTTGCGTGGTTTGCATTCGAGGGACCAGCTCCATTCTTCCTCATCGACGGGAATGTTCGTGGTGTCGGCAAGGGACTGCTCGCGGACGCGATTGCCATCCCGGTTCTCGGCCGCAGATTCTCGGCAATGACGTACACACCGGACCGTGATGAACTCCGGAAGCGGATCACCAGCGTGGCGGCCGAGGGCGAGCGGATGGTATTGCTTGACAACCTTGCAGGTGCCATTGGCAACGATCAACTCGATGCGGCATTGACCGCAGACCGGTGGAAGGACCGGCTGCTCGGCGGGAACCGGGTGTTCGACGGCCCGCTCAACGTGGTCTGGTATGGGACTGGCAACAACTGCGAACTGCGGGCGGACACTAGCCGGAGAACTTGTCACGTTCGGATGGAATCGACCGACGAACGACCGGAAGAACGGGGCGGGTTCCGATATCCGAACCTCCGACAACACCTTCGCCGGAATCGGGATCGTCTTCTCTCGGCCGCGTTGACCATTCTCCGTGGGTGGATTATGGCCGGACGCCCACGGCACGAGCTTTCGCCATGGGGCAGTTACGAATCGTGGTCAGACGTAGTTCGCGAAGCCGTGGTATACGCTGGACAACCTGACCCTGGACTAACTCGGGTGACGCTCCAGACCTCTGTAGACCGAAATGCCATTGCCATGACCGCGTTGTTGCGAGTTCTGTTGCGTATCGATCCCGACCGGCAGGGCCTCACCGTATCCGAGATCGTGGAATCGGCACGAACGCAGCCGGATCTGCGAGCGGCGGTTGAGGATTTGGCGGGCCGATTGGATACCCGCACGTTGGGTTATTCGCTGCGATCATTCGCTCGCCGGAACTTCGAAGGGCTGTTTCTCGACAACGCCGCAGTGACCGGAAATGGTGTACGCTGGGCGTATTCTCGCCCCGCTCGCCGCGAAGCCCCCCGCCACTGGCTATTCCGCTGGAGTTGCCGCTTCCTTTTCCCACCGATTGCGCTGGCGTATGTGCTCGTGGTATTCGCATCGCAACACATCGGCTGGCACGGCATCTCGAGCTTGTATGAACAGCACGCCTTCTTGCTGCCGGTTCCGTTCGTGAGCTGGGGCGAATGAACCCGCTTTCGTTGAGTCCGCAGTGTGAGAAGAATCATGCTGCAAAATGCGGTGCAGTCAGGAGCCGGCGTGAAGTGTCAAGAAACGACAAAGACGCCGAGAACCTTTGAAATTCAAGGCTCCCGGCGTCTTGTGTCATCTGCGGACATTAACTGTCCAGATGTTCATGTGGCCAAGGTGGGACTCGAACCCACACGCTTATTAGGCGCTCGATTTTGAATCGAGTGCGTCTGCCATTCCGCCACTTGGCCGTGCTGTTCACAGAATAGATCTTCGCGGGGCAACCGACAAGACGGGTACACTGAATGCCGTGCCGGATTGCTCGCCTGCACGCGCTATGCGACTGGCTAACCCCGAACGCCTGCGGGTATTCTGGTGCCAAGCTCCGCGGGCCGTTGTGCCACTCCTTTCCCCCGTTCGGTACCTCTCTCATGATGCGTTACGCTCTTCTGCTCATCGCTCTGACTGCGGCCGCTCCGCAAACGCTCGCCGCGGACAAAATGAACGTACTGTTCATTGCGGTGGACGACATGAACAACGATCTCGGGTGCTATGGCCACCCATATCTGAAGTCGCCGAACATCGACAAACTCGCGAGCAAGGGCGTTCGCTTCGATCGTGCGTATTGCCAGTTTCCATTGTGCAGCCCGAGCCGCGTTTCGATCATGACCGGCTTGCGACCCGATACCACGAAGATCTTCAACCTCACCACAGATTTCCGCAAAACCACTTTGCCCAAAGTGGTCACGCTGCCGCAGACATTCCGCAACAACGGCTATTACTCCGCCCGCGTCGGCAAGATCTATCACTACGGCAACCCCGGTCAGATTGGCACTAACGGGCTGGACGATCCGGATTCCTGGGATCACCGCGTCAACCCAAGCGGACGCGACAAAACCGAAGAAGCCAAGATCATCAACCACACGCCCAAACGCGGGCTTGGCAGTTCGCTCAGTTTTCTCGCGGCGGAAGGAACCGACGAAGAACAAACCGATGGCATCGTTGCGACGGAAGTGATCAAACTCATGGAGGCGAACCAGGAGAAGCCGTTCTTTTTGGCGTGCGGGTTCTACCGCCCGCACTGCCCGTATGTGGCACCCAAGAAGTACTTCGGCCTCTATCCCTTCGATACCGTGAAACTGCCCGAAGAACCGCTCGATCATCGCAAGGCGATCCCGGCCGCGGCGCTCTCATCGGTTACGCCGTATCCGCTGTATGGCGTCACGGAGAAGCAAGCCCGCGAAGCCTTGCAAGCGTATCACGCCACCATATCGTTCGTGGATGCGCAGGTGGGTCGCGTGCTGGACGCCCTGGAGCGATTAAAGCTTGCAGATAAGACCATCGTGGTGTTCTGGAGCGACCACGGCTATCTGGTGGGGCAGCACGGCTTGTGGAAGAAGCAAAGCCTCTTCGAAGTGTCGGCCCGCGTGCCGTTCATCATCTACGATCCGCGTGCGAAGGGGAACGGCAAGGCGTGCAAGCGAACGGTGGAACTCATCGATTGTCACCCGACATTGGCGGAACTCTGCGGACTGAAACCACCCGCCGATTTGCCCGGTGCGAGTTTGAAACCGCTACTGGAAAACCCGGAGGCGACTTGGGATCGCCCCGCGTTCACGCAAGTGTGGCGTGGCAACTTCCCCGGCCACTCCGTTCGCACGGAACGCTGGCGTTACACCGAGTGGGATAACGGCAAACGCGGAGTCGAACTCTACGATCACGATGCAGACGCAAACGAATGGAAGAACCTGGCCGCCGATCCCAAGCACGCCGACACCGTGAAGACCCTGCAGGCGTTGATGCGGAAGAACTGGCCCGCCGATTCCTTCTCGAATCGCGGCGGTCCACCCACCAAGAAGAAGAACTGATTCACGATCCGGTTGCTTTTGTCTATTCTGTCCTCGGGATGACTTCTGACCGACTGAGGATTAACGCGTGATCCGTATTTCCTTGCCCGACGCCGAGGTTGGCCGACTGGTGGATCTGTTTGAGACCACCCCGGA
>JBGSLF010000178.1:0-11189 GCA_041740855.1 Gemmata sp.
GGCTTGCTTCGAGACTTGGCCAGGGTTCAACGCAAACAACTTCGCGATCTGGGTGACTTTCAACCAGCGGAATTCGGTCTGGAGTGGGTCGGCAGTTCCGTCAGGATTGCTGAGGTGCCGTTTGTCCTCAGCGTCGGCTTCGGCGAGCACCTCGACCACTTGGGTAAGCGTTAATGCGTCCGCGGTCGCCGTGTCGATATCCAGTGCCTCGCACACCCGACCGCGTATTCGTCGGACGGCTTCGGGAGTCAGATCTGTCCCGAACGCATTATTTGCGAAGGCGCGAAGCCGAAGGGCAGCAGGAACCCCTGCCCATGGGTCGCAAGACTCCAACGCCGCGATCTGCGCCCCAAACCCATACGCTTCCAAACTGCTCCTCGCGGACGTTCGTTCGAGAACACGCTGATTGTGTTCGCGGCTATTCTCAGCAGCGATCGCCATACAGAGGAGTAAATCAAGGGTTGGTTCAGTGGGTTGGCATGGTCTTACGGGTTGTGATTCGCTCACGATTCATGCTCCAAGTGTGGGTAGCTCCATCAAGGAGCGTAATACCCAATTGGTCAGCGACGTGAGGTCAGTAGCTCCAGCCGTTTGGTAACTGCGAATATGCTCTGATGAGTGTTGTAAGCGGGAAACCCGATCAACCGGTCTCGCACGCTGTGGCGGGCCGTCCGAGATGATTCCGCTGCTGACATTGACGAGTTCACGTCATGGCGCACAATTCTCACAGCAGCAAGTAACTCACTGGTGCCAATAGCGGCTCAGAATGACTCCGTCATTCAAACTCGCGGTGCCGTTTGGAGGTTCTCCGTGACCGTTGATCTGGTGTTCCCTACCGCTGGTACCAACCTGCCAACGGACCACGCATACCTACTTTACTCTGCGCTCTCTCACATCACCCCACAGTTCCACAGTACAGACTCACCCCTACGGTTCGCCTCCATCACGGGCGTCGCCACCACAGACGGGCGATTGCAACTCGGCTCGCACTCGTGCCTGCGAGTTCGGTTACCTCAGGAGGTGATCAAAGTCGCCCTACCGCTGGCCGGTAAGAAGTTGGTGATCGGGGACTCCACTATCCGGCTTGGGGTGCCAGCGGTTCGCACGCTGGTGCCTGCTCCGGCCGTCGTCGCCCGGATGGTGACGTTCAAGAATGCCGATTCATCGGAGCAATTCCTCACCACTGCCCGGGCGAAGTTGGCGGAAATGGGTATCAAGGGCGAGCCACAGTTGCCAATCCATCTGGATGGCAAATGGGCCGGAGAAGTGAAACGGCGGGTGGTTCGGATCAAGGGCGTGACCATCACGGGTTACGCGCTGATCGTGGCCGAACTATCTGCCGACGATTCGGTGAAGCTCCAGGAACTTGGTCTGGGTGGTCGCACCCACATGGGCTGCGGCTTCTTCACCCCGGCAAAGGAGGTGAAGTGATGACACTCGATCCGACCAAACTGTGGGCAAAGAGCAAACCGCGGGGAGAGACGGAACGCCCGTCGATGCATCTGCTCCAACACCTGCAAGATGTGTACGAGTCCGCCGCGCGGGTTCTCGACGCGACACAGGACTCTCAGATCTCGGCGCTTGGCTTCAAATCGGAGCAATACCGCGACCGCTTGCGGCGGTGTGTATTGCTGGCAGCTGCGGTTCACGACATCGGAAAGGCGAACGATCACTTTCAGGGAATGCTGCTTTCGTCGCACGATCGCCGCGACAAGCAGCAAGGCATCCGCCACGAGTGGGCGACGGTGTTGATGCTCAAGGAGTTGAAGACATGGCTGCTACCAGCGGTGGGTGGCAGCGAGACAGACTTCGCCTTCGTTGAGTGGGCGGTGGCAGGACACCACCCGGCGCACAATCACGAAAGCCCCCCGCGTAGCTGCCCGCCCGGGGCTGGCGCTGATATTCGGTTACACACAGATCACCCTAACTTCGCAGTGATCCTGCAATGGTTGAAGTCGAAGTTCGGCCTAGCCGAACCACCACCAGCCATGACCGGTGGCACCCGGCCGCTGGTTGGGTCGGGGAACGTGTTCGCCGAACTTGGCGAGTGGGGAAAGGTCGCGCTGCGGTTGTGGGAAACGAAACTAAAGAAGTTGCCGGAGGCGCGGCTGCTCGCGGCGATCAAGAACTGCCTCATCGCGGCGGACGTGGCCGGCTCCGCTCTGCCGAAAGAAGGCACCCCGGATTGGGGGCGGATCACGATCACCTTTGGAGCCGTCCCGCCCGCTGCCGATCTGGAATTCCTCGCCCGATACGGGTTGGAGGGTCATGAGGCCCGACCGTTCCAATCGGCTGTGGCCGAACACCCGGATGACGTGGTGTTCGTGAAGGCCGGTTGTGGCACAGGGAAAACCGTCGCGGCGTACATGCGAGCAGCGAACAAGTGGGCAGGTCGCCGGTTGTACTTCTGCTACCCAACGACCGGAACGGCGACCGAAGGGTTCAAGGACTACCTCCATCCGGAGGTGCTGGAGAAGCCGGCGGACGACACCCCGGAGAAGAAGGCCGAGCGGGAACGGCTCAAGGCGATCAACGCCGACCTGTTCCACTCCCGGAGTAGCGTGGACTTTGAAATCATCCTGACCACGGGCGGCGACTCGAAGTCGGCCGACGCGGACGCAGCGGCGAAGGCGGACGCCCTCGAGATGTGGTCCACGCCGATCGTGGCATGCACCGTCGATACCGTCCTCGGCCTCGTCCAGAACAACCGGAAGGGCCTGTTCGCCTGGCCAGCACTAACGCAATCGGCGTTCGTGTTCGACGAAATCCACGCCTATGACGACCGCCTTTTCGGGGCGCTGTTGCGGTTCCTCCGCGACGTGCCGGGGCTGCCGTGCCTGCTCATGACTGCCAGTCTGCCGACACCGCGCGAAGAGGCGTTACGCGAGGTACTGAAGAAATTCCGTGGCATTGACCTGACGGCGATCACCGGCCCAGAGGGGTTGGAGAAGTTGCCCCGCTACCACAAGGTGGTCGCTGACGGCAAGCACCTGGAACTGATCGCGGAGGAGGTGAAACGCGGTGGCAAGGTCTTGTGGGTGAGTAACACCGTCAACCGCGTTATGGCATCAGCGGATGCGGCTTCCGATATTGGGCTGACGCCACTCATCTACCACAGCCGGTTCAAGTATTTGGACCGTGTGCAGCGGCACAAGGCGGTCGTTGAAGCGTTCACGCCGGAGAATACCAACGGCATTCTCGCCTGCACGAGCCAGGTGTGCGAAATGTCCCTGGACCTCAAGGGTTGCACGCTGTTGGTCACGGAGGCCGCGCCGGTGCCAGCGCTGATCCAAAGACTTGGTCGTCTCAACAGGCACGCCAAACCACCAGAAAACGAACGTGATCCACTACCGTTGACCATGCCGTTCATCGTGCTGGCGCCGGAGAATAACTTGCCGTACACACCCGCCGATTTGGAAGTGGCGATGTTGTGGCTCGGCAAACTGCCGGATACCGATATCTCGCAACGGATGCTCGCCGACGCCTGGGAGCAGACCGGCGAGAACGCACCGGACCTCGTGCCGAGCGCGTGGCTGGACGGCGGTCCCTTCACCACCGTTTCGGAACTCCGCGAAGCATCGCCCGGCATCACGGTGCTGGTGGAAGGAGACCTGACGAAGTTGAGGAAGGCCAGCGATCTCGGCAAGTTCACCCTGCCGATGCCTCCGCCACCGAAAACCGTGGACTGGCGGTCGAAGAAACACAAGGGCATCCCGGTCGTTGCGAACGAGACCATCACCTACGATTCCATGCGAGGTGCCGAATGGAAGAAGAACTGAAGCCACCAAAGAAGCGGGCTGGCAAGTCGGTGGGAAAGATGCTGCCGGGAGCGAAAGCGACTAAGGCCGTCGCTCCCGACCACCTGACGATGAATCTGTTCGCCCCTGGCATGACTGCCTTGCACCGCGCCGGTTTGGGCGGATTGGCCTGCACGTTGAAGGCGATGGAGCGGCAGCATGAAGCCAGTCTGCTCCGCCTCGATAAGTTGCCAGGCGCGATGATCGGCGACGAGTACCCGTGGACCGTCACCGACGACGAGGTGACGCTAAAGTTCGGAACGCCAGAGAATGCCGCCAACTACTTGAAGAAACTGTTCGCGTTCGCGTTCCAGATCCGTGATGGCGTGATCTACCTACCGGGACAGTACCCCGACCCGCCGCCGTCGCTGGCGGTGCGGGCGGAGATGCAGAATGCACTGACTCGAACTTTCCTACAAGGTGCGAAGAAAAACGTTACATTCGAGCCCACCAGTACGACATACACGCTAGACCCCGACGGAAGTGGTCGTGGATTCATCACCGTTGAATTCAAGAAGTGCCTGACTTACCTGCACCAACGACTGTGGCGTGCGTTCATCGATTCCGAACTTGGCGAACTCCTCCCGTGTCCCACCAAACTCGACGGTAGGACTATCAATTTCGGCTCGATCTACTCTGGTGCGATCAAGCGTCACGATGCTCTCGATCCGTCTGCGTTCACGATGACGACTCCGATGACGCTTTGTTCCGCGTTCTTTTTGGTTGGCTGCGTCTCTGCTCAATTGAGCAACTCGGGAGACGGCGTGTTGCTTGTGCCGGATGTGAACAACTTGGAGGACATTTCTTTCGACCGGCCTCAGATGACTCCACGTACTGTCAGCGAAGTCCGAACCGGGGGAACCGCAGATGCGGGGTTTCAGCTTGAAGTCAGGCTGTACTCTCGCTGCCTCCTACTCTCATCAGCGCTGCCAGGCTGTTCTGCCCAGCGTTTCGCGTTGAAAACCTGGACGAAGCCTCAGAAGTCACGGATCGACTCGTCGGAATTTCCAAGCGAGGCCATCCCACGAGTTGAATCTGAAGATCGAGAACGTTCCGACGTGATCTTCGACCAGTACGAAAGAGCGCTAGCTTACTTGCCGAGAGGTGTGCGCGTGCGTCGGGATGAAACGACGTACTGGTTCGACAGTCGGATTCGCCCCTTCGTGGCTGAAAATCTAGGACGGGGGGATTCGTGGTACGTCGGCTTTCACAAACTAGCTGGCTCGCGGAAGGCACGAAGTTCGCTCTACACCGAAACGGAGGGATTGCACGCCATGATACGAGATGACGCGATGTGGGATCGTGAAGAGGAGCAGGTCATCGTGAGGTCCGTCCACGCTGCCATGTTCGTGCTCCGCGGGAAGATCGCCAACGACTACCGCGATCGCCCCAACTTGATGTACAAGAAGTTCGACGATGAGCGAGAAAAGTGGGGGCGTGTCTTCTCAAGTAGTATGACCGTCGATCAATTCCGCAAAAATCTCGCGGAGATGTTCCGTCGGGCCGGCAATAACAGCGAACTCCAGAGCAACTGGCTTCTGGTATTGCGGATGCTTCGGCCAGCGACTTGGCAACTCGCTCGCGATCTAGCTCTGATCGGCTTGAGCAGTTACCAGCCCCGTACCGACTCCAGTCGTGAAGACACCACCCAACAGAACTGACTCGCTATACAGCCCTCGGAGATGATTCAATGAGCCTGCACGTATTCGCGAACTTCGTGACCCCCTTTGGCACCGCCGCAAACAACAGGGGCGACAACCAGGGCACGAACCTGACCCCACTCCAGAAACTTATCTGGGTCGGCGAGCCACACACAACGGTTTCGGCTGAGGCGATCCGATTTGCCTTCCGTCGCCGACTGCAAGCGGACGGACTGCCGTGCAATCGGCACTGGGCGGAACATCCCGCTGACATCCCGCCCGCTGTGATGGAACAGTTGACGAATGCCTACAAGGGCGCGGTGAAGACCCCCTGCGGGTACTTTGTCGATCCCGATTTCACCTGGTATCGGGACGGTGCAGCGATAGGCTTCGCCGACGACGACCTGCTCGGCTTCATGAGCGCTGAAGCTGGCAAAGAAGAAGTTGAAGCTACTGGTGACGCTCCCGACCAAGCAAACGCCACTGGTGATGAAGAGGAAGTGGACGCTGGCACGAAGAAGAAGCTGAAGGCAAAGAAAAAGCCGCAAGGCACCAATTACATCCGCCGGGCGGTCCTCGAAGTCACACGTGCCGTGTCGCTTACGCCGTGGGCCGGAGATGTCACGTTCAACGCCGCCTCGCCGGGAGCCACGCCGTCCGCCCAGAAGAAAGGCAGTAACCCCGTGCCCTATGGCACGGAGGTGCACGGCACCCGCTACCAGTACGGCATCGCCCTCACCCCGGAGCGGTTGCGCGACAAGAGCCGGGCCGCAAAGGCTGTCCACGCCCTGTGCAACCTCGGCCGGGTTGCCGGCAATCACGGCCGGTTCCTGTTCGATTTCTCCCCGGAAGTGGTCGTCATCCGGATCACGCAAGACCCGGCCCCGCGGCTCTTGTACTGCTTCGAGACTGCCGACGACGGCAAGACCGTCCATGCCAAGAAACTGATCGACCGCATCGACGCTGGCGACATCAAGCCGGATGAACTGATCCTCGGTGTCGCGGACCTTGGTTCCAAACT
Source organism: Gemmata sp. (assembly GCA_041740855.1). GTDB lineage: Bacteria > Planctomycetota > Planctomycetia > Gemmatales > Gemmataceae > Gemmata. Next base: position 6,459 of record JBGSLF010000178.1, read on the forward strand.
GGCGACCGATTTGAAGGCAAAGGGCGTGACGGTGCTGGGAGTGGTGAAGGCGTGCGATGAAGCGGTGAAGCGGATCAACGCCGAACTTAAGATCAAGGAGTGATTATGCTCGGCGTCTACGTCACGGTGCCCGTCGCCTGCTTCCGCAAGGGGCTGGCGCGGGAGTACCTGGAAACCGAACCGCTACCACCGCCGGCCACCTGCTACGGCTTCCTACTGGCGCTCGTCGGCGAGACGGATCGGCGGAAACACATCGGCGTGAAGGTCGCGCCGGTGTTGCTGAATAAGCCACCGACGAGTGTGGTTCTCCGCACTGTTTGGCGGGTGAAGAAGACCCCCCTCGGCTCGCCTGGAAACACGCGGCCGGATTACCAGCAATTACTCACGGATGTGCGACTCGTGGTCTGGCTCGATTCTGCCGACGAACCCGGCGACAAGTTAGTTGACCGTGTTCAGGCCGCGCTCTCCGATCCTGTGAGTATCAATCGCTTTGGCGGGCTGTCGCTGGGCGAGAGCACGCACATGGTCGATGAGGTCTGTCTGCTCGACCGGGTGGGGCATCGCTTGCCCAAAAACGGCCGAATCTTCCTGAAACGCGACGACAAGAAAGGCCGCTTGACACTGCCTGTGTGGGTCGATCACGTCGGCTCTGCCGGCACTCGTTACGCTACCGGCGACCTGGAAGAGTTGCCCCTTACTGCCCCACCGCCGGAACGGATGCCGGTTATCTCACCCGAGTAGAACCACATGCTCCCGCTCCCACTCCTGGATTCGCACCGACCACCGGTGCGAGTGATGGCGCTGCACGTCCTCGCGTACTGCCAGCGTCTCTTCTACCTCGAAGAAGTCGAGGAACTCCGCGTCGCCGACCACCGCGTGTTCGCCGGCCGGCAATTGCACGCAGCGCTGGAGGCCGATGAAGACGGCGAATCGGTGGCGCTCGAACTGGCGTCCGATTCGCTCGGCCTTGTCGGCAAGGTGGATTGCGTCCGCCGCCGCGACGGGTCGCACCTGCCGTATGAACACAAGCGCGGTCGCCCGGCCCGCGACGCCGACAACAACGCCGAACCGTGGCCGTCGGATCGCCTGCAACTGATCGCTTATGCCGTGCTGCTGGAAGAGGCGTTTGGTCAACCGATCACGGAAGGCCGAATTCGCTATCACGCGGCGAATGTCACAGTTCGCATGCCCATCGACGACCGAGCACGGGCCGACCTGCACGCCGCTATTGCCGAAGCGAGACGATTACGGGAAACCGTGGACCGCCCACCGATCGCCGATAACCCACGACTCTGTGAGAAATGCTCACTTGCCCCCGTTTGCCTGCCGGAAGAGGTGCGGCAGGATAGGGAACCGGAGCGGGATCCGGTCCGGTTGTTCCCGCCTGATCGTGATGGCACCACACTGCATGTGGTGGCCCAGGGCACGAGTGTTGGCATCAGTGGCGATTCCATCGTCATCAAGCCGCGAGAAGGACCGGACGTGAAACACCCCGCACGTGGTATCGACACACTGCTGCTACACGGGTTTACCCAAATCAGCACACAGGCGATCCGCAAGTGCGTCGAGCAAGGCATCGGGGTTCACTGGCTGAGCGTCAGCGGTTACCACACTGCCAGCCTGGTACCGACCGCCGGTCAAGTGCAGCGTCGCATCCGGCAGTACCAGGCCCTCACCTCGGAGGAGACATGCCTGCGACTCGCGCAGCAACTCGCCGCCGCGAAAGTCGAAGGGCAGTACCGCTATCTGATGCGGGCCAGTCGGGGCGATGACGAAGCCCGAGCCGATATCCAGACTTCGCTCAACGGCATCCAACCAATTCTGGGGGGCATCCCGAACGCCGCGGACCGCGACTCTCTGCGAGGTCTCGAAGGGTCGGCCGCCGTTCATTACTTCGCGGCTCTTCGCAAACTGCTTGGCCCGCAAGTTCATGACGACCTGCGTTCCGATAGCCGCTCGCGCCGCCCACCACAGGACCGGTTCAACGCCCTGCTCAGTTATGGGTACGGTTTACTCCACACAGCAGTTATGCGAGCGATTCTTGCGACCGGACTGGAACCGGCTCTCGGCTTCTTCCACACGCCCCGGTCGGCCGCCTATCCTCTGGTATTGGACCTTATGGAGTTGTTCCGCGTTACCCTGTGGGATATGCCGCTCGTCGGCTCGCTAAACCGCGGCCAGTGGGACCCGGCCGCCGACTTCGCCGTAACCCGGACGAAGGTGTGGCTCAGTGAGGACGGACGGAAGAAAGCCATCGGATTGTTCGAGGGCCGGCTCCAGGAAACATGGAAGCACCCGGTACTGAACTACTCGCTCAGCTATGCTCGCAGCATCGAGTTGGAAGCACGTCTGCTCGAAAAGGAATGGACCGGGGAGCCCGGTCTGTTCGCCCGAAGCCGGCTCCGCTGATTGGGGATATCGATGTCAGATGCCCGATGGTGGCTGGTGTGCTACGACGTCCGCGACGAGAAGCGGCTTCGGAAGTGCGCGAAGCACATGGAAGGTTACGGTCACCGGGTACAATACTCGGTGTTCCGGTGCTGGATGACATCCACCGAGGTAGCCCGACTGCGGTGGGAGTTGACCGAAAAACTTGAGCCCGAGGATGAGGTACTTCTCATCCCGTTGTGTACGCGGTGCGTGGACGGTATCGTGGGCATTCATGCTCGCAACCGGCCACCGGAGTGGACGGACGAACCACCTCGGCACACGATCGTCTGAGCACAATCAGGCACCGGCCGGTGTTCGACAAACGGATGTCGGTATCTGTCGTAACCTCCTCTATTGAGAGGGGTTTTGCTCTTTGACAACTGATAGAGATGCGTGAATGGTGGAATCCTCGGTGAAAAGGGCTATTTTGATGGTGGGATTGATCGGCAACACGGCATCGCCCAGATCCAAATGGCAGGTGCTTGAAAGGAGGCTCAGTAACATTCATATTCACCACAAGTTGCGCGGCCCGCGGTGAACCAATCAGTGATGCCTTCGGGCGTTGAGCACTCGAACTGTTTGGAGGCATCAGCCACGACGACTCCCGTGAACCAATCAGTGATGCCTTCGGGCGTTGAGCACCCCCCACATCCCCGACCGTGTTTCCGGCCGTGCCGCGTGAACCAATCAGTGATGCCTTCGGGCGTTGAGCACCGGCGAGACCGCTCGCAGGGTGAGAACAAGGATTCAGTGAACCAATCAGTGATGCCTTCGGGCGTTGAGCACACCCGACCAGTGAACGGTCTCGTGCAGCAACGTGCCGTGAACCAATCAGTGATGCCTTCGGGCGTTGAGCACAAGAATATCGCGCCATCTCGCAGCAACTCACGGCCCTCGTGAACCAATCAGTGATGCCTTCGGGCGTTGAGCACATTGGTGCGGAGAGCATCAGCCGCAACCCATACCGGTGAACCAATCAGTGATGCCTTCGGGCGTTGAGCACACACAGACGAAGACGACACTTCACTCTGGGTGCCTAGTGAACCAATCAGTGATGCCTTCGGGCGTTGAGCACTTGCGACGGCTTCCGAACCCGGTGCCCGCGTCGTCGTGAACCAATCAGTGATGCCTTCGGGCGTTGAGCACATCGAACAAGTTAACAGCGCCGTCGAGGAACCCCTGAGTGAACCAATCAGTGATGCCTTCGGGCGTTGAGCACAAAACACCATCGAACACCCCCCCACGCACACGCGGATGTGAACCAATCAGTGATGCCTTCGGGCGTTGAGCACGTCAAGGGGAATCGAGCGCTTGCCCTTTCGTACATCGTGAACCAATCAGTGATGCCTTCGGGCGTTGAGCACCTACTCTATCTGCCCTTCGTGTGAAAGATCTCATGTGAACCAATCAGTGATGCCTTCGGGCGTTGAGCACGAACTGCTGCCGAGCTGCGTACTGCTCGCTGTAACGTGAACCAATCAGTGATGCCTTCGGGCGTTGAGCACCTCCATCGCGCCGTTTGGCTTCGCGCGTGAAGTGGAGTGAACCAATCAGTGATGCCTTCGGGCGTTGAGCACCGGTCAGGCCCAGATATGGCCGATCGGATACCACGGGGTGAACCAATCAGTGATGCCTTCGGGCGTTGAGCACTAGTGTTAGCTGGTCCCATAACGCCGTGTAATTACAGTGAACCAATCAGTGATGCCTTCGGGCGTTGAGCACATCTCCCAGACTGCGTACCTGCTAAGTTTCTTCTCGCGTGAACCAATCAGTGATGCCTTCGGGCGTTGAGCACTTCCGTGAGTTGGTTGAGTTGATGAACGACTCGCAGTGTGAACCAATCAGTGATGCCTTCGGGCGTTGAGCACCTCAAAACTCTGGAGGAACCACCTCCGCATGTTTATTTCTGAACCAATCAGTGATGCCTTCGGGCGTTGAGCACATCGACCTGCTTCGCGCGGTGATCGCCGACCCGTGTGAACCAATCAGTGATGCCTTCGGGCGTTGAGCACTCCTGGCTGGCGGCACCGGAAGCTACGATTACACCGTGAACCAATCAGTGATGCCTTCGGGCGTTGAGCACGTCAGCAAGTCAAAACAGAATGCCCGGTAATCATGTGAACCAATCAGTGATGCCTTCGGGCGTTGAGCACCCTACAGACGGTGTACCGGTGGTCCCAGTGTTCGCGTGAACCAATCAGTGATGCCTTCGGGCGTTGAGCACGTCAGCAAGTCAAAACAGAATGCCCGGTAATCATGTGAACCAATCAGTGATGCCTTCGGGCGTTGAGCACCTGGCGG
>JBGSLF010000179.1:0-32803 GCA_041740855.1 Gemmata sp.
TTGCGGTGCGGCCGGTTTGGCCACTTCCGTCGCGGCCACTTCCGTCGCGGCCGCTTCCGTCGCGGCGACATCGGTCTTTCGCGCACGCGAGCGGCTCGCCGTGGTGCGAGTCGGTTTGGTGGATTCGGGTTTCGTGTCGGACATGAAATATCCTCACCGGCGGGCAACCGTCGTCTGTCTATCTTGTGTCCATACCGGGCGGGAGACGCGGACGCGCTCCTTGAACGCCGTGGTACTTCGGGTAGGAACTTAAACTCGTGCAAAGGAACTTGGATTCACAGCACTTCATCCCGATTCAGCACGTGTTACTCGCCGCAACACCACGAAATGCCTCGTGGGTGGACTGCGGCGCGCACATGATCGACCACTCATTCAGCAAACTCGCGATCTGCTGTCGCAACGCTTCCGGACTTGCATCGTTGATGATCACGCGGTCGGCGCGTGACTTCTTAATCTCGGTGGGCCACTGAGCGGCTTCGCGTGCCTCCAGATCACTCTCTGACCAACCACTCCGCTGCCCGAGGCGTGCCAATCGAATCGCTCGCGGGGCGTCGATGTAGACCAGGCGATCGGCCACATTATCCCAACCGGCTTCAAGCATCACGGCGGCATCGAGTACTACGAAGGAAATGGCTGGGTTGGCCATTCCTTGCTGAATTTCTTCCACGCACCGGTTCCGGATGTGAGGAAAGACGATGGCCTCCAGGTGCGAGCGCTCCTTCGCATCTGCAAACACGATGCGGGCGATCGCGCGGCGATCGAGTGAGCCATCCGGCTTTCGCACGGATTCGCCCCAACGAGCCACCGCTTCTTGAATAATCTCGGGCTGCGTGAGTGCTTCGTGGCCGAGCGCATCGGCATCGATCATTTGCCCGCCAAATGTCGCGAAGCAACGGGCGGCCGTGCTTTTGCCGGCACCAATCGCACCGATCAGTCCAATGACAGGCTTGGCTCCGTGCCGCCAGGTGGTGTTGGTGCAGGTTTCACTCGACATCGTGTACTTCCAGCCAGTTTGCGCCAGCGGCAACGTCCACTTTCAGTGGCACTTCCAGTTGCATGGCTCCGGTCATCTCATCGCGTGCCAGTTTGGCCACGGCTGTCACTTCTTCCGGCGGTGCCTCGAAGACGAGTTCATCGTGAACAGTCAGCAGCATTCGAGACCGCATTTTTTGTGCCGTGAGGCGATCGCTCACGGCAAGCATCGCTTTCTTCATCAGATCTGCTGCAGAACCTTGAATCTCCATGTTGATCGCCTCGCGTTCGGCTTGCCCGCGATTGCGATAGTTGGACTTCGGGTTGATCGCCTCGGGCTTAAAATTCCGATAGCGGCCCAAGATGGTCTTCACGACTCCGGTGCGGTGTGCGGTTTCGAGCAGGCGTTGTTGATATTCCAGCACTTTGGGATAGCGTGCGAAGTATTGGTCGATGAATTCTTCGGCTTCCTTGCGCGGGATCGAGACCCGCGTGGAAAGCCCCGCGGCACTCATACCGTAGAGGACGCCGAAGTTTACGGTCTTCGCCATGCCGCGTTGCGCTTTGGTAACTTCGTCTTCCTTCACCTTGAAGATTTCGGCAGCCACTGCGGCGTGAACATCGCGGTCGGCGGTAAACGCTAATCGCAATGTTTCGTCCGCGCAGAAGTGTGCGAGCAAACGCAGCTCAACCTGTGAATAGTCTGCAGTTACGAGCACCCAACCCTCTTGCGGAATGAACGCCTTGCGAAGTTGCGCGCCTTGTTCAGTGCGGGCGGGGATGTTCTGCAGGTTCGGATCGCTCGAACTGAGCCGACCGGTTTCGGCAGTCGCCTGGTTGAACGAAGTATGCACCCGCCCCGTGTTAGGGTTAACCAGTGTAGGCAGCACGTCCACATACGTGTTTTTGAGCTTGCTCACTTGTCGGAACGCGAGGAGTTTTCGCGGCAGCACATGCCCGAGCGCCGCCAGCCGTTCAAGCGATTCCTGATCGGTGCTGGGTTCACCCTTGATTCCCGTTCGCTTCTGAATGGGCAACTGTTGCTCATCGAACAGAACCTTTTGCAGTTCCTTGAGCGATGCGATGTTGAATTCGCGGCCCGCCAGTGCGTGGATTTCCTTTTCGGTGCCGGCGAGTTCCGTGCCCATTTGGCTCCCGAGGTTTTGCAGGAATGGCACATCCACGCGGATTCCGGTTCGCTCCATCTCGGCGAGAATGCGCAAGAGCGGCAATTCCAATTGTTGATACAGCGAGTGGTGCCCCGCGCTTACAATCTCCGGTTCCAGTTTGGCAGATAGTTGCCACGCGGCATCGGCATCTTCGCACGCGTAGTCCCGCACCTTCGCGGTGGGAACCTTGTCCATCGTGATCTGTTTCTTACCTTTCCCAATCAGATCCGCGATTTTGATATTCTCATGCCCGAACCATTCGCGTGTGAGATCATCGAGGCCATGTGCGCGCGCTCCGGGGTGCAGCAGGTAATGCGCGATCATGGAATCGCCTGCCACGCCCACCAGATCGACCCCATTGGCCGCGAGAACAATCTGATCGAACTTGATGTTGTGGTTTCGCTTCTCGATCACGGCGTTTTCGAAGATCGGCTTGAGGGCGGCCAGCGTCGCAATTGGATCGAGTTTGGCATCGCTTGCGGGCGCACGCACCGGAAGGTAATACGCGCGATGCGGCTCCCAGCAGATCGCGTAGCCCACGATTTCGCACTGAAGCGGATCTAACCCCGTGGTTTCCAGATCGAAGACGAACGCACGCTGAGCGGTGAGTTCCCTGAGGAACGCATCAAACCGTTCTGGCGTATCGACGAGTTCGTAGCCCGCATAACTCCAATCGTCGCCCAGCACAGGCTTCGAGGCATCGTTTGCTTCGCTCGCTTCGGGCACAGTCTCGTTAATCTGATCGAACAGACTTGGCCCGGTTGGCTGCGATGGCTTGCTCGATCGCGATGAGGAACGCGCGGGCTTCTGCGCAGGCTTTCCGGGTTGCGGCGCGGGAACGATTCCAGCGGCTTCGAGCATGGCATCGTTCTTCTTTTCACCGCTGTTCGTGAGCGTTTTGCGAACCCGTTCCGAGAACCCGCGGAAGCCGAACTCGTGAAAGAGTTCGAGCAGGCGCTGGCCATCCCAATCGCGTCGTTGCCATGCTTCCCAGTCGAAAGTAAGCGGCACTTTTGGGTTAAGTGTCACAAGTTGGCGGCTCTTGGCGAGGTTGCCATTGGCGATGGCGTCTTTGAGCGCATGTTTCACTTTCGGGCCGCCGCTCACCTGATCCGGATTGGCGATAATCGCATCGAGCGAACCGAGTTCGCGAATCCACTTGGCCGCAGTCTTTGGCCCCACGCCGGGAACGCCAGTGATGTTGTCGGTGGAATCGCCAACAAGCGATTGAAAATCTACAACTTGATCGGGCCGCACGCCCCAATCGGCGAGGATGCCGGCCGCGTCGAGAATCTCGCCCTCCTTGCGGAGGTTCATCATCTTGACTTTCTCTGTCACAAGCTGGCGGCAGTCTTTGTCCGACGTGCAGAGATACACTTCGAGACCGCGAGCTTCCGCCTCGGCGGCCACCGTCGCCATCACGTCGTCAGCTTCGTAACCGTGGACCGTCAGGAACGGAATCCGCATGGCATCCATGACCTGCTGAATCATCGGTTCCTGCGTCAGCAAATCATCGGGCGGCGGATCGCGGTGCGCCTTGTAGTTGGGATCAATCGTCTCGCGGAAAGTCGGTTCCTTGTTATCGAGCGCGGCGATGAGATAAGCGGCCTCACGATCGTACAGATTCATCAGTGCCCGCGTGACACCAAAGACGGCATTCGTGGGGCGGCCATCGGGAGCGGTCATGGGACCGACACCGAAGAACATCTGAAAGATCATGCCGTGGGCGTCAAGCAGATACAGACTGCCCGCGGGGGCCGGTTCCGGCATCGTGGAGAAACCTTGAGTTGAGCGTTTAAGAATATCAGCCGTTAGCAGTAACTGGATAGATTGTTGATGGTATCGTTTTGGGCGGCGGGGTGCCGCTTGCTATTCGAGTCACAAGACCTGAACGGGAACAGTGCTAGTGGAAAGGATACGAACCGGTGGCATGAGGTGTCAAGCCCGGCTCGAAATGCCAATCGCGGACGCATATCAATCTGAGTCGGTCAACGAGTTACGGTGCGGTGTCGTTTATGTGGAAAGTCGGCGACCCAATCGTTCGCGCAAGGCGGCCCGCGTTTCGTCGTCCACGCCGCATCCGCGAATATCCAGTTCGCAGCGTGGCGAGAGGAATTCGGATTCGGCCAACGGCATGAGGGTGTTCGCGGCAAGCGATGTGTTATAGCTCAGATCGAGCCATTCGAGTCGCGCAACTGCGGGAGCTTTCGCCAACACCGGCACCAATTGCTGCGATAACCGGCAGGCCCGCAGTCCCAGGCTTGTAAGTCGCATGTAGGGGCTATTCACAATCGCCTCGATCCCTGCTTCGGTCACATCCGTGTTGCTTACCGACAGGATTCGTAGCCCCGTCAGGTGTCGGCTTCCTGCGAGTGCTATCAGGCCCGCGTCGGTGATGCGATCATTAAACCCGGCTCCTTCTTGGTCGTGCGGGTTGTTAAAGGCGAGATGAAGCGTGCGAAGGCGCGAAAATCGTTCGCACGCCGCTATGAGGCGAAGCGATTCATCGGTTAAGTAATTGCTCGATAACCCGAGCCAGGAGATGGAGGTGGCCCAGGGGGCTTCGCACAATCGCCGCACGCCGGAATCGCGAAAGTAGTTCTCGCTGACATCGAGAATACGCAACGCCGCAGGGCCAACCGTGGCAAAGAGTGGATCGAGCGAGTGTTCGGGAATCGTTCCGTTTTGCAGGCGAAGTTCTTCAGCCTGCGACCAGAAAGGCGAGGAGGCGAGCGCGCGGATGTTTGCCATCGCACTACCCACGCGGTTGAGTTCCAGCACACGCAAGTCGGCCAGCGATTCTTGCCGCAACACGCTCTCCAACGAAGTGCTTCCCAGTGGCGTGCCGCTTAAATCGAGTTGACGCAACCGGCATTTCACCCCACGGAAGGCGTCCCAGCCATCGGGTTCAATCGGGTTGTCGCGAATATCCAGCGAGCGCAATTCACTGCAGCAATCGCCGACCAGCAGCCCGCGCACATCTTGTGCCGTGAGTTCGCACGCGGGCACAGCGAGTTCTTGCAATCGTGCGGGGCCAAGCGCACGCGTGAGATCCCACGCATCCAGCACACCGATTTCGCCAGGATATCGCCCACTACACCGCAACACTTTGAGTTGTTCACGAAAGGAACAGCGTTCCAGGATTTCCGGGAGATCTGCCAGATTATCGCGATCGGTGAGATCGAGGTGCCGAAGTTGGCCGAACTCGGAGCGGGTCAGGAATCGCTCCATTTCGCCGATCGATTGGAACCAGCCGGCCAGATCGAGCGATTCCAGTCTGCTGAACCAACCGCGTCGGCCCGCTTCGAGCAAGTCTTCGGCCATGTCCTGTTGCGAACACTGCACACGCCAGCGCTGGATCGGGTGGGCGGCACACAGGTCCGAACCTTCGTTGAGCATGAAGCTCGGCGTGGCTGCGACTTCCGCCACGAAGCCGCGTGCGAACTCCCACTCGATCAGGCCATCGGAATCGGGCATCACCCCAAGCCAGCGTGCCTCGTGCGCGGCCAGCAACGTGTGTTCGCGATCTTCCAGTTCGCCCCGCCCCGCGTCGCTTTCGGGGGTGTTTGCGAGGGCAACTTGAACGCGGATGAGTTCGCCACGTTCCGAATCACCGGCTTCCTCGATGAAGTCGGCGTAAACGAGGCGAGCGGTGTCGTCGTCCGGGTTGGCCCGGATCGTTCGCAGCAGGGCGGCTTCAGTGGACATGGTGCTATTTTACGCAACGATGTGTTGCTACAACACGCCGGGTTCCTTCGGATCCACCGCGAGTAATCCATTGAAGGATTTCAGCACCTCAATCATCTTCAGGTAGTCGTCGAAGTGCTCCATGAACGGGTCCGGAACATCGCTCCAAACTTCCACTCGCCGACCAGTGGAAACGTATGCTTCGGCTTCGGACTGCTCCAACCCCGCGATCCGGTCCACGATTCCCTGTGTCTCATCGGCCACGCCTGGCCCACTCACCACCACAAGCGCAATCCACCAATCGCCCTTTGCGATTGTGATTTGCTCGCCTTCGCAGGTCACTGAAAAGTCCGGGAACTTCGCTTTCAGGCGAGTGAATGCCTCCTGAACGGAGAAGTCCGTATCGGGTTTTATCAGACCGCACGCGTGGTACATCGTTCACTCGGGTGGGCAGTGAGAGAAAGTGTGATGGTTAGGTCGCTGGCAGCGGAGTTCGGTCGCCTGGAAGCATCTGGCGACCGAACGTCCACAGTTGCGGAGATTATAGCTAGTGGAGGCACGACATCACGCTCGACTGCTTACGCCATCACGACTTTCTCTCGCCGTGACGCCACCGCCTTGGTTGCGTTTCTGGTATCGACCACCAGCGGGCTGTGTTCAACGATGAAGTGGTAATCGTAGGCCGAGTGGTCCGTGGCGATGAGCACGCAATCTTGCGCCGCCAGGAACTCGGCCGTGAGTGGCGAACTGGCCATGCTCAGATGTGGCCAGTGCCGCATGCGGGGCAACTCCGGAATGTGCGGATCGTTGTACGACACATTCGCACCCTTCTTCAGCAGCAGATCCATCAGTTCGAAGCCGGGGCTTTCGCGCGGGTCGTCGATATCCTTCTTGTACGCCATTCCCAGAATCAGAACTTTGCTGCCTTTCACGGGCTTTCCGTTGTCGTTCAAAACGTCCGCAACTTTGGACACGACGAATGCGGGCATCGCGGTGTTCACTTCACCCGCCAGTTCAATGAAGCGAGTGTTGAAGCCGTATTGCCGTGCGACCCAGGTGAGATAGAAGGGATCGAGCGGGATGCAGTGCCCGCCAAGCCCGGGACCGGGATAGAACGCCTGAAAGCCGAACGGCTTGGTCTTGGCCGCGTCGATCACTTCCCAAACGTCGATCCCCATGCGGTCGTACAGCACCTTCATCTCGTTCACGAGCGCGATGTTGATCGCCCGGTATGTGTTCTCCAGGATCTTGCAGGCCTCGGCGACTTCCGGCGTCGAAACGCGAACCACATTCGGCACCACGGTTGCATAGAGTTCGCATGCCACATCGCCGCTCGCGTCGTCCAATCCCCCCACAACTTTGGGAATACTGGTGACCGAGTATGTCGCATTACCTGGGTCTTCTCGCTCGGGGCTGAAGGCCAAGAAGAAGTCACGCCCCGCCGCCAAGCCACTGCGTTCGAGCGCGGGAAGCACCACATTTCGCGTGGTTGTGGGATACGTCGTGCTTTCCAGCACCACGAGTTGCCCGGTGCGAAGCCTCGATTCAATCGCACGCGCCGAGTTCACCACATAAGTGAGATCGGGTTCACGCGAATCGGTGAGTGGCGTTGGAACGCAGACGAGAATCGCATCGGGTTCGCTTAATCGCTCGAACCGGTCGGTGGCCTCGAATCCGCGGCTTTGCATCTCGGCAATTGCGTCGTCCGGGATCTGCTTGATGAACGATCGCCCCGCGTTCAACTTCTCCACCTTGGCGGAATCGATATCGAAGCCGAGAACGCGTAGCCCCGCCGCGGCGAAGGCGCGAGCCAGTGGCAAACCCACATACCCCAGCCCAATGATTCCCACTGTAGCGGTTTTTGAGCGGATTTTACCGCGTAAAATCGAGAGTGCGTCGGACATGCCGTTCCCATCCGTCCCTGGATAGGGTAAGAGATTAACCCATGTACCGGATGATGGTCCGAAGCACTTCAACCTGTCAACCCGACCTCGCGTGCGTGTTTGCGAAGCCGTGAGCAACGTCATTCCGAACGTGAAAAAAGCAACCCCGGCAAGAATACCGGGGTTGCAGGAACCGTGACTCGCGAGTCTGTCACTTCTTGGGCAGCAACTCTTGCTTGCGGTCCTGCGTCGATTTGGCCTCAACCTTGAGATCGAACCCTTTACCGGAACCCGAGACGCCGAACTGCATGCTCGTTTTGGTGATACCCGTCGGCGCGCTCCCATCGATCACGCCATCGCCATTCATCGTGACAACCATCTTCCCATCTTTGAGTTCAAATGGCGATTTTTCGCCCAGCGAGATAATGGGAGCTTCAACGGTAATCTCTATCGCACCAAACTGGCGGCCATCCTTCATGTACGCTTTCAGAAGTTTCCCCGTTGCAGTGACCTTGGCCGGATCAATTCGGGGGCCGTTCCCTTCGGCAAGTGAATCCGCCAGAGTCGTCGGATCAATCTTCCAGGTGTCGCCCGGCTTGACCGGTTTGGTCGGAAGCATGACCGCATCGGGATCGGACTTTCGCGTTTTGGAGAACTCATCATCGAGGAGTTTCGCGGCCTCGCCGGTAACGGCCTCGCCATCGACCGTGAAACTGTACTTCCCATCGGTTTTCTCGATCAGCACCGTTTTTCCTTCGATCGAAAGTGTCTTGCTATTCCCGTCGGTTCCAATCTGGGCTTTCTCGTAAGTCCGCTTCAGTTTGGTGGGGCGTCGCGCGTCGGCGGGTATCTCGATCACGTCGTCGGTGTAAGCAAAAGACTTGGTTGTCTGCACATCCTTGGACTGTTCCATTCCCATAATCACGATGGCCGACTTGGTAACCGTTTTCTCCTCTGCAGCCACCTTGATTCGATCACCCGCTTTCGGGCGGGCTACCTTGATGGTCACCGCTTCCTGAGCGGCCACCGATGCGGTCAGAGATCCGACAAGCATCACCACGAACCCGAATTGTCGCATTGCAATCACTCCCATTTGGTTCAAGCGTGAATTGGTGTGGGCCATCATGGCAAAGGCGTAACCGCTTCATCCTGGGTAATGGCCAGATCAATCTTCACTTCGGCATCCTTCCCGACCGGAGCCGAAAGTTTGCCTTGCCCCTTCAACTTCACCGTGCGAGCGGGGCTTGATCCATCGATGACGCCATCGATCGTGACATCAGCGGTAACTGCTCCAGAAAGTGGTGGCCCTTTGGGGTTTGGCTCCATCACCATCGTAATCCGCACATCGATGACGCCACAACGCTTTCCGTCCTGCTGATACACCTTTACCAATTTGCCGACGATCTTGCTTTTCTCTTTGTCGAGGGGGAAGGGCATCTCTCCGGTGAACGCCTTGATGGCCTCGACATCCAACGCCCATTCCTCGCCCACTCGAATGGGCGTTTTGGGAATAATGTCTTCCAGTTTGCTCTTGGGTGGGGCGTCCTTGTTTGGCTTTTCTCCACCCTGGAATTCTTGCAACAGATCGTCTCGATCCGGCGGTTGAATCGCGTTGCCGCCCACAATGAAGATGTACCCGATTCCTTCAAACGGGCTAACTTGCACTTCGACGGTTTTCCCCTCAAACGAGAGCGGCTTCAGTTCTCCGCTGTCGTCGGACTTTCTCGCTGTCTTGTAGGTGCGATCGGCGCGTGTCGGTTTCGGTGACCCGACCGGCATCTCGATCACATTCTCGGTGAAATCGTACTGATACTTTTCGATCTTCTTTTGTGGTTTATTCTTGCCAAAACTTGTGGTGCTCTCGCCATCGCGGGTCTTGATCACATGAACCTTATCGCCCTTCTGTGCGCGGCGTAAGTCAATCGTGTACGCGGTCGTGTCGCCCTTGGAGTCGCCGCCGGAATCGCCTGAGTTGGTTGGCTTGGATTTCGAACAGCCCAACCCCGCCAAGAGCAGCGTCAGCGCGATCAATCGGTACATCATGGATACTCCTTAACAGACACGTTACTGGTCGCCGCTCATCCTATGCGAACGGCGGGGCGGTTCCAGTCTGCGTATGGCACTTGGTGCCGTGCCAGAGAGTTCATAAGTTATTCGGAGTTTGCGCCGATCATTCCTCTTTGCAATACCCAAAATGCCGAAGCGAACCGACATCAAGAAGATCATGCTCATCGGGTCCGGGCCGATCGTGATCGGGCAAGCGTGCGAGTTCGATTACTCGGGCACGCAAGCCTGCAAAGCCCTGCGCGAAGAGGGGTACACCGTTGTTCTGGTGAACTCCAATCCCGCAACGATCATGACCGACCCGGAAACAGCCGACCGAACGTACATCGAGCCGATTACCTGGCAAGTGGTCGAGAAGATCATTGCCAAGGAACGGCCCGATGCGCTCCTCCCCACACTCGGAGGCCAGACCGCGCTGAACACCGCGATGGACCTCGTGAAGCACAAAGTGCTGGAGAAGTACGGCGTTGAGATGATCGGTGCCCGGGCCGACGTGATCGACAAAGCCGAAGACCGGCAAAAATTCAAAGACGCGATGATCAAGATCGGCGTCGAAGTGCCACGATCGTTGGTGGTTCGCTCACTCGCAGAGGCGTTAGATGCGGTTGAGAAAATTGGGCTGCCCTGCGTGCTGCGGCCCAGTTTCACCATGGGCGGATCGGGCGGCGGCATCGCTTATAACCGCGAAGAATTCATCGACATCATCACCAAAGGACTCGACCTTTCACCGGTGGGCGAGGTGCTGGTGGAAGAATCCGTGATCGGCTGGAAGGAATACGAACTGGAAGTGATGCGGGACGTGGCCGATAACGTCGTCATCATCTGTTCGATCGAAAACCTCGACCCAATGGGCGTGCACACCGGCGATAGCATCACTGTTGCGCCAATTCAGACTTTATCGGACAAAGAATACCAGCGGATGCGCGACGCCGCCAAGGCGATCATCCGCGAGATCGGCGTGGAAACCGGCGGGAGTAACATTCAGTTCGCGACCAACCCCGTCGATGGTCGAATGATCGTGATCGAGATGAACCCGCGCGTGTCGCGATCATCCGCTCTTGCATCGAAGGCAACGGGCTTCCCCATTGCCAAGATCGCGGCCAAGTTGGCGGTTGGGTACACACTCGATGAATTGCGGAACGATATCACGCGCGAAACACCTGCGAGTTTCGAACCCACCATTGACTACGTTGTTACCAAGGTCCCGCGATTCGCATTCGAGAAATTCCCCGAGGCCGACCCCACATTAACGACACAGATGAAGTCGGTGGGCGAGACAATGGCGATTGGGCGAACCTTCAAAGAGTCGCTCCAAAAGGCACTTCGCGGCCTGGAAGTGAACCGCTTCGGCCTGGGCTGCGATCGCAAAGACCGGTGGGGAACCGCGCAGCAACCTTCGTATGAAGAAATATCCCACAAGCTTGCCAGCCCGAACAGCGAGCGGATTTGGTTCGTCCGTTATGCCTTCAAATCGGGCATGTCGATCGAAGATGTGAACGCCCGCACGCGCATCGATCCCTGGTTCCTCAATGCGATTCACGAACTCGTCATGATGGAAGATGAACTTCAGCAAGCCGGGCCGCTGGATCGGATCACGCCCGAGATCATGCTGAAGGCCAAGCAGAACGGCTTCGTCGATCGGCAACTGGCGAACCTGTGGGATTGCTCCGAGAACGATGTGCGCCGCGTTCGCAAGACGTTCGGCGTGGAAGCCGTGTTCAAGAGCGTGGACACCTGCGCCGCCGAGTTCGAAGCGTATACGCCCTATTATTACTCGACCTACGAATCCGGCATACGCATGAGCGGTGCGGGCCATTCGGCCGCGAGAGACGGAAAACTTCCGCAGGCGGAAGACGAAGTTCGCCCCACAACGGGTAAGCCGCGGATCATGGTGCTTGGCGGCGGGCCAAACCGCATTGGCCAGGGGATCGAATTCGATTACTGCTGCGTGCAAGCGGCCTTCGCCCTGCGTGCGGCGGGTTACGAAGTCATCATGGTGAATTCGAACCCCGAGACCGTGAGCACGGACTACGACACTTCCGATCACCTTTTCTTCGAGCCGCTCACCGTCGAGGATGTGCTTAACATCTACGATCGCATGAAGCCCGATGGCGTGATTGTGCAGTTTGGCGGGCAGACGCCGCTGAATCTGGCCAAGGCTCTGGAAGCCAATGGCGTTCCCATTATTGGCACAAGCGTCGATAGCATTGATATCGCTGAGAACCGCGAACGCTTCTCGGAACTCATCACGCAAATGGATTTGAAGCAACCCGCCAACGGGATTGCTGTCGACACCGCTCAGGCGATTCGCGTTGCGCGCAAGATTGGCTTTCCGGTTCTTGTGCGTCCCAGCTTTGTGCTTGGCGGGCGCGACATGAAGATCGTCTATTCCGAAGACGAACTCACCGCATACATGGCCCGCGTGGAATCAGATCTTTCCAAAGACCGGCCGGTTCTGATCGATCAATTCCTGGAGAATGCCACCGAGGTTGATGTCGATTGTCTGAGCGACGATGTGTCCACGACCATTGGCGGCGTGATGCAGCACATTGAAGAAGCCGGCATCCACTCGGGCGATTCGGCGTGTGTCATTCCGCCCCATTCGCTGGGCCAGGCTGTTGTCGATGAGATTAAAGTGCAATCACGCAAGCTCGCGACCGCATTGAACGTGAAAGGGCTAATGAATATCCAGTTCGCGGTGCAATATCGCGAAGATGCGAAAGCCGTGAACACGACCGGCTCCGGTGCATCGCCCACGCCTCCGCCCATGTCGTTCCAGATCTACGTTCTCGAAGCCAACCCACGGGCCAGCCGGACCATCCCATTCGTTTCGAAGGCAACCGGTGTTCCGCTCGCTCGCCTCGCCGCCCTCGTGATGGTTGGCAAGACACTGCAGGAATTGAAAGTGAAGGATGAGGTTATCCCGAAGCATTACTCGATCAAGGAAAGTGTGTTCCCGTTCAACAAGTTTCCGGGAGTCGACATTATCCTTGGGCCGGAAATGAAATCCACTGGCGAAGTTATGGGGATCGATGACCTGATGCCGATGGCCTTCGCCAAGGCGCAAATGGGTGCGAACTCTCCGCTACCATCGGAAGGGACCGTGTTCATTTCCGTGGCCAACCGCGATAAGTTGGGCGTTGTGCCCGTGGCACGCACGTTCGCGGATTTGGGTTTCCAGTTAATCGCCACGCGGGGAACAGCCAAGGTGCTCACCGATCATGGCATTCCGGTCGAGGTGGTTCCCAAGATCGCGGAGACGCGGCCCAACCTGATCGACTTCATGAAGAACGGCCAGGTCGCGCTCATTATCAACACGCCAAGTGGTCGCGGGAGTTCGACCGACGAAGGGAAGATTCGGGCTGCGGCCGTAACCAACCGCGTGACATGCATCACCACGCTATCGGCCGCACAGGTGGCCGCCGAGGCGTGCCGAGCGTTGCGGGAACGCGAGCTAACCGTGGTCGCATTGCAAGACCGCTTCCCTGCTCGCAAGTAGGTTCTGTTACGCTGCGGAGCGGGAAGTGGCATGGCCGACCGATTCCGCGACTTGGGCCAGGCCTTGCACATGCTTGCACCCGCACCCTTGCCGTTGATCGGCCCGATAGATGGCATCCGGGCAAGTGCAGTGCCAGATTAGCTCGCCCGAATCGGCCCGTTCGAGCGCGATCTGATATTCCTCGCGACCACCTGCGACCGACCATGTGGCCACGCAGCCCGGCTCGGTGGGAATTGGGTTGCGGTATGTGGCACGATAGTGATATGGCGCGGGTAAACGCTTCCGACTTGCCCCGGGAAGGATCATCGAAATCATCATGATGGGTGATGGAGGTGTAGCGGTCATAACCCTTCTCCTCTGTTAGATTGTTGGGGCTGTTTTGGTAAAGGAATTATACGCGCACAGGCCTCGAAATCGGATGTCGGTAGCCTCATTGCGAGTGGTTTATTCGCTGTATTTGTACCTCGGAGTATTTCATGTCTGAAGCTGCCCCGCCGAGCGATGCACAAGCCCGCAAAGCCGCCATCCGCGAGCAGGCCCGCAAGAATCGCATCGCCCAGAAAAACAAGGATGAAGTGAGCCTTGGTATCTGCGCGAAGTTCACTGCCTTACCGACCTACACCACAGCCAAAACCGTGATGTGGTATGTGGACGCGGGGAGCGAAGTCCGCACCCGGCACACTCTGCCCACGGCGTTAACGCACGGCAAGCGTGTGGTGGTGCCATGGTGCGTGGTCGAGACAAATGAACTGGAACTATTCTTGCTCGAAGACATGAGCGAATTGGTCGAAGGGGCGTACAAGATCCTGGAGCCCAAAGAAGATCTTCGGCAGCTTCCCGGAAAGGTCATTCGCGCGGAAGAACTGGATCTGGTGATGGTACCCGGCACCGCGTTCGACCCGCGTGGCGGGCGAATGGGCCAGGGGAAAGGCTACTACGATCGCTTACTGGCCAACGCCCGGCCAGACGCCCCGCTAATCGGGATGGCGTTCGATTGCCAGGTCTTCGATGAGATCCCGGTCGCCGGGCACGATGTGTTCATGGACCAGGTTCTCACCGAAACCCGCACCCTCATCGGCCAGGGGCGACGGAACGCGAACTAACCCCGCGACGCCACCGCCGGCCCAGCGTCAGAACGCTCAAGCCAGCGGCCGCGATTCCTAACACGGTGCCAGGTTCGGGAACGGGCGTGAAGTTCAGGAACACCGCACCGCTACTATTCCCAAACAGGTGGAAATCCTTCGCATCGAACCCAATCGTGCTAAATGCGGATTGATCGGTGACGTCCAGCGTGCTGAGATCTTGCCCCACCGAGTGGGCGATCTGATAGCTGTACTTTTCGTTGTAAACGAAGCTCGTGCCTGTGCCGTCGATAACAATCTTGCCGCCAATATCGAACTCAAGAGAACCTGGATCCGGATTGATGCCGGTGATGTTCAAGAAGTTGTTACTGGTGGGATTGGGAACGCCGCCGATCGTGCTTCCGCCAGCGGTTGTCGAGGGCTGGCTGCCATTACTGATTCGCACGCCAACCTCGCCGTCGGCATAGACTCGAAGGGCGGTTTGGAGCGTCAGCGTTCCGATCCCGTTGAGATTTCCCGCTCGGATTTGGTTGGCACCATTCACATAAACCAACCCAGCAATCGAACCCGTACCAGCCAGCCTCCCAGGCACTTCCACAGAACTGGACCCACTCGTTACCGAATCTGTTTCAATGTAGACATAGCCCGTGCCCGTAGCTGACCCTGTGGTATTGTTAGCCAGTAAGGTCGAACCTAAAATCGTCGTGTCGCCCTCATAGGTATTGGCAGCCGTCAGTTCCAACACGCCACCGCCGCGAACGGTGAACGAGCCAATGGCATTCTCTGTTGTCCCATTTGAGATGACCCCCGAAAGCCGGCCTGCGATATGCTTCTGTAACGGATTCGCCAGAATCCGAACGACTAATTCTTTTCCATCGAGATCGATCGGGTTCTGAAAGTCCACCATCCCCGTGGCAGTTGGGCTTCCCAGAATCAATGCCGCACCAGTACTGTTCGACAGAAAGTTCGTCGAGCCGTATTTCACGCTGTTGGTGCCGCCGTTGAGTTGAACATTCAGAACCCCCGTTGCGGCCGAGAAGCCACCGCCATAACCGGCCGCCCACTGAACCTCGCCATTTGCGGTGCCGATGGATCGACTGAACGTGCCGCTTGCGGGTGTTTCGAAGATGCCATCGTACAGAGCGAGATTGGTAGTGTTCGGCAGACCCACGCCGTCTACCGCCCGAAGGGTGGCCAGCGAGAGATTGGTCGGGCCGTTGTAGCTGTTATTTCCGGTTAATTCGATGACTGCAAATCTGGAATTCGGCTCGGCTTCCAGACCTAATCCGGAAGGGTTTGCGGACGAATTGCTGATCACGCCGGAGATCCACACTCGATTATCCCGCCCATTGCGGGCTTCATCGTATATCAGGATATTGCGGACATCTCCTTTAAGATCGATACCGTTCTGAAAGTCCAGAACCGAGGCACTTTGATAATCGGAACTGGAGCTAACACCCAGACGCAGATAGTCTCCATCGCGTAGGAGAGTGTTGTCGGCCCAACTTAGTGTGTTGGTTCCACCATTGAGTTGAACGGCCACTATGCCGTTGCGTGCACCGAGGCCAGCACCTTCACCAAATGTGATCTGCCCAGAATTGCTACCGAGAGTCCTACTGAACGTTTGGCTACCAATCACTTCCAGCACGGCACCTTGCAATTCCAGCAAACTTGAGTTGGGCAAGCCTTGTCCCGGTTGGGTACGGAAACGCAGTTGAGATTGATAGCTGTCGAGACCATTAACTCGCGTCACACCGGTGTAGCTATTCGTTCCGGTCAACTCGACAATGTAATTACCATTAAAGACATTGCCAATAGTGATGCCTGCCCCCCCAACGGAATCCGTGATGTTGCCAGACAGGCGAAAAGTATCTTGATTACTAAAGTAAAAGCTATCTAACGAAACTGTTCGATCCGCCCCATTAAGGTCAATCGCGGTATTGAAATTCAGGAGGTTCGGAGGGGAATCAACCAGATGCTCCGAGAACAAATTGAGAGGTTGATTATCCCCCAGGAAGCCGGCTTCGCCCCAGACCACTTTTCCGGTGGTTGCCAAGTTTAAACGAACGGTCAGTTGATCACCATCGCGCACACGGAACCCTGCATTACCATTCGGCCAATACACCTGTCCCGTTCCGGTCCCAATGGTGCGATCGAAGGACCCAACTCCGATGGTCTCGTAAGTAGCATTATCGAGTATCAACCGGCTTGAAGAGGGAAGCCCTACGCCATCACGCGCACGTAACCCGCGATTACCTGCTCCGATAACCGTTGTCACGCCGCTATAGGTGTTCGTTCCCGACAGTGTGAGAGTTGAGTTTCCTTCAATTGTCAAGCCACCGGAGCCTTGAATGATCCCAGAGATGACGCGATCCTGCAAAGTATCCGTGAAAGCATTTAGCGTGGTTTGCACGGTGCGGGTGCTTGTACCCAGATCAATTCCGTTTTGGAAATCGATTCTGCGGCCATCGAGACTTTCCAGAATAAGTCTGGAACCGTTGGGAACAAATCCACCACTTCCCCAGGTAACTGTTCCTGTGCCGTTATTCAAACGAATTGCCAAGGTTGAGCTATCAAAGTTACCGAAGTACGTCGCAGCGAATCCCCCACTGCCATTCCAGCTTACCTGTCCACTTCCGGTGCCAAGCGATCGGGTAAACGTGGAACTCGTCGTGCCTAACACGCCACCATCGAACACCAGATTGCTGCCAGTTGGCAGGCCAACA
Source organism: Gemmata sp. (assembly GCA_041740855.1). GTDB lineage: Bacteria > Planctomycetota > Planctomycetia > Gemmatales > Gemmataceae > Gemmata. The sequence goes on from JBGSLF010000179.1 coordinate 17,083, forward strand.
CTATGTTCAGCGATCAATCGCCCATCGCTAATGGTGGTGGGACCGTTGTAGGTGTTGATGCCAGACAGTCGGAGAACACCAGGACCGGTTTTGTTCAATCCAGACGGTGTCCCGGACGAATTGCTGATAATACCTGTAATTCGGTCAGCATAGAGATGGAACGCATCTATCCCACTCGCCTGAATCGTTCGCACGGCACCGTTCAAGTCGATCCTGTTCTGAAAATCGACTCCGCCGTAACCTAACCCACCGAACAGCAACGAGCTACCGTCGGGTACGAAGCCACCTGATCCCCATGTCACCGTGTTGGTGCCGTTATTGAGTTGAATCAAGGAGAGAGTTTCATTCTGCGCAGCGAAGCCACCTCCCGCAGTCCATTGCACTTCGCCGGCACCCGTGCCTAGACTGCGAGTGAATGTGCCTCCAATCAGCCCAAGTTGGCCACCGTTAAGAACGAGGTTGCTATTGCTGGATAACCCCGCAGCGGGTTGAGCGATGAGAATCGCACCATCGTCGATACGCGTGGTGCTGCCGTAGGTATTCGTCCTGTTAAAACGAACAAGCCCTTCACGAATAGCAACGGTTCCACCAGAAGCTGTGATGTTCCCATTAAACCGCAGTTCTGGCCTGTTGGAATCTTCAACCGCAACGGTTGTTGGACCAAACAGATCCAAGTTGCTGTTTCCTGCAACGGTCATGTCGCCAGCGAAAATAGCTGAGTAATAGCCAGACGCGGAACCCTTGATGACCGAATTGCTAAGTCCGTTATCCAGCGTGAGTGATCCGGATACGCCATTGGATAAGTTGTACGTCGGAGCTTGCCACCATAACCCATTCGGTTCCACGCCGAACGTGATGCTTCCCACTGTGGTAGCGGCGTCAAATACGGCACTTTTATTCGCCACAGACTCGCTAAACGAAGCACTTGCGCCAGCGGCATTCGGTGGCCCGCCAGAGGGTGACCAGTTACCGGAATTGGACCAGTTCGTATTTACACTTCCGGACCAGGTGTACTGGGCCGAAGCAGAATTGGACCAAGATAAGACAAGCACAATGGCAGCAAGAAACGTGAGGCGATTCATAGTGGGCATTGAGCACCAATGGGCTGGGCGCGATCGTAAGCTCATCCGATTATTATGAATTGGCAACGATAAGCTAGCAAATAATCGCCAGATAACCCACTTTTACAGCCGCGTTGGTTACGGCATAGCCGCAAGGTCGATCTCGCTGCGATGAGTTGCGTTTAGCGGTGCAGGACCGTGACATCGTTCACGTTTCGCTCGGCGACTTCTCGGGTAACACGCCCGGCTTTCCATAACTGCCGCACGGATTCATCGAAGCTCATCATCCCTTCGTCGCGACCGGTCAGCAAATAGTTATCGATGCTTTCTACCCGCCCGGTGCGAATGCCGTTGGCGATCGGGTGCGTGTTCCACAACACCTCCAGTGCCAGATAACGCCGGTCGCCGCGATCGACGCCGGGCAGGAGTCGCTGACTGACGACCGCACGCAAACTCATGGCCAATTGCGATCGCACCACCGGCTGCGCATCTTGCGGGAAGAAATCCGGGAAGCGCGTGATCGCTCCCTTCGCATCGCGGGTGTGCAAGGTGGTGAACACGAGATGCCCGGTTTCCGCGGCGCTCAAACACATCTGGGCGGTTTCGCGATCGCGGACTTCGCCCACCAGAATCACATCCGGATCTTGCCGCAAACCAAACTTCAGCCCATCGGCAAAGGTGAGCACATCCACGCCCACTTCGCGTTGCGTGACCACCGAATTCGCAGCGGGCGGAAACAGATACTCGACTGGCTCCTCTACCGTGATGATCCGGCTACCACCCGCCCGGTTCCGCTCGTTCACGATCATGGCAAGCGTGGTCGTTTTACCCGATCCGGTGGCCCCCGTTACGATCACGAGGCCGTCGCGCAGCGCCACCAAGCGCGCCGCTAGCGAGCGGGGAAAGCCGGCCCAATCGAAGTCCGGAATGGCGTCGGGAATGATGCGAAAGCACGCACCAGGGTGGCGACCGGAAAAGAAGAGCGAGGCCCGGAAGCGGCCGTAACGCCCATCCACATTCAAGCCAAACGAGAAGTCGGCGTTGCGGCTCTCGCGATAGTGGGCGAGCGTTTCCGGCGGGCAAACAGAAGCCAGCAATAGCTCGGCTTCTTCAGCGGAGAGTGGCGGTTCGCCCAGTTCGGCGAGTTCGCCATGCAAGCGCACCACGGGCGGGTATCCCACGATCACGTGAAGATCCGATGCGCCTACTTGCACCGCCCATTCGAGCCAACGGCGAAGCTTGTCGGCCACCGCCATTGGCACACCAGGCATGGTTCACATGGCCCCTGAGAAATCGGGGATATCCGCATTCACCAAGCAGAGATCACAAAAGGCATTCCTGGCTCAGTGGTTAAACAGGAATGCGGGGCTGTTGATTAACGCCCACACCAAGTCTTGGGCACCCAACACGCGCGGATCGGCAGGCGGAGCCGTGACAACTTCGGCTTGCAACTGTTGGTATTCCTTATCCTGTGCCAGATACATCGCACGAAGCGCGGCCTTTTGTGCCTCCGTCCGCTTCGTTTCTGGCGTATCGAAGAGCACGATCTGGGCAGGCGTGAGCGAACTGCCGAGTCTTGGGTTCGGATCGGTCGTGACCGACAACCGGAACTTGCCAAGAACGTGAGCGGTGCCGAATCGGTGATCGAGCGCCACTGTAAGTGCAACACCAGCCGGCCCACTTACGGGCTTATCGAACTTGAACACAGCAGCGTTATCCTTTCCGAACTCTGGCGAGGTGGCCCAACCGGTGTCGGGATTGCCATCGACCGCTTTGGCCGCCTCGAAACCAACCTGCTGGAACACCTGCCCTGCAGGCGTGAGTTTGATCGGTGGTGCCGCCGCATCGGGTCGATCCAGCGCCCGCGCGTTCACGCGGAATTCATTCAGCACGAAGTTGCCATTCTCGGCTCGGCCTGGCCCCTTGGCGGGCAACGTGGGATCGGCCAGCGCTGTCAGGCGAATTCCCGTTATGGGCCGATCGATTTCGACAATCCCCTGAAGGGTGTAGATGTCGATCTTCGCGGAGGTTGAACCGGTAGCAGAGATGGAGCCATCCGGGTTAATCGTTAATGTTGCGCCCTTTTTGGCGTTCGCCGGCGCGCCGTGCTTCGATTCGGCTCGCAACACATCCAAAGGCACCCACTCCGTTGGCTTCTGATTACGCATGCCAACTTCCCACTTCGCTTGCTTCTCGTCGAGCGTCTTCTGGTAGGCCTCTAAAGCGTCGACCTTTGGTTTGTACTCGGCAACCATCAGAGCATGATCGGCATTGGCCGCGCGAATGGCGTTTATGCCCACAATCCGTTCGTCCGCTGTTGGGCGGCGATTGAGCACCGAAAGATAGATCTCATCCACAACTTTGCCATCATCCTTCTCGCCAAGCACAAAGCGGTTGATGCGGCTATTCGGATCGCGGATGGCTTCACCAACAATGGGTCCATTGACCATCGCGAGGATCGGGCCAAGGTTCAGTCCGCCGGTGCGTTCGCATTCGCATGCGCTCTCTCGCACAGGTTTGCCGAGCAGATCGAGAAACCCGCCGGGCAGTTCGACGTTGCCATCAACCAGTTGTGCCGCACGTGAACCCGGTGGCAGGCCGGGAAGCTTGCTGGTGCTGCCCGTCGCGCGGTGAATGCTATCGAACAGCACTTCCGCCGGAAGCCGCCGGGCGAGTGCGTGCGAGTAATTAATCTCGTCGTCCTTGTTCCACTTGTTCGTGGAAATCGCGAGTTGATAGGTGCGGCTCTTGCAGATCGTCTTGATCAAGCTCCGCACATCGAAATCGTTCTTCACGAACTCGCCGGTCATGCGATCGAGCAGTGCCGGATTGGTAGGCGGGTTGCCGGCTCGAATGTCGTCGAGTGGTTCAATCAACCCCGCACCCAGTAGATAACCCCACACACGGTTCACATAGCTCTTGGCGAAGTAGGGGTTCTGTGGCGACGTGATCCACTTCGCCACACGAATCCGGCGTGAATCAGCCTTTTCCACTTCCGTGGCAATGGCGTACGGGAACTTCGGAGCAGCCACTTCGCCCGTTCGTTCGTGCTTAACCTCGCCGGCTTTGGCTTCGGCAATCACCTCGACCAACGGCTTCGCACCTTCCACCGCCGTGCCGCCGAGTTTCTGCCCCTTATACTTGGGATCTTCGGTGCGACTGACCTGCGCGAAGAACGCGGCCAGATCGAAGTATTGATCCTGCGTCCACTTCTCGAACGGGTGATCGTGGCACTTGTTGCAGTTGAACCGCACCGCAAGGAACAACTGCGTGGTGTTCTCCATCACTTCGTCGGGCGTCCGCAGAATCTTGAAATACGATGCCGCCGGGTTCTCGGCGTTCGATCCACTGGCGGTCAAGATGTCATAGGCGAACGTGTTGTAGGGCGTATTGTTGGCGATCCGTTCGCGAATCCAGCCGCGGAAACCTTTGGCACCCGCTTCGCCCAGGAACTTCCGATTCACTTGCAACAGGTCTGCCCACTTGTTGGTCCAGTGTTCCACGAATGAATCACTGCCAACGAGGCGATCGATTAGTTCGTCGCGTTTAGCGCGGCTTTCGCGTGGATCGGAGAGAAACGCCCGCACGTCTTCGGCTAAAGGTGGCAGACCTGTGAGATCGATGTACACGCGGCGAACGAATTCTTCATCGCTGGCCAGCGGGCTGGCTTGCACTCTCACCTTCTTGAGTTTCGCATCCACGAGTTCGTCGATGTAGTTGTAAACCGGTTGCTGTTCCCATGCGAAGCCGGAGCGGTCGCCCATCACGATCACGGTAGAGGCGGCATACGCGCCCTCGAAGCGGGCGAGCATGGTGGATTCGCCGCGACGCAGGCCGGTCATCAGCCCGGTCTTATCCACGGTGGCAATTTCCGTGTTACTGCTCTCGATGAACGCCTCGGCGGTGACATCACGCACCCGGCCATCGGCGTATGTGGCGACCACGGCGAACTGCTGTTTCTGGCCCAGGCGAGCAATGGTCGGATCTTTCGGTTGCACTTCGATCGATTTCACGCGAACCGCATCGAGGTCCAACTTCACGCCCTGCGAGATCCAGCGGCGAAGCAGTTCGTAGTTCGGATCGCCGGGTTGTGTGATCACGCCGCCCTGGTGCGGAACCGCACCTGATGTCTTCAAGAGCATCAGGCTCTTCTCGGGAGCCGCCCGGTTAAAGCGTCGGCCTTCGAGATCGTCGGTTAACGCGCGATGATCGAAGATGGGATCGTAGCCGCGAAGAGAGAGCTTGAAGCCCACTTTGCCCTGTGCCGCCCCGTGGCAAGTTCCCGCGTTACACCCGAGCTTCGAGAGCACAGGTTGCACGTCGCGAACAAAGCTCACAGGCTCCTGCGCTTCCGCACCCGTCGCCTTCACGGGAATCGTCTGTTGTTGATCGCCCAACGCAATTCGAATGGAGCCGCTTGCATCTGCGGTCGCACGCACGAGGCCCGCCGTCTGCGTGATTCCCTTGGGCAACTCGTAGCTCGCAATCCGCGTGGCATCCATCGTCTCGCCGTTATCGAGCGTCGCGGTCACGAGGATTTGCGCATACGCGAACGGGCCGGCAAGTTCGACCTTGGCGGGTCGAACTTCCAGTTTGGTCACTGTGGTGCCCGCGGGCAGCTTTTCTTGCGCCGTGGCGACGGTGGGAAGCCCACCCATCAACACCAGGGCCGCAATAAGGAGAGATCGTGGGAGGGTCATATCGAGTGTCTCGCGTGAGTGCGGGTGAGAACAGCCGGGGCTTGTGATTGGCCCCGCGACTGGGAATGGTTCGATTGCGGTTACTGTGCCCCTGCGGGCTTCGGCATCACCACAAAGCTCTTCACAAGTTTGCCCGTCGCGGGATCGTGCAACCAGACGGTGCCATCGAATCCGGCCGAGGCAATGAGTTTGCCATCGGGGTGCCAGGCGACCACATATGCGGGGCCGCTTACTTTCTCGCACGCCACTTTCGCGCCACTCTTGGCGTCGTATACCCAAACATCGCCCTTGCCATCGAGAGCGCTGACTGCGGCAAAGCGTTCACCATCGGCACTGAAGGCCACGGAAGAGACGCGGCCGGGCATCCGCTCGTATTCGCGGATCTTGTTGGCATCATCACCGATCACACGCTTCACTTCACGGTGGATCTTGTAGAGGCGTGGTTGGCCATCCGATCCGGCGGCGATGACTTCGTCGTAAACTTTCTCGCTGAATACGCCGCCCTGGTCTTGCGGCACCTTGGTCATGCGGCGTTCCTTCACCGGTCGCCGGTCCAGAGCCATCAACCCGCCCTTCAGCGCACCGGGTGTGATGCTCGTCACGTTATCGATGAACCGCTGCGTATCGGCTTCGGTGAGTTTCATGGTCATATCGCGGCCGATTGAAACGAGGTGCGCACCGTCTTGCGAGTAGGCCGTGCCCAGCACCCAATCGGAGTGCGTGCCCATTTGGAGTGTCTGTTTCCCGGTTAGCGGATCGATCGCACGCACGGTGTTATCTGCACAACCAAACGCAACGGAGCGGCCGTCAGGCGACCAACTCACGCCATACAATGTGTCAAAGGTCACGGGCGTTGAGATTAGCAGCTTTTCGGTTTCGGGGTTCCAGATTTGCACTTCGCCGAATCGCCCCGGCGCGCCGCCGACCGCCGCGAGTTTCTTGCCGTCTGGCGAATATGCCAGGGCTTGCACCCGCTCCGAAATACCAATGAGTCGCGCCTTCAGTTCGTACTTCTCGGTGTCGAAGAGCAGCACTTCGTGATAACCCGAAACGGCGATGGTGCGGCCATCGGGCGAGAACGCCAACGACGTGACCACGGGCGGGGCGAGATACTTCGGCGGATGATCGGCATCGATCACCACGGCCTTCGCACTGGGCGGCGTGTCGTCAATCGCACCCTGAGCCACCCAATCGGTTACCGTCTTGATCAAGTCCGCCGTGAGTGGGTCGCGGCCACGCGGCATCTCGGCCTTGCCGTTGTCGTGAACCTTAATTTGTTCGACAAGATAACTCGCATCAGGTTTACCCGCGACAACGCCGGGTTTCTCGCGTTCACCCGCTTTGAACAGTTCCGCATGGCTCGTCATAATGAACCCGCCCATCGGCTTGGCGGGTTGATGGCAGCCATTGCAGTGCTGCTGAAAGATCGGCCGCACATCTTTGTAGAAGCTCACTTTGGTCGGTTCTTCGGCCAACGCAATGGCCGGCAAACTGATGATGGCAAACAAACAAGCAAACAAGTTGCGAGATAACATGGAGGAGAACCCCGGCGGGAAGGCAAACGAACGGATCACTACAAACGCGGTGGATTCGTGATTATTATCCACTCTCCCGGGCTTGATTCAATCATTTTACCAACAAGCCGAACCACACACCACCACACGCCCGTTCCTCCAGCCGGAAAGCACCGGCATAACCCATATAACAGCGTGAACGGAACCGATGATGACATGAACGGTATCGGCGTCCCGTGGATTTTGCGGTTCCGCTCGCACCCCCAAGTCATCCAGAGCAACCTTTATTCGTGGTTGAATCCATGCTTTACGAAGGCGACTTTTCTTCACCCAGCGGGCGATTCGTGCTCATCGCCGCCCGGTTCAACGGGTTCGTGGTTGAACAACTTGTTGCGGGTGCGATCGATGCCCTGCATCGCCACGGCGTGACAGACGAACGCATCGATCTCGTCCGCGTTCCCGGCTCATTCGAGATTCCCGTGGTCGCGCAGCAGCTTGGCAAGTCCGGGAAGTTCGCCGCGGTGATCTGTCTGGGTTGCATCATTCGCGGCGATACGGATCATTACGATCACGTTGCCGGTGCAGCCACAAGCGGCGTTGCGGCGGCATCGGTGAATGCGGGTGTGCCTGTGATCTTCGGTGTGCTCACGTGCGACACATTGGAACAGGCCATTCATCGCGCCGGAGCCAAGGCCGGCAATAAGGGCTTCGAAGCCGCCGTGTGTGCGATTGAAATGGCGAATCTGATGAAGAAACTGCCGGTATAAATGGATCTGCGCGAGCAAAGATCGGGCGACCCTTGCTCGCGCTGCCAGCCAAGGTGTTATCGATCACTTCGCATCTTTCGCACAGCGGAACCCCACGTGCGATTGCCCGGTATCGACATCGCCGCGACCGCGGCCATAAGGTTTGTACCGCGCACAGAAGCCATCGCTACACAGGAACGATCCGCCGCGTTGCACACGCTTGGGTGCACGCGGGTTTTCGTTGGGCCGCACGGCGGGGTCGTGGCTTCCTTCCGGCCCCTTGGGATTCTTCGAGGGTGAAGTGAGGTAATAGCCCGCGTCGTACCAATCGTCGCACCATTCCCACACATTACCCGCCACATCGTACAGGCCAAACGCATTGGGTGCGTAAGACTTCACGGGAGCGGTTCGCAGGTAGCCATCGGTAAGAGTGTTCTTGTGCGGGAACTCGCCCTGCCAGATGTTGCAGCGCCATTTGCCGCCGGCATCGGGTGCTTCGTTGCCCCAGGCATAGACTTGACCGGAAACACCGCCACGCGCCGCCCATTCCCACTCGGCTTCGGTGGGCAAGCGCTTCCCGGCCCACTTGCAGTAAGCGTCGGCGTCCTTCCAGCACACATGCACCACCGGATGATCCATCCGATCTTTGATATCGCTTCCTGGCCCTTCAGGGTGCTTCCAGCACGCGCCCGGAACCCAAGACCACCAGTGCTCTTCCTGGTTCCACGGCACCGCGCTATCCGGCGGAGTGAACACCAGCGAACCGGGCACCAACGCTTCGGGCGGCGGCGGCGGAACTCCGGGCTGAACATTCGCCATGATATCTTCGAGCTTCGGGGTTTGCTCCGCAACGGTCAGATAGCCCGTGGCTTCCACGAACTTGGCGAACTGTGCATTGGTGACTTCTGTCTCATCGAGCCAGAAGCCATCGACTTCCACTTCGTGTTCCGTTTTCGCATCGATAAAGCGCGGATTCGTGTCCGTTGTTCCCATGGTGAACTTGCCAGCAGGAATCCACACCATTCCTTCCGGACTCGCGCCCGGAGCGCCACTGCGATCGAATAACACTGTCAGGCCATAGCCGGCACCCACGCCGATTGCCAATAACGCGAGCAATTTCCAGGTCAATAGACCGCCACCGGCTTTGGCCGCCGCTGGTGCAGGATCGGCCGCGGTGAGCGATGGTGCAGACTTCGCAGGGGTTGCGGTGCGATTCTTCCCAGACTTTTTCGACATCGGAACACCGATTGAGAGAGAGGTGGGAGAATGCCCGCTGGCACCGCCACTACCACCCGTGTGCTTGTAATGATAAACCAACTGCGACAATGGGTCCACGCGCGGCCGACCCACGAACAATCTTCAGGTCCGCGATTCCGGGGAGAATGTCTCCCCCGTTAGTCTTCTCCATGTCGATCACCGCCACAAACGTTTCGAAGCGATTCGGGGATTTCGTCGCCCTGGAGAACGTATCCCTGGATTGCCCCGCCGGGCAACTCGTGGCGTTGCTTGGCCCATCGGGTTCGGGCAAGACCACGCTATTGCGTATCATCGCCGGGTTGGAAACACCCGATAGCGGCACGGTGCTCTTCCGGGACGATGATATCACGCGGCACTCGGCCAAAGATCGCAACGTCGGCTTCGTTTTTCAGCACTACGCGCTCTTCAAGCATATGACGGTGTTCGAGAACGTGGCCTTTGGTCTTCGCGTTCGCAAAGCGTCGGAAGAGAAGATTCGCAACCGCGTGATGGAACTGCTCAAACTCGTGCGACTGGAAGAGAAGGCGAACCGTTACCCATCTGAACTCTCCGGCGGGCAGAAACAGCGGATCGCACTGGTTCGCGCGCTGGCACCCGATCCGAAAGTGCTACTGCTCGACGAACCATTCGGCGCGCTCGATGCGAAGGTTCGCACGGAACTGCGCACCTGGCTTCGCCGCTTCCACGACGAATTCCACGTCACCAGTATCTTCGTTACGCATGATCAGGAAGAAGCGTTCGAGGTGGCGGATCGCGTGGTGGTCATGAACCGCGGGAAGATCGAACAAAACGGCACGCCCATCGAAGTGTTCGAGCACCCCGCCACCGCGTTCGTGATGGACTTCCTGGGTAACGTGAACAAACTCCCGGTGCGAGTGGAAGACGGCCGCGCGCTTCTGGGCGAACGCGGCACCGTGGAGTTGCCCGCCAAGTTGTTCGGCACCGCCGAGAATGGCCGCATCGATGCGTATATTCGCCCGCACGAACTCGATATTTCTCGCAACGCCGAGAGCGGGAATTGCCTGCTCGCACGCATCTTGCATATCAACCCGGCTGGTTCGGTGGTGAAGATTCGACTGATGGCCGAGGACTTCGGGCTGGTCATCACGGTGGATATTTCACCCGACCGATACCGCACACTCCGAATCCTGCCCGGTGACGATGTATATGTGACGCCGAAGTCCGCGAAAGTCTTCGAGATCGATTACACCATTTGAAGTTGTGCCTGTTGCAGGGGTGGGGCGAACAACTGCGAGTTACTTCACTGCCCAAGTAGGGTTTACCGAAATCAACCACTTGTATGAGCACCAGATCGGTCGATAATATGGCAATGGCCAAGGGTACATCCCTGCCAGAGACAATATGGTGATCGTTGCAGTAGCTAGGCTTATGAATCTGGCACCCTAGCGTGGTGCCTCCACCTCGGCAGGGATTTGTCCGATGGCAGGGGTCGTTCCGAGGGTCAGACACCTCGTTTTGGAGCTGCGATACAAGCCATCATTGGCGTTTTACGGCGTGATGGACAAAATCGGCCTACATTTTGTGGACCAATACCCAGACTGGGAGCGGTCACCACTGACTCTTGAGATTCGAGACAAGAAGCATCAACGACGAGCAACAATCACTCACAACCGAAGTTTCTTCGAGGCGGTCGACCCCTCCGACCCTTCATCAGACATCGACCGAGCTTTAAAGATCTTTGAGAGGCTACGAGACGAGTTAAAGTTTTCCGACGTGATGAGAATCGGTATTCGTCAGTGGGCATCGGTCGCCGTTAACGAGAACTTCGATAAATTCGTGCGAGATCTATCTAAGAAGTTCCACCCTCAGCAAGAGCCACTGCTGAATGCCTTGCACGGCCGCATTGATGACTTTCTTTATGCAGCCAACGTCCGCACGGACACTGGATGGAAATATCATCTGAAACTCGGGCCGATGGAGAGGAAGCAGTGGTTCGAACTCATCCCGTACGAGCAGGCGATCTTCCCCAAGGGAGCGTTTGAGGAGTTCAAGAACTCGATACCTGAGAAGATGCTTTTCTTCGACATCGACGGGTTCCGGGAAGACTTCACGTATTCCGAATTGCAGTCGGTTGTGGCTTCCATCCGGCGAGGCACAACTGAAGTTCTAACAGATTTAGCGAACTACGCGAGAGGGTAGATCATGGTTACGGGTCCAAACAGCGGTACATTCGGCAGTTCCCGCATGCATCGTCTCAGTGATGCTGTGGAAACCAGCCCGACCACCGATCCACTCCCCAATGACGAGGCAGAACAGCCGCAATCCACTCGTGAAACGGCCGCCAAAATCAACCGGCATGAGAAGGGTGACCTGTTGACCAAGGACCAACATACTTGGGTCGACACTCAGGGAACGGTTTCGGTTGCCGCTCAAATCGCTGCCGACAAGAGGATGACAATCGCTCGGGAGATCTCCGCCGCCATCAAGCGTGCAGTCGCCAGTCACGCTTCCATCAAGTTGGCAACCTCACTTCAATTGCTGAAGCGGGAATTGGCAAGGGGGCACGACATACTTGAACACCTGAAGAGTGAACAGGACTACCTCTCGATCATCGTCCTCGCGGAACTTGCCCTCGGAGAAACGGATTGGAAGCAGTTGAGCAAGGACAGACTGATGCTGATCAAGAAGGTTATTGAGATCGGGGAGTCGCAGAAAGTCATCACGTATGACGACTACAATCACGCATTCCGCTTGCTAAACGCACAAGGGTATCTTGCCGGACCCGTTCTTGACACCGTGGATGATTGCAACACGATCGCAGATGAATAAGACGAATACATTTTTTGCCGATACCACTGTCGTCTATTACCGACTTCACAGTCATACGCTACTGCAAGAAGCGGTAAAGCAGGCCGTTGCCAATGGGGATGTCGTCCTCAACAATTTCGTCAGGGGTGAGTACATCCGCGGTTATGTCGCTGGCTTGATCGAGTTATTTACGGTCATCCAGGCTGAGAAGTCGGTCTCGGACGGTTTCCACGTCTTCAATGCCGAATCGAGCAAAAGACCACGAAAACTCGCGAACGCACTCCAATCCACGACCGTAAGGTTTAAAGGATTTGAAGGATCGGAGGACATCAAGAAGACTCTTCGCCGCCTCGGCGAATACATCCGCACAACACTGATGAAGTTTGATGCTGCATTCCCGACGAGAGTCCGGGACCCACTCGGGTGCGATATCGGGGTGATGTCGTTCCCTCAAGAAACCTACTCCGAAGACCAGATCCTCGATTTTTACAAGGAGCTAGAGACAACTCGAGACGACCCTGCATGCGATCAATGCTCTTTCCGAAAGAATCAGATCGACAACTTGACGGCAGCGAACATCGACTTATACAGCCCCGCCCAACAAAAGATGCACGCGAGCCACAAGGGATACGTTTCCCAGGCCGAATCCATCGACAAGGCCGTACGATCGCCGAAATCGGAACCAACTTGTTGGTATTGTGACCGTTTGGGAGACACGATCATCGCTCTCTCTGCCCCGAAAGACACGATCATCTTAACTGGTGATGGCCAGTCATTTCCCGTCCTCGCCGAAATACTCCGTAAGTCACTCCACCTCCTACCCTCGCTCCAGACACTCCGAGAGCAGAGGGACGCCCCCGGCTAACCAGTTGCAATTCTCTGCATAGCCGTTTCCCGCTGCCTCACCAATTATGTGGTGGGCGAACGCCCGCGCGTTCCTTCGCCGTCAACATGGCCTGTTTTGTGATTGCTCTGCTGGGCCAACGTGGTCTAATACTTCCAACCCTGCCAGAACCCGCCTTGCTCCTCCATCCGAGGAAATACGCAGTGATCTCACCCCATCGCCACAGCACGGGCGTCACTCGTCGCGAAATGCTCCAGATTGGTTACTCGGGGCTTCTCGGCGTTGGGCTGTCTTCACTGACTGCAGCAACTGCCACAGCGGGCGATTCACTCTCGTCACGCAAGAAGCCCAAGGCGGTCATCATCGTCTTCTTGACAGGTGCCGCGAGCCATCTGGAACTGTTAGATCCGAAGCCCGATGCGCCGCCCGAGATTCGCGGCGAACTAACCGCTATTGCCACGAAAACGCCGGGCTTGCTGGCTTGCGAAGCGATACCTAAACTGGCGGCCCGCTCGGATCGATTCGCCGTGGTACGTTCGCTCTCGCACCGCGAGAACAATCACCTGGTCGCCACGCATCACATGCTGACGGGCCAACAACAACCCGGAGCGTTCTTCGATAAGATCGCCAGCCGCGACGATTTCCCGAACTACGCCGCGGGGCGGGGCTACTTTCGCAGCCCGCCTGATGGAACGCCTGGTGGAGTCAATCTCCCCACATACCTCATGCAAGGCCCACTGCTTTGGCCGGGCCAGCACGCCGGTTTCCTTGGCCCAAAGTTCGACCCCATGCAGATCACCAGCGACCCCAACCACCCGGACTTCCGCATCGATAATCTCCGGCCGGCTGAAGGCATGGACGTGGACCAACTGAAGAACCGCATGGCGTTGCTTGAAGCGGTGAACGCGCAGCAGCAGTGGCTCACCGAATCGGCCGAGACACGCAAGCTTTCTGATCAACAGCGGCAAGCGCTCGCGGTGCTTACATCCGGCAAAGTGGCGCGGGCGTTCGAGATCGATCGCGAGCCAACCGCAATTCGCGACAAGTATGGCCGGCACGCATTCGGCCAATCGATCTTGCTGGCACGGAGATTGGTGGAAGCGGGCGTCCCGGTTGTACAGGCAAACATGGGCCGCGTGCAAAACTGGGACACGCACGGCGACAACTTCAAACGCATGAAGAATCAGTTGCTTCCACCCGTGGATTCGGGCGTCTCGGCACTTCTGGATGATCTGGCGGATCGCGGCATGCTCGACGATACGCTCGTCATGATGGTGGGGGAATTCGGCCGTGAACCGAAAGTTAACAAGAACGCGGGTCGCGAACACTGGGCATCGTGCTTCTGCGGACTGTTCGCCGGGGCCGGTGTGCAACCGGGGCAAGTGATCGGCAAGAGCGACAAGAACGCCGGTTATCCCGCCACCACGCCCTATTCACCCAACGACGTGGGCGCGACCGTTTACACTGTGCTGGGAATCGACCCGCATGCGGAAGTCCGCGACCGCCTCAACCGCCCCGTGCAACTTAACCGCGGCCGCGTGATTGAACCACTCTTCGACGGCAAAGGCGACTGAGGCCCGATTGAAATGCACCTTAAGAGCAACCGTCCGACTGCCGCGTCTCCAGAATCACGGCCGGAACGGCTTACTCTCCGGGTTAGAACCGACGGGATCCGTTCTTCGTGTTGTGGGATGAATGTCACAACACGAATGCGTCAGTGACTTCCCTTCCTCCGTCCTTTCGACCGCAATCGCAAACCGGCTGCAGAGAGAACCAGACCAAAGACCGCCAAGCTCGCGGGTTCGGGGATAGCCACATTCACCTGGAATGTGTTATTCTGGGAAAATACTACATTTCCATCTGCATCGATATTTTCCCCACCGAACGAGATGGTGTAAACCCCTCGTGGCAACGTGAGTCCCACCCAATAACCATCGACAACTGTCGGATTGACTGCGGACGGATACACCCCTGTGCCAAGGGTTGCGTCTGCCCCAAAATCCGTGTAAAGGTTATCCGCTGATTGAAAAACGTTGGTGTAAGGATTATTTGGGTCTGTGGTTTGTCGGTGTGCGTACAAATCGACCGCGACAGGTTGCCCGTTGATGGTCACGAATAAGTTCTGCACGCTGGAAGGGGGGATCCCGATGATGTCGAGCCACTCCTGCGCAGTTAATGTGGTTGGCGGTAATCCGAATCCGTTCGTATTGTCCGCCCAGCCCGTGAGGAGGGGGAAGAACAACGTCGTTCCTGGGGCAACCGTAATGGAGCGGTTGGATGATGGACCGAACGTACCGGCGAGGTACAAGACGGACCCTACCTGCCCTCGAAACGCTTGATCTCCTGTCGAATCGAGGATCGGGTTTTTGGCAGCCGAAAGATTCGTCATTACGTTCACCCATTTGTGAGCGTGATCCAACTGCGATTGACCGGCGATCGGGGCGTTGGGCGAGATGATACCCGCTTGAGCAGACCCTGAGAGAAGCAGAGCCAACAGACTGACACTCACGAAAAGGCAAGTTGTTGGGATACGTCCTTGGACCGGGCAAGGAACCAGGACAAAGCAACTCATTGGAACTCCTGAGGTAAGAGAGGAAGCGTTGGAGACGCGAGTCCGCTTTTGACAAAGTCAGACTGGTATGAGAGGGTAGCCTCAATTTGAGTCTCGCACAAGAACCATTAATGCGCAGTGAGGTTCTTGCGCGTTTCGCCCTTGGCGGGAATCGTAGGTGCTGCTGCCAGTCGCAAAATCGCGTTACCCCAGCCTTCTCGCAATTCAAGCCGTTTATTTCGTTGTGCCGATCACTTTTTAGGATTTCTACCCCAGCAA
>JBGSLF010000180.1:0-45581 GCA_041740855.1 Gemmata sp.
CCGTGAACGCAGGGGGCGTGCCCGCTGCCACGCGGTCTGCACCCGTTGTCCCGCGACCGGTGCCACGAGCCGTTGCCCGCGATGGCGGCGTTCGCAACGCATCGAGCCAGGCTTTCTCCATCGCATCGATCGTTTCAAAGCCATAGATGCGGCGAGCCGATTCGTTCCAGGTTTCCACGTTGTTGCCGCTCATGCCACCGGCCAGGAACTGCAACAAGCGGCCACGCCCTTCGGTGCCATCGCCACCCTTGCGAACCAGATAATCGGTAACCGAGAAACCTTGAGCATAAAGCACGCTCATGTCTCGCGGGTATTCGGTCATGCGGAACAGAGTCTGCAGGCGGAAGGCGCGGCCCGCGTTCAGAATCTCGCGGCAGCGAATATCATGGCTATAGCGTTCGTCGTCGTTTTCGCTCAGCACACTACCGCCTTCGTCGGCCCAACGCGGAACCGGTCGGCCGAAGTGGAAGGCCAGCACGGTGTGCGTGACTTCGTGCGGAAGCACACTGTTAAGGAGTTGCTTGGCGTCGCCTCGGATTTCCATCCGTTGCGAGGTAACCGCAGGGCGGCCACCTTCGGCACCGAAGGTGAAGGTCGTGGCCCCACCCGCGGAACCCATAGAGATCTGAACCAACAGCGGGCACTTTCGCGGCCAGGCTGGCATTTCGCGGCCAAGCCAATCGAGTGCTTTCTCTTTGCGATAGAACTCCGCCATTTCGCCGAACTTCTTGGCCAGTTCCGGCGAAGGTGCATCGACAACAAAGTTGGCGGTTTCGAAGTTCGCAGCGTGGGCAATCCCGGGGGACGCCAAAACAGCAAGTAGCAACGCAGTAGTAAGTCTACGAAGCGTCATTCCCTTGACCTCCGTTGGAGTCGACGCCTGGCCGAAGAGTCGGCCGTGGTGCAAAGCAAGGGGGCGTCACAACTCTACTCGCAACCGCTGTGCCGGGAATCAAAGGTCACACTTCTGGGAAGAAAACTGCTTGCTTAACGTGCGACAACAACAGGTCTTCGGGATCGCACGCACTGTGCGGATCAATCCACCACACCGGACGACAGGTGTAACTTCTACAGTTGGCGTAGGAAAACTCTGCGGATTGCAACTATTACAAGCATGTGCGGCACGATCTTCAACGAGCCATGCCGGTCATGGCACGGGTTCTTCGGCGAGCGTGCGTTCGCCCTTCACTGGTCGGGACGAGTGGCCCACCATAGAATCACCGCTTCCCGGTTTTCCGGCAGAAGCATTACAGGACTCATACCAGGAGCGGATTATGGCAGGCCGGCGACGTGGCAAAGGGCGACGTAAGGTGGGCCGGAAGAAGCGACGAATGCGAGCCAAGATCCGGCACCGCAAGTAACCATAACGAACCGGACCCGCTCTTGGCGTCCGGTGAGTGGATTGCGTAACAGCCTCACATCGTCCGGCCACCATCGACCACTAACACCTGTCCGGTTGTGAGTGTGGTGCCGGTCGCGAGGTAGATCACGGCATCGGCGATGTCGTCCGGATCGGCGGCCCGACCGAGCGGGCACTGTTCCACGTATTTGGCGATGTGCGCTTCGCGGCCCGCCAGCCAGCGCGTGTTGATTGGCCCCGGTGCCACTGCGTTCACGCGCACATCTGGCCCGAACGCGCGCGCCAACGAAAGCGTGACGCAGTTCAAGGCTGCTTTGCTCGCACAATACGGGATCGAACTTCCCTGCCCGCTTAACCCCGCCACGCTCGTCACGTTCACCACATTCCCCTTGCTTGCTTGCAGCAATGGCAACGCCGCGCGCACCGCGTGGAACGCTCCCTTCACGTTCACCTGGAAGATCTCATCCCAGATCGCATCGGTTAACGCATCCAGATCGGTATGCGGAACGAAGTGCGTGGTGCCCGCATTGTTCACGAGCACATCCAGGCGGCCAAACGCGCTGGCGGTCGCCGCGACCATCGCCTTCACTTGCGCTTCGTCGCCCACGGTTGCCTTGTACAGCAGCGCGGGCACGCCGCAGGCTTTGACGAGTTTCAGCGTCTCTTGCGCGTCGGCTTCGGACTTCGAGTAGTTCACTGTGACGGCGAAGCCAAGCTGCGCGAACCGCACGGCGCACGCACGCCCCACACCCGTGGCACTACCCGTTACAAGCGCGACTTTCATGGGAATCACCCGAATGGCATGAAGGAAACATTCCGCACCACGAAGTCGAGATAGGACTTTTGCGTCGCGTGTGTCACTTCCTTGGGAAGCAGGTGGATTGGTGGCAACAGCTGCTCTCGTTCCAAACGGTCTGTCGGCATCGCGAGCCGTGCTGGGGATCGCCTTCCCGTTCATTCCACCCGACTGGCGGTTCGCGGTGATTCTTGTCGCCGCACTCACGGACTTGCTCGATGGATGGGCCGCCCGCTGGTTGCGTGTCGAATCGAACACCGGTCGACTCCTCGATCCGGTGGCCGATAAGGTGTTCGTGCTGATGCTTGCGGGCACGCTTTTGGCGGAAGGAACGCTTCAACCGCTCTGGGCGCTTGGCATCGCCGCTCGCGACGTGGTGGTGCTGGGCGGTCTGGTGTATGTGATCGTCCATCGGCAATGGCAAACAGGGCGACAACTGCGCCCCAGCCCACTGGGAAAGCTCACGACCGCCGCCCAGTTCGCGGTGTTGCTGCTGCTGGCCGGTTGGCAGAGTGTGCCCGTATGGTTCCTGGCGTTCACGACCGTTCTGAGCATCGCCGCGGCCGTGGATTACGCCGTCCGTTTTCGCGCCATAACGCGCGAATCTTCGCATGCGGCTCGCGAATAACGATGTGGTAACATGCCACTTGTGCCGTTCCTCTTTGGTGAGGTCATCATGCCCAACGAACCGAACAACCAGATCCCACCCGAACGCCGGACCGTCTACTACATGGGAATGGGCTTAATCGCTTTCGGGTTACTGTTGTTCTTCTCGACGTTCCTGAGTGCCGCCATGAATTTCGGCAACTTCGACGACTTCGAAGGGCGAACGCAATCGATGATGTTCCGCAGCTTTGGCGGCATGGCGTTAATGATGCTTGGCGGCTTCTTAATGCGATTGGGCACGCACGGGCTGGCCGGTTCCGGCGTCATTCTCGATCCGCAAAAGGCACGCAAGGATCTGGAACCGTGGAACCGCATGGCCGGCGGCATGGTGGACGATGCGATCGATGAAATCGAGTTGGCCAAGAAACTGGAGAAGAAACTGGATGAGCCAGCGACCGCAGCCGCGCCGCCCGCACCGGTAATCAAGGTTCGCTGCCGGGCGTGTTCGGCGCTCAACGAGGAACACGCCAAGTTCTGCAATCAGTGTGGCGCTACGGTGTAACGCGGCCAAGCAAGTCGCTAGTGCGTCACACGCCCATGCTGGCCCAATCCTTGGGCTTGAGCCAGTATTCCGTGAGTTCGGCTTCACGCGAGCCGGGTGCGGGCTTGAAGTCGTACAGATAACGCACCACGGGCGGCAAACTCATCAGAATGCTTTCCGTGCGGCCATCGGTTTTCAACCCGAACACCGTGCCGCGATCGTAAACCAAATTGAACTCCACATAGCGGCCGCGCCGCACTTCCTGGAAGAATCGCTGTTCCGGCGTGTACGGCAGTTCTTTTCGCCGCTCCACAATGGGCACATACGCTTCCAGAAACGCATCGGCCGCATCGCGCACGAACGCGAACATCGCTTCAGTGCCATCCATGTAATCGAAGAAGATGCCGCCCACGCCGCGCGGTTCGTTGCGGTGTTTCAGAAAGAAGTATTCATCGCAATCGTGTTTCATTTTCGCGTAATTCGCCACGCCCGCATGCGAATCGCACGCCCGCTTCCACACCTGATGAAAGTGAACCACGTCTTCGAGGAATGGGTAATACGGCGTGAGGTCGCCCCCGCCGCCAAACCATGCCTTTGAGCCGTGCGTGAGATAGCGGAAGTTGGCGTGAACGGTGGGCACAAGCGGGCTTCGCGGGTGGATCACCAACGACACGCCCGCCGCGGTGAACTTCGAGCCATCGCCCGGTATTTGCTTGGCGAACTCGGGGCTGAACTCGCCGAACACCTCGGAGAAGTTCACCCCGCCTTTCTCGATCACCGCGCCATCGGCGATCACGCGCGAACGCCCGCCCCCGCCACCGGGGCGATCCCAGGTATCTTCGCGAAAGGTCGCAGCACCATCGACCTTCGCCAACCCCTCGCAAATGCGGTCTTGCACTCCACGGAAAAACTCGACGGCGCGATCGTGCATGGCGAAGTCTCTCGCAATCTCGGAACATGGGCTAGCCACGGCAGTTCTATCGCTCACCCGCATGGTTTGCAACCGAACCGCCCACTGCGTATGCTGGGTATGTCATCTCTCCCATATTGCAATAGTGATCGCCTCATTGTCGTGGTTCGCCAAGAATTGATCTTCTAAAACGAATGACGAAGTGTTCCACTCGTACGGTGCGCAACATGCGAACCGTGCGAAAGCGGTGAATCACCGGAGTGTGATCCACCCGTGCTTGTGGTTCTTAGTTCCAAATCATCTTCAGGAGGTAGCCCATGCGTTCGCGTTCCATCCTCGCCATCACCGCGATGTTTGCTTTCGTAGGCATCGCCACAGCAGAGCCGCCTTCACCGGCAGCCGTGATTCAGCTCAAGCCGGTATCGCGATTGCTTTCCGAGTATCGCGAAGCCATCAAGCAGGTTGGCGGAAAAACCAAGGGTGAAGATCTCGTTAAAGAGTTCGATAAGGAACTGAAGGAAGCTCTGGGCGAAAAGGGTCTGGAAGGAATCGACATCAACCGCCCGATCGCCGCGTATGTGGTGCTCAAGGATGAACCCGACAAGGCACAACTCACAGTGCTCGTGCCCATTACGACGGATAAAGATTTCATCGCGTTGCTCGAACGCATGGAACTGAAGGTTGAAGCCGTTAAAGACAATGCCGGGCTCTACAAGCTCGAAGGGCCGAATGAACTGTTCCCGAACGCTTCGTATGTGCGATTCACCAACGCCGGCTGGGCGTATGTGAGCCTTAATCAGGGCGAGCCAACCGATGCGAAGGATCTCATTTCCGTCGGGAATCTGATTGGCAACGCAGACCCCGCTCTGGTGAGCGCGAAGTTTTATCCCGGTCGCGTGCCAGAAAAGTTCATCAAAACTGCGCTCGACCAACTCGACGAATCTGTGGCCACGATCAAGGGATTCCTGGCCGGGGCCGGACCCGAAATGAAGCTCCCCCTCACATTCCTTGAACAAGGGCCCAAACTCCTCCGTCGCTACGCGGAACAAGCAGTGAAAGAAGCCAGTGAGGTTGGGCTAAAGTTCGGATTCGACCCGATGACCGGCGATACCACCACCGAGTTGAAAGTGATTCCGAAGGATGGCACCGCGCTGGCGAAAGAAATCGCTGCCAAGCCGCCCACCGCAAGCCGGCTTGCCGCCATCATTCCCAAAGATGCGGCCGTCGGGTTCACGGTCCAGGCTCCGTTGTTCGCCAAGGAATTGCGTGAGATTGTCGGCGCGCTATTCGGTACCGCCGAAGCGGGTTTGGCCGATGCGGAGATCCCCGAGGCGTTCCAACCGTTGGTCAAGCAGGCGCTCAAAGGCCTAACCGGATCGGTGAAAGCCGGGAAGCTCGATGCGGCGGTCGCACTCGTTGGCCCCAACAAGGATGGGAAGTTCACGTTCATGGT
Organism: Gemmata sp.; assembly: GCA_041740855.1. Lineage (GTDB taxonomy): Bacteria > Planctomycetota > Planctomycetia > Gemmatales > Gemmataceae > Gemmata. The sequence continues at coordinate 5,667 of JBGSLF010000180.1, forward strand.
CGGGCTTTCGATGGACGAAACCGCGGCACTGGAGAAAGTCGCGCGGGCGACCGTTAAGGCTTCGGAATTCGCCAAGGAGTTTGAGTTCGATGTGGTGAAGGTGGGCGATGTGGGCGTTCACAAGATCCCGTTCGCACGCTTGCTGCCCGAAGATGCCGAAAACGATCTGGCCAAGATCTTCGGCGATAAGCTCGCAGGCGCGACCGCCTTCGCCAAAGATGCCGTGATCTTCGCGTTCGGGCCCGATGCGGTCGATTCCGTGAAGACCGCCCTGGAAGCGAAGCCGATCGCAGCTCCGGTGCTGGAAATCACGGGCAACGCCGCCAAGTTGCACAAACTCGCCACTGCGATCGACCCAATGGCCGCAGGTATGTTTGCCGAGATCCTGGGAACCGAAGACAAGCAAGTGACCGCAATGCGAGTCACGGTTGAAGGCGGGAAAGATTTGACCATCAAAGCGGTCTTCAACGTTCGGTATCTGCCGAAGTTGGCTATGGGAGCGATTGGCATCGGCGGCGGTGCGGCTCAGCCGTTTCCGCAAGCCGGCGTGAAGGGTGCGATAGCGCCACCGCCGCCCGTGCTGGTTCCGGCCCCCGAGAAGTAAAAGCAAAAGAGAACCCAGGCCGTTGGCCTGGGCTGATGTAACGCGGGCCTTCAGCCCGCTTAATCATCTGTGAAGGTCCGAAGGACCGACCTTGATTAGCCCAGGCCATCGGCCTGGGTGTTCTTTTCGCCAAAAGTCGCAGGCGGTGTTGGGCGTTCGCGAAACTGGCGTAGACTCGCCAAGCAACCCCGGCTATGTGAACCCCGCAGCGGTGCGGAGGATCACCCGTGGCGGACGAAGACACTACCGAACTCGTGGTCGAAACCGAGCACCTCACCAAAATCTACCAGAACCGGCAGATTGCGCTGAACGATGTTTCGCTCAACATCGAACCCGGTTCCGTGCTTGGCCTTCTAGGGCCAAACGGTGCGGGCAAAACCACCTTCCTCAGACTTATTCTCGGGTTGCACCGGCCCACGGCAGGCTCGGCTCGCGTATTCGGCCAAAGCATGAGCCCGAACGCCGCCGATCTGCGTCGCCGCATTGGCTACATCCCCACGAACCCGCAGTTTCCCAAGGGAATGACGCCGATCACGTATCTGGACTATATCGCCCGGCTATTCGGCCTTCCGGCTGGTGCGCGCAAGCCCAAGCTCGCCACGCTCATTCGCGCGGTTGATCTGCTTCCGCATTCGGGCGATTCACTCGCGTACTTCACACCAGGAATGACCGCACGCCTGGCCGTGGCCGCGAGCCTCATTAACGAACCCGATCTACTCATCTGGGACGAACCCACGCACGGGCTGGACATTGAAGCACGCCGTTCCATGCTCGAACTCATCAAGACATTGGCCGCAGAGAAGACGCTGATCCTGAGTAGCCACAATCTGAGCGATGTGGACGAAGTGTGCAATCACGCCTGCGTGCTGAACAAAGGGCAGATGATCTTCCACGGCTCGCTGCAAGACCTGAAGGGCCGCATTCGCAAGAATCATTACGAACTCGATCTCGATGGGGAACAGAAAGCCATTACCAAACTGGTGGGCGTGCTTCGCGGGCTAAAGGACTTCACGCAAGTGCTGCTCCGCCATCGCCGCATGGAAGTGAAACTCAGCGACGACATACCCAACGCCGCACTGCTGGCGCAACTGTTTCAGGTGCTGAGCGATCACAAAGTCTCACTTGTGACGGTGCGCAGCGTGGGCATGCAAACCGAGCAGGCGTACCTGGACTTGGTGGAGAAAGAAGAGCAACGCGGCTTCGCCCGGCTCTACGCCAACGCCGAAGCGGCTTAAACACATGGCCGGCGTCGTGTGTCATGTTTTGACGAGCCGGAAGCGTCAGCGACGGGTCTTGTTTTGACGAGCCGGAAGCGTTAGCGACAAAGTCATGTTTTGACGAGCCGGAAGCGTTAGCGACGGGTTGCTTTTCTCGACATGGCGACGTTACGACGGAGAAGACATGGAAACCAACCCGCCCGTTGTCACGGTTCGCTTCAATAAGTTTCTCCCCTACTGGGCGGTGCTGCAGACCGATGTCCGCCAGACAACTCGCGGTTGGGTCTACCGGCTTTGGGTGTTGATGACCATTATCGCAGCGGCGGGCTTCTTGCTGTACCGCGTTGGGTTACACAAAGAAGCCGGGATGGTGCAATCGGCGGCGACGCAGTGCGGCGATCTGTTCCGCCTGGTCGTGGTGGGCAGCCTGGCACTTGTGGTGGTGTTGGCCGTCTCGGCTGTGAGCGCCGAACGCGGCACGCTTGCGGATTCCGTTCTCTCGCGCGGCATCAGCCGGCACCAATACTTCCTGGCCAAGTGGCACGCCCGCTTGTTCGTGGTGGTGAGCACATTCGCGGTGCTGGCCACGGCCGTGCTGATCGCGGGCTATTTCTTGTTCAAGACCGACTCAGATACCGACCTGACAATTGAAGGAAGTGTCGCGGCGGTGCTGACTGTGAGTGCCGTTCTTGCCGTGATCGTTTCGTGGGGCGTGGTGATTGGCGGAATGACGAGCGGAACCGTTCTAGGCATCACGATATTCTGGATTCTACTCTATGGTGCGGGCTTCCTGCTCACACTCCTCCCCGAGCCTTGGCCCAGCCCAGAACGAGAACTGGCCCGGCTGAAGTTCGTGCTTCGCGGACAGTTCAACGAACGGCTGATCGCCAATCTCATGGCCGGCGCTGCGGGGTTGTGTGTCGCAGCGGGAGCTGTTGGCCTCGTCGCGTTTAGTAAGCGCGACGTGTGAAACCTCGTCGATTCGCAAAGGCGCATTCCCGTTATCGCCCGCAGTTGCAGTTCACCGCGGGGGCTTCGAGCGCGAACCGCATCGATACTTCCGGGCAACCTTTCTTGGTCACATACGTTAAGCCGAGGTACACGCCCGGCGACACTTCGCGAATCTCATCCCGCACGCCACGGAAGATACGCCACGAATTCGAATAGTCCACGATGATGGCCGGCCCACCATCGCGTAAGCTCTCGCCCTGGTAAATGTTGATGGGGATCGCTTGCACGCCGAACACCTTGTTGCGGCCGGTGCCATCGGCGTTGAACACCTTTCCTTGCCAGAGCAAGCCAAGCCGCTTCGATCGCCGCTCATTCGATGGCTCGCCAGGTTTGGGAATGGTGCGGCCCGGAAGAAAGCCCGTGGGAATTCCGCCCACCGAACCCCCTGCGAAGAGTGCATCGAGCGTGGCGCGATCTGAGTTGACCAGATCGTTAACTGTGGGCGGTGCGGCGTCCGCACTTGGAATGACGCAAAGGATCACCGCCAGGGCAACCCACCCGCACAACCCGACAGCAGCAAACAACCCGTAGATCCGGCGCATCGCAAAGCTCCTTCGTCCGGCCCGCGTTTTGTGCGGACTGCTATCTTTGCCGAATCGGCATTGTTCGCCTGCGTCCTCCAGTTTGCCGCGATAAGGATAACGATGTTGCGTGGGCCATCGCCCGCATACATCGCACGATCGGCGTTAGCCTTTCTTCTCGGGCACCCAGGTTTCTTCCGGTGGCCGCTTCAGATGGTGGTCGGTCGCATCTTGGTAGGTCTTCGCGAGCGTCAGCAGGTCGGCCTCGCCGAACAGCTTGCCCGTGAAGGTAAGCCCGGTGGGCGTGCCATTGGGCCGAAAGCCGTTCGGCAAGCAGATGGTCGGGTGGCCGGTGAGATTGGTGAGAGCCAGATCGAACCCGGCGGGGCCAACATACGCATCGAAGCCATCCATCGCCTTGGCCATCTCACGCATGAGCTGCGTGCGTGCTCGCTGTGCCCGCAGATAATCCACCGCAGAGACAAAGCGACCCCGCCGGAATGTGTTCGGCCATTGCCCGATATCCGCCCGCACGCCCGCGCGGGTGATGTCGTCGAACGCTGTGGCAGATTCCACATCCAGAATAAGCGTGACAATGTTTTGCGCTGCGGCATGCGGAAGAGTGATCGGCACCAGCTTCACACCAAAGCTTTCCAGCACCTTGCGATCGGCCTCTTTCGGAGCGGTGCGGCCTTCTTCAAAGCCCACGCGAAACTCCTTGAGCGGCTTGCGACCGGGCCAGGAGAATGGCCGATCCTGGGCCGTGGCGTCTTTCCCATCGGCTCCGTGAATCGCACCCAGAACGATAGCACAGTCTTCCACGCTGCGAGCCATTGGGCCGATCTTGTCCAGCGACCAGCACAGCGCCATGCACCCGTTCCGGCTCACGCGGCCAAACGTGGGGCGAAGACTCGTGACGCCACACGTTTGGCTGGGCGAAACGATGCTGCCGAGCGTCTCGCTGCCAAGGCCATACGCCGCCAGCCCCGCGGCCACACCCGACGCGGTGCCGGCCGATGAGCCACTGCTACCGGTCTTGATGCTCCAGGGGTTGCGAGTCATTCCACCAAACCAGCGATCGCCCCAGGCCAGCGCACCGAGCGTGGTCTTCGCCACGAGCACCGCGCCGGCTGCGTCCAACCGTTCCGCGACGGTCGCCGGCGTATCGAACATCTGCTCCTTGAAGTGGCCCGCGCCCCATGTGGTCGGGTAACCGGGATAGGCGATCAGATCTTTCGCCAGCCACGGAACGCCATGCAGTGGCCCGCGATACTTCCCCGTTGCAATCTCCTTGTCGGCCGCAGCCGCCTGCTTCAGAGCGAGTTCTTCAGTCAGTGATACCACGCATAACAACGCCGGATCGTACTGCTTCAATCGCTTGAGATAGAGCTTCGTCAATTCGGTGGAAGAGACCGCCTTCGTACGCACCAACTCGGCCAGAACGTGGAGCGGCGCGAAGGCGAGATCTTCATCCGATGCGGGCTTCGCCACGTTCCCTTTGGGCGGCGATAACGCAACGGTCCCACGCGGTTCCTTGCTCGGCGGTTCGCCCGGCGTCGCGGTGAAGTGAATGGCAGGGGCCGTCTCGTAACCGATGTTCGTCTTTCGCAACGTCGCCAGTTGCAGATGAATGACCGAAAGGCGAGTGGCAACGGCCTTGCGTTCATCGTTCGTCAAGGTGATGCCGGCCACCCACTCGGCTTGCTCGACCATCTCAGGCGTGACCACGTTCCCCTGCGGTTGTGCCGCTGCAGTGGCCGCCACTGATCGCTGGAATTCCGGCGTGCCAATCCCCAACGCAAGGGCGGCAGCGAACAACTCCCGGCGCGAAACGTCGTGAGACATAGCTTGGCTTCCTGATGGTGGTGCGGACAGTGGGGAGGCTTGCGATTGTACTCGAACGACCACGCAAAGGAATGAACAGACCCGGCGCAATGGCCGGGCCAAACATCGAGATGCACGCTGCGTTGCGACCGCGAACAGCTTACCGCGCCGGGGCGAGTTGCTGCGGAACGAACTCCGGCAAATCCGCACGATCCACCGCAAAGGCGTAGACGCGAAACGGCTGCTCGGTAATGAAGTCGTTATCGGCGGTGAGAATCAACAATCGCCGACCATTGGGCAGATCGGGGCCGAAAGCGATTCCCTCGAACTTCTCCGGGCAATTCTCACCTGCGATGCCAAACTTCGGATCGAGTAGATTCAGGAACGGCTCCTTCTTCACCGGTTTGATGCTAGCGGGCAGATCACCCGTGGGAAGAGCGTCGATGGCGCTCACATCCGTCGCACTGGCAAGATCGATCAGATTCAGCTTCTTGTAAGCCGCTTCCTTGCCGCCAATGCTGTCGCGTTCCAGCACGAGAAACTGGTGATCGTTCACCGCAAGGATTTCGTTCACGCCGTTCGCAACATCGTCGAGCGTGTACACAAACTCGCGCGTTTTGTTCGTGGCGATATCCACTTCGAGAATGCGAATGTTGCGTCCAATGCGTTTATTGTCTTTATCCAGCGCACCATCCTGAATCAGCGGGCTTTGCATGAAGCCGTAGAGTTTCGAACCGTCCGGCGTAATCGCCAGCCCTTCCATGCCGCGATTCGGAATGCGGCCAACGGTGTTGTGCGGGGGAAGTTCGTCCTCGGACTTCTTGCTGAACCGAGCCGGCTGGAATCGCTTCGGAATCGCGAACGATTTCACTCGCCTCCCCTTGGCATCGAACTGCGAGAGGAACGGGCCGTATTCGTCCGAGATGAACAGTTCGCCATTGCGACCAAAGCGAACGCCTTCGGGATCGAAGCGCACGCTTGCAGCGGTCACTTTCGGATCGAGAGCATCGAGCGATCCAACAAGTGGCTGGCCTTTCTCGTTGGTAAGCAGAGTGGTGCCTGTCAGTTTCAGCGCAACGGCTGGTGTCGCCATTGGGTCCACGCGCATGATCATGCGGTGATATCGGCAGGCGTAATCGATCGCCCCATCCTTCGGCCCGCGATCGGCGACGTGAACATATTCATCACCTTTCCCGGTATACGCCACACCCGATAACCCGCCGAGTTGATTGTGTGGCGTGCCATCTGTGTGCTTGCCAGTAAGACCGGAAAGATCTGCCGTGTTGCCTGGCAATTCCGCTACACCAATCAGTTTCACATCGGCTCGCGCCGGAGCAGCAACAATGATAAACGTGAACAAAATCGCCGAGCCAAAAATCGAACGTGTCATGGTGTCACCGTGAAAGTGGAACGGCCCGGGAAAACCCGGGCCGCACGGAATCGAACTGTTTAGGTTCAATCGTTGGCGACGATGTCGTTACCCTGTGCGGTCGCTAATGCGGCGAACGTTGCGGCGGGGATGTTTTCTCGTATAAACCGGACGCTCCCATCGGCCAGCAAACTGTTCGTTCCACCGGTGTGGAATGCATACACTTCGCTGTCATTCGTGCAGTTGATAAAGCACGTTCCACCGGTTGTCGTGAGGTCGGCTTGCACACCATCCAGGCTGGTACCAACGCCATCCGGATCGGCCCAACCCCACCCATCGGCAGTGTTGATTCCCATATCGCGGCCCTTCCGAAACAGGTTCGGGCGACCAGCGCTTTCGATCAAAAGGATGGTGTTCGAGGTGCCATCAGTGATCCCCATGATCGACGTTTCCGTGACCTTGGCCATCGCACCGTTGGCTTCGTCGCCAGCGGCGGTGCCAGGCTTCGGGAAGTTCGGAATCCCGTTGGCCGTGTAAAATCGGCGGCGAACCGAGTTCATCGTGACATAGTCGCCTGGGCCGAGTAACACCGTGCCACCGGGTCGTCGTCCGTCCGGAGCCGACGGACACATGAACAGCTTGAACGCAATCTGCGAGGTCGTCAGGTTCTCGTCGACGTTCCATTTCTTGTTCATGTTCCACAACTTCGCGACGTTATCTTGCTCAACGTAGGACAGGGCCAACGGCGTCCACGCGCGGAACTTGGAATCCCCGCTAACAGTAACGCGAGTCGCCGGGAACTTGTTGTTGTTGGTGTTGGCATAGTTGTGCAGAGCCAAACCAAGTTGCTTCAGATTATTCTGGCAGGTCATGCGGGCGGCCGCTTCACGGACCTTTTGCACGGCCGGTAGCAATAGCCCGATTAAGATCGCGATAATCGCGATGACCACTAACAGCTCAATCAATGTGAACCCTGAGCGAGAGCGACGCAACATTCCTTACCTCTTGACTGGAATCGTACCGGCCGGCTGTGCCGTAACAATGAACGGCACCTCCTCTGAGCCAGACCTAGAATCATTACGTGCCCCGCGCAGGCGAAAGAAGTGAGCATTCGCTTCTTAACGATAACATCTTGTTTTCTTCACAATGAAATCGCGAAGGATCGATTGTGGCGAAGCAGCCGAAGAAGCGCGATTTGCCCACAAAACTGTGCGTGGTGTGCGGTCGGCCGTTCGTGTGGCGAAAGAAGTGGGAGAAGAACTGGGAGCAGGTGAAGTTCTGTTCGGAGCGGTGTCGCAGGTCGAAACGTTAGCCACGCATCATCGTTACCCATTGCAGCGCCCTGGCGAGCGATTCCATCGGCAGGCCAATCACGTTACTCGCGAAGCCCTCTTCGACAGTGAGATACGGGTCGGTTGGCAGTTCGATGGCGTACGCCCCGCTACAGCCTTCCCATCTCCGCGTCTTCAAATACGCTTCGATCTCCACATCGGAAAGCGCTTTCATGCGTACCAGGCTCCGTTCTTGCCAGGTGAATTGCCAGTCGCCGGGCCGCAGCCACAAGCATACGCCGGTCCACAGTTCATGAACGGTTCCGGAAAGCGATTGGATGATGCGGCGTGCGTCGGCTTCGTCTTCCGGTTTGCCAACCACTTTGCCGTTGAGCCAACCAACGGTATCGGCGGCAAGGATGACGCCATCGGCCACTTGCGGGGCCACGGCAGCAGCTTTGAGCCATGCGAGTTCGGCAACATAATGGCGACAGTCGCCCAAGCGGGCTTCCGTTGGTTCATCGATGTTGGCGGGCTTCACTTCGAAGGAATAGCCGGCTTGCTCCATGAGCCAACGCCGGCCTTGCGAACCACTGGCGAGAATCAGGCGACGTGCGAAGTGTGTGTTCGTTGCCACGTTTCGAGTACCTCTGCGAGTCGGGGCCAGAGCCGCGCGGGCGTGAGTTCCGGCATGCACACCATATTGCTGCATGTCTTGATATAGCTTCCGCCGCAGGGCACGGATGTTTCCACGCCGCCGTGCAGGGAAGTGTATGGCCCGTGCAACGCAACACGGGTGCAGGTGTATGGGGCCACGCAAGGGCGATGGAACGCGGCGGCGAGATGCAGCGGGCCGGTGTCGTTGCCCACCATCACATCGCACTCGGACAAGAGCGCCGCAAGCCGGGGCAGCGAAGTCTTTCCGGTGAAGTCGCGGCTGGAGCCACGCAGGTTGCGTGCCACTTCGAGTGACAACGCGGTGTCGTCGCCCGCACCCACGAACAAAGCTGTGCCGCCGTATTGGGCCTGCGCGCGATTCAGCAGTTCCGCGAAGTGCGCCACCGGCCAGCGTTTGGTGATCCACTTCGCGCCAACCGCCACCGCCAGCCACGGCCGCGGGAACTCGGCCAACTCCTGGCGAATCGCTTCCACATCGGCGTGATCGAGCGGCACACGAAACCGCTTCGGCACATCGCCCACGCCCAGCATTTCCGCCACACGCCAGTAGCGATCGATGGCATGGATGCGGTTGGCATCGGGCACGCGCACCTTGCGAGTATAAGTGTGGCGGCTCCCTTCGCGGGCATTGGCGAACCCGATCCGCACCGGCGCACCCGTTGCCAGACACATCAGCCCGGTGCGAAGCAATCCTTGCAGATCGATTACCAGATCGAAGCGTTGGCGACGCAGTTCGGCCGCGAACGACGCCGCATAACGAAGGGAGCGCCACACGCCTTTGCGAAACGCCCCGCGATCGAATGCGAGAGTCGCGTTCAAGTCCGGATGATTGCGAATCAGTGGTTCATATGCGGAATTGACAATCCAGGTAATATGAGCAGCGGGAAAGCGAACGCGAAGCGCGCCCAGCACCGGCAACGCATGAACGATGTCGCCGAGCGCGCTGGGTTTGAGAAGGGCAATCCGTCGCACGTCTCGCATCAGGAATGTTCCGAAGATCTTCTCAAGCGATCCGGTAGTTCGCGAATTAGCCCGCCTTCCGGATTCGCGGCAACAACATCACCACAAGAAGCAGTGTGAGCACCGCCGCAATATACGGCAGTGTGCGCGACGGCTCGAGATAGAACAAGGCCAGCCCGGCGAGCGGGCCAAGAATGCGGCCCAGCGCGGCGAACGACTGGTTAACGCCAAGCACCTCGCCCTGCCGCGTGGCATCGGATCGCTTGGACACCAACGCGGTGATCGAGGGGTTCACGAACGCGAAGCCAAAGACCGCACACGCCAGCGCGAGAAAGAATCCCACCTTCAAGCCCGTGGGGTCTGTGGGCGTTGTGCGGCTCGCGAACCATGCGACCGCAATCAACCCGCCCAACCCGAGAAACATCAGGCTTACGCCATAGTTCGCGAGCCGTTCTTCGGGCACCTTGCCGGCTAATCGGCGATAGACTCCGCCCTGTGCGACCATGAGCACGAAGCCAACGTAAGCGAACACCAGGAAGTTATCGTTCTCTGTCATTCCAAAAGCGGATTCCGTAAGCACGGAAAGTGTGCCTTCAAAGTTCGCGAATGCGAAGATCGTCAGGAAGTAGATGAGCACCAGCGCGCCGACGGTGGGCATCTTGAGCACTTCGGTCGTGCGTTTCAGGCTGAACAATTCCTTGCGGGCGTGGGCGGGTCCAGTTCCGGGTTGGCGGGTTTCGGGTAAGAGCCAGACCGCCAACATTAGCGCGACCGCGGAGAGAATCGCCGCTAACGCTCCGGGTGCCCAGTGGGCGTTATCGAACAGCGTGAGGCCGAGATAGCCGATGAGCGGGCCAAACGTGAAGCCGATACCAAAGGCCGCACCGATGAGCGCCATTCCTTTGGCCCGCTTTTCTGGCGTGGTGCAGTCCGCAATCACGGCTGCGGCGGTGCTCACACTCGCACCCGCGATGCCGGCACCCACGCGCGAAAGGAACAGCAGGATGAACGCCAGCCAGCTTTGTTCCGCCGTCAGTGTTGAAGCGTAGGCGAACAGTGCGTAGAAGACGACCGACCCGCACAGACTAATGAGCAACACCGGTCGCCGGCCGATGCGATCCGAGATGCGGCCCCACATGGGGCTAAAGATGAACTGCATGAGCGAGAAGACACTGAACAGCACGCCCAGCGCAACGCCGTGGTATTGTTCGGGGAAGATGCCAAGGTAGGTCTTCGCGTAGCGCGGCAAGAGCGGTAACACGATACCGAAGCCAAGCAAATCGATGAACACCACAAGGAACACGATGAACATCGCGGCTCGGGGTGCGGGGGAAGTCTGCGGTTGATCGGACATAGTGTTCTCATTGCGCGGGATCGCAAAGCCCACTCGCAGGCGCGAGTGGGCTTTCTTGAGGATAGATATGGTTCTGCATTCGCCCGCACAGTCCGCGGCACCCGCAACTCTTGCCCGGCTTCCGCAACCGATAGGCCCCAATCGGTGTGTTACTGTTGACCCTTGCGCCCGATCCGGCGACAGTTCATGATGGGAAAAGTCCCTCGCCCACCAGGAGGCGTTGCATATGGCACTCGCCGATACATTCGCTCGCGCTTACGTTCCCGATACTTCGGCTCGAACGGCGTTTCTCGTCGTCGATACCGAAAGCGTGCCGGATGGCCAATTGCTCGCAGCGGTGAAGTATGCGGGCGAGAACCTGGACGCGGAGCAGGCGATCGCACGGGCCCAGTCCGAAGCGCGCGAGGCAAGCTGGAGCGGCTCCGATTTCTTGCCCGTCACGTTCCAGGTTCCGGTAGGGGTATGCGTGTTGCGCGTTGGGGCGGACTTCGCCTTGCAATCGCTGGCGTGCCTCGACTCGCCCAACTTTCGCCCGCGCGAGATCGTGAAGAAATTCTGGCTCGGTGTGTCGTGCTATAAGGCCAAACTGGTCACGTTCAACGGTCGCGGGTTCGATATGCCATTGCTGGAACTCGCAGCCTTCCGCTATGGCTTCAGTGCCCGCGATTATTACCAAAATAGCCGCAACCGTTTCAATGGGCCGATCGACCTTTGCGACTGGATGACCAACTTCGGCGCGTGTCGCATGGCAGGCGGGCTGGATCTGCTCGCGAAACTTCTCGGCAAGCCCGGAAAGATGGAAGTATCGGGCGAGCAAGTCTATCAAATGTATCGCGAAGGCAAGCTGCAGGAAGTCAATGATTACTGCCTGTGCGACACCCTCGATACCTATTTTGTCTTTCTGCGAACTCGCATTCTCACCGGCGATCTGAACCTGGAGCAAGAAGCGGAGTTAGTTGGTAAGGCGAAAGAGTTGCTCGAATCCAAGACCAGCGAGTTCCCCGTACTGCGGAAGTATCTGGATAACTGGACCGACTTCGCATCGATGTGAATCGAGAATGCGGCGCACTTCTAACCCAATACCCCGGCCCGTTTCGTCAATTGCTTGAGTAATGAATTGGGAATGGGATTTCCGCTCAGATAGCACTTCGCGAGCTTCGGCAGATTCTGGGTGTTCGTCAGCGGTTTCACGCCTTCGCTCAGGCCGTTATCGCTCAGGTCGAGTTCGATCAGATTATCCATGGTGCGTGACTGCAGCAGTGCCGAAACCGCGTTATCCGTGAGTCGGCATCCTCTGAGGTTAAGCCGCGTGAGATTCTGAAACTTCTCCTGCGTCAATAATCGCACCGCCCGCCCGCCGACCGGCCGCCCAAACAACGAGAGATTTCGCAACTCGGGCATATTCATGCGAGTGAAAAAATCCTGAAAATGCTTGGTATTCAGAGGCCCGTTATCGAACGATCGGCAGGAGAGGTTCAGCGCGATGAGGCCACGCAGTGCCGGATTCCCTGCTATTGCCCGCAAACCACCGACGCCAACAGGGTTGTAAGAAACATCCAGATGTTGCAACGCGGCGAGCTTCCGGCTTCCGAGAAGTGCCTTCGCACCGGTCGGGCCAATCATGTTGCCGCGAAGCGTTAGCCAGCGGAGCGAATCGAACCACGGTGCTTGCGCCAGCCACTCGGCACCATCGTTGCTCAATGCGTTCCAGCTCAAGTCGAGCGAGGTGAGCCGAAACTCAAGCGGCCGGCTCAGTGATTCCGCCCCGCCAATTCCCAACCCCGTGCTACCGAGTACCAGTCGGGTGAGTTGCGGGAAGGCTTTCGATTGCGTTATCCGTCGCCACACGGCGGGCGGGAATGCCGACAGAGTACCGCCCAATTCCAGGGTGTGCAGGTGCGGAAACGGCGAGGAACGGCTTAGCTCATCGAAGGCATCGGGGGATAAATCATCCAGACGCAACGAGCGAAGATTGCGAAACCAGGGTGCCGCGGCCAGTGCTCGCACCGCAGCGGGTGTGAGCGCACTGCTCTGCAATTTTAGCCACTGCATGCGGCCAAGATTCTCGCTTGCGGCCAGGGCCAGCGCTCCATCTTCGCCAATATCGAACGCCAGACTCGCGCCACGCAGGTTGCGCAGGTGCGTTGCGCTCGAAAGGAGCCGGGCAGCATCATCGTGTGGTACATCGCCTACACGAAGTTGCAGTGTTAACGTGTCGATCTGTTCGACAACGGGACAACGCAAGAAGTGGGCCAGTTGGTTAGCCGTCACCCAACGCATCACGAACCAGCGAGAGGGGAGCACTGCGAAGGCTTTGGTCAAACCAGCGGCGACCGCTTTGATGGGCTTCAATCCGAATCGTAGGTCGGCGTCGTATTCCAGATAGCGGGGGAAGCCGCGATTGCTGATTCGCCACCAGTCTTCGCCGCTCGCCACTTTCAGCCCACCGGCCAACACCGGCTTCGGCCCCGGATTATGGGTGCCAAGCTGAAAGGTCAGCTCTTCTTTGCGGGCTAACCATTCGGTGTACTCCGGATGCGCGGGCGATTCCGCCTGAAGCCGGCAGCCGATGCGTATGAACTCAGCCTCTTCGGGCCGGTCGTTCTCTTGAAGCCAATCGGCATACACCAGCCGCGGCGTATCCTCTTCGGGTTGGGCCAAGATAGCCCGATAGAGAGCATCGCTTTCAGTCATAGATAACAGAAGCCGGAGGGGTATTACTTCTTTTCCGGCGGCACTTTCTTGTTCAGTTCGGCAAGCAAGGCGTCCGCTTCTTTGCGATATACGAAACCATCTTTGCTTTCGCACGCGGCACGGGTCAATCGTTGGGCGTCTTCGTTGGCTCCGCGATCGGCCAGAACTCGGGCCACGAAGTATGCGGCGTCCGGCGTGAGCGCTCCAAACTCGAACGCCGACCTCGCCACTTTCTCCGCGTCAGCGGTGCGGCCGGATTTGAACAAGCAGTACGCCAGGATGGCACGCGGTTCGGCGGCACGCGGGTTCTGCTTGGCATAGCCTTCTGCCAGTTCGTTCGCGCGACGTTTTCCATTCTCATCGCCGGACTCGGCCAGCACGAGTGCGAGGTTCGCGGTGGCAAATCCGTACGACGGATGATCCTTAACTAATTCCTCGAAGACAGCCGCAGCAGCGGTGTGATCGCGTGCGTAACGGGCAACCAACCCCACCAACGCCTTGGTATCACGAGAAGTTGGATCGATCTTCACAGCGGCCGCCAAGTGTGCCTTGGCCGAATCGAGCCGGCCGCGATCGAGCAAATAGCCCGTGAACGCCCGATGAACTTTCGGGTTGTTCGGATGAGCCGAAACGGCTTTGCTGAACCATTCATCCGCCTTGGCGAACTCCTGCTTCTCGGTCCACAATTGTGCCATGGAGAGTTCGGGCGGGTCGAGCGTGGGATCGTCTTTCACTGCAGTCTGGAGTTCGGTGAAGGCATCTTCCGGCCGGTTCAGCAGGAAGTTGGAGCGGGCCAATCGCTGCCGGAGAATCGCGTTCTTCCCATCGTTTTCGAGCAGTGAAACCAGATGAACTTTGACGGAAGCCTGATCGCCCCGCATATCGAACGCACCGGCCAAACCGAGGCGGGCTTCACGGCGAAAGCGTTTCTTGGTCTCTTCGTCCCAGCGCGGATTTTCCGTAGCAGCGAGCGCGGCGGCGCAGCCGAGAATGGTGTCGGTTACTCGCCCTTCGGCGAGTGCGATGCTCGCGTTGGTAAGGAGCACTTCGGGGTGAGAAGGGTCTTCGGCCGCGGCCTGTTCGATGAACCTGCGGGCTTGTTGGGCCTGCCCCGTTTCTAGCGACCAACGCGTGGCCACCACTTTCGGCGGGGCCATCATCGGGTTGGTCTTTGCGGCCGATTGAAGCAGCTTCAGCGCGTCTTCCAGTTTGCCAGCCAAGAACGCTTCGCGTGCTTTCTGTTCGTCCGGGTTCTTCGGCGTATCGGTCTTCGGTGGTTGAGCCAACGCAGCGGCTGAACCCAGGAATAGCAGGGTAGCGGTTAACCGCCACGCGAAAGGAAATGACAGCCGGAGCATCACGGTTTATCTCGCTTGAGCAGGAGTTTCGCGGTTATCAATTCAGCCTGTTCTCGATCCGATCGCTCCGCAATCGTTTCGGCAGTAGCCAAGGCGGCCTGGGCTTCAATCGGTTGGCGGTTCTTGTGCAAAGCCACTGCCAGTGCCACAAGGCTTCCCGCCGAGGGCCGAGGCGAATCCACGGCGATTTGCAAAACACGAATCGCATCGGCCGTGCGATCGTTCGCAATCAAGACCGCGCCGAGCACTTCCAGTTGCGCGGGTGTCAGGCTCGCCTCGGACGACAGCAACGCGCCCGCCGTTCGCAAAGCCGCCACCGGATTGGCCGATCCTTTGAGTTCCAACGCCGCCGTGGCGGCCATGATATCGGGATTGACGCGATCATTGGGGGCCAGTTGACCAATGGCTCGCAACGCAGCGGTCACACGGGCCGAATCCCACACGGGCGGCAACGCGGGATCTTTGGGGTTAGAACGTGCCGAGAGTTCTGCCAATCGATACAGCGCATCGACCTTGATCCTCCCAATGAGCGGGGCGTTTGGATCGTTGGCAAGCAACAACTCCGCCTGTGCAGCCACCCACGCGGCGCGATCCGCATTGGCGGGTGCATCGAGGACACCCAGCAGGAAGTACACCGCGGGATCGGCCGCAGGGTTCCGCGACCGCGCGGGCGATTCCGTGAGCTTCTTAAACGCATCGTCACGCAGAACCCAAAGGCCCGAACCAACAAGAATGCGTGCGTGAAGACGGGCCAGGATCGGGTTGGTCGCCAGAATCTCATCTCCCAGGAGCGCGAGCGATTCGCGGGCTTCCAGGAACTTGCCGGCACGGGTCAGGAGTCGCGCTTCGGTCGCGCAAGCCCACGGATGCTTCGGCACCAACTGGCGTGCGTTGCGGCAGGCGAGCAGGGCCGCGTCCGCACGGTTCAGAGCGAGTGCCACTTCGGCGGCCAGGCACCACTTGTTCACATCGGTGCGGGCCTCGGCGGCCCCGTTCCAGATCGCATCCGCAAGCTGCTGCACCGATTCATCCGTGCCAAATCGCGTGATCACCAGCACCAGCAGTTCCAGCAACTCGGGGCGATCGCCACAGGCGGCCAATCCATCGAGCAAGTTGCGTGTGGCCTGGGCGGGGTTGTTCGCTTCGAGGGCTGCGAAGGCCAACCCGCGATACGATTCCGGCCGCTGCGGGGCCTTCTCGCGAACCGCCTGCCACGCGCGTTGCGTGCGATCATCGATCGCTTTGCGGAGCAAGGCATAGCGTTCCGGCGTGACGCGTGTGGGATCGTTCTCGCGTAACGCAGCAAGCGCCGCGCGGGTTCGTGGGCCAAGTTCCGCCATGCGAATGAGTGTGGCGATATCGTTTTGCTCGGCAGCATCGGTCACGGCTTCTTCGGCGAGTTTATCGGCCGCGGCCCAGAAGTCGGCCAACTCTGTCAGTGCGGTCGAGTCGGAGAACGGTTCAAGGTAAAGCGTTACCAACTGCGCTTTCGCGCCGGGTGGGGCGGTCGAAGCAGCGGCACTGCGGGTGACCGGAACGAGGCGGCGCAGAATCACGCGGCGCAGCGTGCTGGCATCACGCCCCAGAGCATCGGAAAGGCGCAACGCATACAGCACGCCGCCAATGGTCACGCGGCCTTCCGGGTCTTCCGGGCTTGGCAGGCGAGCCAAGAACCCTTGCGCTTCCGTGGGATTGCGATCCATCTGCAACGCATAGTGCGCCTGGCAACAGAGCGATTGCCAATCTTTCGGGTACTTCGTCAGAACCTTCTTTGCCTCGCGTGCGGCCTCGGCGAGGCGATCGTTGCGAACGTGATCGGCCAGCAAGACCACCGCCATCTCGGGTGCGTCGTCGGCTGCGGTTCCGCTATCGAGCATGGCCCGATAGCGGGCGGGTAACGGGTCCGATGGATTGGCCGCGGCCACGCGATCGAGCGCAGTGTGCATCGCGGGTATGTCGGCCTGGCGAGCCGCGGTATCGAAGTCCCGCCAGGCGCTAGCCACCGCTTGCACATCCGCTCGCTTCTTCAGATGGTAGCGAGCATAAACTCCGCCCGAAATCGCAGCCGCTAGAAGAGTGATAGCCAAGCCCAAACGAAGGGCACGCGGTTGGTGCGAATACCACCGATACAGCCTGCGAAACGGCGCGAACACGAACCGCCATGCGGCGAATCGGCGTGGTGTCGGTTTTGTGTTGGGGGGAGTGTGTGACATTGGTAGGTGAGTCCGGGCGCACTCATAATCCTATCCACTCGCGGGCCACAAACCAACCGCGCGAGCCTCGCCGAAACGCGGTTGAAGGCCGCTGCACCTGGCATAATCCCGCCATTCCGGCCAACAACCACGGCGACCGTATCTTGCCCCGCATACCCACTGTCATGGCCCTTCAAGCCACTTACGCTTCCTTTTCCGCCGGAATCTCAGCACGAATCTTAGTACCAATGGTCACTTTTCGCACACACGCGGCAAATGCGAATTGATTCGTTCAGGAGTGCCACACCCCTCCATGAAACAATATACTCTGACGTAGAAAATATAGTCCGATCGAAAGTGTTGTCACTTCGGCGGAGCGTTCTGTGCGAGATCGCAACTGCGAAGACTTCGAATTTAGCTCGACGAGGAATTGTGTTCCTTCTCGTAAGATGCGATTTTCTCGAGTCGGCGAGAGTGTCGCCCGCCTTCGAAGTCGGTCACGAGCCAGGTTCGCACCATTTTCTCAATCATTTCTTCACCGATGAGATCGGCGGAGAGGCACATGATGTTGGCGTCGTTGTGGCGGCGGCTCAGTTCGGCGTCCACCAAATCGCGGCAGTTGGCCGCTCGCACGCCTGGCACCTTGTTCGCCGCGATGCACATGCCGTGACCGGTGCCGCAGATCAGAATGCCCCGATCGGCCTTATGGCTGCTAACCACTTCTGCAACGGGGATCGCATAATCCGGGTAATCGACGCCGGCGGGGCTGGTCGCTCCCAGATCAATCGCCTCGTTACCGAGTTCGGCCAATAACGTGAGCAATCGCTGCTTGACAGCGACGCCACGGTGGTCATTGCCAACGGCAATCTTCATTTCCCTGTCCACTCCGGTAAAAATCGTTCCAGATGCGTGCGAATGGTACTGGCACATACGCGGTAAACGTCCAGCCCGGCTCCAATCGGATCATCGAGATCCTCGTCGCCGCAAAGCATGCGCGGGGCTGGCCCGATTCCCGCATACCGAACCATGAGAGCATGAGCATGCGCGTGCGTCATGGTAATGACATCGTCGGCGGCGGCCAGCAACTGCGGATTCACGGGGCGACTGCGGTGCGTGCCGAGATCCGCTCCATATTCCGCTGCAATTGCTACCGATTCTTCGGAAGCCATTCCGCCCGCATACGCCGCCACGCCCGCCGATAAGAGCCACAGCCCGCGGCGGGGCAGTTCCTCTGGCTCGCAGTTCAAACGATCCGCCAGAAGCGTTTTGGCCAACGCCTCGGCGAGTGGGCTACGGCAAGTGTTTCCGGTGCAAACGAATAGCACAATCCGTGCTGCAAGCCGTTCCAGTTCGTCTGGCGGGAACAATCCCGGTTCCGTAATCGCGAAGCCCGCGTCTGTGGGTGTTACCACAGTGGGGCGGCCTTCCACCGGCTGTTCCCCCACGGAAACCGCCAACGCATCTGGTTCGTCCAGAAGATCGAGCACAGCAATTGCGGTGGGGAGGAACGTATCCACGACAAGCACTGGGGCCGAAAGAGCCGGCACCACGGCTTCGATCACCGCGTGTTCGGGGCACCGGAAGCGAACGGCACTCGGAGCCGCAAGAGCCGTTCGCACCGCTTCGGGCCACGCCTCGGGCCATTGTGGTTCACCGGGAACGGCCACGGTGAGCGGAGCGGGCCAACTGCGAAACATCAATCGCCGCGTAGTGGTGGATACGGGCAAACCGAGTTGGGCCACGTCGTCCGGTGTCCAGGCGAGAATAGCCGGCGGGCCAGCCGCGCTTGCCGCGAGAGTGGCCAGTTGCGCCGCCACGTTCGGGCCAGTGGGGTTCAGCAGCGTCACGTAACCGCAATCGCCGGGCAGCACAACGGCCGCACCGGCGGTAATCGCTTCCCGAATCCCTTGCACGAATTCGGACGGATCGACGGTCGGGTTCCAATCCAGGACCGTCGGCATGACGCGGCTTCCCCCCAAATATCCGGGCTAATGTGAGTCAGTCTATAAACGCATCCGCGAAATTCCAGCGGAACAGCGTGCGAGAAAACCACGCTGCGGCTGTCGATTTTGGCAGCCTGATGTTCTGTTCTTGGTCTGCTGATTTCCGATCTGTGTCTTCTGCGTAATCTGTGGATCATCTCCTAACCAAGAATAGATGATCCGCAGATTACACAGATTACACAGATTTCAAAACCGAAAGCAGAAGAAGGATGTCAGCTTCGTTGATGTCTGTTCTTGGTCTTCTGATTTCCAATCTGTGTAATCTGCGTAATCTGCGGATAACTCTTAAAAACTAAAGCCGAGTGAACCACAGATTAGACAGAAGACGCAGATTTCAAAACCAAGACCAAAGACCAAAGGCCGAAGTCAGAAATCCGAATGTCGGTCTCATTGATCTCTGACTCTGTTGTTTGTCTTCTGATTTCCAATCTGCGTCTTCTGCGTAATCTGTGGATAATCTCCTAACCAAAAACGAATCAGTTGTCCTTAGGGTTGAACTTGATGCGGCAGCCCGCGGTGGCGGTGGTTTCGGTCGCGGTGGGCTTACTGCCGGCGAGCGCCGCTTGCACCGCGGCTTCCAGATAGGCGTTCTTCGCTTCGCCCGGCGGGGCTTTGTCGTCCATCGATCCGCTGTAAACGATCTTTCGTTGCTTATCGAGCACGAAGAATTCCGGCGTGAACATGGCCCCAAACTTGCGTGCGATCTCTTGCGACGGATCGTACAGATACGGGAAGTTGAACTTCTTCTTGGCGGCGTGTTCTTTCATGGCGGGAAGTGCGTCCGCCTTCGCCGTGTTCACGTTAATGGCCACCACGGCGACCTTCGCATCCTTGCCCGCGTGCTTGGCGGTGAAATCGATGATGCGCTTTTCGTAGCCTTCGGCCACCGGGCAACTGTTGCAAGTGAACACCACCACAACCACATCTTTATCTTTGAGATCGGCGAGCGCGTGCGTTTTGCCGTCGGTGCCTTCGAGTTTCTCCCACGCGGGTGCTTGGTCGCCGGGCGCAAGCACCTTGTTGTATTTTCCTGGCCCCGCCGCTGTGGGAGCAACGGGAACCACAACTGCGAAACCGAGCACAACCATCGCCCGTATGACTCGAAACATCCGAAAGCCTCCTCTTGTGCGGTTATCGATTAGGGGTGCGGCACCATGCGCGTGAACGGATACAAGTAGGCCTGCGCCGCGGTTATCAAGCCAACGATGCTCGCAAGGAAGATGCTATGCCAGATCACAGCCTTGAAGATATCGGCTTCACGCCCAATCTGGTTGGTGCCCGCCGTGGCCACGCAGATGCTTTGTGCGTCGATCATCTTGCCCATCACGCCGCCGGTGCTGTTCGCAGTGCAGATAAGCACCTGAGCCTGGCCCAGTTCCAGATCCATCGCACCGGTGCCACCGGGGCCAGTGCCATGCACGTTCCACACTTCGGTGGCGGTGATCTTCTGCAAGCTACCGAACAGCGCATTACTTCCCGCATCGGTGCCGGTGAGGAACACACCGAGCCAGCCGAGCATGGCGGCGAAGAACGGGTACAGCACGCCGGTTTCCGCAAACGCGACACCCAGCGTGGCATCCATTCCCGCATACTTGGTGACGTAACTGAGGCCCAACATCAGCGCGATGGTGGGAATCGGGATTCGCATCTGGTACAGCGTTTTGCGGAAGATTGTGGCAATCTGCGAACCGGATGTGCGCAAGAGCACCATCGAAACGAGTGCCGCGAGAAACACCGGTGTGCCGGGCGCGGTGAGCCAGGTGAACTTGAACTCGGCGGCTTCGCGATCGCGCGTGCGTGATCCGCGTGGGCCATCGCGCACCACGATGCCGTTCTGCTCCGCATCGGGCGGCGCGGGTTTCTGAATCTCGTACGCGCGTTCCACTTCGTTGTGCAGCGTGGGCACGGGCACCACATAGTAAGACTTCGCCACGCCCAGATCGATCGATCCTTCCTTCTCCACCACCCGCAGATAACCGGACACCACCAGGAACGCGGCCATGATCACCCACGGCGACCATGCCAGAATCACACGCCCCGGTGTAAGGGGAATATCCCGGTCCGTCATGCCCTGACCGGATGGCAGCAAGCTGGCGACCTGTTCGCGGGCTTCGGCGGCGTGCGGATCGGCGGGTACCACCGGTTCGATTGTTTGCCCGGCTCCCACTTCTTCGGGCGGGAAACGCCATTCATCTTTTGGCTTCCAGATGAATCGCAAGAACAGCGCGAGCGCGATCATTGAGAAGATCGCACCGCCAATATCGGTGAGCGGCCAGATCGGCGGGAAGCCATACGCATGGATCGTCGCGAAGATGAACTGGAAGATGGCGAAGGAACCGCCGCCCACGAGCAGCGCGGGCCACACCGCGAAGGTATCGCGCCACGAGCACATGCACTTCACCATGTAGAGCGGGATCAGGCACGACAGAATTGGAAGTTGGTGCCCCGCCATGATGCTGAGCGTGTCGCCGGAGATGCCGGAAGTGCTGGCAAGCGTGAGAATCGGCACGCCGATGCCGCCATAAGCCACGGGCGAGGTGTTCGCGATCAAGCAGATGACCGCAGCGCGGAACGGCGGCATGCCCAGCCCAACGAGCATCGCCCCGCAAATCGCCACGGGCGAACCCGCACCCGCGGCCCCTTCCATGAACGCACCAAAGCAAAAGCCGATGAGCACCGCTTGCACGCGGGCATCGCCACTGAGCGCGCCAATCGACCGGCGAATGATGGTGAACTGCCCCGTCACCACCGTGGTGTTGTACAGCAGCATGGCGGCGAGCACGGTCCAACCAATCGGGAGCAAGCCGAACACCATGCCGTGAACGAACGACCAACCGGCCATGCCCAGCGGCATGTCGTACACGAGCCAGGCGATGACGATTGCAGTGATGGCACCGGCGGTTCCGGCCCACGGCGCGAGCCAACGCCGGCCCACGAGCAGGTAGAACAGCACCAACACCGGCAACCCTGCGACAATGGTGGAGAGCACCCTGTTATCGAGCGGGTTCAGATCCTGGACATAAGCGGCGAAGAGCATGGGAGAGACCTTTCAGCGATAAACCAGTCCGAGATGCTAACCTGCGGAACACGTCCGTTCCAAGCTTCAAGTCGCAAGTTAGCGAGATGCCGGGAAAGCCGCCTTGGTAATTTCGAGACTTCCCGTCAAGTAGGTAATCTGGAAGCGCCGAGAGAAAATACGGGACCGACACCGTTCGGCGAAACCATTCCGATTAAACCGGGCGTTATCCCGCCCGCCTTCGCTGGAGACTTACAACATGACGCGCTCGTATAAGGTAATGGGGTTCATTCTGGTGACGTTGTTCGGGGCATGGGGCTGTTCAAAGGGGCCGGTTGGCAACGCCAACAGCGAGAAAAACCCCACACTTTCCGCTAAACTTCAACGAATGGAAGAAGACTTCCGTGCGGCGGCCGCGGCTCGCGACCAGTTCCGTGCGAAGTTCCTGGCGGTCGAAGCCAAGCTCGCCGACACGGAACGGCAAACCGCCGAAGCGCGCGTTCAGGCCGAGGAATCGCGCAATACACTCGCGAACACATCGGCCGAGCTTCGCACTCGCACGCACGAGCGTGACGCCATCGCCGCCCAATACGATTCGTTCCGCCGCAATCTGAAGAACCTGATCGGCCAGGCGGAAATTACCCTCGCACAGCCAACAAGCCCCGCGTCGCCACCCACAGCGGTGTGGGCGTTGCCAATGCCATCGCTGTCGTCGGCTTTAAGCAACTGATCGCGACTCACCACGCACTCATAAGACCGAAGCCCACACGATGATCGTGTGGGCTTCTTGCATTAGAGGCTTCATACTCCTGGATCTTTGCCGTTCACCCAGGGGCCAGCGAGCTTCTGGTGCTGTGGCGGCGTGAGCGTGCTACCGGTGTCGCCAGCCGACCAGCCGAACACCTGATTCGGCTTCCCGTTCCCCGCCTTGCTGCGTTGCTCCCAACGGGTGGCCCATGTCGCATCGGCGGTCACGGCAGTTCGGCGTTCGCGATCCCAGAACAGCGATTGGCCAGTGCGATAACTTTGCGTTGCCAGCGCCGCAGTGACCACGGCCGCCGCACCAAGATCGGGCGGGCAGAATGTCGATTGCTGCCGGTCGCGCACGCAAGCCAGGAAGTTCTCCCACAGAGCTTCCGTCTCGTTTCGCGGGGGTTCCACGTTCACAAGCTCGGCGGGCGTGACGGGTTGTTCGAGGCGTGAGGCGAAGCTCGCACCGCGATTTGGATCGTCGCGAAACACCTGGAAGCCGCCCTTCACGAACTTCACCGCACCCAGGCGGCCGCGAATCACTTCTTCGACCGGGTAACTGGTGATGGTTGTCGCGGTCAGCACGAGCTGGCAACCTTCGTCGTAATCGGCGATCAGCGTGCCCATGTCGGGCACTTCGCGGCCATCGTATTCGAGGAACAGACCGCCACTGGCGGTGACGCGCGAGGGGAATTTCACGCCCATCGCGGCCGAGAGGCGGGCAATCGGGTGCGTGAGCATATCGCTGAATGGGCCACCGCAGAAGTTCCACAGGCAACGCCACTGTGCGAAGGTGGCGCGATCGAAGGGTTGCTCTTTGGGGGAAGGGCCGATCGGCTTGCCGCCCACTTCGAAGCCGTGCCCGAGGAACAGATCCCACGCCACGGTCTTGGGGGTCATTTCCTTGGCAAGGCGGTAATAGCGCCACTGGCCGCGGGCATCGTTGCGAAACACGCCGCCGTGCGCGTGTGCCACATGACCAATGCCGCCCTGACGAACGAAATCGAACGCACGCATCCAGACTGCGTCGGCCATGCTTTGCACGCCCACGGTCACCACGCGGCCCGAGCGTTGCCACGCGTCCAGCACCGCGACCGCTTCTTCCGGCGTGCGGGTCATGGGCTTTTCGACGTACACATCTTTGCCGGCGTGTAGTGCGTCGATTGTCATGCGGCCGTGCCAGTGATCGGGCGTGGCGATGCACACCGCGTCCACATCTTTGCGATCCAGAACCGCACGATAATCTTTGGTCACGCGCGTTTTATCGGCAGGGTCGAGGCCGCACTTTCGCGCTGAAGGAAACAGCCCTTGCGAGTAACGGCGATGCGTGAGCTTCCCGCCGAAGTCCACTTCGTATTCATCTTCCAGCCCGTCCCACACGTCGCACACCGCGACCGGCACCACCGGCTTTCCTTCGCGCGCGAATCGATTCACCAGATCGATGTGCGCCTGTGCGCGCCCACCGCACCCGAGAAACCCAATGCGAACGCGGTCGTTGCTGCCGGGCACGTTCGCATAGCTTGCAGCGGATAAGGACAGAGCCGCGGCGGAACCCAAGAATTTGCGGCGATCAAGCGGAGAAGGCATCAATAAGCCTCGCGGAATTCGGACCAATAAACTCAAGCCATTCGCATGCGGGGCGGTTCAGGATCGAACGGGTACGCGGATTCGCCCGCCTGGCACACCCTTTCAGACGTTCGACCAACCCGAATCGTTCTGCAATCCTATCCGATGGCGGGAATCATCCGTATTATTCTTCTGATTCGCCACAGTTTCGACCACCACTGAGGACGCAACCCGCCGATGACCACATCCATTGCGAAACTGGCCCTCGCCGATGGCACTGTATTCGCGGGCCGCGCGTTCGGCGCTCCCGGCGAATCGGTCGGCGAAGTTGTATTCAACACCTCGATGACCGGTTACCAGGAAGTGCTATCTGATCCATCGTATACCGGCCAGATCGTAACGATGACGTACCCACTCATCGGCAACTATGGCACCACCAAGGCGGATGAAGAATCGGATCGCGTGCGGGTGGCGGGGTTCGTGGTGCGCGAACTGACCCGCATTCCCAGCAACTTTCGCAGCGATCGCGACCTGGATACTTACCTGAAAGATAGCAACGTGCCGGGCATCGAAGGAATCGATACCCGCGCGCTGGTTCGCAAGATTCGCGTGCGTGGAGCCATGAACGGCGTCCTCTCGACTACTAACCTCGATGATGCCGCACTGGTGGCCAAGGCGCTCGCGTTTCCTGGTATGGCTGGCCGCGATCTCGTGCGAGAAGTTGTGCCGGCGAAGGCGTTCGAGTGGAAAGAAAAGTTCGGCCAGTTCGCCGAGCATGTGCTGCCGAACTTGCCGCCCACCAAGCATGTTGTCGCGGTCGATTATGGCATGAAGTGGAACATCCTTCGTTGCCTGTCGCAGATTGGCTGCCGCGTAACCGTTGTGCCCGGCACCGCCACCGCCGAGCAAATTCTGGCGTACGAACCGGATGGCGTGTTCCTCTCCAACGGCCCCGGCGATCCTGCCGCCGTGAGCTACGCCGTGGACGCCGTGAAAGGGCTGATCGGCAAGAAGCCGGTGTTCGGCATCTGCCTGGGCCACCAGTTACTCGGGCTGGCATTCGGGGCGAAGACGTTCAAGTTGAAGTTCGGCCACCGCGGAGCCAACCAACCGGTGCTGAATCAGAAAACCGGTCAGGTCGAGATAACCACACAGAACCACGGCTTCTCGGTGGACCCCGCCACGCTTCCGAAGGATGTGGAATCGACGCACATCAACCTGAACGACCAAACCCTGGAAGGAATGCGGCACCGCTCGCTGCCGGTGTTCAGCGTTCAATACCACCCGGAAGCCGCCGCCGGCCCGCACGATTCCAGCTATCTGTTCGAGGAATTCCGCAAGTCGATGGAGTGAAGTGCGCCGGGCTTTGATGGATGTTAGCGGTGTCAACTGCCTGGAACCATAACAACACGGGCACGATACCCGTTGGGTAGCAACATGGAGTACATCGTCGAGGCCGTTACCACTTCTGGCACCATTCTTGAGCGATACGCCACGCACGAAGAAGCTCAGGCGCGGGTGGAACGCATACCCGCAGAGATTCTACTAAGCATTCCGTTTATCTTTCGCGAACTGCCGGACGATTCCGTGCGGTTGGTTCGCGAAGATGGGAAGCCGCTTCAGTGGCACCGGCTCGAAGGCCGCGATCGGATCTCGGACGACGAAGCCCTGCCACTCACCGATACGAGCGACTTGCCGGAAGCCGCAGGCTTTAGCGGGCCGCTCATTCGCCCTGTGGAACGCCCGCGCGACGCCTTCGATGACGACGATGATGAACCACCGCTTCCGCTCGCGGACGCAGACTTGAACCAATAGCGCATTTCAACCACGGCGTTTCGAGCTATCATGTCTTAATCATGAGCGACGACGAAGCCTTGCTCAGGGAAATCATCTCCCAACCGGACGAAGATACGCCGCGGCTCGCGTACGCGGACTGGCTCGATGAAAACCAACCGGACGCGATGCCATCCCCCGCGACAAGCCCTTCGGCTCGCGCGGAGTTTATCCGCGTGCAATGCCGCCTCGCAGCCGGCGCATTCGATGCGCCAGATTACCCCGAGTTACTGGAACGAGAGCAAGATCTCGCGGACTGGATCGCCATTCACAACCCGGACCCGGATCTGGCATCCGATACCTTTCATCAAGAAGATCCGTTCGGCACGGGCGAGTGGTCCGCGTATCGCCGGGGATTCCATGAAGTGATTGCGTTCGAGGATTATCAAGAAACCGCTGACGAGACTGTGGAAACTCTGGCAGCGGCGATGAAAGAAACATTTCAGGTCACGCCCGCACGAACACTTGTTCTGGAAGATGCCTCGGCCGAGGAAATCACACTCTTTACGCGGCATGCGATGTTCAAGCAACTTCGCGGGCTTTACCTGGATTACCTGATCGATGGCGACGAAAACATGGCGATATCCGCAGTCGCGGCGGCACCGGGTGCGATTGGCTTGCGTCGGCTTTTCCTGGATATGCCACTGGAAGCCGAAGCGTGCAAAGCGCTGGCGGCCTCGAAGTATTTGATGAACCTGGAATCGCTGGACATCGATTACCCGATCACCGCGCAAGCCATGAAACACTTCCAAACCGCGAAGTGGTTTTGCAACCTTCGCCGGCTTCATGTGTGGGGCGGAGGCGACTTGTTCCGCATGCTGGCCGATTCGCCCCCGATGCCGCGACTGGTTTCGTTGTCCGTTGGTGGGGCGATGAACCCGAGCCTTGCGACCGTTCGCCGGTTTGCAAGTTCAACCGCGTTTCCCCGGCTCGCACACTTGCGACTCACCGGCACCCACCTTCAACCGCCACAAATCGCGTTGCTGGCCAAAGGTCGCTGGCCATTGCGGCACCTCGATCTTCAGCAAAACGAGGTACGCAAAGCGGGATGTGAAGCGCTGGCCGCAGCACCGTTCGCCCGCACACTGCGCGTGTTATCGGTAACCGATTGCGAAGTGACTTCGGGCGGAGTTCAGGCACTGGCCGATTGCGACGAATTCGCCCACTTGCAGCATCTGAGCCTCACGGGTAATCCGATTGGCCCAAGCGGGCTTTCCGCCATTGCCGGGAGCCAGGCGTTCCAACAGTTGCGATCGCTGGACTTGAGCCGAGCCAATTCGCCGCGTGGGCCAATCGCCGCCCGCCATCTCTACGATTTCCTTACCACTCTCGATATGCCGCATCTGCAACACTTGCGACTCAGCAACATGCCCGTGGCCATTCGCGGTTCGCGCGTCATCGCCACGTCGCCCACTTTCGCCAACCTGACGCGGTTGCATCTGGATTACTGCTCCATTGGTTCGCGTGGCACTGCGGAGCTGCTGGAATCCAAGAATCTCGCGGGCCTCGCTTATTTGAACATTACCGGTAACAAGGTTGGTTCGGCGGTTTCCGTGCTAACCAATCCGAAGCGCTTCCCACGCCTTGGCTACTGCCTGCTGGGCACGGCGATTCCCAAAGCGACGATAAGGAAATTGCTGAATCGCCCTGGGATGCTATTCCAATAACCATCGTGGCGCGTCATCGTGGCGAGCGATGGTAAACGGGGCTTGCGGCGTTGAACGGCTGTTGAGTGTGCCCACGGAGCTTTCCGCTCATGTCCGCTTCCACATCAGGAACCGCCGCACACGCCGCCCCGCTTGCGTTGCTCGCAGCGGGAGCAGCGACCGTGGTTTACGCGCTGGTGCAATTCTGGGGTGCGAACCCGGAATACCTCGATCGCTTTCTGATTCTCGCAGCGGCCGGCTACGCGGCCAATGAAGCGCGTAACGCGCTGCGTTCGGTGCCCGCACGGCCCACACGCCTCGGCTTCTTCCCGCTGTTCGCGGGTTGTGTGGCATTCCCGGTGGGTTGGTTCCTCTGTGCGCAAGTGGGGCCGAAGCCGGTGGTGCTCTGGTGGCTCACACTGGCGTGGTTAAGCGCTGCCAGCGGGTTTGTGCTCGTTAGCGGTGGTGTAACGCACTTGCGGCGATTCGCGTTCCCGCTCGCATTCGTGCTGTTCGCGTTGCCGATCCCGAATCGCGTGCTGGTTCCGCTCCAGTTTGGCTTGCAATCCGCCACCACATCGGCCGCCGAATGGACGCTCCCGCTTCTTGGCGTGAATGTGATACGCAACGGCTTCGTGCTAAGCCTGCCCGGCGGAGATTTGGGAGTTGCGGAAGCGTGCAGCGGCGTGCGTTCGATTACGGCACTCACGGCCATCGCGGCATTTGTCGCCTGGCATAGCGGGTTTGGCTTCGTGCGCGGGGCCCTGCTGGTGTTGCTTTCCATCCCGGTTGTGGCCGGTGTGAACGCCTTCCGCGTGGTGCTCAGTGGGCTGTTGCAAGAGTATGTGGGCAAAGAGTACATTCGCGACGATTGGCACGAAGGGCTTGGCGTTGTGATGGTGTTGCTCGGTTTGGGGCTAATCGTGTTACTCGCGCGACTGATGACAAGCACACCAACACCCGCAATGGGCGAAACATCGCCACCAGAATTGCCACCCGAATCGCCACCCGAATCGCCACGGCGTTTCGCGCGATCGCCCGTGAGCACCGTGCTGTTGGCGTGTGCCGCGACCGCCACGATTGCCTCGCAGATACTCGGCTCCGCAGCCGAACGAGAAGTGGTAGCTGTGGCCCCGCTGGAGAAGATTCCGCTGCAACTCGGTCGCTGGAAGGGCGAAGATCTGGAAGTGCCGGCGGATATCGTCGAAATGCTCACGCCAGACACCATCACACGGCGAATCTACCGCGATTTGGGCTATGAAGTTCATGTTTGGGTTATTTTCTGGTCGTCGCGCAACATGGTGAAGGGCTATCACCACCCCGAAGTGTGCTGGCCCAATCGGGGCTTCACGCTCTCGCGCGGCGATACCGAACCGATTCCCGCCGGCGGCGGCACCATTCCGGTTACGGTGCGTGAATTCGCTCGCGGAACCGAGCGGGAATTGGTTCTGTACTGGACGCAGGAAGGCCGGCGAATCTGGAGCGAAGAAGATGAGCAACGAATGAGATCATCGGGCGATTCTCACGGCTGGCTAGGCGAGCGACTCTTTCGCAAGCCCGGCCCGCCTACCGGTCGCATCGTCGTACTGCTCGGAACGCAAGCCTGGGGCGATGGGGCCACCATCCGTTCCCAAACGCTAGAACTGGCAAAACTTATCGGCGAAGAGCTGTATCAACAGTGTCCATGGGCCGCTCCGCCGGAATAATCCGAACCTTCCCGCCCCACCTCCTTTCCTATTTCTCCTATTTTTCACGAGTCATTTACTCATAAATTTGATTAGCATCTATTTTACTACTAAAGTTTCGGCGGGTTCCCCCCCCTCCGGGCCGGACATACAACAAGAATATCCGATGCCCACATCGCTAAGCGCACTTAGCCTTCTCGGTCTTGCGGCCGTGTTTGGTTTGATTCTTACCCGCATCGCTCGCGGAGTGGCGACGCGAGTTGGCATGCTCGATTCACCGGATGGCCGGCGAAAGAAGCAGGCGGCTCCGGTTCCCGTTGCTGGCGGGATCGCGGTTTTGGTCGCGGGGTTGTTGGCGTTGGCCACCATGGCCCTTATCGATCCGGTTATTGCTTCCGCCATTCTTGAAAACAGCCGCCAAGCAGTGGCACTTCTCGTTGGTGCGGTTCTCATCACGCTCATTGGATTGATCGATGATCGCGTGAATCTGCGTGCTCGCTACAAACTTTTCGGGCAGATTGCGGCGATTCTGGTGCTGGTGGTTTGGGGGAACTTTGTCGTTCACAGTGTGGGCGTGTTTGGCTCGTCGATTGAATTTGGGCAGCTCGCGATTCCCGCCACGGTGCTGTGGCTTTTGGCATGCGTGAACGCCCTGAACCTTATCGACGGAATGGATGGCTTGCTGGGCACAATTGGCGGCATCGCCTTGATCACGCTGGGCGTGATGGCAGCGTTGGTGGGGCATGCGTTCGCGGCGATTGTTGCCGTTGCGCTGGCGGGCGCGGTCTTTGGTTTCCTGCGGTGGAACCTTCCGCCGGCCACCATTTACATGGGCGATGCGGGGAGCATGCTCATTGGCTTGGTGATTGGTGCCGTGGCGATTCCCGCTTCACTCAAAGGGCCGGCCACGGTCGCGTTGGGAGCACCGCTTGCCGTTCTCATTCTGCCCGCCTTCGATACCGCCGCCGCGATGGTGCGACGCAAGCTTACCGGTCGAGGAATGGCCACGCCGGATCGCGGGCACATTCATCATCGCATGATGGATAGCGGGCTAACGCCGCCGCGTGTGCTGGCGATTATCGCGGGTCTGGGCTTGATTGCCGCAGCGGGTGCCCTGGCCACAACCGCGTGGAACAACGACGTGTTCGCCATTCTGGCCGCGGCGGGTGTAGTCATCGCTCTTGTGGCGGGCCAACTCTTTGGCAACGCGGAACTGAGCCTGATTGGCGCGCGAGTGTCAGCTTTGGTGCGCGGGCAACGGAACAACCCCGCCGATTCGCGCACCTGGGGCTTGGCCATTCGCTTGCAGGGAACCGCCGACTGGGATCGCGCCTGGCTCGAACTGGCCACGCACGCCGATCGCCTTAACCTGCACGGGCTATGCCTGGATGTGAACGCGCCGGCGGTGCACGAAAACTACCGCGCCTGGCGACACAACCCCGCGTTGGTGGCAGAAGATCGGTTGTTGCGGGTGGAGATTCCACTGTTTGGCAAGGATAACCTGCCGCTGGGTCGCCTGAGCGTGAGCGTGGCACGCGACGAGCGCCCGCTGTCGGAAGTGTTGGCCGCGTTTGCTGAACTGGTAGAAGTGGTTGAAGTTCAGGCAGCCGATCTCTCGCTACCCAAGCGTTCGCCATCGAAAGCCGCCCCGGCCACTCCACTACCGCCGTCGCTGGAAAAAGTCCCCGCGACCGCGTAAGTCGTTCCGGAAATGCGATTATTCTTCCTGCGGCGATCCTTCTCCCGACATGCTGCTATCTCGGACGCGCGCTTCGAGTTCCACCCAGTCGGTGATATCGCGGGCTACCGCAAAGACGATCCCCTCTTCCGGAATCGACTTCGCCGCCCACTCGAACCAGCGATAGTTCCCGTGCACATCCCGATAGCGGTTGCGAAACTGCACCGTGGGCAAGCCATGCGACAACTTCACCGTTTCGGCAATGGTGCTAGCATGGTCTTCGGGATGGACGAACGCAATGTAAGGGCGTGAGAGCAATTCTTCCACCGTGTAGCCCAGCACGCGCGAGAAGTTCTCGTTCACCCGGCGAAAGTAACCATCGACGCCAGCCAGACAGAACAAATCGGGAGAAAGTTCGAAGAAACGAACCAGATCGCGCTCGGCGCGTCGCAATTCGGATTCGATATATTCCGTGAGCGCAGCAGCAACGGCACCGGCATCTTGCGGGCGATCGGTTTGCGAGGGCGACAGGCATTTCTTGGTCAGTGCAACCAGTTCAGGCGGAGAGCGTGACGCATCGAGTCGTGCGAAAGTCTCGGCCAGATCCGCATGCGAAGCTCGCGCATGAACGAGCCGCGTTTCCGTTCCGGGGTAAGGAGCCTTACCCGTCAAGATCGCGCACAACACGCCCCTGAGGCCAAACACATCGGTCCGGCGATCCACGCGTGTGGTATCTCCGAGTGCCTGTTCGGGAGCCATATATGCAGGTGTGCCCATCACGGAGCCGAACTGCGTCATATCGGCCGGATCACAAAGGTTTGTGATGGGCAACTCGGGCGGGTTATCGGCCTCGTGCTCCGTAAGCACTTTCGCGACGCCCCAGTCCATTACCTTGACAATCCCAAACGGTGCAACCATCACATTAAGCGGCTTCAAATCGCGATGGATAACGCGGTTTCCGTGTGCATAGGCAAGCGATTGACACACCCGATCGAAGATTTGCAAGAAGCGGGGCCGATCTTCGGTTGGATCTTTCCGCGCGGCCAACAAGGCTTCGAGGGTTTGCCCGCCGACCATGCGCATCACAAAGTATGGGCGGCCATCGGCCAGTTCGCCCATGGCATAAACCGGCACAATTCCGGGATGTTGAAGTCGCCCGGTAATGCGGGCTTCATGAATGAAGCGTTGCCGATATTCGATCTTGTTTTGGTGCTCAGCCAGCAACACCTTGATCACCACTTCGCGGTTCAGATCCGGTTCGATGCCGCTGAGAATGGCACCCATTCCGCCACGAGCAATCTCGGCGACAATGCGAAATCGCCCAATATAGGCGGGGAAGGTGCCAGCCTTCTGCGTGGCCAATGTGAAGTGCGTCGATTCCAGATCCGGCCGGGTTTGGCCTGCACCATGCAAGAGAAAGTGCGTTTGCTCCGGGTCGTTTTTGTCGCCACCAGGTTCGGGCACAGAGTTAGGAAGGTTGTTCGGCAAGGTGAGCATTCCATGTGTGGCTCCCCGCAATGGGGGCGAAGGTCGCACACGTAAAGACCGTCAAATACTCCTGTCAACTAACCAACAGTCTGCAACTTACGCGCCATCGTCCGTCCAATATTGACAAATGTCAATGCTACTGCGGCTTTTCTCCAGCTGGTTCAGTCGGAGTCGTTACAATTGCCGGCGCATGGTTAGCTGGCCCGTTGTCAAGAATCGCCTCTGTGGTTGCAACGGGCATGGCATCCCCAGCGGGCGGCGTGCTCATCCCTTCTACCTGATTCACGTAGACCACGGCGGTGAGGTCGCCCACCACATTCACGGTCGTGCGGCACATATCGAGCAAGCGATCCACGCCCAGAATCAGGAAGATGTAATCCGGCTTCACGCCCACAGTGAGCAATACCATCGCCAATAGCGGAATCGAACCGCCGGGCACTCCCGCCGCCCCAACCGCCGTGATCACGCTCAGTGCGATTACGATCATTTGCTGGCTCAGGCTCAGATCCAAGCCGGCGACTTGCGCCAGGAATAACACGGTCACGCCTTCGAAGAGCGCAGTGCCGTTCATGTTCATGGTTGCGCCAAGGGGTAGCACGAACCCGGCCACTGGCGGCGGGATATTGAGTTCTTCTTCGGCAACCTGAATCGATGTGGGGAGCGTGGCGGCCGAGGAACTCGTGCTGAATGCGGTCACCATCACGCCACGCACACGCCGGAAAAACTCGCGCGGGTTCGTCTTTCCCATGAACTTCAACAACAACGGGAACACGATGAACATCTGAATCGCAAGCCCGACCAACACCACAACCACGTAGTAGCCGAGCGATTGGAGTAACCCAAACCCGAACTGAGCCGTGTTGCTGAAGATCAGGCAAAAGACGCCGATCGGAGCCAACCGCATAGCCAGCCCGATGATGAAAACCATCAGGTCGCCAATGGCTTCGAGCAACGTGGTCATCGCTGCGGCACGTTGCGGCGGAATGTGGCTAAGTCCCACGCCGATGAGCAGTGCGAACACGATCACGCCGAGCATGTTGGATTCGGTTGCGGCCTCAAGTGGGTTGCGCGGAATCATGTTCACGAACGTGTTCACGCCGAATTCCGCCGGCTTCGATTTCTCTTCCGCCTTGCCGCCGTACGCTTCCTTCATTTGCGTGATCGTTTCTTCCGGCAATCCTTTGCCCGGTTGCACCACGTTCACGAGCGTTAGTCCGATCACCGCCGCGATGCCGGAAGTGAGCAGAAAGTAACCAAAGGTGCGGGCACCCATGCGTCCGAGTTTCGAGAGGTCGCCCAATCGCCCCACACCCACGGCCAATGAGGCGAACACGAGCGGAATCACGGTCATGATCAGCAGGTTCAGGAATACGCGGCCAATCGGTTCGGTGATGTTGCGAACCACCCAGCCCAACCACGCCTGATCGGCGAACAGTGCGTTCGCCACGCACCCGAGCACCGCGCCCACAACGAGACCGATCAGAATGCGGGTGTGCGGCACGGTGTGTTGGTTGGTCATCGCAAAATCAACGGGGTTGTGAGGTGACAACGAATGGCAACGAAGGTGTGTTGTACCATCGTTCGAGCAGGGTTGCCACTCAAGCGCAGAGAAGAACGAAGAACGAAGAACGAAGAACCCGGTCGCTGACGCGACGCGGCTCACCTTAAGAAACCCTGACGCTGACGCGACGCGGCTCACCAAGACTAAAGAGATGAACTGACGCCGCGGAGTTCTGGCGGGGCGGGGCGTCGCGTGGTAGAACAATGACTTCACACGCCGCCCACCTTAGCACGCATCACTACTCATGTTCGACATTCTCATTCGCAATGGCCGCATCATCGACGGCACCGGCTTGCCCTGGTTTCGTGGCGATATCGGAATTACGGGCGATCGCATCACCGCAGTAGGCGCGACGCGAAACGCGAGCGCCAAGCAAACGCTCGATGCCGCGGGGAAGATCGTATGCCCGGGGTTCGTGGATGCACACGTTCACGGCGACTTGCCGCTACTGGCGGACCCACTGCACGAACAAAGCGTGCGGCAGGGCGTGACCACGCATGTGATCGGGCAAGACGGCGTCGCATTCGCGCCCGGTTCCGCGACCACGCAGGCATACATGCGGCAATACACGGCCGGCTTCAACGGCAACTTTCCCACGCCGGGAAAACAGTGGCACACCATTGCGGAGTTTCTCGCACAGTACGACGGGCACAGTTCCATTAACGCCTGCACGCTCATCCCCAACGGCAACGTGCGCATGGAAGTGATGGGCCTGAATCCGCGCAAGCCCACGGCCGACGAATTGCACAAGATGCGAGCCTTGATTCGCGAAGGAATGGAGCAAGGAGCGGTGGGGCTTTCAAGTGGGCTGGACTATGTGCCAAGCCTTTACGCCGACGAAGACGAACTGGCCGAGTTGTGCCAGGAACTGACGCCGTTTGGCGGCATTTATGTCACGCACATGCGTGGCTACAACGAACAGAAAGCCCCCGCCGCGTTGCGTGAAGTGTTCAACATTGGCAAGCGGGCGGGTTGCGGCGTTCATGTGTCGCACTTCAATTGCATCGCGGATCAAACGATTCCGCTGCTCGATGCGGCGCGTGCCGCCGGCGTGGATGTTACATTCGATCTGTACTGTTATCTGTATGGCAGCACCATCGTGGCCATGCTCACGCTACCGCCCGAGATCCTCGAAGGTGGCATCGATGCGACGGTCGCACGCCTCAAGCAAACGGAAGTGCGCAAGGAGTTGCAGAGTGCGTTCGCCAACCCGCGATTCCCCATCGAGACGATTCGCCTTGCGAGCTTGCCGCACGATGAATATCGCCCGCTCGAAGGGCTAACGCTTCCCGCAGCGGCCGCCGCCCGGCAGCAATCGCTAATCGATTTCACCTGCGATTTGCTTATCGCGACGAACCTCGCCGCCGGGTGCGTGATTCGCCACTTCGCAGCGCGTCAGGAAACCGACATTCTCAAACTGATGCGGCACCCACTCATGATGGGCGGCAGCGATGGCATCTATGTGGGCGGAAAACCACACCCGCGTGGCACCGGTTGCTTCGCGCGCTATCTTGGGCATCACGTCCGCAATGGCGACTGGAGCCTGGGAGAAGCCGTGATGAAGTGCGCGTATCACGCGGCGCGCCGATTCGGGCTGAAGGATCGCGGATTGCTTCGCGAAGGAATGGCGGCGGATGTGGTTGTGTTCGACGAGCAGACCATCGCCGACCGTTCCACATTCGAAGATGGCAAGGCACTCGCAGTGGGCGTGGAGCATGTGTTGGTGAACGGCGTACCGGTGTTGTCGCACGGTGAACGCACCGCGGCGCGACCGGGTCGCGGGTTGCGGCGAGCAATGTAAATGAAGTGGAGCGGGCGTTATTCTTCCGGTTGGCGGCGGGTACTATCGTGATCGAGCCGATTAAGCCGGTCGGAGCGGTGCTTCCCCAAATCTTCTTCAACATCGGCCGCGGCCTCGGGGTTCTCCGCCAGGTTGCGCTTAAGTTCTTGTCGGCGGTGCTTGTTACCGCGTTTCTTGATCGCGCGCTTCAGTTCTCGCAGCTTTCTTTTATCTGGATCGGGCACGGTATACTCCTGCCATGTCGCGAATCATTATTACCACCGACGCCTGGCACCCGCAGATTAACGGCGTGGTCCGCACACTCGATACAACCGCGCGATTGCTCCGCGATTGGGGGCACACGGTAGATGTGATCGAGCCATCGGCATACCCTTCGTTGCCCACGCCATTTTACCCCGAGATCCCCGTGACATACCCGCGACCGGGCCGCGTGTATGAACGCGTGGCGAAGTTCCGCCCGGACCACGTTCATATCTCCACAGAGGGTTCGCTCGGCCTTTTGGTTCGCCAGTTTTGCCTTCGCATGGGCTGGTGCTTCACCACATCGTATCACACGCGATTTCCGGAATACTTGAAACAACTCGTGCTTATGCCCGAAGCGATTTCCTATCGCTTCCTGAAATGGTTTCACGGCACCGCCGCCGCCATGATGGTGGCCACGCCGAGCCTGGAGCACGAGTTGCAAGAACGCGGCTTCGAACCGCCCATTCGGCGATGGTCGCGCGGTGTGGATCTCGGCATCTTCCGGCCACGCCCCAAAGTGGATGCCGGGCACGCGCGACCCGTAATGCTCTATGTTGGCCGCGTGTCGCACGAAAAAGGAATTGACGATTTCCTGAAACTGAACCTGCCCGGCACGAAGCTTGTGGTCGGCGATGGGCCAGCCCGTGCGGCCTTGCAAGAGCAATACCCCGCGGTGAAGTTCCTCGGCTATCGCAAAGGGCAAGAACTCGGCGAAGTGTATGCGGCCGCCGATCTGTTCGTCTTCCCGAGCAAGACCGACACCTTCGGCGTTGTGGTCATCGAAGCACTCGCAAGCGGGCTGCCCGTGGCGGCGTATCCCGTGACTGGTCCCGGCGACATCATCACGAGCGATAAACTCGGCGCACTGGACGCCGACCTTGGCAAGGCGATCGCACGCGCGATGGCCACCGGCGATCCGGCTGCCTGTGAGGCAGAAGGCGCGAAGTACACCTGGGAAAACTGCACGCGGCAATTCTTGGCGAATCTCGCTTACTGTTCTCCGAGCCGCGTCATGACCGACGCGGCTTCCGGCGAGCGTTCAGGTGAGCCGCGTTAGCGATCAGAGTTCTGCAACATGTCCACTTGGTCGCCCGCGGATACACCATCCGGTGCCTTCTCCGCCAGGGTGAACGATGAGCGAATCAAGCGAACCATCCGAATTGGAACAGCCGTGGTATGCCGATGGGCTGGCATTCGCCTGCACCCAGTGCGCCAAATGCTGCACCGGCGACCCTGGCTTTGTGTGGGTTACCGAAGACGAACTCGCGGCGATTGCGAAGTTTCTCGGGCAACCGTTGCAGGAAGTGCGTGCGTTGTATGCCCGCAAAGCGCGTGGCCGCATCACGCTTCGCGAACGCGCCAATGGCGATTGCACGTTCTGGGATGCGAAGAAAGGCTGCACCATCTATTCCGTTCGCCCGCCGCAATGCCGTACCTGGCCGTTTTGGGATAGCAATGTCGCAACACCCGAGGCGTGGGAGCACACCTGCACCGTGTGCCCCGGTTCGGGGAAGGGCGATGTAATTCCGGTCGAAGAGATTTCGCGCCGCCTCAAGGTTATCAAGATGTGACTCCCCGAACGAAACCGGCTCCTGACGGAGCACGGCTCTCCGCAATCTCCGCAACATGAGAACCACCACGATGCGTTTCTTCTTCGCAATCACCTTTTCATTGTTCTGTGCGTCTGGCGGGCTGGCGACAGATCCGATCGTCGTGGGCCATCGCGGATTGCCGACGCACGCACCGGAAGAATCGCTCGCCACGTTCAACGCCTGCATCGATCTGCGTGTCGGCATAGAACTGGATGTTCGCCGCACGCGCGATGGCCAACTCGTCTGTCTGCACGATGCCACAGTGGACCGCACCACGAATGGGAAAGGGAAGCTCGCCGATCTCTCGCTGCGCGAAGTTCGCGCACTGGATGCGGGCAAAGGATTCGATCCCGCGTTTGCCGGCGAGCGCGTGCCGACGCTCGAAGAGTTCTTCGCACTCCTCAAGGAACGCAAGGCCAGCGCTGTGCTTGTTGCGATGGATTTGAAGGAACCGGATTGTGAAGCCGAAGTGGTGAAGCTCGCAGAGAAGTACGGCGTGCTGAAGCAACTGATGTTCATCGGGCTAACGATCGAAAGCGAAGCCGTGCGGGCGAAGCTCAAGGACGCCAACGCCAACGCCACCTGTGCGGCGCTTTGCCCCAGTGCCGATAAACTCGACGCCGCCATCGCGGATAAGACCGCCGAGTGGGTCTATGTTCGGTTCATTCCCAGTGGGGAAGATGTGAAACGCATTCACGCGGCGGGGAAGCGCGTGTTCCTGGTTGGCACACTGGTCGCGGGGAACGAGCCGGCCAACTGGGCCAAGGGCCGCGCTGCGGGTGTCGATGCGCTGCTCACCGATTTCCCGCTGGAATGCCGCGCCTCTTGGCGAGAGGCTTTGCGAACCGGCAACAAGTGATTGGTGCCTCTTGTTCGCTCCCCGGCACATATAACAGTTGATGCACGTTATCGTCACGTTCTTTGGAGAACCCGAGTGATGCCCCCTCGCATTGTCGCCCTCGTGGCCATTCTCGCTGCCGGCCTCATCGCACTACCTGCCTGTGAGAAGAAGAACAAAGAAGTGGTGCCTGATACGAAGCAACCCGATCCGCCCCCACCGATCAAGACACCAGAGACGCCAACCGGAAACGGGAATAATCCGATTGTGCAAGAGCCGTTTGTTCCGGGTCTGCCGACTGCACCATCGCAGCGCCCACTGTTCAACACCGCGGCCGCTGCCCCATACCGACTCAGCATTCAGCAGAACCTGAAGCAAATCGGGTTAGCCATGCTGTCGGCCCACGATCAAATGAATTCCTTCCCCGCCGGGATCGCCGACAGTAGCGGTAAACCGGGCTTAAGCTGGCGTGTCGCGATTCTGCCGTTCCTGGAACAAGACGCGCTCTACAAGCAGTTCAAACTCGATGAACCGTGGGATAGCGAGCACAACAAGCAGTTGATCAGCAAGATGCCGAAGGTCTTCGGTTCCGGCAACGCAGACACATTCGGCTACACCTTCTTCCGTTCCTTCAGCGGACCGGGTGCGTTCATTTCTCCGATCGGTAACCGGAAGTTCACAGCCGGCCAACTCATTCCCGGTCCAGGAATCAGCAATTTCACCGATGGAACTTCGAACACGTTGCTTGTGGCCGAAGCCTACGATCCCGTGATCTGGACGAAGCCGGACGATCTTCCGTTCACACCCGGCAAGCCGCCCAAACTCGGCGGCGGCGTGTTCGCCAACGGGTTCAACGCGCTATTCGCCGATGGTGCGGTAAAGTTCCTACCCATGAATCTCACACCACAGGAACTGAGCAACCTGATTCAGATGAACGATGGAAACGTCGTGATTCTGCCGTGAGTGCATTCAATCCCTGACGAGTTCCCCCGCCACTTCGGCGGCGAGTCGGGCGTTGGCGATCACCAGCGCCCGATTCGCAATCAGCGTTCGCCCGTCGCTTTGCTCCGCGAGCCGTGCGAGCAAGAACGGCGTGAGTTGTGGCCCGGTCACGCGGGCCGCGCGTGCTTCGCGCTCTGCGATGGCGAGCCACGAATGGAAC
>JBGSLF010000181.1:0-27605 GCA_041740855.1 Gemmata sp.
GTTTCCAAGCGATTCCGCTGGGGTGGCGGAGTTTTTGGACACCCCACCCTCCCGCCCGGAGATCGCAATGTTGCGAAATCCCCTTGTTTTCGCACAAACCCGACTCGGCCGACGACCAAAATCGGCATCAGTCGAGTTAAGGGCAGGTAAATTACTCTGGATCATGTGGCGTGTGACAACTATAAAGCCATGCATGAGGATAGCCAGAGTGGCTCAGGCGTAGAGCTGAAAACCACACCCTCAAAACTCAACTGCTTAACAGTTGGGTTCGATTACCCGGTAGTGTAACGGTAGCACAAGAGATTTTGGCTCTCTTTGTTCAGGTTCGAATCCTGACCGGGTAACTGAATGCGATTCGATGCGGGCCGGTGCTGACAAGCGCCGGCCCCATTCTATGTATCGCGTTATCGTGGTAATTGATGAGGTGCCGGTACTCAAACTGAACACCTCGAAGGGGCTTATTTCAAAGCCCCACGAATTGCTGTTTCCATTTCTGCTTTCTTGCTCGGGTGGCCGCGCCAAATTGGGGTCCCATTTGCGTGTAGGAGAACGACGCGAGGATAGGATTCCACACCCAACACATCACGGACCGCTCCCGGCAACGGACCAGGTTCGATAAATATCG
The DNA here is from genome assembly GCA_041740855.1 of Gemmata sp. Lineage (GTDB taxonomy): Bacteria > Planctomycetota > Planctomycetia > Gemmatales > Gemmataceae > Gemmata. The sequence continues at coordinate 626 of JBGSLF010000181.1, forward strand.
GATAGTTCGTGTTGTTATCATTCGCATAGCTCTTTGCAGCCGCAATCCGCTGTTTGCTGGGTAACTCATCGCAGAGCACAACAATCACTTGTAATCCTTTGGCACCGTATCGAGATTGCAAATCCTTGAGTGTGGGGACTGCTGGTTTGCAGTGAGGACAATTCGTGGTCACAAATTCAACGAGAACAATTGAACCCGAGACGTGATCGGGAAACACCCAATTTCTCTCGAGGGTGTCCGTGAGTTGGAACCTCAACCCTTGTGTACCGAACGGTTGCTTGCTGGGTAATGCTGGTAAACTTGGTGTCGGCGTTGGTGCGGTCAGCCGCGGTGTTGGAATAACGGATGGACCACCGGGAATGCTCGTTGCAGGTGGTGTGAATGGGTTCCGACCCATGCCCGCGATGTTCTCCGGCCGCTCAAGATTACCCGGCGGGGTGAGACTGTCTGGCTCTGGTAGCGCGGGAGTTGTCGCTTTTGGATTCGGTGGAGGTAATGCACCGGTTGGCGTCGGCCGACCCAGTGTAGGAGGCACCGAATTTCCAATTCCCCCACCGGGACTGTACGCACCATCGGGGCTGCGGAGGGGCTGCGGAGTTCGAGGCGTTCGCTCAGCGGGATCTGACGGATTGGTGTAGATCGGTACAGGCGGTGGAGGGAAACCGTCGATCGTTCCTTGGGCTGGTTTCACAACTCCCGGAACAACCAGTTGATCTTCTCGAAGGATGATTGTGACAGCCGGACTCGGAACGCGTGTTTGAATGGTACCCGTTAGCTGCTTACCATCCTGTGTGGCTTCGGCAGTGAATGTGTAAGTCGTGCCAGGTTCCAGACCGCGAGTGATGAAGTATCCGGTGCCGTCGGTGTAAATTCCTTTCGCGGTGGCACCCGGCGAATCATTCGCAGCTTCGATACGAATGAAGATGTTCTTCGCTGGTCGATTGTAGGCGTCGAAAACGCGCCCGCCGACGGCGTCCTGCGCGGCGGTTCGCGGGTCGAAATTAGGGCTGCTCGGGTCATCTTCTCCCGATAGGGCTTTCGGAACAGCGGTGCCCGTGCCTGGCAATCGTGCGATCGGTTCCAGCCACGCAGGGCCTTTCGGAGCGGAATCCTTTGTCCGGGAGCGTGCTGCGGGCTTGCCGAGCGGTTCGCGGTCCGGAGTTTTCGGATCCGAGGTACTTTTGCACCCGGCGAGTGTTAGCACGGCTAAAAGTAGTCCGGCTCCACACCGCCCCATGGCCTCTGCCTCACTATCAGGTAAATGGATGAAAAATACGATCTAATCGTTATCAATAACTTAGCTTGGTCCCCATCGCATCATTCCGCGAGTGTGCATATTGGTCAAGGCCATGTCACAACGACTCCGAACATGTTCGGGTTGAGTCATTCGCTAATAGGGATTATGGCGGAACTGTGGACTTGGAGTTCCTTGACGGTCTCATTTGTGGTGTTTATCGTTAAGCGGTACTTGAGCCGAATGGATCGATTTTTCCTTGGAGAGTAACCTCCCAATGCCAGAGCGAACTTACCGCTGGTTACTCATTATCCTGGCGGTTACCGGACTGACTGTCGATTTGGTCAGCAAGTACAAGGTGTTTGCCTGGCTGTATAACGACGGCGTATTCCTCAGCGAAATGCAGGGAAATTCGCACGATGTGGTTCCGGGTTGGTTCAAGTTCATCGCCCAGTTCGACCTTTCGGTTCCCACATGCGATTGTGCGTTGTCCGGTCTTCAGACCTGGAGCGCACCGGTTATGCCGCGAGTTAACCAGGGTGCGTTGTTTGGTATGGGGGGTGGGCACAAGGGTTTGGCTAACAATATCTTCGCGGGTGTGAGCCTTATTGCCGCGATCGCCATACTCGTTTGGGGGATGCAGAGAAAGACGGCCCAAGAGAAATGGCTCATGATCTCCCTTGGGCTAATCCTTGGCGGAACGCTTGGCAATTTCTACGATCGAGTGGTGTTTCAAGGCGTGCGCGATTTCATGTACTTCTATTACATCGAATGGCCGGTGTTTAACTTCGCCGACTGTCTTCTTGTCGTCGGTGCAGGGTTACTACTCATACAGGCGCTGTTCGTAACCCCGCCAACCGATACCACCACGACCCCGCCGCCCGAATCGCAAACGAGCTAAACGCGATCGGCGATCGCACCGTAGCTACTTCTGAAGAGTATGAATGGTGAAGAAGACCGAGCCACGCACGGGGCGGTCTTCTGGGGTCAAGAGGTTGTATCCGAGTTGCATTTGCATCACCGGTTCTAGCTTTTCGAATGTGATCTCGATCGTCTTTCCATCCGACAGAAGTTTGGCCAACTTCGGCCCGAACTCATCCTGGCCTTCTGTTTTCGCATCCGAGACTTTCCAGCGCTTCGAGCCATACTCGCCACTCCAGCGGTAGTTCCACCAGGCGGCTTTATAGTTGGTGATATCTTTCACCGACTTGGCCGCGAGTGCTTCGGCGAATGTCAGGCGGATGGTGTTCCCGTCCACCTCCAATTTCGTGGGTATGTCGAGCGGCTTTCCGGTGTATCGCATTCGCTGCAAGCAACCATCGGCTTGAGCTGCCGTTTGCCAACCGTTCAGACCGCAAACATACAAGTGGTCATCCGTGCCAAATCGCCCGCGGCACACACCGGAAAGAAAGTTCACATCCAGCGCGGCGACTCCGCCTTGGGTTGGTCCGTTCCCGCACTCTTGACGGAGCAGTACGAACGGTCTGCAACGCCCGTAGGAGAGGTGCAAGGGAAGCCCCGCGAGTGGCCACTTCGAGCTATCGGGTATCCACACTTGCCCGCCGGCGGAGTTATCGACTTCACGCGGTAGCCAACAGAGCGGCGGGTCGTAAGTCTCTGGCGGCTGTTTCCGATGATGGGCACGCATGTCGCCGTAAAACCCACCTTGTTTGTATTCGTCGATGCGTGTCGCCGGCATCCAGTTCCCTTCTTGATCGGCACCCGTCAAGATTCCCTTCGGCGACATTCCCATTCCAATCGGGTGGCGGAAACCGGTGGCGAATACTTCGGCTTTGCTGCCATCTTTGGTGACACGCATCAGACTACCGCCGGTGGGCAAGTTGCTGTCGCCGGTCTTGAAGAAGTAAAAGTTCCCCTGCGGATCGGTTTCAAGGCAGGTGTCGTAAGAGTGTTCGCCCGCTCCGGTGTCCCAGTCGTTGTTAATGCACTCGTAGAAGTCGGCCTCACCATCTCTATTCAGGTCGTGCAACCGTGTGAGTTGTCCGCGTTCCAGCACGATCGCCTTGCCATCAACAACCTTAAGCCCAAGCGGATGGTAAAGCCCCGTGGCATGGCGTTGCCACGAGCAGGTGCCGGCCTTTTCATCAACTGTGACGAGCCAGACGTCGCCGTGGCAGGTGCAGACTGCGATTCGGCCATCGTCCAAGAAGTCGAGACCGGTGCAAAAGAACAGCGCGTTGAAGCGGTTCTTGTAAGGAATGGTGAGCGTGTCCACCGCGAACGGGCCATTCTCTTCGCCGCGAACTAGTTTGGTGACGATCGGATCGCCCCACCGCTTTGGCCCGCCCTTGGTGAACGGCGACAAGGTCTCAAAGTTGAACATCGCGTTGGGCAGAACAGCGTGGCCGCCGAGCCGGATTTCCTTGCCGGCGTTGTACAACTGCGGGTCTTTTGCCTCGGTGAGTGCGGCTTGATTCAGCTTGGTTGTGCCCGGTTGTACTTCAGTCGTGACCGCGATCGTCGGCTGGTCGCCTTGAGCTGTTGTCAAGTATGCGCTTTGGAGCACTTCGCGGTCTTGAACGGTGTACTTGAACACAATGCGATCGCCGTGAAGATAGTGCCCGCGATAACGCACCCACTCCTTCGGCAGTGGTTGCGTGAATGGCCCCTTTGCATCCCACTTTCCTTCGGGGCTTGCCCAACCTGGACTCGCGGGGTTCGCGAAGTGCATCTCGCCTTTGGGCGTCGGCGTGTTCAGCAGGCCGAAACGGCGATCGCTGTGGTTCAGATAACCGCCCATCCACCCCGCCGTGATCTGCATCGTGCTGCGATCGAACACCAACCCTGCGTTGCCCTCAGCGCCAAGCTTTACCACCGTCGCCTTGTAGATCGTCTGTTGACCCTTGCCGAGCGGGTAACGCATTGTGCAGTTTAATGCTGGGCCGGTGTTCATCTCGCGGAAGCGAGCGTCGATCCAGTCCTTATCGGTCGCCTTCTCCCACGGCTCAGCTTTGCCGGTTGCCGGGCGAGGTGTCCAGTCCGCGAGTGCCGGATCGATGCCCGCAGGCAGTGCAGCGCGTGGTGGCGGTGCGATCTCGGGCTGAGCGGATGCCGGTGCAGCGAAGATTGCAGAAATGAATAGGGAGAGAATGCGCAGATTCATTTCAACATCCGAAATGGTGTTACAAGGATTGTGGAGTTAGTTCTTTGGCATTCGAGCGAGCGCGGCCTTCGCATCGCTTGCCACTTCCGGTGCAAGCTTGCCTTCGGCAATTTCGGAGAGTGTCGCACGGGCTTCTGCTGTCGCGGCCCGCTCCAGAATTCGCACGACACGTGATAGCCGTGCAGACCGATTCATGCCGCCAACTCCGCCAAGTTTCTTCAGTATCACATTAGTTCGGAAACGCACTTCGTCGTTCACGGCCGCTCGGTTCGCTTCTTGAAGAAGCTCGATAACTTGAGAGCCGAGTTTCACCAGTTGGTCGGTTGCGGAATCGCGGATATCGAAGTCGTCGGCGTTGAGTTCGCGGATAAGCTTCAAGATGGGAGCATTCTCATCCTTTTGGGGAAGATCACTGAGCCGATCGCGGACGAATTTCACATGCTCCGGCGCGCTCGCGAGGAAGACTTGCAGCGCATGCGTGGCCTTCTTCGCATCTGTACCCAACAGATCGTCCCATAGGTTATCGCGAGCCTTGCCTTCCGGCACTTTCGTGGGCTTGATGCGGCCAAGTGCGGTGTCGGTTGCACGGTCCAAATCTTCAATGCTTTGGCCAATCAGGATATGATCGAACAAGCCATCCGTGCCATCGAAAGCTGTGAGTGCGATTCCGCTAATTGTGATCTCGCCGAAGTCTGTGAAAAGATCACGCGTCACGATTTCCCAGATCTCGGGTAGTGTGGGTGAGACTTCTATGGCCGGTTGCCAACCATACACATTCTTCCCTGCAAAGTAGCGATGAATCCAGCCTTTCGTTGGGTCATGGAGTTGCAGCATGATCCCGGTTCCGCCGTGCTTCTTCCAGGCGAATCGAATGTAGCGAAACTCGCTTGCTCCCTTAGTGGGGCTTTTCCTGATCTTGTATCCCCAGCCGGGAATCAATGTGCGGTACTTCTGCATCGGAGTCACACGAACGGCTTCGACACCCGCAAAGACATCGCGGTCTTCACGCGCAATTGAGCCTTGTTCATTTCCGCCATCGTTTATGAGCTGCGAGAACAGTGGCTCGACCTCTTCATCGATCAGTGCAACGACCGGCCCATCGCTTGCGGGGGCGCGGTAATCTGCCAGAACAGCAGCGGGAACATTGGCGTTCAGTGGATCGCAGACCAAGTGAAGGTATTGGCCGGGAATTGGCGATGCTGCAACGTTCTGTAGCAGAGAACATGTTGAAAGCCACAGAACCAACACTGCAGTGGCGCAGACCCAGTGCTTGAATTGCATACCGAACCCTCGTTGATGCCGTTCTCTGAGTATTGCCTCGTGGGAACGAGATCGCGGTATGTAATCCATGAACCGGAGTCGTGTTGTTACAACTCCGATGCAGGGCAGGGATCGCTCATCGCAAGAACAATCGGCATCGGTGTTGGTTCATAATGTGGGCCCGATCGACCACGGTGCGAACTCTTCCTCGCCCACACCATTGATCTCGCTTTTCGTTTGCTCACCACTGGCAACTGCGAGAATCTTCTCGAAGATCTCTTGGCCCACTTCCTCAAGCGAGGCACCTTCCAGCACGCGACCGGCGTTGATATCCATGTCGCCGATCATGTGGTGATAGAGCGGCGAATTGGTTGCTACTTTGATCGAGGGCGCGGGCTTGCACCCAAAGACGCTTCCGCGGCCGGTTGTGAACACACAGACGTTGGCCCCGCCCGCAACGATTCCTGTCATGCTCACGGGATCGTAACCCGGTGTGTCCATCACCACGAAGCCTTTGGCCGTGACAGGTTCCGCATACTGGTAAACATCGACCATCGCCGTGGTGCCGGCTTTGGCAATTGCACCAAGGGATTTCTCGTAAATGGTCGTTAGCCCACCTTCTTTGTTGCCGGGGCTTGGATTGTTATTAATCTCCGCGCCGAACATGCTCGTGTACCATTCCCACCATTTGATGCGTTCCACTAGCTTCTCGCCAACATCTTTGGATACGGCACGGCGAGTTAAAATGTGCTCTGCGCCATAGATCTCCGGCGTTTCGCCAAGAACACTCGTGCCGCCTTGTTGAATAATCAGATCGGACGCGATGCCGAGGGCGGGGTTGGCGGTCACGCCGCTGTTGCCATCGGACCCACCACAGTTCGTACCAAGAATGATGTGCTTGGCCGGCAGTTGCACACGCTTGATATCGTTGACTCGCGGCAGCAGATCCGCCACGGCTTTAACACCGGCTTCCACGGTCTTCCCAATGCCGCCACACTCTTGAATGCTGAGCGCCAAAGGCGCGGACTTGGCCCCGTTCAGTTGCACGAGTTCGAGATGCTCGTTATCGATCAGGTGCGATGCTTGCACAATCTCGCAACCCAGACCAACGAGGATGTAGGCACCCACGTTCGCATGGCGGGCGAAACCGGCCAACGTGCGATCGAGCTGCTTGTGATCGGGGCCATCGAATTGCATCGCACAGCCTTGGCGATGGACAATTGCCACGATCCCGTCCACATTCGGGAAGTTCTTCAGAATGCCCGCTTCACGCACGCGATCGGCGATGTATTTGCTGGTGCTGGCCGAGCAATTCACGGTGCTGATAACCGCCAGATAATTCCGCGTGCCATAGCGGAGGTGATCCGGTTTGCCGGCTCCGCGATCGTAGCCCATGAATGTGCGGTGTTCTGCGGGCGGCGGCAGTGGCGCAGGTATCTGCGTGGCGTGCGCGTAATCTCGCTCGAATGCCCCGATCTTGACATTGTGAACGTGAACATGTTCGCCAGGGGCAATGTTCCGCGACGCAAAGCCAATGACTTGCCCATACTTGAGAACCGGATCGCCTTCCTTGATGGCGTGAACTGCAAACTTGTGCCCCATCTTGATCGGCGTTGGAATGCGGACCGTACCACCTTCAAACGTGATATCCATGTTGGCGGGGATCACACGCCGCGCAACTGCGATGTTGTCTTGCGGACGGAGATGAACAGCGTAGTCGGTCAGCGGGGCAGCCACAGGCGGTTCCTCAAGTCGGGTATTGGTCTTTAGTCAGCGTATTAACAACAGGGCACCGCTGTAAACGGCAGTGCGGGTAAAGGCGATTCGATGGCGTTGACGAGACACCGGATTAAGCCACCACGCCGGGTTCTTTGCCGGGTTCTTTTCGCGGTGGCCAGTGCCACATCATGAGGCCGAATGCGATCAGCGGAGCGATGCCAATCACACCTAGCACGATCGCATAAGAGTCGGTGGCGTCCACCAACATCCCTTCGAGTGGGTAAATGGCGGCGAGTGAAAAGTGAGCACATGCCCCTAATGTACCAGTTACCTTTCCTTGATGTCGGGATGATAGCTCCTGACTTAGCGCGAAATAAGTTGGGAATAACCCCAGCGCGCCGAACGCCACGGCAAGTAGCGCGAATTGCACCGCCAAACCACTCGGAAGGAAGGGCACTGCGACGCTTAATAGGGTTAAAAGCGCACACATCGCGTATGCGATGATTCGGCTTCTGTGCACGCCTGTGCCCCTGCGACTTAACCACAGTGTTAGCCCGCCCACTGTCCACGATCCGATATCGGCGACCAGATAATACAGCGTCGTGAACTTGCTCATCTGAAGTTCGGTGTAATCGCGTTCCTTTTGCAGATAGAGCGGAAGCCAGGTGCGGAAGCCATGCCAGGTGATATTAATGGCCACCACCATTGCAAAAAGAACCCAGAATCGCCGATCGCGAAACACATCGCGGAAACGAATGGCACCGCTATCGCCGCCGTTGCCGTTATCTTGCAGCATGCGCCGCGGAACCAGCGTGAACCACAGAACAATCCACACCACGCCCAGACTGCCAATAACTCGGAATGGAAACTTCCAGCTATCATTCGAGATTTCCGAAACGGCGGCGTAGGTACCACCGGTCACAGACATCGTCGCGATCTTGTAAGGTTCGTTGGTGTCCACCGATTGCAATAGGGCTAACACAACCAGCGGCGTGATAACCGCACCCAATGCGGTGCCGCTTTGGAAGATGGAATTGCCAAGTGAGCGTTCCTCAGGCCGCAGAATGGCTTTGGTTGTGCGGATGCCGCAGGGCCAGTTCCCGGCTTCGAAGAAACCAAGCGCGAGCCGGCAAGATAGGAGCATCCAGAACCCCGAAGCGAACCCCGTTAGCACGCCTGCAATCGACCACCCCAACACCATCAGCGGATAAACCCACCGCACGCTGATGCGGTCTACAATGTAACCCGTTGTGATGGCACCGAAGGCGAATGCGAAGGAAAATACGCTCTCGAGAAGGCTGTACTCGGTGTTGCTCAGCCCGAAGTACATCTTGATCCGCAAGGCCATTTGGTTCAATGCCATGCGGTCCATATAGTTGATGACGGTGGCCAGCATGAGTAAAACACACACGCCCCAACGCCACGGTGAAAGCCCAGAAGATGATTGCCCAGAAGAGGGAAGGGGGGCAGTGCTCGCGTCATTGCTCATCGATTCGCCTGTATGGGAGAAGAATTCCGACAGGTTACACGGGGCACAACTCGGTCGCCAGCGCAGACGCAGCGGTTAAGCAAAGTTGTGTGCCAGCATTGAACCTGCGATTCTGTTGATCCGTGGTGTTAACTTCCTGGTGATAAGCCAGTTTATGTTGTGGTAGTCGTACATTGGGAGGTCGAGCGATGGCAACCAGTGCGGGGACTGCGAAGGTACCAGTTCATGGCCTGGCGTGGTTAGGATTTGGTGCATCGCTGTTCGCAGTTGTGCTGGCGTTTTACGGCTCGCTTTATGCCGAAAAGCATCTCTCCGGTAGTCCACTGCGTGAAGCGCGTGGCGCTGCCGGTTTGCCTGCGACTCCGCGATCCTGGCATGAGCGTGTATTAGCCAATATCGAAACGTCTCTCTTTGGAGATCGTATCGATCGAAAGATGGTGGATATCACCAAGAATTCCAATATCGCCAATTATACAATTCAGCTAATCGCGTTTGTTATTCCGTTTGTGATGGGTATCACTGCGGCACTTCTCGGTGGCTGGGCCATGACGATTGTTGAACGTGAAAATGGCAGATATAGCGGTAACTTTCAGGGTGTCTTTTCGATTCTCATTGGCATGTTTGCTGCTGTCATTTCGGGCTGTATGATGTTCAGCTTATATGTGTGGCCGAATCTGCCATCGCTGTACCATACATAACTTGTACGTGATCTCATATCTTATCTCGGTAAGTGATATGAGATCACTCGCATTGCTTGATGGCGTCGCTCGCAGTTAGCAAATTCACTTTTTCTCCACACTGCTTTCGAAGCCACGCCACCACAAGTAAAACGCTATCCACGGCAGCGGCGGAAAGTATGGGCGATGCAACCGGAACATTGAAGGCGGCGGTCATGAACGCAGTTACAGACTTTCGGTCGTCGTCGGTGTTGGGTGCACGGCAAACACCTTGAACAAGCCCGCGATGGATGAGATACCACCTCGCTTGTCCATCGTGCCCCTGCAACGGATAAACAAACGAGTTCTTATTGCGGGCTTGCCGCAGCAAGTTGAGCCGCGCGTCGAGCCATTCAAATAAGTGCAACCGGTCGCGCAGGGCGGTCGCTTTCTCAAATTCGTAGTCGTTAGCGGCTTGCACCATCAGTTTTTGGAGGAATGTCAGCAAAGAGCGGTTTTTCCCATCCAAGAATGCTTTGACACTCCTGACATCGCTGCCGTAATCCTTCTTCGAACATGCACCAACACAAGGCCCGTGACAGGTGCCGAGTTCAAATCGCAAACATTTCGCGGATACCGGTTCGGGGAATAACGTTGGCTGATCGGTGAAGGTAAGCGGAACGACTTTCGGGCAGTCGCGGAGTTTGAACCAATCATTCAGCCGGCGGGCGATTTCCTGTGATTTGCTTCGGATGACGAGCGGGCCATATACGCCAAGTTCTTTGCCGGTGGGCTTGTTAGTGACGTAGACGTAAGGCGCGGGCGATTTACCAATGCAGATGTAGTGATGCCGCTTCAGGCCCGGCACACCTTGCACGTTGTATTTAGGCCGCAGTGTCTGAATCAGTTCGAGTTCTCGCAACAGTGCGGCGAATTCATCGCCGAGTCTTTCCCAGACCAGCACACGGGTGTTGCGAATGATTTTGGCAGCTTTGGGATGGCGACTATTCGGGCGGAAATAGCTCATCAATCGCGCGCGCAGATTCTTGGCTTTGCCAACATAGATCAGCCTTCCCTGTTCATTCACCATTCCGTAAACGCCGGGCGTTCGCGGGGCGTGCTCCCGCACCGATTGCCGCAACCGGCTTGGTTGCTTGGAGCGATACTTTCGACCATCAACCGGTTCATCATTGGGGCGGAAAAGCGAGGGGCCAAATCCTTCAAACGCGTTGGCAGTTCCTTCAAAAAGTGGTGGTTGTGCGGTCCCGTCCTTGACCTTTCTTGGCATGGCCTGCCCGTAGTGTGAGAGAGAAGAGATGGAATTGCAAGTCGTCATTATAGGCAGCAAATCCGGCAAAGATCGCAAGAAAGAAAATTGCAAATCTGTTTGCTTCGCGACGGGTGTAGGCGTCTATGAATCGATCACCGCGATGAGAAATCACTCTCGTGGTTACAAGAAACTGGAGACATCAAGATGAAGTCGAAGTTGTTCGCAGCACTGGCCCTCGGACTGGGCTTGGCCTTCGTGTCGAACGCCACAGCAGCCGACGAAAAGACAATTGCTGAAACCGTTGTGGGTTCGAAGGATCACACCATCCTTCTGACCGCAGTGAAGGCGGCTGGCCTGGTCGAAACCCTGAGCGGCAAAGGCCCGTTCACCGTGTTCGCACCGACCGACGAAGCCTTCAAGAAGCTCGGCGAAGAAAAGATCAAGGCGGTTGTCGCCGACAAGGAACTGCTCAAAAAGATCCTGTTGGCTCACGTTGTCACCGGAAAGGCCGTCATGGCCAAAGATGTTCTCGGTCTTGATGGCAAGAAAGTGAACGGCTTCGTGATTTCCACGAAGGATGGCGTGATGATCGGCAAGGCGAAGGTCACCACCGCCGATATCAAGTGCAGCAACGGCGTCATCCATGTGATCGACACCGTTCTGATCCCTGAGTGATAGCACTCCAGGCTGTTGGTGATTGCCAGGAAGCAACATAACGTAAGCCCAGCCTGTTGTTACGGCTGGGCTTCATCATTGAGTGTTAACATTTCTTTACAGATCTTGTACGCCCGCTCGGTGCAAACCCCTTAATTTGCTCAAAATGTTCAACTCCTACACACTGCATGAGCAATTCTTGTGGGAATTGGAAGAGGATGTGAAATTCGGTTGACACCTTCCACTTGTCGGGTAGGTTTAACAACACCTGTCCATCCCTTAGGATCGCTGTTTGCGGCTCGGCCCCGATTTGGCCGAGGCTTGGCTCCCAGCCAATCCCCTACCGGCTGCGAGGCACTGCCCGATGACGACACCAGATGTTACCCCGCCCTTGGGGTCTACAGATGCAGCACCTGCCGAAAGTTCTCTTGATCTTTCCGGAGAAAGGCGCAAGCGCAACATACCTGTTGCCACGGATCGCAGACGAGCTCAAAACGCCGCGGAGAAACGCAAGAATAGCGAGCGTCGCCGTTTAATTGACCCCACAACTTGTGAGCGCGATTATACGGACGATGAGACCGAGTTCATGAAAGCGATGGATCGCTACAAACGCGATAATCGTCGCCCGTTTCCAACATGGAGCGAAGTGCTTGAGGTGCTACGCTCGATGGGCTACCGAAGGGTTGCGGAACCTACCGACTTACCGGGTGCCAAGCGTGAACAAACCGCACCGCCTGCGATAACGCCGGCACCAAACGCACCATTAATTTGATGAACGAATAGTTTTGATTCTCGGCGTGATCACTCGAAGTCTTTCGTTCTTGTTTGCAATTCGTAACTCGCGGCAAGGAAGCCCGCATGAAATTGTTCATCAGTGCCGGAGAGCCAAGCGGCGATCTGCATGGCTCAAACTTAACGCGCTCAATTCTCACTCTCGATCCGAGTGCAGAAATAATTGGCTTCGGTGGCCCGCGAATGGCGGCTGCCGGAGCCGATTTACTTTACCCACTCACCGAACTCGCGGTCATGGGTGTGCGGCGGGTGGTTCGCCACATTCCAACCTTTTACGGTCTCGGGGCACGTGCGGAGCGCTGTTTTCGGGTCGAACGCCCGGATGCGGTGGTGCTAATCGACTATCCTGGATTCAATTTCGCATTGGCCAGGCGCGCCCACGCGGTGGGTATACCGGTTTACTACTTCGTTCCCCCGCAATTGTGGGCATGGCGAAGTGGTAGAGTTCGGGAAGTGCGGAAGTGGTGCACCGGTGTGCTTTCGGCGTTGCCGTTTGAGGACGATTGGTTCCGCTCTCGCGGCGTGCGAACGCATTACGTCGGTCATCCGTATTTCGATGAGTTGGCCCGTCAGCAACTCGATGCCGAATTCATGACCGAACAACGTGCGAAGTCTGGGCCAATCATCGGGCTGCTCCCTGGGTCGCGCAACCAGGAAGTCGCGGGCAATCTGGGGATGATGCTAACCGCAGCGCATCAGATCTACAGTGCCCGCCCGGATGCGCGGTTTCTGGTAGCCGCTTTCAATGAGCGTCACGCGATCGAAGCCCGTGCGGCCATCGCGGCGACGCAACTGCCGGTCGAAGTTCATGTCGGTCGCACGCCTGAGATCATCGAACTCGCAACGGCGTGTGTCGCGGTATCGGGTTCTGTGAGTCTTGAGTTGATGTATCGAGCCAAGCCAACGGTCATCATCTACCGAATGACTCCGCTCTCACTTTGGCTGGCGCGCCGCCTGGTTAAACTCCGTTACTTCACACTCGTGAATCTGCTAGCTGGGGAAGAGATATTCCCCGAGATCTCCACCAGTCAGGACGACTCGTCCAAGATTGCTGGACATGTTCTCCGGTGGATGAACAACAGCAATGAGCGACAAGACCTTGTCGCACGGCTCACGGCCTTGCGAGACAGAGTTGCTGTTCCCGGAGCGTGCGATCGCACGGCGGAGTTGTTGGTTCGTTCCTTCGCACAGCCTCACGCGGCATAGCCCGGATTTAAAGCTGCCGCGTAAAGCATGCGATAATCACTTATTCCCTTGCGTTTGAAGTTCGAGTGCTTCGAACGCCGCGCGATCCGTGGGATGAACTCCGCGAGCTTGGAGCCCACGACGTTTCGCCTCTTTGAACGCTTTGGTAGCGTCCTCCATTCGTGGCGGTGTTTGGCCCATTCGAGACAGTGCCAGGTGGAACCAACGGAGGCCGGTTGGCTCGATGCGAATGGCCTCGGTGAGATCACGTTCCGCTTCGATAAACTGCTTCAGCGTGATACGAACTCTGGCACGAGTGTCGAGCAAATCGCCTGTTAAGCCAACTTCGCGTGTCGCTTGGTTAACGGTTTCAAGGGCGCGCTCGGCTGTGGTGGGGTCGGCGGCCAAAAGCCAGGCCAGGTTGTTCAACGCGACCACATTGCGGGGATTGGCCGAGAGCACTTTCTCGTATCCTGCCGCAGCGCGGGTGAGGTCTTGCCGAATCGCTAACAACTCGGCTCGGTTCATGAGCAGTATCGCGGAGTCAGCCTCTTCTTTCAGGCAGATATCGAGCCATTCCAGGATCAATTCGACCTGCTTCTCCGTTACAGAACTCGCACGAGCAATTGCTAATCCTGCGGCCGCCCGCACGCGGATCGGCAAGTAGCGCGTAAGCTGTTCCAGTTTGGCAAATGCTTCGGTGGCTCTGCCATCCGCCGCAAGGACTCCGGCCAAACCCACTGCGGCCTCTGCTCGATTGGGCACCAGTGCGGCGTATCGATCGGCGGCGGAATCGGTCATGGCTTTGGCAGCGGGTGTACCGCGAACCTCTGGTGCGCGTGCGAGTTCGTCCAGCAATTCTGCCACTCGGCCCGAACGGCTCAGATGATCTCCGGCAGCCGGATCGGCCGAACGTAGGAACCCTTCCGCCAGTGCGAGGGCCGCCGCCGGGTGCCCCGCTCGACACTGATAGCGCGCCACTGTCGCAACCGCGCGGAACTCGCCGGGATATTCACGCATAAGGATTTCGCTAAATGCGTTTGCCGCTTCGAAGTTTCGATCTTCAATCAATTCATCGATGGCAGATATCAGGTAATAAATGTTCGTGGGATCGGAGTTCAAAAGCACTTGAAGACATTTGCGGCTCTCAACTCGGTTGCCAGTGGCGCGATACAATTGCGAAAGCCGGTACAGATCCTTGGGCGATTTCCCCTTCTCGTAAGCCTTCGCCAGTGCTGCGGTCGCACGGTTAAAAACGGCGACGCGGTCGCTGCCTTCCAGATATCGGGCCAGTGTGGTTAACACACCCGCAGATGAGCGAAGTTCGTTTGCAGAACTCTCACTTTCGCCAAGCTTCGCAATCAAGTCCATTGCCCGCTTACGATCCTCTGGTGTTCCTCCAACGGCGTAGAGCATGGCGAGGTTTCGCTGAACCCATGCCTGATCGGCCTCCGGTAAATCTTTCGTTCCGCGATACGCCTCCAATATGTTCGCGGCAGATTCGGGTTGGTTCTGCGAAAGCTTAAGAGACAGTTGCGCCTGTGCAAAAAGCCGCCGATCCTCGGCAGAGGAAAGCTCAGGCGAGAACTCCTTTCCAGCCGGCAATTCTTTGAGCACCGCCGCGGCTGCCAGATACGCCGCCGTGGGT
The DNA here is from genome assembly GCA_041740855.1 of Gemmata sp. GTDB lineage: Bacteria > Planctomycetota > Planctomycetia > Gemmatales > Gemmataceae > Gemmata. Next base: position 15,657 of record JBGSLF010000181.1, read on the forward strand.
ACCTTCCCTTTCGCGGCCTTGAACTCGTTCGCGTTGCGTGCCAGCGCGAGCCTCAGCCAATCATCCACGGTGGCATTCTTTCGCTTGCTCGCTTGTTCCAAGAGCGGAAGCGAATCCATGATCTGATTGGCTGCAGCACCCTCCGCAAGCCATGCAAAGCCGTTTGGTTCACGTTCCGCATGTGGCTGAGACCACGCCAGCAGCTTCATTGCAATCGGTTGTTGAACGCGCTCGAGCACCGCACCGATAAGCTTGAAGAACGGATCGCCCATCCAGCGGGGATCGGTGCCCAGTCGTGCGACCAATAGCCGACAAGGTTGATCGCTTTCGGCGACACACAGTTTGAGAAGCAACGCCTTTGCCGCTTCGTAGCGAGTGGGTTCGATCTCGAAGGCTCGCCGGGTCTGCTGCAAGCTCTCCACTTCGTTGCCGGTCAGTGCGTGGAGACGACCCAGAGCCAGACACACATCGGACCGTATGGGGTTTTGGCCGAACGTTGCGACAAGTCGGTTAATGAGGCCGGGGGCTTCCGCTTGTGTCGCCGATGCGACATCGCACAGAAGCACGGATAAGCCAGATTCCCCTTCAACCTTAACAAGAGCGTTGCGAGCTTCTGTGGTGGTGCGCGTGTCGCCTGTCCGCAAGGCGCGATCGTACAGGCTAATCCACACTTGTGTGTCGTTTGGTCGTCGGCTCGCGAGTTGTTTGAGTGTGTGTGTAACCGCGGCTTTATCGTCGGTGTGATCGAACACATCCACCATGCCAATGAGCAAGCGAATCTGCTCGGCTTCCGGCCAGGATTCCATGCGCTCGGCGAGTGGTGCGATAGGGCGAAGCCGACCGGGTTCGGCTACGTAAAGTCGCGCTCGTGCCAGACGAACATCCGGGTTATCACCCGCCGCTGCGAGTGCTTCGTCGAGCACCGCAAGACCCGCGGCTGTGCCATGCAACGTGGCAGTGGCATGGGCGAGAACGGACCACAGACGCACATCACCCGGCCGCCGCCCGGTTTCCGCTCGAAGCAGCTTAACGGCCTCGGTCACTCGACCAGTAGCAAGACCGATTTCTGCCTGAAGGACGATTGGTTCTGCCGATGCGGGGCCAAATCGTGCGCTGCATTCGATCGCCGATTGCTCGAGTCTTCGCCATTCCTCTTGCGACGCGCCTGTTACCCGCATCCGGGCGATTTTCAGCCGAATCCAATCGGCAAGCAGTGCCCCGCTTGCATAGGGCGATTGTGCCGCAGCTTCCTTCTCACGCAGCGCTTCGTCGAACTGGCCCAGAGCCAGATAAAGGTTACTCAAGCCGATTCGGGCCTGGATGTTCTTGGGGTCCGCATTAATCACACGTCGAAAAGCGGATTCTTCGGCGTTCCGGTCGAGCGTTTGCCCCGCGCACACCGCGTGCAACAGATTAATCTGTGTTTGTAATGCTGGCAGATGTGTTGAATCCGCCCGGAGCGATTCAAGCATCGCAATCGCATCCGCCCATCGGCTATCACGCATTGCGAGGCGGGTCTTGATGTACTTCACCTGAAGCGAACGGGAGCGGCGTTCTTCGGTGGTCCCTGCCTTGCCGGTTGGCGATGCGGGGCCTTCCAAACGGCGAATGATTTCTTCGGTTCGCGCGATATGGCCCTGCTGAAGTAGCAGATCCGCCAGCGGCACGAGTAGCTCGAAGCCCGCTTCGGAAGCTTTCAACCCATCTTCGAGAACGGCGATGGCGGCGGGAACGTTCCCGCGTGACAGTTCAAGCCACGAAAGACTTCGAACGAGTTTCAGGTCGCGCGGATAAAGGGACACCACATCGCGCAGCACTGCACTCGCCGCGGGGATCTTGCGATCACGCTGCAACGTTTCCGCCAACATCAGTGACGCTTCCGCGTTCTCGGGATCCAGTTCCAGAACGCGTTGCAGGTCGGCCATAAACTGTTTGCGATCCGCAGCCGATGTGTTCCTGGAATCCTCCGCGGTGAAGGATTCAAAGCGAGCGCGGATTAACCAAGCTTCTGGATTCTGCGGAACAACCTTCACCATCCGGTTAAGAATCTCTCTTGCTCCCATCGGATCGCTCAGGTTTTTCCACACCAACTGTGCGAGGCGTTGGTAGCCGAGGATCTCGTCGGGTGCGTGGGTAATCGCGGTCTCGTAAGACTTCCTGGCATCCGCCAGTTGATTCAATCCCGCTTGTGCAGCGCCAAGTTGCTGCCACACTTTGGCATCTGTGGGGAATGCTTTGAGCAAGTTCTCGGCGTGAGTCGCGGCATCCGAATAGCGGCTGTTCACAAGGCATGCCGCGAGCGCATCTTTCCGAATGGCATTCCGCTCGGGATCAAGGCGAAGAATCCGCTCATAAAGAAAGATGAGTTCTGACTGGTTGCGTGCGGTTGGCGCGCGTTCGCTGATGAGTTCGACCAGGTGAATTTGAGCTTCGACATCTTCCGGAGCGAATTCAAGATATTGCCGCAAATAATGAATGGCGATATCGCCTTTGCCGGCTTCCGTGGCGCGTTCGGATTGTCGGAGGAGGGCGGCAGGAATCCGGTCTGCTTGAACAGCGTGCACACCGAACAAGGTTCCGGCAAGCGCGATGAAAACCAGAACAAGCCGGAAGAGAAATCGCTTATTGATTGTCGGCATGTGTCCCGCATCCGTGCAACGACCGGTGTCGGCGGGGTGGCGTGGGCGTCACCCCAGAAGCCCCTCCTGATAGAACCCGGCAAGTGCGAATGCTAATCCTTGGGCGTTTCCCGAATCAACCCCAAGGGCAGGAAGCGGACGATCCGCTTCCAATCTGCATCATGATGCGACACGCAACAGACAGTTATTGATGAGAGGGAAGGGTTACATCTTGGCTCGCGGCATCGGGGCGACGTTATTGGGCATGGGGTACCTGGCCCGCAGTTCGGTGTACTTCTTCACTTCGGCCGGCTTCTTCGTCGCGGTGTAGAGCTCAATCAGCCTATCGATACTCTCCGGAAGGCGCATCGCGCCTTGCGGCGGAATAATCTTCTCCCGCTGCTTCATCCCCGAATAGCCCTTGAGCAAAAGTGGCTCCGCGTCGGCGTACTTCTTCTGGCCCAACAGTGCTCCACCGAGTGACGACTGCGTATTGAACGTGGACCAACTGTTTGTCTGAATCTTTTCGCGGATGGCCAGGCACTCGCGAAGAATCGGTTCGGCTTCGGTCCACTTCTTCTGTTCCAGGAAAGCCAAGCCGATCGAAGCGAGCATACCTGCCAGTTGCGGGCTGTCCTTGGGTAACCCTTTGCGAATGTCGGCGAGCAACGCGACAGCCTTGTCCGCATTCCCTGTTTCGGCAAAGGCACTGGTCAGGCGGTACTTGCTCTCGAACGTATCGGGATGATCGGGGCCGAGCTTGGCTTTGCGGAGTTTGAGCGTCTCCTCGAACAGTGGCAGGGCCAAATCCCACTTCTTGACATCGCGGTAAGCCGTTGCCAGATTGTTCATGCAGTAAAGGGTATCGGGATGATCGGAGCCCATATTGGCTCTCAACAGTGGGAACACCTCCTCCATCAGTGGCAGGCCCATGGCCTGCTTCCCAGTCTCGTAATACATACCGGCGAGGTTACTCATGCTCAAGAGCGTCTCGGGGTGATTGGGCCCCAGCTTGGCCTTCATGAGTTTGAGCGTCTCTTCGTAGAGCGACACGGCCAGGTCCTGTTTCCCGACAGCCAAATACGCCGGGGCGAGATTACTCATACTCAAGAGCGTATCGGGATGATCGGGGCCGAGCTTGGCCCTGCGGATCTTGAGCGCTTCTTCGTACAGCGGCACGGCCAAGTCGAGTTTCCCGGCGGTGTGATACGAAATGGCAAGGTTATTCATGCTGGTGAGGGTCTGAGGATGGTCGGGGCCGAAGCTGGCTTTGCTAAGCTTGAACTCTTCCTCGTAAATCGCCATCGCCAGGCTATTCTTCCCAGCATTTTGATAAGCCGTTGCAAGATTGCCCATACTCGTGATTGTGTCGGGATGGTTGGGGCCAATCTTGGCTCTGCGAATTTTGAGTGCCTCTTCGAAAAGGGGCAGGGCCAGATTCATTTGTCCGGCAGCTAAATACGCAGCAGCGAGGTTGTTCATGCTGTGGAGCGTGGCAAGATGGTCGAGTCCGAGCTTGGCCTTCATGAGCTTGAGTGTGTCTTCGTGGAGCGGCACGGCCAGATTCAGCTTTCCGGCATCCCCATAGGCAGTCGCGAGATTGTTCGCGGTTAAGAGCGTGTCGAGATGATCGGGGCCGAGCTTGGCTTGACGGGTGGCAAGAGACTTCTCGAAGAGCGCAATTGCTTTCTCCGGTTCCCCCAAGCCTCTCAACGATAAGCCGAACTTGTTCTGCATGGCCGCCACGACCAGAGGATCGCCGATCGCTTCCCCTTCTAATTGCGCCACCGCTTTGTCCAGATTCTCCACCAAGACGGCTTGTAGCGGCCGCTGGTTCTTCGCGATCTCCTTCGGGTCCAGATTCTCGAAGATCGAGCCAAGAATATCGTTGGCTTTCTCGATCTGCCTCAGCCGTTTCTGGGCCTGGGCATTGGCGATTTTCTCCTTGTCGGCAGCTTGTACGGCTTGGTCCCTGGCTAACTTCTCTGCTGCAGCCCCATTCACTGCCTTGGCTCGTTCGTCTTGCGCATCGACCTTGGCGTCCCGCTCCGCCACTGCAGCCGTTTCGGCGATTTGACGCTGCTGTTCCGCTCGGAATAAGCCCCAAGTCGTTCCTGCCATTCCGGCCAAAAGCGCGAACAGAACCAAACTCGCCGCGATGACTTGGCCCTTGTGACGGCGGACAAACTTCTTGATGCGATAGCTTCGGCTCGGCGGATGTGCCAGCACTGCTTCGCCTGCCAGGTAGCGTTGCACGTCCGCCGCGAAGCCGTTGGCGGTTTCGTAACGCCTGGCGCGATCTTTATCCAACGCCTTCATCACGATCCAGTCGAGTTCGTTCCGCAACAGCCCCGTGAGCTTCTTTGGCTCGGTGCCGCGATTCGCGCTCAGGCTTGGTAACGCGTCGGCAGTGGATAGCTTGGTGCTCGGTCGCGGTGGTTCTTCTTCACGGACCACTCGCAGCATCTCCAACAGCCCACGCTTTTCCAACTCCTTTTGGGCGAACGGCGGCGATCCGGTGAGCAGTTCGTACAGGAGCACGCCCAGCGCGTACACATCGGAGCGAGTGTCGATGTCGATGTTGTTGAATGTGGCTTGCTCGGGACTCATGTACTGCGGAGTGCCAACGATGCCACCAAAGCCCGTGTCAATCGTCTGTTCTGTCAGTGCCGCGCCCGTCGCCTTGGCAATGCCGAAGTCAATGACCTTCACCACGGGTTTATCGTCGTAGAGTGCCACGAGCACGTTCGATGGCTTGATGTCGCGGTGAATGATCCCCTTTTGGTGGGCGTGCTGAATCGCATTGCAGACCGGCACGAACAACTCGAGCCGTTGTTGCGGAGTCATCCGGTTCGCATCGCAATACTCGGTGATCGGCACGCCCTTCACCAACTCCATGACGAAGTACGGGCGGTGTTCGTGTAATCCGCCGTCGAGCACCTTGGCGATGTTCGGGTGATCCATGAGCGCCAGCGCCTGCCGCTCGGCTTCAAAACGAGCGAGAACCTGTCGCGAATCCATTCCAGTTTTGATGAGTTTCACTGCGACGAAGCGTTTGACAGGCTCGGTTTGCTTTGCTCGCCACACCGAACCCATGCCACCTTCACCGATGATTTCAACGAGGGTGTACTTGCCGGCAATAATGGTATTGGCTTGCTCGATCTCTGCTTGATGAGAGTCCCTCTTGGTCAGAGGTCGATCAGTAAAGGTAAGTGTCCCATCATCTGAAAGATTCTGGGATTGGTGCGACGTTTGATTTTCGTTCGCATGCAGTAAAGCCTCGACGCGTTCCCGTAGTTCCTGATCTCCGGCACATTCACGATTCAGATAAGCAGCACGTTCCACAGCATCGGAGAGATCGGAAGCGGCAAGGAATACGGATTTGGCTCGTGTGGGATCGATGGGCATGATTAGGCTCCGGTTTGGGATCCACTCTCAATGCCCCATTCGGAGGAAAAGTGTCTCGCGATTCTCTGATTTAGTCTTTGAGAGCTTCACGAAGCCAGGCACGGGCATACTTCCAGTTCCGATAGGCAACAGCCCGAGAAAGCCCCAACATCTCACCCGCCTCCTCAACAGGTAATCCGCCAAAAAGATGCAAATGAGCAACTTGAGCCGCAACTGCATCCTCAGATGTTAATCGAGTCAGCACTTCATCGAGCGAGAGCACCAAATTGAGATCTTCGGAGACGCGACCAACTTGATCGAGCAGTTCAAGTTGGATACGCCCGCCTTTTCGTTTTTGGCGGTTTTGATCACGCGCGTGGTTCACGAGGATACGGCGCATAGCTTCAGCGGCGGCGGCAAAGAAGTGCCCACGGCCTTCGAAACGCTGATTCCCGACCATTCGAAGATAGACTTCGTGCACAAGGGCCGTGGCATCAAGGGTGTGGCCGCAGCTTTCCTTCGCCAATCGGGCCGAAGCGAGTTTGCGTAACTCGCCATACAAAAGTGGGAGCAGATCTGCAGCGGCCTGATGGTCGCCACCATGAGCGGCATCGAGCAGTCGCGTGACGTCAGACATATTGACTGAGAGTAACGATGAACTCACGCAGGGGACAGGCAAAACCTCGTGGGAATGCCGTGTTCAGGGATCACGGCCAGTCATCAAAGTACAAGGGCGAGAAGTTGGTTGACAATCAAGACAGCATTACCCGAGTGACAAAAGTAACTCGGGATAATGTGCCCAGTTTCGATCAGCGCTTCGGTGCAGCTGTCGATTTGCCGGACTTGAGATCGATTAACAACGGGCGGATGTTTTCACTTGGCAAGATCCACGTTTCCACTCGGCCCGCTCGTGCGATGTTCAGGCCGAGAACCTTGCCATCGAGATCGACAACGGGGCCACCGCAATCACGTGGTGCAATGACCATATCGGTTTGGAGAATGGCGGGGAAGCCAGTGCGTCGGCCGGAGAGTTCGCCACCCATGGCATTCTGAATATCACCGCGGTTAGGCTGCAATGGCCCGGTGAGCGTGGCTTTAAATTCCTTCTCCTCGCCATCGCGGATCACTTTGAGTTTCACCGAGTCGCCTGGGCGGAGATGCTCAAGGAACGAACGTAGCTTTTCCTGGCCAAGTGTCTCGCTTCCGTTCAAGCCCACGATGATATCGTTCTTCTTAAGCCCTGCTTTGGCCGCTCCACCCTTTTCGTCCAGCGTATCAATCTTCGCACCTACGATTTTTCCGTCTTCATCCTTCTCATCGATCGGAACGATGCCGAGAAAACCTCGGTTTGCGTTGATAATGATGTTGTCCGGGAAGCTTAGTGTTCGGGTACCGTGGCTCACGATCCCCACCGCAACAGGGTCGCTGTTGGGACCAGCAGCGGCGAGCCAGTTCCCAATGGGGGTTTTCTTGGTGTCCGCAAAGGTAACGGCTTTGAGTCCAGTGATATCGACCTTCAGCATCGCCAAATCCGCAGGAACATGCGTAGCCATCACCTTGGCTTCGAACTCCGACCCATCAGAGAGTCGAACCGAAATCACACCCCGTGGTTGGTTCGCCGCGTAAAGAAACACTTCGCTGGCTTTAGTGAGAATGAAACCATCCGCATATACGATGGTTCCGAGTGCCACATCCTTGTCATCGCAACGGACACGCACCGTGGATTCGTTAGTACTTGCGACGACAACCTTAAACGGAGCAAGCAGCTTAGGGTTGGCCGAGATTTGAGCAGAAGCCGGTGTCGCCAAAAATGCCAAAGTAAGGGCAGCGGTCAGCGAATGGGATTTCATCGGACGGACTCCAGTTATGAAAAGAGCCGATGGGATGAGACAAAGTCCCTTGTTAAAGGGTGTGTGGAGAGGTTGGAGGCTTCTTTAGGGTTGTTGGGGTATTGTACCCCAACGGTACACCATGATCTAGGTTTTCAAATCATTAAACAAGCAGCACTTCTTATCAACCTGCACGCTTGCCGAGAGTGATAGATAAAGTCAAGACTTCGACACCGCGACGAACACCAAGTTTAATGACTTCTCCCGGTTTACGATCACGCATAATTTCTCGAAATCGTTTCACGCTCTTAATTGCTTCACTATTGAACTTGGTGATGGTATCGCCCGGTTTAATACCACCCTTGGAAGCAGGGCCTTCATCATCAATTTCCACAACCCATGCATCGTCGTTTTCGTCTTCCGCGAAGACTACGCCGATGACCGCACCATTGGATTTAGGTTGTCGCCCGATCACTTGGCCCGCAACGAGTTGGTCCCATTCTGAGACAAACTTATCAGAAGGAACATGCACGTTCGTAGCCAGAGTCAGCCCGATACGGCTATGAATGCCGATCACCTTACCATCCAAATCGAACAGTGGTCCGCCGGAATCGCCACCGACGAGAGTGCAGTTGGAGACGACAAAGCCCTTGTGGAGACGGTGCTTTTCGGGCGGTTCGATTTGGCCAAGCCGAGCCACGGGTGCTCGTCCGCTCTTGGGTCCACCGGGGTGCCCAAGAGAAACGACCCATTGACTCGTTTTGAGGTCTGCTGATTTCGCCAGCGGGGTGAATGGCCATTTGCCGTTATTCGGCCCTTTATCGGTGATTTGAACCATACCGCTATCGGCTCGGTCATTGATGCCGAGGGTTTTGCCTTTTACCCGCTTGCCATCGTTCAGAATAATGATGCAGTCTTTGTTGGGTTCGTAGCCGGTTCCGCCCATTCGCGGTTCTCCAGCAATCACGTGGGCCGCAGTGAGAACCAAGCCATCTTCGTTAACAATCACTCCGCTGCCTGCACCCACACCCACAAGGATGGCAACGGTGCTCGGGGTACACTTGTCGACCACGCTCTTCACACGACTTTCCAGGGCACGGAGTTCTTCGATATCATCCGGATTGCTCGTGCGCTGTGTTGGCCATTTTGAATCGACCTTGGGGTCATCGGCAGCTTGGTTGGGTGTTGTTGCTGCAAGCAGCGCAACCAAGACACCTAGGCCATTCAGTCGCTGTTTGAAGTATCTCTTATTCATAGTTGCAACTCGGGTGCCGCAATATGCGTAGCTTTCGTTAAGAATACCTGATGGTATTCAATGGTACTACAAATCCCCGCGCGTTCTTTATACTTTTGCCGAACACTTCGCCTGACACAAGCGTCTGTCACTATTCTTCGCACGGAAGGCTTCAGATTTCTACGGTTGTGACGACAAAGTGGTCGAAGACCAACGCTAACCTGAGCACAGCCCAAGTGTGGGAACACTTGAAAGTGGCGATTACTACGTGAAGATTCGATTCGTATTTGGCTCGCATAATTCGCGACAGGCGCGAAAATTTCGCCGCGATCTGATGATTTCGGTTCGGGATATTGTTTCGCGAAGGGGGGTCTGGGTAGTGAACGAATCAATTCGCGATGAATAGAAATGGCTGCCAAGTTGGGAGTAATGCATCACAGAAAAGCTCTCTGATGCCTTCGCTCCCTTCACCGAACGCGTTCCGCAAGCCCGCCTGCACCAGCTTTCGTGTCAGGCGAGTGATTCCAGTACATACTTGAGCTTTCGCACTTCCGGCTCAACGGGGAACGGGCTGTCGGGCACATCGCGAATATCTACTGTGAGCGCGCGATCGTAATCACACGCTTCGAGTTGTGAAGTCACGCGGCCATACTCGAGTTCACCCTGCCCAATGCGCATCTGGAATTGATCAGGTGTTTTGCCGGTATCGCGCAGCCGCACATGGCGTACGAGTGGATATAGCACGTCGTGTGCCACTGGGCCGTGTGGCCCGATCTGATAATGACTGGGATCGAGTGTCAAAAGCAAACCCGGTACGCGGCGACATAACTCTGCGGCCCCGGCGGGATCAGCCGTTATAGTGGCAGAATGCGTTTCGACAGTAAGAATGACACCTTCCGAAGCGGTCACTTTCACCCAGTCGCGAAGTCGGCTGGTTTCCGCATCGAAATCCGCACCGATGGGTGCCGCCGGCACGGTGAGAACGGGTGTGGTGGATACCCTTGCCAGACGGGCGACTGCTTTGAGCTGTGTTCGCGCGTCGATTGGGCTGGCAGCACCCACATCGAGATGAATCGCAGCAAGAGGTATGTTCGCGGTTTTGAGAATGAGTGCAGCACGACCCGGATCTGCGGTCACTTCAACGGGGGTCAAGTGTGGCCCGTCGGCATGAATTGCAAGATCGGCTTTGGCAAAGCGCATCTCACGGATGGTTTGGAGCGCATCTTCCAGCGACAGCTTGCCGAAACAGAGTGTCGAACACGCAACATACATGGCGGTTCCCCCAATAGCCCTGATCCGGAGCAGCCAATCTGCCCAACGGTTACCGCACGCATGTGTGCGAAACCCCCTCGATCCCGCCAGCCACCAGCCCCCGCCAGTTGAATAGCGTTTCCCCGATCGAGGGCGGGTTAATAATCATCTTGAGGATTTGATGCAAGTTGAAAATGCATCAAAAAGTATCCCTTCCTTGTTCCAGCATGTAACGGTAAACCACTGCCGCTATCTCACAAAACAAGTGGGGTTAAATGATGCCTCTACCGACTGCTGACTGGAAGACGGCCCTGAACCAGATGTCCGCATCACTCGAACAATCCCTTTCTGCGCTCGATCGGTATCAGACGGAGTGGGCACAGGTAACGGAGGCACCCGTCGTGGCAGCCCAACCCGAGATGTTGCTCAGTTGGCTAGAACGCCGATTGGCCCAATGGGACGAGCAATTAAATGCCGCCGGGGAACTGACTGATGGAGTCCGACATGAACTTGATAACCGCGAAGAGGCGTTTAGCCGATGGCAAGAAGTATTTGTGCGATGGCAGCAATCGATAGAACAGAAGAAAGATTCGTTCGAAGCGAGGTAATCGCCGAATCTGGCCGGTTAGACAACGCACGGGCCTGATCGATATTCAGGCCCCAACGGAGCCTCTCCCATGTCCGGCAGTGTTGCAGTGATTATTCCAGCAGCGGGGAAGTCGTCTCGTTTCGGTGGACGCGAAAAGAAGACCTTCACGGCGCTCGATGGTCGCCCGGTTTGGCTGCGAGCTGCGGAGCTTTTCTGGTCGAGAGTCGATGTTTCGCGCGTGTATATCGTCATTGCACCAGAAGACCGGGAAGACTTCCGGAACCGATTCGGCCACTTGCTGGCTTTCGCCAATGCGGAACTGGTTGATGGAGGCGAAGAGCGTTTCGATTCCGTCGGTAATGCGCTGACACGCATACCGGAGGATGTCGAGTTTGTCGCGGTTCATGATGCCGTTCGGCCGCTCACACCACCCGCAGTGGTGGATGCTGTCTTTGCGGCGGCGCGGCATTTTGGGGCAGCCATTCCAGCGGTTCCGGTGGCTGACACATTGAAGCAAGCCGATCACGAGAATCGCATAACGGGCACAGTTCCACGCGATGGCCTTTGGCAAGCGCAGACGCCGCAAGTGTTTCGTCGCGAGTGGCTTGTTGAAGCCTACGCTAAACGTCACGCCGCGAATTTGGCAGTGACTGATGATGCACAGGCTGTCGAAGCGATCGGTCATCCGGTATATGTTCTTCCTGGATCGGTCGTGAATTTCAAAATCACTACCAAGGATGATCTGGAGTTTGCTGAGGCATTGTTGAAGGCACGCAACAACGGCAACATTAACCGAGTAGATGCAAGTACATCGGCAGGAGGTTTTGAAGATGAAGCACAATGGTAACGTTGATCTTGCGCTCGTGGTGTAGTTGCGAGGGTAACCATTTTCTCTTACTGCAGAGGCGGTTGCGCTGTGGGGCGGCCGCTCATCCGACTTTGGCCGATTCGGAACCACCCTCGCCGCTGAGTTCGTGTAATTTTTTCGCGATGGGTGAGAGTTTCATTGTTCCGAAGGAGCCTTCATAACGCTGTGCTTTG
>JBGSLF010000182.1:0-2408 GCA_041740855.1 Gemmata sp.
TTCCAAGCGATTCCGCTGGGGTGGCGGAGTTTTTTGGACACCCCACCCTCCCGCCCGGAGATCGCAATGTTGCGAAATCCCCTTGTTTTCGCACAAACCCGACTCGGCCGACGACCAAAATCGGCATCAGTCGAGTTAAGCGTGTGTTCAGGAAGTGCCGTTATACGAAGCTCAAGAGAAAATCGCATCCGGACTGTAGGCGATTTTGGTCAGTCGGATGTCGCAATCACCGCAAGAATTGATTGAACGCCGGCTCTGGCCATTAGCCGATGAGCCGGCGATAGTCCGGGAGCAGGTGGGCGGTCACTTTGCCTTTCACCGCGGCCCACACCCGCTCCGCCATATCACCAGACAGAATGCCGCCGGCCATCTCTCCCATTGCCGCTCGGAGATAGTCAAACAGATCCTTCGCCTCTTCGCCGCCCAGATGCATCGCCTTATCGCAGTGTGCGAAATCGTTAGCAATCAGGCTCATCATGGGCAATAGCGGGACAGGGTCCGGTGCGTTCACATAACGGAAGATCTTTCCGGGGAATTCCCGGTTGAACGCGTCGGCCACTTGTTGGTTGCCGACCATTGGCGCGCCATAAGTGAACACCGCGTCGACGGGCAGAAACCGCCGCTTGAAGAGCCACGCACCCAGCAACGCCAGCGCGCCGCCCAGGCTGTGACCGGTGACCCAGAAGCCGCGATCTTTGGCCTTCACCTCGGCCTCTACCAACGGGAACAATTCGTCCCAAATATCGGTGATGGCGAACACGAATCCCTGGTGAAACTTCGCCCCCACGCCCGCTGCGAGAAAGTCTGTGGAGAGTTTCCCTTCAGGGTGAATCAGCAGGTTCAGCGCGTTGGTCAGGAACCAATCCTTGAGTCCATCCAGATTAGTCGGATCTTCACTGCCGCGAAATGCGACCACGATGTGTTGGTCGTTGGTCGCCAGGTAGGCTTGCGTGTTGTTCACGCTCACGAGCCGGGCGGATAGGCCGAGTTCATCGCGAAAAGCGGCGATTCCCGCCTCTGCTGGGTAATACGCCAATTGGCACGCCGTGGCGAGTATGGCCCCGTTGCGCGGGTCGGCAATATCGTCCACGTTCAGTTCAGGCGGCATAACGATACTCTGGTGGTTCACAGGCTCGGGCGGGTGCGGCCCGGTTGGGCGTTGGTCCAATCGCTTGCCGAAGACCGCTTCACTTTCGAGCCGGTCAAGTCGAGTTGCTTTAACTGTGTTAAGGGGAGAATGTGCGTGCGGAAGCCTTCGTCCGTGATGTTCGGGCAGCCAATGCGGAGCGATTCGAGCTTGGGGAGCGTAGCGATGATCGCCAGCGATTTGTCGGTGATGGCCGCCGTGTTCAGATCTAATTCGCGGAGTTCGGTCATGCCGCGGAGCATCTCTATCTGTTCATCGGTTACGTCCGCGTTGGCCCACTGAATCACCGCGAATGTTTTCTTATCGCGAAGCCTCGCGTACTCGCTGGGATTGGCCTTGGTGAGTGTGATGCGTTCTTCCTGTTGCCCATCACCCGCCGGTTTCTGTTCGATCACGGCATCGGTCGCAACGTGTTCGCCGAACCAGGCGTTCAGGCCATAAGGCACCGCCGCGACGATGGCACCGAGCACCATGAGAACCAACGGTGCGGATGCTTTGCGGAAGTGGTAAATGGGAAACAGCAGATTCAACCCTGGCACCATGGCGACCAAACCCCAGCGAAACTTGGTCTGGAAGCCCCGTGCCACAAGCCAGAGGAACCCGACGCCGAATAAGCATAGCCCCGCGACCAGAATGGCGAACCCGGTTCGTTCATCGAATTGCGGCATTGTGAAACCCGTTACACTGTTAGTACAGTGCCATTTGTAGCGAGGCGACCCGCCCGTTGCCACTGGTGGAACGTCGGCTACAAATGCTTTTGCACTTCGTTCGAGCATAACCGAGACGAATCCGCTTCGCGATTGCTTCGCGGATCGAGAGTTACCCCAAAAGCACGTTTGGTGATGCCGTGACAGAACCCGCTGTGCCGACCGGCGACCCAGGCCAATGAGTGAAACGCCCGAAACACGCCCCGCCGAATTCGACTGGGACGCGGTGATTATCGGTGCCGGGGCGGCCGGTTTGATGGCGGCGATTCATGCTGCCGAGCGAGGCCGGCGCGTGCTGCTGCTGGAGAAGGGTAAGAAGCCAGGCGTGAAGATCCTGATGTCTGGCGGCACAATGTTCGGCATCAGTCAAGGGCCTGTGTCGCGGTAGCTCAAGAGGTTGGGACTCGCTGAACCTGGAGGCGGTTGCGCTGTGGGGCGGCCGCTCATCCGACTTTGGCCGATTCGGAACCACCCTCGCCGCTGAGTTCGTGTAATTTTTTCGCGATGGGTGAGAGTTTCATTGTTCCGAAGGAGCCTTCATAACGCTGTGCTTT
>JBGSLF010000183.1:0-71288 GCA_041740855.1 Gemmata sp.
GTTTCCAAGCGATTCCGCTGGGGTGGCGGAGTTTTTGGACACCCCACCCTCCCGCCCGGAGATCGCAATGTTGCGAAATCCCCTTGTTTTCGCACAAACCCGACTCGGCCGACGACCAAAATCGGCATCAGTCGAGTTAAGCAGTTCTATGTTAATGCCCGTGTTCCCTGCGACAAGGGGGAGTTGCACACTCTCAGTTCAATCGCACTTCCCAGATTCCTCCGCTGCGCTTTTAACGGCACATCGCTCCTCGTAGGCCCCCGAACGCAGAGCCTGTCTTGCGTCCGCTCGCGACAAACGCCCTGCCCTGCTGCTAAACTCATGTAGTGGCTTCCTCATGTACCGATATTCACTCATTGCCCCATCGATACTATGCGTCGACCGAAAGTGTTCATCACCCGTCGCATTCCGGCTGCCGGGCTTAATCTCATTTCTGCAGCATGCGATGTGGACGTTTGGCCCGAGCCGTTGCCGCCAACAACTGACATCTTGCATGAGCGGGTGAAAGATTGCGAAGGGCTTGTCACGCTGCTGACTGATCGCATTGATGCCACCTTGCTCGATGCCGCCCCCCATCTAAAAGTCGTAAGTAACTTCGCTGTCGGGTTCAACAATGTCGATGTTGCCGCCTGCACCGCTCGCGGAGTCGCCGTTGGCAATACGCCGGGTGTGTTAACGGATGCAACGGCGGACCTGGCTGTTACGCTGCTTCTGGCGGCGGCGCGTTGCCTGGGCGAAAGCGTTGCGGATGCGAAAGAAGGGCGGTGGAAAACATGGTCGCCGCTGGGTTGGCTCGGGCAAGAGCTGAGCGGCCGCACTCTTGGCATCGTTGGCATGGGGCGAATCGGGTTCGCGACCGCGAAACGATTGCACCACGGCTGGGGCATGAAGGTACTCTACACCGCTCGAAGCGATAAACCCGAAGCCCATCAGGAACTTGGCGCGCAACGGGTGGAACTCGATGAACTGCTGGCCGCCAGCGATTTCCTTTCCGTTCACGCTGATTTGAACCCGAGCACGCAGGGGATGTTCAGCACCAAGCAGTTCTCGCAGATGAAGCCGACGGCGGTGTTCGTGAACACGTCACGTGGCCCGTTAGTCGATCAGATCGCCCTCGCGCAAACACTGCGAGATCGCAAGATCTTCGCGGCGGGGTTGGATGTGACCGACCCCGAACCGCTGCCGCCCGATCACGAGTTGTATCAGCTTCCGAACTGCATCATCGCCCCGCACATCGCCAGCGCGACGGTTGCGACGCGCGATGCCATGGCACGGCTGTGTGCGGAGAATCTGCTTGCCGGCGTTCAGGGAAACCCGCTTCCGCACATGGTGAACCCCGAAGCTCTTGCACACCGGAAAAAATGAGGCCGGGTAGAAAGAATCTTGTGCCAGACCGCTTCCCGCGTGCTATAGGTTTGACGGGTTCAACCCGTTGCGAGGATACGCATGTCCGACCCTGCCATGACAACCGACACGACCACCGACACCACACCGACACAGACATCGGCCAACCGCCGGATCGCCACCCGTTACCGCCCTGCGTTTGGAACGGTGTGTCGCTATCGCCCACGGGGAACCGGCGATGAACCGGGTTCGATCGATGTGGGGCTTGTCTGGAATATCTCCGTTACTGGCGTGAGTATGCTCATCACGGAGACGCTTGAACGCGGAATCGAACTCGATGCGGAACTCGCTTCCGAATCGGGCGATGTGGGTTTGCATGTGGTGCTGCGAGTCGTGCACATCCGCGAATCGCCCACCGGCGACTTCTTCCTGGGAGCGCAGTTTGTGCGGCCGCTGGAAAGCGACGAACTGCAACGCTTCCTGACCCCGCATGCACTGCCGCCGATTGAACCCGCCCCGGATCAACTGGTGTTCGTTCCGGGCAACGCCCCCGCGTGAACCTGCGTCTGGTCCGACGCTAACGCCTCGGGCCGCGATTGCTACAGCACGAACAGACTCGACTTTGGCAACACCCGAATTGATTCATTCACTACTGGCACCCCCCTCCGTGAAACAATCTCCCAAAGTGAAACCATCAGATGACAGCGTAATTATCACGCCGATGAATACAGGGAGAAGAACCCGCGGTATGACAGACTGCGGTTCGCCTTGAAGAAATACCCGGTCACTAACGCGACGCGGCTCGCCAGAAACGCGCGGCATCACTCACGCGGTTCCTGCGCTTCACGTAATGACGACTCCGTGGGCAACTCGATGCGGAACCGCGTTCGCCCGTCGCGGCGTTCCCAACTCAGCGAACCGCCATGCCACTCCGCGGCGCGTTTGGCGACCGCAAGCCCCAACCCCACGCCTTGCTCCTTACCCGTCACGAACGGCTCAAACAGGCGATCCGCGATTGCAGCTGGTGGCCCCGGACCGGTATCGGTCACGTCCAGAATGGCTCGGGCATCCTTCACCACGAGCTTCACGACAACTTCGCCACCCGGACCCGCTGCCTCCACGGCGTTGGCGATCACATTGCCAAACAGATGCGATAACTGAGTGAAATCGCCTCGCACTTCAAGCTTTCCGCTCGGCGGATGCCAGACCAGTGTTGTTCCAGCATGGCGGCATTGCGGGCCAAGCAGACTCACAACTTGGCCAACGAGTTCATGTAAGTCGCACGCCTGTCGCAGCCCGGAGGGCGGCTTTCCCAGCGAGAGAAACTGGCGCAGGTTGGTCTCGATCCGGTCCAGTTGTCGCAGTGCGACCGCGAGCGGTTCCGGATCGGCGCTGGGGTTCTCCGTGAGGAAGAGTTCGACGGCGAGTTTGGCACCCGTGGCGGCGTTGCGGAGTTGATGGGCCAACCCGCCGGAGAACTGCCCCAGCACGCGTAAGCGTTCGTCGCGTTGAAGTTCATCCTGGAACGCGGCGAGGCGGCGTGCCATATCGTTCACCGCTTCGCATAAGTCGCGAAGCTCATCGTTGCGAGTGGGAACAGGCATGGGGCGGAAATCGCCGGCGGCGATCAAGCGCGTGCGGGCGTCCAGATCGCGAATGCGAGCAACCAACTGCGTGCCAAACGCCAGCGCCAGTGCGATGGCCGCCAATGCACCTACCCCACCCAGGATGAGCAGCGGGCGAATCGCGTCGCGAATCGCGGTGCGGCGAAGCGATTCCGGGAAGAGGATGTAGAGGTCGCCGCGGCGGTCTGCAGTCTGTTCGCGCAACGCCAACCGCATGCACCGGTACTCTTCTTCGCCAACCGTGACAGGCGGGCCAAGATGCAGGTCGTTGGCCTTGATGGCGGGCACGAAGGGTCGCACATCGGGTGGGCGTGGCGGTTCGGGGAACGTAGATTCTGGCCCGCGCGGATTCCCGGCGGCCGGGATGAACAGAAACTCCGCGCCGGAAAAGCCCTTCATCTGTTCCAGCACGGCCCGCGTGAGCGGAAACGTACTGCGTGGTTCCGTGAGGGTGTTGGCAATCGCCCACTGGTTCTCGGCCAGTCGGCGTTCCGCATTGCGTGCCGCCGCCATCGCCGCCCACGCGGTCGCCATCGCCTCCAGAAGTAACAAGAGGGTGAGGGGGAGCAACAAACGGTAGCGAAGCGACAATCGCACGGGTAGATTCAACCTCGCCCACTAACAACTGGTGGGTCGCCTTTCCTCGCTGCCCAAGGATGCAAACACCCATGAGCCGGCTCCTCTCCATCTTACTGGCAACACTTCTACTGGTCGCTCTGCTCTCTGGCGTCGCGGTGGCACAATCTCCGCCCAACATTCTGCTCGTGATCACCGATGATCAGGGCTTCGGTGATCTGGGAGCGAACGGCAACCCGATCGTGCAGACACCCCGAACCGATGCCTTCGCGAAAGAGGCGGTGCGACTCAAGAACTTCTACGTGTCGCCGGTCTGCTCGCCAACGCGGTCGAGCTTGCTCAGTGGGCAATACAACTACCGCACCGGAGTCGTGGACACGTTCATCGGTCGCTCGATGATGCGGCCCGATGTGAAGACAATCGCGGAGTATCTTGCGGCCGCGGGTTATCGCACCGGATTGTTCGGCAAGTGGCATCTGGGCGATAACTATCCGATGCGTCCCGAAGATCGCGGCTTCCAGGAAACGCTCTGGCATCAGGGCGGCGGCCTTGCCCAGCCCGGCGACGCGCCCGAACTGGACGCGAAGACCGCATACTTCGACCCGGTGCTGCGCCGCAACGGTAAAGATGTTAAGACCAAAGGCTATTGCACCGATGTGTTCACCGATGCCGCGATCGACTTCATCAAAGCCGATGCGAAGAAGCCGTTCTTTGCGTATGTCGCGTACAACTGCCCGCACGGCCCATTCCAGGTGCCAGACGAACTCCGGGCCAAGTATGCCAAGTTCGACCTGACCGAAAACGGCTTCCCCAAGATCGGCCAACCCTGGGCAACCAAGAAGTTGAACACCGACGAAATCGCGCGTGCGTATGGCATGGTGGAGAACATCGACACCAACTTTGGCCGCATGCTGCAAACGCTCGAAGATCGCAAAGTGGCCGAGAACACCATCGTCATCTACATGACCGACAACGGCCCCGGTGGCGTGCGGTGGAATGGCGGGCTGCGTGCGCGTAAAGGCACGGTGTACGACGGCGGCATTCGTGTGCCGTGCTATGTTCGCTGGCCGGCGAGCTTCAAAGGGGCACGCAGCATCGACACACCCCTCGCACACATCGACGTGACACCCACTCTTCTGGGTGCGTGCGGTGTGAAAGGCGAAGGCTTCGACGGCGAAAGCTTTCTCGGGTTACTCAAGGGCGACGACCACTGGCACGATCGCACACTCTTCTTTCAGTGGCATCGCGGGGATGATCCGGAAAAGTACCGCGCCTTCGCCGCTCGCGGGCCACGTTACAAACTCGTGCAATCGGTAGGCGTTCAACCCGCCGGGAAATGGCAACCGAAGTACGAACTGTTCGACATGACCGCCGACCCATTCGAGCAGAAAGACCTCGCAGAGGAGAAGCCGGACGAAGTGGCGAAACTCAAGAAGGAATACGAAGCCTGGTTCGCAAGCGTTACCAAGAAAGGCTTCGCCCCGCCGCGCATCGTGATTGGCAGCGAGAAGGAAAATCCGGTGCGGCTGAGTCGGCAAGATTGGCGTGGCCCGAACGCGGGTTGGGCTGCGGATAGCGAGGGTTACTGGGAGGTGAAGGTGGAGCGGGCGGGGAACTATCGCATCCAACTCCTGACCGACCCGGCGACAGAAGTCGGCTTCAAGATCGGTACACGGGGCGGTGGCTCGAAAGGCCCGAACCCGGAGAAAGAACTGGACATCACCGTTCCGCTCGATGCGGGCGAGATGCGGTTCGAGGCGTGGGCAGTGGTGAACGGGCAACGGCGTGGTGTTCGCTACGCCACGCTGGAATATCTCGGACCAGTGAAGAAATAGATGCACATTCGAGAGTTGAGAAGTAGCCCACGAACCGCCGGTGATTCGTGGGCACGCGAACAACGCCACTCAATCACTTCTTGATTGGCTTGTACTCAACCTTCTTGAACGTCATCACGCTACCAGGATCGTGGCCCTGCAGCGCGAAGTGGCCCTTCGTGAAGGTGTTGTTCGAGTCAGTGAAATCGATGGTCTGCTTGCCGTTCACCAGAATGCGGATGCGGTTCCCATCCGCGATCACTTCTTGCGTGAAGAATTCGCCCGGCTTGTGCGCCGCGGTGTTCAACACCAGCATCTTCTCGCGGTCCGCGTCGGTCAGTTTGCCGAACGAAGGATAGAGGCTGCCGGTCTTGATCTTGTCGCCGTGCGTGGCGTTCAATTGCGCTTCGTAGCCCTTGGGGAAGCCAGGGCCGAACGCGGTGCGGAAGTATTGCCCACTATTCCCCTTGTCGTTCACCATCGCCTCAACGCGGTAATGAAAGTTATCCGCTTCAATGTCGGTGAAGATGTGACTGGCAGGCCCGCCACCCACGATTAGCCCATCCTTGATCTGCCATAACGTCACGTCTTTGCCATCTTTTGTGACACCCACGAACGCCGTGACCTTGCCCGCGTCATTCGTCACTTCTTTCACCGACTTGAAGCTGTTGCTCGGCGGATTCGGAATCTTCCAACCGGTGAAATCCTTGCCGTTGAACAGCGGAATCCACTCATCCGCGGAATCGGGAGCACGTTTGCGATCCTGGGCCGCAAGCGGTGCAAGACCGATGCAGGCCGCGAAAAGCGCAAGAATTGCCAGTGTTTGGCGGGAGAGAACGACCATCTTTGCAAACCTTTGGGGGAAAGAAGTGAAATCAGTCTGGTTGAGGAATGGTATTTGCGGCGATGGACGTGTCCAGACCGTGAACAGAATAACCCGCACAACCGCACCATATGCCAAACTAAAAAATCCCCCAGAATCTCCAAACCCCGTTGCCTACCCGTTTTGACTACCATAACCTGTTGTTCACTGTGAGCAATTCGGGCAAACATGCTTTAAACGATTCAAGTCGAATCCATGTTCCGAATCTCGCCTGTGAAAGTTCGCTGTCAGGGATGAAGCGACCTTGCCCTTACCTGTCCCTTTACAGTGGAGCTGTAAGATGAAGCGTCGAATGCTGGCGACGGCCCTTTTAGGTGCCCTAGCTTTGGTTGTCGGTACCCCGCTCGAAGCATGGGGTTTTGGCAAGCGTAAGGGTGCGGCCGAATGCGCCACACCCGCACCGGCCTACACTGCCGGTTGCTGCGGTTCTGGAATGGCGGGCGGCGCGGTTGCTACGGGCAGCACCGCAGGTTGCTGTGGCGATGTTGTGTCGGCCGCTCCAGCCCCGACCTACACCACGCAAACGGTCACGCGTTATCGCTGTGAAACGCAGACTCGCCAGGTTCCTGTCACCCGCATGCAGATGGTGCCTTCGACCCAGACGTATACCTACAACGTCTCGGTTCCGGTCACCACCATGACCAAGCAAACGGTCACCGAATACCAGATCGTCCCAAAGACCGAAGAATACACCTACACCGAAAACACTGTCGTGACCGAACAGGTCAAACAGTCGGTCACCGAATACCAGATCGTCCCAAAGACCGAAGAATACACCTACACCGAGTCGGTTCCTGTTACGACCATGGAAGCGAAGACGAACACCTACACCGTGTGCGTCCCAACGACCGTGACCGAAACCGTTCCGGTTACCCGCACGATCGCCGTTCCGGCCGTTGTTGATCCTTGCGGTGGTGGCGTCAGCGGTGGCGTGGTGGGTGGCGGCTGCGGCAACTGTGGCTACGCTGGCGGCTACGGCAGCAGCGCGGTTGTGGTTGCAGATTGCGGCTCGACCAAGCGTGGTTGCTTCGGCCACGCTCGCGGTGGTCGTCGCGGTGGCCTGTGCGGTGGTGCAGGTAGCGCCACAACGGCCTATTCTCCTTCCGTTAGCTCGGCAGTGGGCGTCAACGGCTGCGGTGGCAGCAGCATGACCTACCAGACCGTGACCGAAATGCAAACCGTCACCAAGACCGTGATGCAGGCCCAGACCCGCACCGAAACCGTCAACGTTCCGGTCACCACCTACACGACCGTGACCAAGAAGGGCACCCGCACTGTTAACACCTCCGTCCCTGTGACGAAGGAAATCACCGTGCCGGTTTCCAAGGTTGTCCCCGTGACCAAGAAGGGCACCCGCACTGTTAACACCTCCGTCCCTGTGACGAAGGAAATCACCGTGCCGGTTACCAGCTACACGACGGAAGCCCGCACCGGCACCCGCACCGTGATGACCTGCGTTCCCGTCACGGAAATGGTTACCCAGACCTATAACGTGATGGTTCCTTACACCGAAACGATCACCGTGCCTGTGAGCACCGGTTGCGATTCGGGCGCGGTTTCCACCGGCATGTCCGGCGGCATCTGCGGCGGTGGTAGCCGTGGCCGTCTCTTCGGCCGTTGCTGCAAGTGATCACGCATTGCGAATGCGAATAAGCTAACCCCGACCCCCGGCAAATTGCCGGGGGTCTTTTCATTCCCACTTGAGTTCCGCGGCATAAGATAATCGGCCGGTTCGTCACCTGCCCGATTCGCCCGCCCCTGCCCGAGGAGCGTCCGTCATGCGTCTGCCGTTGTCGATCGCCCTCGCCGCGTGCGCATTTGCCGCTGCGGCCCTGGCCCAGGACACCAAACAGGATAAGCCGATGCTGCCATCAATCGATGCGAAAGAATGGAACAAGCAAAAGTCCGGGCTTGAAGTCTGGGACGTGAAGGAAGGCAAAGGTGACCCGGTTAAAGCGGGAGCCAAGGTCAAGGTTCACTACACCGGCTGGTTAACCAACGGCGAAGTGTTCGATTCCAGCGTCGTTCGCAAAGAGCCGATCGAGTTCGGCCTTGAAGGAGTGATCAAAGGTTGGCAAGAAGGGATTCCCGGCATGAAACCGGGCGGCGTGCGACGCCTCAAAATCCCCGCCGAACTCGGCTACGGCGATCGTAAGGTTGGGCCGATCCCACCCGGCTCCACACTTGTGTTCGAGGTAGAACTTCTCGAAACCCAATCCAAGCCCGAGGCCCCGGACGCCAACGCCAAGGAATGGAAGAAGCTCCCCAACGGGTTGGAAGTCTGGGATGTTAAAGATGGTGAAGGTGAAGCGGTGAAAGCGGGCGGAACCGTGACGGTGCATTACACCGGCTGGCTCACCAATGGCAAGCAGTTCGATTCCAGCTTTGGGCAGAAGCCGGTCACGTTCCCACTGCGTGGCGTGATCAAGGGCTGGCAAGAAGGGATTCCCGGCATGAAGCCGGGCGGCGTGCGACGCCTCAAAATCCCCGCTGAACTCGGCTACGGCAAAGAAGGCGCGGGGGCCGATATCCCACCGAACGCCACTCTGATCTTTGAAGTGCAACTCGTGAAGTGATAACCCGAAAGCCGTTGGCCTTTAGCGCGGGGTTGAGGGTCAACGGTTGAGTCGGCTGGCGGTGGAGTTAAAGCAATACGCGGTCGCCGAACCGCTTCTTGAGCCTTGCGGCCGCTGGTGGAGAGATGACGTTCTCGTGCAAATCGAGATGGATTAGCCCGCTTAAATTTGGCGACGCGACCAGCGCATCGGCTCCTTCATCTTCAACCAGATTGCTCGCCAGATCGAGTCGAACCAAATTCTGCAAGTGTGCGTTTTGGGACAGCGCGATTGCGCCGGCATCTCCCAGGCGGTTATCACGCAGGTCCAGCACACGCAACCCAGGCAATGGCGCGCGGGCCAGGATGTTGGCCGTATCTGGCGGCAAGTTATTCCCACCGAGTGAAAGACTTCGCAGCGTCTCGTTCTTGCTCATCAAGATCAGCGATTGCACACCTTGCACTTCCGGGCGAGTTCGCACCAACTGAATGGTGTGGAGTTGCGGAAGGTGGATCGTCGAGAGCACTCGCATCCCTTCCGATCCGAGATTGTTGTCGTTCAGAATCAGTTGTTCCACGTCCGATAAAGCCGGAGCGCGAAGCAGTCGCCCCAGTTGCTCGGCGGTGAGTCGGTTGCCGGAAAGATCGAGGTTGCGTAGTCGCGGAGGATCGGCCAGGCGAGTGAGTTCGTTCACCAGCGCGCGGCCGCCAGTCTGATCGTCGCGGCAACTCAGCGTTGTGAGTTGTCGAAAGCTCCGGCTACTCACGATGGCGGTGGCGGTGGACGCGGTGGTTAAGCCGGCTCCAACGTGGAGTTCGCGCAGGCGATCGTAATAATCGGAATCGAGCAACCGGGCCGCCGCCTGGCCCCCCACTCCTTGCGCCACCGATAGCCTCACCAACCGCGATAACCACGGGCAGCGGGCAAACTCGCGCACATCGGTCACCCGGGCCACGGCGAGTTCGAGCGATTCAATGGGATAATGTCGGAAGAGTT
Organism: Gemmata sp.; assembly: GCA_041740855.1. Classification (GTDB taxonomy): domain Bacteria; phylum Planctomycetota; class Planctomycetia; order Gemmatales; family Gemmataceae; genus Gemmata. The sequence goes on from JBGSLF010000183.1 coordinate 9,794, forward strand.
GATCGGCGTGGGACACGAAGGCCGCGGGATCGCGTGCGCGAATATCGGCGGGGAAGCCACGCCGGAACGGTTCCCGCGCCCACTCCAAACCACTGGGAAGCGGCGGCAGCTTCAACACCCAGCGGGCACCGAACATTTTCTCGCGATCGTGATAACGGGCATGAACCCGTGCGGGATCGAAATCGGGCAGGTGAGCGAATTCAACCTGGGCACGCACGAACGCCGCACGCCGGGCGTCGCCTTCCTCTTCAAGCGCGTCCGCGTAAATGAGTCGCAGTGTGTCGTCGTCCGGGCTTTCCAACACTGCCCGATAGAGTGCTTCTCGGTCCGTCATGCTTCCTGCTTAACGACAAGCGTGAGCCGCCTTGTTGATTGAGATCCGATTCACACAATCACTTCCGCTTCAACAGCGCGAGTTCGTGGTCTTCAAATCAACGCACACGTTCCGAACCGCTCCTTTAACGCAGTCCGCGCTTCATCCCCGAACACGCGACCGGTTGCGGAATGCGTCTTCAGGTCGAGCCGGAGGAGGCTATCAAGGTATGGGGATTCCGCCAGTGCGAACGCTCCGGCATCGGTCAAGTCGGCGTCGGTCAGGTCGAGTGCGAGCAAACTCGAAAGCGAGCGGGAATTCGCCAGTGCCATAACGCCCGCATCGCCCACCGGGTTGTTCGACAGATTCAACACACGCAAACCGCGAGCCATTCCACTCTCGGACACCAACTTGATCGCCACTGGCCCGAGCCGGTTCGCGGAGAGGTCCAGGCTTCGCACGCCCGCCAGCCCGTTAGTGTCGGCAAGTGCGCGAACGCCGGGAACGCCGGGGTACGTTCGATTCAATCGCAGCACCCGAAGCCCGCGAAGTGCGCCGCTCTCGGCCAGTGCTTCCACGCCTTGCACATCCAGGCGATTATCGGAAACATCAAGATAGCGGAGGCCGTGCAGCACGGGCAACGCGAAGAGGTGCGCCGCGTCGTAGCGAGTGATGCGATTGCTGGAGAGCGAAAGTCGATCGAGCGTGCCGGGCCGATGCGCCGCCGCAAGAGCATCGACAAGCAGTGCGGGCGGGATCACGTTGGAACGCAACTCAAGCGATTCGAGTCGCGGGAACAGATCGGATATCGCCAGAGCTTCAAGCCCCGCAGCGGTGATGCCATCGAACTCGAAGGCGAGTTCCTTCAATTCCGTGGTATTCGGCGAAGTGGCGAGGCGAATCATCGCGTCGGCACCAAAGCGGCCGAGTGAAAACTCCAGGCGGCGAATGCGTGCCAGGTGCGGCCAATCGGCCAGAGCGGTGAGATCGGGCCGATCGCGGGTATCCACATCCAGTGCTTGAATCGGAGCGGCTTCAAAGACCGCAGCGCCATCGCCCACGAATGCACTAAGCGACAAGACTCCGGCTTTCCAGGGGAAGCCGCGGCGGAACTCGAACTTGTGCCAGCCGTAGCCGCCCGGAACTTTCGGCAACGTGTGCGCCATGCCCCAGCCATGAAAGGCATCCGGGTTTGTTTGCTTGGCTGCGATGTAGGCGGCGTCGTACTCTTCTGCGCAGGCCAACGCCACCTGTGTGCGGATGAAGTGCGCGCGGGCCGCGTCGCCCTCTTCTTCGATGAGATCGGCATACGCGAGGCGGGGCGTATCCTCGTCGGGTTCCGCGCAGATGGCTCGGTAAAGTGCATTGTGCTGGCAGGTCATTCGTCCTTCGCCGTGAAACACGTTCCGGTTCTTTCACTGGCGCAGTCTACGCGGGGGTGTGGGCAGCGCCTATGCCAGTGGCGCGGCAAAAGCATGACCGCAGACATTGACCACGCCGCAACACAAGAGCGGCTAACGCGAATCCGTCGCTCACTTGGGATCGTTCACAGATCGTGGCGGCGGCGCAATCTCGGGAAGGAGTTTGGCTGGGATTTGCGAAGGTTCCTTGTTCGCCAGCAGAAGCCTGATCGCTTCCTTCTGTGCAGGCGATCCTTCCTGATGGAGCTGCCACAGTTCAGATAGCTGCCCTTTACCCTTTAATTGTTCAAGATACTTCAGAAGGCTTTCCGGGAGTGGAGGTGGCAGGGGTGTCGGTTTCAGGACCAACGGTAGCGAATCGTATGGTGTGTTACGGAAGACCGCATCTGTGTTCGGTCGGGGCTTGACTGCTCGATCCTTCGACATCACCGCGAGTGCAATGGCGATGAAGATCAACACGTAGAGGAGCAAACCCGTGTGGAGGTTCCGATCTTGCCGGTGTTCCTCAACGACACGTTGAGTCTGTCGCACATCGAGAACTTCGGTCGGTGCCCAGGGAAACGGTCCGGGTATAGTGGGGTCCGGAATATTCGTCACGGTCAATGCAATCTTTCCGAGTTCCAATCGCATTCCGCCATAGGGCCGGTGGCGTCGATTCGCTTCTACCAACTGCACCATCGTCGATGCGATCTGGATAGTGGACCGCGGTTGGCCAGTCCATATCCTCGTGTCATTCCCCAGCGACACATAGCGCAGGCTCCGGAACGATTCATTCGCGGCCACCGCTGCAAGCACTTCGGGAAACGGCCCATAATTGAGAACCAGCGTCTCGACGTTGTAGAAACGGCCGGTTAGCAAGAAATTCGTTGTTGAAGTGTGGAAGAATGAGACCTTCAGCCAACCGATTCTCTCCAGTGCCGGGCTTTGCGCAATGGTGTTTAGCAAGTGATCGTACTGGCCGCGATCGGCGTGCGGATCATTGTGCCAGTCCGAGGCATAGAGGTGGATATCCCAGAGTGGGGCAACACGAAGGGGTTCGTCGGTGGTGAGCGGGAACGTGATTGGCGTAAGCGCGCGATATGGGCGCAGGAAGCCGCGATCGAATGGCGACGACGCGAGCGACACCGGCACTGCCCGTCGCCACTTCTGCCCGTGGGTGAACCGCAATCGCCGTTCACGCCGTGCGAGTGTCGGGTCTGGATTCTCTTGGGCTTGTCGCCAACCGGCTGGCCCCGTGCGTGCGATCGTGCACTGGATGCGGATGAATTCCGCCCTGGCACGCATGGTTCGCGCGACCACTTCGGGATAAAGGTCCGCGTTCTCTTCGAGCCAGTCGGCATAAACTAATCGCGGAGTATCGTCGTGCGGAGACGCGAGAATGGCTTTGTAAAGCGCCTGCTCTTCCACGACCTTCTCCCTGCTCAGTGACATTCATGATCTTAACTCAAAGGGCGTCTTTGTGCGAACACTCATCACTGGCGGGGCCGGGTTCATTGGTTCCCACTTGTGCGATCGTTTCCTTGCCGAAGGGCACGAGGTTATCGCGGTCGATAACTTTCTCACCGGCACACCCGAGAACATCGCCCATCTGTTGAGCAATCCGAAGTTCAAGCTCATTGGCCACGATGTTTCCAGTCCGCTAAAAGTGAAAGAGAAGCTCGATAACATTCTTCACTTCGCCAGCCCCGCTAGCCCGGTCGATTACCTCGAACATCCGATTCAGACGCTCAAAGTGGGTTCGCTGGGCACACACGTGACACTTGGCTTGGCCAAGGCACACGGCGCACGCTACTTGCTCGCCAGCACCAGCGAAGTCTATGGCGATCCGCTTGAACACCCGCAGACGGAAAGCTATTGGGGAAATGTGAACCCGGTTGGCGTGCGTGGCGTGTACGACGAAGCCAAGCGCTTCGCCGAGTCCATGACCATGGCGTACCACCGCATTCATGGCGTGAACACCCACATCGTTCGCATCTTCAACACCTACGGCGAGCGAATGCGGTTGAACGATGGCCGCGTGCTGCCCAACTTCATGTATCAGGCGTTGCGTGGCGAACCACTCACCGTGTATGGCGATGGCAAACAGACTCGCAGCTTTCAGTACGTCTCGGATTTGGTCGAAGGCGTGTATCGTCTTCTGCAGACAGACTTCCACGATCCGGTCAACATCGGCAACCCGGCGGAAATCACGATTCTGCAATTCGCGGAAGAAGTGAAGCAACTGGCCGCGGCGCAAAGCGAAATCGTGTTTCGGCCACTGCCGCAAGACGATCCCAAAATCCGCCAACCGGATATCAGCCGGGCACGCGAGTTACTCGGCTGGGAACCGAAAGTCGATCGCAGTGCGGGGTTGAAGCGCACCATGGACTTCTTCCGCACACGCATGCCCAAGAGTTGATCTCAGACGCACCGCGTGAAGTGCCATCGCCCCGCACACATTGTGGGGCGATGGCTTCGTGGCAAAGCACTTACTTGGTTTCGATGCGATACAAGGCGGTTTCCGTTCGTAACAGCAGCGCGTTGCCATCCACGCCGTAACTGGCGAGCGCGCGTTCGCCCATCTTGTTCGCGGCCACTTGCTCGTAGCTGTCGCCCGGCTTGAACACCGTCGCCAGCCCGAATTCATCGAGCAGATAAACATTCCCCCCGGCAAAGATGGGCGATGACGAATACGCCTTACCCACACGTTCACTCCATCGCTCGGTTCCCGTTTTGATGTCGAGGCACGTGATCAGTCCGTCGTCGGCGGCGAGGTACAGTGCGTCCCCAATGAGCAGCGGCGAGGCGTTGCGTGGCATCCCTTTCTTGGCCGTCCAGGCAACGTGCGTGTCGGTTACGTCGCCCTTTCCGTTCACGCGAATGGCGTAGAGCACGGGCGAATCGTAGCCGGTCGAGAGATACACCACGCCGTTGGCGTACACAGGTCGCGGCACCACCGAATAACCGCTGTAACGCACACGCCAGATCTCTGTTCCCGTTTTCGGGTCGAGTGCCATGACCACATCACTGCCGGGCGCGATGATTTGTTCCTTGCCATCAACGATGATCAGGATCGGCGTGCAGAACGAGAATGGCCGCTTCGGGCTGGCTTTGCGTTCCGTCTTCCACGCCACTTCACCACTCTTCCGATCAAGCGCAACAACCATTTGTTTGTCGGTGCCATCGATGCTGAAAATCAGATTGCCCGCGGCCAGAATCGGCGAACCGCCATTGCCATGCACAGGGCTATACTTCAACGTTTGTTGCGCCCACACCTTGCTCCCATCCTTCGCGGTGAGGCAGGCGGTGCCCATGTGGCCGAAGTGAACGAAGACGTGCTCGCCATCCACGATAGGCGTGGGGCTAGCATGGCTATTCTTGGTGTGAATGCGCGCGGCGTTCGCGCCATCCTGCCGGAACACTTCCACATCCCAAACCACTTCGCCGGTCTTCGCATCCAGGCACAGCGCACGAAGCGAGTTATCGCCCTTCCCTTCGCCGGGCACTGCTGTTGTGAGATAGATCTTGCCCGCCGCCACCACTGGTGACGACCAACCCTTGCCGGGAATCTCTTTTCGCCAGGTCACGTTCTTCTTGGTGTCCCACTCGGTCGGCAACTTCGCGGTGGCGGCGTGCCCGTTTTGGTCCGGACCACGAAACTGCGACCAATCCGCGGCAAGCAGCGCGTTTGGGATTGTTGCGGACACGATGATGGCAAACGCGATACGGTGCATGAGTGGTAAGCTCCGACGAGGTGTCTGGTTGGTGGGAGATTACACTCACTGTACTGTGCGGAATGTGACAAGTCCGATGGAAAAATCAGATGATAAGGATCACCCAGAATCCGCACATTGGGCAGTCGAATGAACGAGGACTCCGATGGAATCGAAAGCAAAAGTGGAGTAAAATTTACGATCGCCTCATGAATGCATCGCAGCCGAAAAAATTCGCCCAAGAATTCTTGCCCGTCATCGCATTCGTGAAAAGCCGCGCAACTCGATATTAGAAAGGGTGTTAAAGTCACCGCCTTTCTGTTAGGGCAAGATGCTCAGATATCCTAACGCTGATTTCTCTTGCAATTACACGAGAATCACGCGAAACTTTCCCACGGTGGTGCTGTTTAATGGTGGGTGAGTGGGTTGGTTGCCGAAACTCCCTGATGAATCCTTTGCCCACTAATACCGGCACCAACGACTACAGTTAACAGTTACCTGCCTCACACGCCGACCCAGGCGATTTCTCCTGCCAGCCGAGACACTGCCATGTCGCGTCACCTTTCATATGCCCTTGCCTTCTGTCTCTTCGCTCCTGCTGTCGCTTCGGCACAGGTTGCGTTGCCCACCGGTGGCACGCTCAAACAGGCGGATTTTGAACGGCACATCATGGGCTTGGTGTCCAAGGTGGGTTGCAATTCCGGGAGCTGTCACGGATCGTTCCAGGGCAAAGGTGGCTTTCGCCTGAGCTTGTTCGGCTACGAACCCTCGATGGATTACACTGCTCTGAGCCGCGATAATCTTGGCCGCCGCATCAATCTGGTGAATCCGGAAGAATCGCTCGTTCTCTCGAAGGCGACCGGGCAAGTGGCCCACGATGGCGGGATGCGGTTCGGCAAAGATACCTGGGTTTACAACGTGTTCCGCGAGTGGATTCGTTCGGGTGCCAAGTGGACTCCGGGCAGCGGCAAAATCGAGAAACTGGAAGTGATACCAGGCGAGTTCGCACTTCTGACCGATAACAAACCGCTGCAACTGAGAGTGAACGCCAAGTTCGCCGATGGCTCGACCGAAGACATCACACCATTCTGCGACTTCAAAATTAGCGACGATTCCATCGCCTCGCTCACCCCGCTCGGCTTGCTTACCCCGCTGCAACCGGGCGACGCGGGCCTCACCGTACTCTATCGCGGCAGCGTGCAAGCGTTGCGTGTATTGGTGCCATCGCCCGGCCGACCGGGAGATTATCCCAAGGTGCCGGAAGTTAACTTCATCGATACGGAAGTGTTCGCCAAGCTGAAACGGATGAACGTGATTCCGTCCGATGTTGCACCAGACGACATGTTCCTCCGCCGTGCTTACATCGATCTGATCGGCCAGCTTCCAACCGCCGAAGAGGTCCGGGCGTTCCTGGCGGATAAGAGCCCCAAGAAGCGCGAGAAGCTGATTGACAAACTGCTGGAACACCCGCTGCACGCCGCACTGTGGGCCACCAAGCTTTCCGACGTGACCGGCAACAACACGCAGGCTCTGGAGAATCCAGTCCAGACGCAGCCGCGACGCTCGCAGATGTGGCAAGACTGGCTTCGCAAACGGATCGCCGAAAACAGCCCATACGATCAACTGGTTCGTGACATCGTGACCGCCACGAGCCGCGATGGCAAATCGCCGGAAGAGTGGGTGGAGTTCGTCAAGAAGATCGACGAACAATCCGTCAAGAACTTCACCACCGACTACCCCGAAAAGAAAACACTCGACTTGTTCTGGCGTCGGCAACAGCAAGTGCCGATCGAGATTTGGGGCGAAAAGGTCGCCGTGGCATTCATGGGCATCCGCCTTGAATGCGCGCAGTGCCACAAGCACCCCACCGACCGCTGGACGCAAGAAGAATACTGGGCGTTCGCCAACCTGTTCTCATCGGTCACGTTCACCAACAACCAGTACAGCGACCCATCGGTGAAGAAAATAGTCGATGCGGAAAACACGGCCCGCAAAGGCGAAAATGCGAAGAACAATCAGATTCTTCTCGTCCGCGAAATGTTCGTATCAGATCGTGGCCGCGGTAAGCCTAATCCCGCTACCGGAACGGTTCCCACGCCCAAAGCACTCGGCGGTCCGGAAATCGTTGCCGGACGGGGCGAAGATGCTCGCGTGAAGCTCGCGGAATGGATCACGGCCCCGGATAACGCGTTCTTCGCTCGGAGCTTCGTGAATCGCGTGTGGGCGCACTACTTTGGCATTGGGCTGATCAATCCCGTCGATGACTTTTCGATGGCCAACCCGCCCACGAATGCCCGCTTGCTCGAGGCTCTGGCCAACGAGTTCGTGAAATCCGGATTTGATATCCGCAAGCTGGAAAAGAACATCTTGATGAGCCGGACCTACCAACTCGATTATGCCACGAACACCACCAACAAGTTCGACACCAATAACTTCTCGCATGCGTATGTTCGCCCGCTGATGGCCGAACAGGTTGTGGATGTGCTGAACTCCGCTCTGGGTGTGACGGAATCGTTCTCGACTCAGGACGGCGGCGCACCGGCAGGCACGAAGGTGATCGAAGTGGGCACAAGCCGGATCTCGAACCAGAGCCTGGCATATGCTCTGCGGATCTTTGGCCGCCCACCACGAACCACCGCCTGCGACTGCGAACGTGCGGCCGAACCCGCTTTGCCGCAAGTGCTCTTCCGCATGACCGACACCAGCATCCTGGCCAAGTTCACCGATAAGAATGGCCGCGTGGCCGAATGGGCCAAGAGCAAACTGACCGACGAAGAGCTTGTCGAAGAGTTGTTCCTGTCCACACTCTCGCGATTGCCCAATGCCACTGAGAAGGCCGAAGCCGTGAAGCACCTGGCCGAGACGAACGGCCGCCAGACAGCGATCACCGACCTCGTATGGGCGTTGGTTAACACCCGCGAGTTCATCCTCAATCACTAACCCTTAACGAATCTCGTTCCGCTTTCTTTCACCCACCACCTGTTCCCACCTGTCCTGGAGTAATGATCATGGCCACTCTGCGAACGGATTGCGAAGGCTTTCACCGTCGTGACTTCCTGACCGTCGGCAGCGCCGGCGCTCTGGGGTTAACTCTGCCCGGCTTCCTGGCCGCAGAAGCCAAGGCCAAAGCTGCGAACCGCGATGTGGCTGGTGGCAAGAGCAAAGCCAAGAGCGTCATTCTGGTTTGGCTCGCAGGTGGCCCCGCTACGATCGACATGTGGGACAACAAGCCCGAAGCACCGGAAGGGATTCGCGGCGAGTTCAAGAACATCAACACCAACGTGACGGGCATTCAACTCTCCGAAACGCTGCCGAAGATGGCCGCCGTAACCGACAAAGTTACCGTGGTTCGCTCGCTGTACCACACCATCCCAAGCCACGGCCCCGCGACCGTGTTCATGACCACGGGGAACAAACCCACCGCCGCCCTGCAATACCCGGCAATGGGTTCCCTCACCGCGAAACTGCTCAAGACGGAACTTGGCGTTCCCCCTTATGTCACCTTCACCGACCTGCGAAACGGTTCGGCCGGCCTCGCAGGCTACCTTGGCACCGGGTTCAACCCGTTCGTGATCGAAGGTGGCGGCGGCCGCGGTGCGAACGCCGGGTTTAGCGTGCGTGGCCTCACCCTCAAGGGTACCTTCACGCTCGAAGATCTCGAAAAGCGGGACACCCTGCTCCGCAAGTTCGATGGTGGGTTCGCCGGGTTAGATAAGTCCAACGATCTGGTCGGCGGCCTCGATACCTTCCACCAACAGGCGCTCGATATCCTTCGCAGCGACCGCACCCGCAAGGCACTGGATATCACCAGCGAGAAGTCGGCCGTGCGCGAGATGTATGGCGTGACTCCGTTCGGCCAAGGCGCGCTGGCCGCTCGCCGGCTCATCGAATCGGGTGTTCGGTTCGCCACGGTTAGTCTGGGCGGTTGGGACACCCACAACGGCACCTTCGCCCGGCACAAGAACAACCTGATGCCGCCACTGGATCAGGTGCTTTCCACGCTGATTAAGGATCTGGATGATCGCGGCATGCTCGATAGCACGATCGTGATGTGTGCGGGCGAATTCGGCCGTACCCCGAAGATCAACAAGAACACCGGCCGCGACCACTGGGCACGATCGATGGCTTGTGTGCTCGCCGGTGGCGGCTTCAAGCGTGGCTACGCCCACGGCACCACCGATGCCTCGGGCATGGCACCTGCCACCGAGCCTTGCACGCCAGACGATATCGCCAGCTCGATCTTCCACAACCTGGGAATCGACCCACTGATGGAAATGCAGACCCCAACCGGCCGCCCCATCCAACTGTTCCGCGAAGGCAAGGTCATCGAGAAGATCCTCGCCTGATCACGCAACCCATAGCCGAATCCCAGAATTGCGATTGCGGGATTCGGCTTGGTCTGCGGTCCAAGGTTCTGGTCACGCGAATGTCACAATCACGGCCGGGGCGCTTGCCCCGGTCGTTTCATTTCGGATACGCTTAAACACATCACTTTCCCCGCCCGCAGGGATCGACCCATGTATCACCTCTTCGTCGGGCCACTCCTTCTGCTTGCCACGCTGTTCACTACGACGGATGCACCTGTTCCCATGCTCACGGAAGCCGCGGCCCTTGTCGAGCAACTGGGCAGCCCAGACTTCGCGGAGCGTGAAGACGCGACCAAACGCCTCGAAGAACTCGGCGCGACCGCGATCGAAGCTCTGCGAGTGGGCGCGAAGTCGATGAACGCCGAGACCGCTCTGCGTGCGCAAGAACTTCTCCGCAAAGCCGAGCGACGGCTCGCCCACGAGAAGACGCTGGCACCCACCTTGGTTACGCTCGATGCCAAAGAGCAACCGCTCAAGGCAGTGCTTGCGGATCTTTCGAAGCAAACCAAGTATGAACTCGTGCTCGGTGGGTTGAAAACGGAACAACTTGCATCGAAGCGTGTGAGCGTATCCACCGATGGCGAGGTGCCATTCTGGAAGGCGGTGCTTCAGGTTTGTGATGCGGCCGAGGTGGAAATTGCCAGCGTCAGTGGGTTCCTCGCACCGGGTGCCACACCACAGGCATGGTCGTCGCGGCCCGAGTTCATCGTGCTGGAAGCCCGCGGTTCAAACCCGCGACGACCGGCGGCCATTCGCGGAGCGGTGCTTGTGGAAGCGGTGCCCTTTCCGGCGAACACCACACCAAGCAACCAAGCGTCGGCGTTGTTGCAGATCTGGCCAGAACCGCGACTGGCGTGGGCAGCGACCATTACCACGAAAGTCGCCACTGCTTTGGATGCCGAAGGGAACCGCCTCGCCACGCACTTCTTGCTTCCCACTCCGCTCAAGAGTCCCAACATGAACCGTGGGGATCAGTTGGTGGTCATCCGAAATGCCGATGGCACCGCGTCGTTCGTTCGGGGTCCGGCAGACGCGGGCGCAGGAGGACTTGGCGTGTTCCGCCCCAATCTGCGTCAAGCGGTCGTTCAGTTTGAAGCCAACGCAAAGGAACCGGCTCCGCGAGAAGTGAAAGAACTGGCGGTTTCGCTCTTTGCCACAGTGCGAAGTGGGATCGATCCACTTTGCCAGGTGAACGGGTTGGAGCAGAACAAGCCGGCGAGCGCGAAAGGAATCGGCGGCACCGAACTATCGGTGAGTTATGGCGTGAACGAGCAGAAGCGATTGGAGGCGGTTGTGCGGCTCACTTACGATCAGAAAGCCGTGCGGCCCGCGACGGTGGGCGACAAACTCACTGGCCTTGCCAACGGTGGCGCGACCGGGAACCAGACGGTGTACGGCGTCCGCGTGACCGATAGCAACGGCAAGGCGTATACCCTGGGGTTGATTAGCGGCTCCAATCAGTTCGACTCAGCGGGAATGCGCACCAATTTAACCATCCGACTCGAACTCCATTCCGGCCGCGATGGATTCGGCCCACCGGCCGCAGTCACCTTCTGGGGAAGCTGTTCCAAGCCCGTGGAGATTCCCATCACGCTGCGCGATGTGCCACTTGTTGGCCGCAAGAAGTGATCCCCTTTCTGCGATGGACCCGGTCCGCTCATGCGACGCGGCTCGCCGTTACGCGATGCGGCTCGCCATTTGCCACATCATTTCGCAAGATCGAGGCAAACGATACTCGCGGTGCCACGAATATAGATTCGGCTCCCTTCAAACGCGGGGTGTGCATACAAGCCTTTCTCTTCCTTGCCAAACACGGCCAACCGACTGAGTTCCGTGTACTCCATGGCCAGGGCATCCAGCAGAATTAACTCACCGGTTTTGGAAATCACCAGAACGCGATCGTCCGTGCTCACCGCGGCGCAATAGCCAGAGAACGCCTGCAAGTTCTCGTCGTACACTTCCTTCAAGCCGTCTTTCAGGTCCAGGCAGTAGAGACGATTCCACACGCCGAACACGCGATGACCCGCGACCACGGGTGTGTGCGTATCTGGGGCCAAACGCTTGTTAGCCGCCACGGGTTTCGGATCGATGACGCCATTGGCCTGGAAGCGGAAGAGCCGCGTTCCGTTGTTCTCCGTTGTGATCAGAAGTTTGTCGCCCAGGACAATGGGCGTGGGAACGTTGAAGTCGCCCGCCCGCTCGGGTTTCACGGTCCAGATGCGCTTCCCGGTCTGGGCATCCCAACCACCAAGCGTTTCGGCGTCGTGCCCCACAATCTGGAATACGCCACCGAGTTTCGCGGCCATGAACGAACCGTAACCCGTTGGTTTTCCGGGTGTCTTCCAGATTGTCTTGCCGGTCTTCGGATCGAGTGCCACGAGTGCGGCCTTCTCTCCGCCCGGAGCGACGATCAACTTGCCATCTGCGATGAGCGGAGAATCGCACACGCCCCATTTTCGCGCGTCTGTCGCATCGAACTCGTCGCGAACATTCAGCGACCACTGAACTTTACCCGTGGCAAGTTCCACACAGGCGAGGTCGCCGAATGCCCCAAGCACGAAGGCGTTGCCATCGGAAATGAGCGGCGTTGTGCGGGGGGAATTGCCGTAGTCGAGGGTGCCGATGGCAGGCGTGCGGTGCGACCACACTTCCTTGCCATCGGTTGCTTTCAAGCAGCGAAAGACATCCACCGTGTCGTCGAGTTCGCGATCGGAAACAAGGACATACTCGGCCGTCGCGGCCACACCGCCAAGACCGGGCGACGTGAGTGTGGCTTCCCAGATGAACTCGGGCTTGGCCGGGAGTTTCTCGGGCAACCATGCCAGGCGACCATCACGCCCCGGCCCTCGCCATTGCTGCCACGCCGGGTTACGACTTACTTTTTTTTTGTCGGTTCGGCCGTGATGAAACCCGATTTCGTTTCCAGTGCGGTACACAAATCTTTATTCGATCCGACCGCGAGTAAAGCGGCCTGGAGTGTGGCTTGTTCGCTTGCTGAAACGTTGCCGGTGGCGAAGACACTGATGAACGGGACCGGATCGGTCTCGGCCACCACACGCAGATCGCCCTTCTTGATGGTGCCACATCCTTCGAGCAATGGCTGGGCATAACTCGAAATCACAGTGGCCACCTGCTGCCCGCTTTTCGCCAACTCGATGACCTTGGTCGCTCCATCGGTACAGGCGACGCAGGTCTCGGGTTTGGCGGGAACCTCGATGCGATACTCTTTGAGGAGTTTCATCGCGGCCGCGTGCTTTTCCTCGGCCTCGGCGGTGCCGAAGTAGATGGTGTAACCCTTCAGATCTGCGGCCGTCGCGGCGGGGTCAGCGGCGGCGACACAGATCAAGCCCGTTTGCGTGGTCTTCCCGTCCTTGCCCGTTAGCACGCCGAGTTGTGCGATGGTCAACTTATTTTCGGCAACCGTGGCTCGAACAACGGAATCTTTCCCAATGATGAGATCCGCCTTGCCGCCCGTTTTCTTGGTGAGTGCGCCCGCGAGGGTTTCGGAATAGTGCACGGCAACCGGGCGACCGAGCTTGGTTGCCAAATACTTGCCGAGTTTGTCGTAATCCCGCTGAGCATAGCCCTTCACACACGGGCACGAGAGCGGCGCGGCGAGTGGGTCCATGACCACAACGGTGAAGGTATCAGGCGAGACGTCCGCGGGCTTCTCGGTGGCCTCGACCATTGCGGGAAGCAACGGGAGCGCCAACACGGTGGTCAGTGCTTCGCGGCGGCTGGGAGTGTTGAACACGATCGGACTCCTGAATTTTTCTGGTGAATGATTCGTGCAATAAGCGGCGGGCGATTCCTAACGATCGGATCGCCCGCCACATTTCTCAACTGCATTACTTTTGTTGCTTCTCGATCTTTTCCAAGATGTGGAACTTCGATCCGGGCAGGTCGCAGAAGAAGATCTTCTTGGCATCCGCGGAAACAGCCACGGCTACGTTCTTGCACCCGCCGGAGAGCTTAACCACGGCAACGGTTTCGATGTATTCACCTGACGGCCCAAATCGTTTGATGATCCCTTCACTTTCGGCCGTGAAAATATCCCCGACTCCATTGGCGCGAATGTTCATGGGGTTGCAGCACCCGCCAAAGCAACTGGGGTCGGTATCCAGACCGCGTTTGCCGAACGATCCGATCTTCTTCCCATCTCGATCGTACCGCGTGAACTGGTGCTTGGTATTCTCGGCGACCAGAACATCAGGGCCGTGGCACTGAATATCCATCTGACCGCAACAGCCGCCAATTTCCTTGAGGATCTGTTTGGCGTCCTTCAGGTCTGTGCCGCATCGCCAGACCGCGTAGCCATAGCCCACATCGCCACAGGCCACGAACACATCTTTCTCGGACACCGCGAGGCCGTTGACAATTCGCATCCGCCCGGTCATTTGTTCCAGAACCTGCTCGATGGTGCGGTTCTTGTAATTGTCTTCCATTGTCGTGTACTGCTCGATCAATCGCTTGAATTGTTCGAGCTGCCGTTCTTCCGTTTTGGTCCGCTCTTCGGGCTTCTTGTCTTCGATGGTCTTGACCTGTGCCGCGATGTTCTTGCGGGCGTTGGCATACACCTGCACCATCCGTTCTTTATCTGCCTTCAGTTGTGCCTCAGCCTTCGCTTTTAGCCCTTCCTGATCCTTGAACGTTGCCGCGAGGTGTGGCAGTTCCACCACTGCACCCACCAACTTGCCGGTTTTGTCGAACGCGGCCAGTTTGCTATCGCCGGCAACATAGATCGTGCCATCGGGGCCACAGTTGATCGCGGTGGCGTGAAAATCGACCTTCCAGTTCTTGATCGGCTTGCCGCTGGCATCGAACAGGTGAATCTCCGCCGTGCCTCCCTTCATGGGGGCCGTGAATGGTTTGGGCGGAGCGACCAGCCCAACGACGCGACCATCCGGATCAGCACAGATCGTTTGGAGCTTCAATCCGTTCTCGCCGCTCACCTCGATCGACGCCATCACTTTGTGAGTTGGGTCCGCTTTTGCAGCGGGGTCGGCAACCACAAGGGGAGTTGCTACGGGGCTTGTGGGCTTCTCGTCGGCGATCGCCAGCCCGGCGGCTGCGGCCAGCATCAGCGCGGCGCTAAAAGTGTAGGTGATCTTCATCGGCACTCCAACACAGGGAAGGTACAATCATCAGCTGAGTAGTGACGATTAGATTACACAAACTTAACACCTGAATCAACGAACACCGTTCGGTCGCAAGCTGCCTTGTTACACACCCCATTCATCCGAAAAATCGGCGGAAGTCTTCCGATGAGAGAAATCCCTGAGGTAAAATGGCTGCGTCAAGCATCGCCACCGGCAGGATCCTCATCATGTTTATGAAGCCATCCACCCTCGCTGGATTACTCGCAGCCGCCCTGCTGATGGGTTCTGTTTCCCCCACGATCGCCCAAGGCGAAAAACCGGCAGCGAAGCCCGCCACATTCGAACGCCACAAAGACATCGCATATCGCACCGATGCAGCCGCAGACAAGGAACGGCACCAACTGGATGTGTTCTGCCCCAAAGGCGTGAAAGACTTTCCGGTTGTGTTGTTCGTGCATGGCGGAGCCTGGAAGTGGGGCGATAAGAACATGTATGCCGGGATTGGCGAAGTCTTCGCCGAGGCCGGAATTGGGATGGTGATCTGCAATTATCGCCTTTCACCCGCCGTGAAACACCCGGCGCACATTGAAGATGTGGCCAAGGCATTCGCCTGGACTTGCAAGAACATTGGGAATTATGGCGGCGATAAGAGTCGCCTGTTTGTGTGCGGGCATTCCGCCGGCGGGCATCTCGTGTCTCTTTTGGCCACCGATCCGAGCTATTTGAAAGCGGAAGATCAATCGGTGAGCGATATCAAGGGCGTGGTGGCTATTAGCGGCGTCTATCAAGTGGTTCACACGGAAAAGGTGTTCCACGAAGCATTTGGAAACAACGAAGTCATTTGCAAGAAGGCATCACCTCTTACGCATGTTATCGGCAAGCATCCGCCGTTCCTGCTCGCTTACGCCGAGAAGGATTACGAATATCTCGACGTGATGGCGAAGGACATGCACGGTGCGTTGCAAAAGGCTTCCTGCCCAAGCGAATTGCTGCTTTGCAAGAACCGCACGCACATCAGCATCGTGATCAATCTCATCAACCCCGACGACGCACTGAACAAGAAATTCCTGGCCTTTGTGAAAGGAACTCCAAAGTGAATTTTGTGAAGTCTGCCAGCGAGTTCAGGCGGACTTGTGCCGGTTGCCGTTCCTGACGTTAGAATGAGGTGATGAAACCCACCGACGACATTGCCGTGAGCAATCCAACCGAGCCAACACTCACCTTTTGGGGAGCAGCCGGAGGTGTTACGGGTTCGATGCATCTGATTGAGTTCGGCAACCACAAGATCTTGCTGGATTGCGGTTTACACCAGGGCCGGCGGGAAGAAGCCCGCCAGCGGAACGGCCACTTTCCGTTCCACCCGGACCAGATCGACGCGGTCATTCTCAGCCACGCCCACATCGATCACTGTGGCAATCTCCCCACGCTTGTTCGCCAGGGCTTCAACGGCCCGGTCTTTTGCACTCCGCCCACACGCGATTTGTTCCGGATCATGCTCTCGGATTCGGCCAAAATTCAGGAGGAAGACGCCGCCCACCTGAACATTGCTCGTAACTATGCCGAGCCTTGGGTGCAACCGCTTTACACACATCCAGATGTGGAAAAAGCGTTCCGCCAGGTGGTGCAAGTGCCATATGGCAAGGAAGTCGATGTTACCCGAACCATGCGGATTCGCTTCATCGAAGCCGGCCACATTCTTGGCTCGGCGATGGTGCATCTGACGGCGACTGGCCCCGATCGGGAACGCTCGCTCACCTTTAGCGGTGATATGGGCCGCCGTGGGTTGCCCATACTCAAACCGACCGGCCAGATCCCCCCGGCCGACGTGCTTGTGTGCGAAAGCACCTACGGCAACCGCTTGCACCGCTCGTTTTCCGAAACGGTCGATAAACTCTACGCCGCCATTCACCACACCGTGGAGAAAGGTGGCAAAGCGTTAATCCCGGCGTTTAGCCTGGGCCGCGTTCAGCTCATCATCCACATTCTGCAAAGGGGATTGCGCGAGCGAAAGATTCCCACCATCCCGATCTATGTGGATAGCCCGCTGGCGGCCGAAGTGGCAGAAGTGTATCGCGCGCACCCCAATAGCCTCTCGCCGGAAATCGCACAATCGCTACGCGATGGGCACGGCTTGCTCGGTGGCGACGGGGTAACGTATGTCCGCGACTTTGAAGAGAGCACGCGGTTGGCCACGCGCTCCGGTCCGGCCATCATCATCGCATCGAGCGGCATGTGCGACGCGGGCCGCATTCAACAGCATCTCAAGCAACTGGTAGACGACCCACGTTGCACCATCATCCTGGTGAGTTATCAGGCGCAAGGCACCGTGGGGCGGAAGTTGCTCGAACCAAAGGCCACCGTTCGCTTTCAGGGCCGCGACTGGAACAAGTGGATCGAGGTCGTTCACCTCGATGGCTTTAGCGGCCACGCAGACAAGGAAGACTTTCTCGAATACCTGCAGCCCCTAGTGGGGAAGGTTGGAAAGGTGCGATTGATTCACGGGGAACGCGAACAGGCTGAAGCACTGGCCCAAACGCTCCGGGGAATCGGGTTCGCCGATGTCGCCGTGCCCGCTCCCGGCGACCGCGTTGTGCTGGGTTAAGGCAGAGTTTGAGGCGAACCGCGAGCGCTTTGCTGGCTCTTGTGACGGAGGAACCCATCATGAACTCGCCCGTAACGGCACCGGAACTCGTCTTCCCCGACTCGGACGGGCTGCCCATGGCCGAGAACACCCGCCAGTATGAGGCAATCGTCACGTTAAAGGGGAACGTGGAAGCGTTCGCACCGGCCACGGCGTTCGTCGCAGGCGATCACCTGATTTACGTTGACCCACTCGACCCCACCGAACGCCAGGCACCCGATGTGTATGTCGCGTTCGATCGCCCGCGCGGGCACCGCGGAAGCTACAAACTGTGGGAAGAAGCCGGCGTGTTTCCGCAAGTCGTGTTCGAGGTGCTCGGCCCCAGTAACACCGAGACCGAAATGCGAGCCAAACGCGCGTTCTACTTTGGCCACGGGGCGGAGGAGTACTACGAGTTTGACCCGGAAGCAGGAACATGGCTCGGGTTCGTTCTCGATACGTCAACGGGTTCGCCGCGACCCATTCCCCAGATGGATGGCCACATCAGCCCACGCCTCGGGATGCGCTTCGCCTTCCGCCCGTTGGAACTGCTGGTGTATCGCCCCAATGGAGAAGCGTTCCTCTCGTTTCAGGAACTGGAAGACCAACGCATCGCAGAACGCCAACGCGCCGAAACGGAGAAATTCCGCGCCGATAGCGAACGCCAACGCGCCGAAAACGAACGACAACGCGCGGAAGTGGCGGAGCAGAAGTTGCAACGTCTACAAGAGATGCTCAAGGCCGCGGGACTCGACCCGGATACGCCTGTGGGGTGAACGAAGGCCATGTCGCCCGATAACCCTTTCCTGCAGGCTCTTCTCACCGAACCAAGGAACTTCAGGTGAGTCGTCGGGCCTGTAGACTTGTGTGAAGTGGTGTGGTTTGTGTGCATGGATTCTTTCAGCCGCAGTAGCGGAGATGCGAATGCGATGGCTCGGCTGTGTGGCGCTGGGGCTTGTCGCTGTGGTGATCGGCGGGCTCGCGTTCATGCAGGTCGGCGAAGTCGTTTATGCGTTCACCGACGAGTTCGCTCCCGGATTCTTCCCCGGTTGCTACTCCGACCTCATCCAATACAGTTCGCCCGGATTCGACGCCCCACGCAAGATCGCGTGGGGTGACATGCTGTTCAGTTCCGCCACGTGTGGGGCGGCCTGCATCGGGTCCGTCACCTTCCTCATCCCAGGGTTTCGTCTGGGAGGTGCCATGTCCGTCCTACGAGCATACCTGATCGTGTGCATTGGCGGCCTCGCCGGGGCGTGCGCCGGTGGCGGGGTCGGTTACCTGTTGGGTGTCGCGGTCCCCGGCTACTACCGCGGGGTGTTCCGAGCAGGCGGGGAGCCGTGGTTCGATCCTCTCCAGGTGGGCATCGGGCTTGGCGTCTCGCAGGGGTTGCTCGCCGGGCTGGCAGTCGGAGCGGTGGTTGTGGTTGCCGTCGTGTGGTATCGTGCGCGTGCAGAGGCACTCACACGCCCGGTAAGACAGGCCGAACCGCTCTCATGGCCAACCGACATGAGTCAAAACGAAGATCCTGCGGCAGGCTGAACGTCCGTCCCGACGCACTCTGAAGCCCGCTCGGCGATTACGCGGGACGCTGGCAGGCGCGGATCGGTTGGCGTGGTTGGCGGCAGTGATAGGTACTACTCTGTCAGAAGCAACCGACCACCCGGGAGCAACCATCATGCCTGTCCGCATCGAAACCTTGGGGATCGACCAACTCAGCGTCCGGGATCGACTGGAACTGATCGAGCAGATCTGGGACAGCCTGCCCGAACTGGTGAACCCCGACGAAGTGCCGGCGTGGCACCTGGCCGAACTCTCCAAGCGGCGCGCGGAGGCCGAGGCTTCCCCGGGTACGGGTAAACCGTGGCGCGAAGCCCTCGCCCGGTTCGGAAGCGGCTCGTGAGCCGGCCGGTAATCCTTCGGCCACCGGCCGACGCCGACATTCAGGCGACTCACGCCGACTTGGAGCAGACGCAACCCGGCCTGGGCGACCGATTCGTGGCCCGTGTCCGGGACGTACTCGAACGCATCGAGGCAATGCCGGAGATGTACGGTCTGGTGTGGCAGGATGTGCGAGCGGCACGGCTGCGAAAGTTTCGGTACTTGGTTTACTATGTGGTCTGTGCGGATCGGGTCGAGGTGTTGGCCGTCATGCACGGCTCGCGAGACGCATTGACGTGGCAGGTGCGGGTGTAAGGTGAGCGTGTTCGTTTGACGGCGGAGAGCTTTCGATGCATCCTGCGCAATACACTTCCGACACGATTTGCCACTCGATGGGTCTTCCCAAGTTCGTCGAGTCGGGTTGGTTGGCACCGACGGTCCGCTTACTACTGAAACCGTCATTCGATCCCGAGGTTTGTATCACGCTCACCCCGGACTTTCGCCTATCGGTCGTCGCCTTGGCCGAGAAGTTGTGGCGGCAACCCGGGCCATGTCTGTTGACCGCATGGCGCGAGATTGCTTTCGTCCCGGCATCGTTCGCGTACCAATCGATTCGGGACTTTGGTGCCGCGTTAGCCGCCGACCGCGAGTTATCGGAGCGGCGGGTGTGCATTGACGGCATGCCCATCGCGTGCTGCCTGCTGAGCGAACATGGACTGGAGCAGTTCGCGTGCAATCCGTATCGGTCGGCGGTGGCGGATCTGGTGTCGGCCGTGATCCGCATGGGTTGGGGTTCGTGCCGCAATGCGCGGGTTCGCAATGCCCTCGCTGCTTGCGGGCGTTATGTCGGCCTGGAGTTGTCGCGCCTGCCGGAACCGCCACTGCCAGAAGTGTCGTTAATCGCGGTCCTCGGCGCGTCCGATGATCGCACCGAGTTGATCCGGCAGTTGCAGTCACGTGGAGGCCAGGCCATCCCAGGAACTTCAAGTGAGTCGTCGGGGCTGTAGGTTTGTGTGAAGTGGTGCGGTTTGTGTGTCGGCCGTCCCAGCGGGATCAACCGTCTGCAAGGGTTTGACCGGTTGTCGCCAAGAACAAGAAGTGGGCCGAAAACGAACGACAACGCGCGGAAGTGGCGGAGCAGAAATTGCAACGCCTTCAAGAGATGCTCAAGGCCGCGGGACTCGACCCAGATACGCCTGTGGGGTGAACCAAGACTTCATCGCCCCGGTAATCGCCCAACTAGCCCTTCTTCAATAGCTCTTCTCGCGGAATCACGCGACCGCCCCCCGTTTGCACAATGGGATTATTCTGCTTAATCGCTCCAGTCCGAAGCCACTTCACCCGCTTTGCGATCATTTCTTCCGCAATTCATTTGCTTGAATGGCGATCGTTGCACACTTCTTAATTATACATTTGTTCACTATTACTTTGCCGGAGCCTTGTCGTGCCCCTCCGTTATCTTTTCATCGACATGAACGCGTTCTTCGCGTCGGTCGAGCAACAGGAAAAGCCCGAGATTCGCGGGAAGCCGGTCGCGGTTATTCCGACCGACGCCGAGACCACATCGTGCATTGCCGCCAGTTATGAAGCCAAGGCGTTCGGCGTTAAGACTGGCACGCCGGTGTGGGAAGCCCGGAAACTCTGCCCCGGTATCGTTTGCATCGTGGCGAATCATAAGCGGTATGTTGTAATGCATAACCGCATTGTCGATGCGCTAGGGTCGGTTTTGGATATTGATCGTGTCATGTCTATCGACGAGATGTCATGTCGGTTGATTGGCGACGAACGCCGACAGGAAACCGCAGTGGCGCTGGCGTACCAAGCCAAGCAGGCGATCTTTGCCCGCGCGGGCGATTACATGCGTTGTTCCATCGGCATCGGGCCGAACACAATGCTGGCGAAGATGGCCGCGGACATGCGTAAACCAGATGGCCTGGTGGTGCTGCCCGATGCGGAATTGCCCGCCGCGTTGCACGAATTGAAACTCCAGGATTTTCCGGGCATCGGCCCACGCATGGCGCACCGATTGAATCTGTACGGCGTGTTCGCGGTGAGCCAGTTGTGCGCGATGTCGGAGAAAGCGTTATCCGAAGTGTGGGGAAGCAAAGTGCTCGGTGGGCGATGGTATCGCTTACTTCGCGGCGACGATGTGGTGGATCCGCCCAGTCGGCGACAAACGGTGAGCCACTCGCACATCCTGCCGCCCGATTTCCGGACCGATGCCGGGGCATATGGCATCTTGATTCATCTCACGCACAAGGCGGCCGCACGACTGCGCCGAATCCAATACTGGGCCGGTTCGGTGACCATTGGGATCAGTTTCCGCGACGACGAACCCGAATCGCGAGCCGGGTGGCACCGCAACAGTTGGGATGCCCGCTGTCGCATTCCGCACTGCCAGGACACGCCCACGATCTTGCATGCGGTCGCGAAATTGTGGCACACTCGCCCGCCGCAACGCGTGCCACTGAAGGTGGGCGTCGTGCTATCCGATCTGCGACCCGCCAAAAGCGCGACGCCTTCACTCTTCGATGAAGACCGAAAAGCCGCCGAGGTATCCCGGGCCATGGATGAAGTGAATGAGGAGTTCGGGGCCAATGTGATCCACTTTGGAGCCATGCATGGATACGAATCGCAAGCTCCGTCGCGAATCTCTTTCACGCAAATCCCGGACTTACAAGATCTGGTTTGAAGCCCACGCGCGGGGTTGTGTCTTCGCATCGCCTTCTTGAAACTTTCATCAATACGTGAGATGCCAAAACACCAACAATTACAAAGATATAGCTGAATCAACCTGGAAGTGCGTTTCCAGTTACCATGCAACCTTTGGCTGCAACACCACGAACCTGTGCTAAATTGGCAAGTGGTTAAGGGTTGTTCACTCACACATCACCATTCACCATCTCCATGTTCTGGCGTCTCTTCCTCACTTACATGCTTCTCGTGTTTGCAGCCGTTGGGCTTATCGGAGCCATTATCTACGGTCGCGCGGAACCGCTGTTCTGGGATCTGTTTCAGCAGGTGGCACTGGCCGTGGCGTTGGTGTTTCTGGCGGCGGGAGTGGTGGCCGGTTTGCTCGCTCGCCAGTTCGCCCGCCCGCTCGGATTGCTCAACGATGCGGCCCGCCGGTTGGCTGAAGGCGACCTTCGCTACCGCGTTCCGCCCGCGGGCCTTCGTGAACACGACGCCCTGGCAGAGACCATTAATCACATGAGTGGTCGCCTGGCGTTCACCTTCGATCTGCTTGAACACGATAAGGAACAACTCCGGGCGATCCTGTCGGGGATGGTCGAGGGAGTGGTCGCAATCGACGACAACCGCCGCGTGGTCTTTGCCAATGATCGCGCCGGTGTGCTTCTCGGATTTGATCCCAACGCCGCCGTGAAACGATTGCTATGCGAAACGGTGGTGCATCCCGGCTTCCGCGAGATCATCGAGACCGGGCTGGCCAGTTCCGAACCGCATCGTGGGGAATTCGAATCGAAGGGGCCGCCCGCACGCACGCTGGCGGTTTATGTGTCGCGGTTCCCCGGTCACGGCATGCCGGGAGCCGTTGTGGTAATTCACGACACGACCGAAATTCGCCAGGCCGAACGGATGCGGCAAGATTTCGTGGCGAATGTGTCGCACGAACTGAAGACGCCGCTGGCCGTAATCAAATCGAGCGTCGAGTCGCTTGTGGATGGTGCGGCCGAAGATCCCGATAGCCGCGCGATGTTCCTGACGCAGGTCACACGCGAAGCCGATCGACTCGAAGAACTTATCCAGGATCTTTTAAGTCTCGCGCGGATTGAATCCGGCAATCTGGGGTTGGAACCACAGGCGATTCCGCTTGGCCGGGCCATGACGGATTGTGTCGAACGCCATCACGGTCGGGCGGAAGTGAAAACGCTCACCATGGTGGAACGCCCGCCCGCCGAACTCCGTGGCGATATCCTGGTGTGGGCCGACCCAGACGCCTTGCGGCAGGTCATGGATAACCTCGTGGATAACGCCATCAAGTACACGCCCAACGGCGGGCGAATCACCGTGCGTTGGACCGGGACGGAAGACACGGCGAGCTTCGAGGTAGAAGACACCGGCATTGGGATTCCGGCGGAAGATCTGCAACGCGTGTTCGAGCGGTTCTATCGCGCCGATAAAGCCCGCAGCCGCACGATCGCCGGCACCGGGTTAGGGTTGGCCATTGTCAAGCATTTGGTGCAAGCAATGCGCGGTCAGGTGCGAGCCGCCAGTGCTGTGGGCAAGGGAACCACCTTCCGCGTCACACTTCCGCGAGCGGCCAGTTAAGCGAGTGTTGATAGGGTCATGAAATGCGTTAGCCCACCCGTTAGCAGCGACGCAACGGATGGGCCAAGCCAATGGCAAGCGGGAATCATCGCCTTACCGGTTGAACAAGAACTCGCGGCTGTTGGTCAGCACCCAGAGCAAATCCTGTAATCCTTCGCGCACCGTGGGGGCCGACTTCACCCACCCTTCCGCCTTCTTGGCTTCATCGGCTCCGGGCAAGCGCGACCACGTCACGAGATACAACTCTTCAATCGCTTTCGGCAGCGGCGTCTTGGCGGCCAGAAGCTGTTCGACACGCCCGGCCTTCTCCGCGATCTTCCGGTTCAGTGTGGTGCCATTTAATAAGTGCATCGCCTGGGCGATGTTGGGGGCACCGGTGCGTTCGCATTCGCACAGCACTTGCCGCGCGGGGCGACCGAAGGTGTCCATCAGGTACGATTGCACTTCGCTATCGGGGAGCTGAATCGCTCGCGTTCCCAGTGGCAAGCCGGTGTACTTTTCGCGCGTGCCCGTGGCGAAATCCACTGCGTCCGCGAGTTGCTCCGCGCTGAGCCGGCGAACCGTGCGGCGTGTGAAGTGAATGTTCGCTGAATCGGCTTTATTCCCATCGGTCACGTCCGCAGAGAGTTGATACGCCCGGCTGTTGAAGATCGTGCGAAGCAGGTGCTTAACACTGAACTTGGCCTTCACGAAATCATCGGCGAGCGCATCGAGCAGTTCGGGGTTCGTGGCGGGGTTCGTGGCTCGCATATCATCGAGTGGTTCAACCAGACCGCGGCCCATCGTGTAGCCCCAGAATCGGTTCACCAGATTCCGCGCGAACATCTTGTTGTCGGAAGAAGTGAGCCAATCCGCGAGCCGCTTCCGGCGATCGAATTCGTCGTCCCACGATTGCCTCGCGTCTCCATCGAGCGGCATTGGCTTGATGACAACGCGTTTTCTCGGGTGAGTTGCTTCGCCGGTTGGCCGAATGAAGATTACCGTCTCGCGACCGAAGATGCCAAACTCCTGGCTGTTCTTGGTTCCCATTCGCGAGAAGAACGCCGTCAGGCCATAATAATCGTCCTGGCTCCACTTCTCGAAGGGGTGATGGTGGCACTTCGCACAACCGATGCGGATGCCGAGGAACAGTTGCGAAGTGGTTTCGGCCCAGTCTTCGGCGGTGCGACCAATCTGAAAGTAATTGGCCGGGCCATCCAGGAAGGTGCTTCCTTCGGCAGTCACAATATCACGCACAAACTGATCGGCGGGAACGTTGTCGCGCACCTGTGCCCGCACCCAGTTGTGGAAGCTCCACATCCCTTTGTCTTGTAGCGCGCGGCGATTGATTCGGAGCAAATCGCCCCACTTGAGTGCCCACCAGTCGGTGAACTCGCCGCGTTCGAGAACGGTATCAATCGCCTTGGCCCGCTTCTTGGGGTCTTTGTCGCCGAGGAAGGCCCGCAATTCTTCCGGTGTCGGCAGTGTGCCGATCGCATCCAGATAGAGCCGACGAAGGAAATCTTCATCCGCGCTGATTGGCGAAGGAACGAGGCCGAGATCTTTCCACTTGGCAAGCAACTTCGCGTCGATGAAGTTATTCGCCGGCACTACCGGGTATTGCTCGATGTGGGCGAACGGTAGCGTGACCTGCGAGATCACAGCTTGCCCGCCAAACCGCACCATGATGTGCGTCTCGCCGACCGCCTTCGCGGTGATCAAGCCATCGGCACGAACATCCGCGACGGCCTCGTTGAGCGGATCGAACTGTGCGGTCGCGGTCACATCCTCGCGGCGACCATCGGCCCAAATCGCCGTGACGGCGATTTGCTGTTGCTCTTGCAGTTGCATCACGCGACGGGGCGGGAACACTTCCAGGCCAATCACTTCGGGGTCGGTCTTCGCATCGGGGCCGGGCGCGCCGTCTTCGAGCCAGCGTTGAATGCGAGTGTAATCGCGGGCGTGCCGTTTGAGTTTCTCGCCGCCGCCGTGCTCCATCACGAGCGCGGGCTTGGCAAGCAGAATGCTGCGTTCCGGGTCGCTCACCACCACACGCCGACCTTCATTGCTCTGCACGATCTGTTCGTAATCGAACTTCGGGTCGAAGCCGAGAAGCGACAGGCGAAATCCACCGCGACCCAACGCCGCACCATGGCACGCACCGGAATTGCACCCGGTTTTGGTGAGCACCGGTTCCACTTCGCGAGCGAAGCTCACGGGTTCATTCGCCGTTACCTTCTCAACCGTGACCGGAACCGATGCTTTGATCCCGTTCATTTCCACTGCGATTGTGGTGCTGCCATCGGCGATGGGCCGCACAACGGCACGTTCTGCCGTCGCGATCTTCGCGTTCGCAATCGTAACGGTTGCCGAGCGGCTCAGATCGAACGTGCGCCCGTCGGCCCATTCCCCCAGCACGATCAACCGTTGCTCGTCGCGATCACCAATCAACTTCACGGCCTTCGGATACACGATCAGTTGCTTGGGCGGCCCTTGCGGAGTTGGCGGAGATTGGGCTACAAGAATGGAAGGGCTTGTGAATGCTGCGAAGAGACAAACGAGAATTCGCGTGCGGTGGATCATTATCAGAACCCCTGAAGGGGTGAAGGCGGGATTGCAACAGGTGGGATATTCAAAATAGTCGTAGATGGAGCGGCCCGCGTCAAGCGCAGGATTCTCGGTTGTCACATCTCAATAGAAATGTCCGCAGAAATGTCCGCGATGCGTCCGCAATCGAAATGTTCGTTCTCGGGCGCATCGCTTTGCGGGGTGTCATTCGGGCACGAGCAACGATACGTCGAGTTGCTGGCCAACGCTTGGGCGCACGTCTGTGTTTACCGAAGATCCCTTTCCTCCGGCTCGATGTCCGCGACCTGAGCCAGCGCCGCCTCAAACAACGTCCGGTCCCCTCGCGCTGCTCGGGCCACCAGCCATTCCGGCCCGGCCAGAGCTGACACCTTCTCGGCCAGTGCCGACGCAATCAATTGGCCCACCGTCATCCCCGATGCCCGGGCCAACTCCCCGGCCGCCGCGTATAGTGACGCAGGCACTTCCACGCTCACCGTACTCATGCCGTACCCTCCCCGATCGCAGCCAGCAACTCCTGCGGGCGAATGACCCGCACCCCGAACCGCTCGGCACCCCGGAAGTCCGCACCGTTGAACGTCACTACCGTCGCTCCGCCCGCCGCTACAGCCAACTCCAGCACCATGTCGTCCCCTGGGTCGGGCAGACACGGCCGCCAAGAGTAGAACACCTCCCGGTGGCGGGCCGACCGACACACGAAGTCGAGAATGGCCTCGAACGCCGGTTCCGACACCGTCGTGTCCGGCAGTATCCGCCGACCGACCGCCTCGTACTCCAGGGCCAGCGGCACGGACAACTCTATCTCGAATCGCCCGGTGCCGACCAATTCGAGTAGGCGGAACGAAGCACCTTGCCGTGACCGCAGGGCGGCGACGAAGACGTTCGTGTCCAGAACGACGCCGGGTTCCATGCGCTGCATTGTAGCCCGCCACGCCGGTCACCACAAACGCCTTCGACGGCCGCTGTCAGGCCCAAAAGAAATGTCCGCGATGCGTCCGTAATCGAAATGTTCGTTCTCGGGCGCATCGCTTTGCGGGGTGTCATTCAGGCACGAGCAACGATACGTCGAGTTGCTGGCCAACGTACAGCGAGCCTTTCGGGTCGTCGATCGCGTAAATCACCTGCAACACGCGAGTGTCCACGCGTTCGGTGTTACCGCCGGTTAGCGATCGTTTGGGAATGACGTACGGTTCCACTCGCACAAATGAAAGCGGGAAACGCATGCCAGGGTTGCCACGCGGGTTGGCCACACCCTTGGCACCCACCTGAAAGCGACCGATATCGTTCTCGTCGATATCCACACGGACATGCGTCTTGCCAACGGTGCCAAGCACAACCAACGCGGTGCCCGGTGCAGTTCCAACCGATTCGCCCGGCCGCACATTAACCTGCAAAACCTGGAATTCCACCAGATCGTTATTGGGAATATCGATGAGCTTGCGATCCGTGCGTGGTTTCGGAACACGCGGA
Organism: Gemmata sp.; assembly: GCA_041740855.1. GTDB lineage: Bacteria > Planctomycetota > Planctomycetia > Gemmatales > Gemmataceae > Gemmata. The sequence continues at coordinate 37,512 of JBGSLF010000183.1, forward strand.
GCCAGCACTTTAAGCCGCTTGATCTCGGTTTCGGTTTGATCACACAGGGCTTGAGCTTGTGAAACGGCGGCGGCCGCAATGGCTTTATCAAACTCCCACGCCCCGGCTTCCGCCAGCGCCAGATCCGCGGCGGCTTTCTCGTATTGCGCCTGCGCAATGTCGGCTGCGGCCTTCCGGTTATTCACCTCTTCGACCGAAATGGCCGACGACAATTTCACGCGCGAATACATGGCGACGCGGTCGTCCAGGTTCGCTTTCGCTTCAGCAACGCGAGCCTTGAGTGGCGGCAACTCCTCCACTCGTGGCGTGTTCTCTAACTTGGTGACCTGCGCACGGGCGGCGGCCAGGTTCGCTTTGCGAGCGCCCAATTCTGCCACCAACTGGCGATCGTCCAGTTCGAAGAGCGGAGCGCCGGCTTTCACGCGGTCGTTCACCTGTACATACACCGCGTTCACCACTCCGGGCAGGTCCGAGCCAATCGCGATATTCTCCGACTCTGGCTCCACGATCCCCGCCCCAGAAACTTGATTGCTAAACGGGGCCGCGCCCGGATCGACGGGCGGGCTAACCGACGCTGGCTTTTGCTGCGCCTTGGTCATCTGAATGATGGCGAAGGTGAACGACACGATCGCCAGTGCTGGTAACACGTATCGAGTCAGCATGTTAAACCTCTGGTTTGGCCTGCATGAGAGTTCGAGTCTTCAAGTCGCTGGCGGAGCGTTCACGGGTGCCCCGTTCGCACGGCATTCTTGGCTTCCACGGCCTCGATGTGACCATCGGCCATCGATACGATCCGGTCGCCAAAATCGTAGACGCGACTATCGTGTGTTACCACGATCACCGCGCGATCGGGCTTCACGGCCACCTGGCGGATAAGGTCCATGACCACACGCCCGCTGGCCGCATCGAGTGCCGCGGTTGGCTCGTCGCACACCAGCAATCGCGGTTCGTGAACCAACGCCCGCGCAATCGCGACTCGCTGCTGCTGCCCACCGGAAAGTTGATTCGGGTACGACTTCAATCGAGTGCCAAGCCCCACAGCGGTCAGTAACTCGGCGGCCTTCGCAACGGCTTTCTGCCGCGACCATCCCGAAATGAGCAGCGGAACACACGCATTCTCGACCGCATTAAGCGCAGGCAACAGGTTGTATTGCTGGAACACGAAACCGATGTTGTCGCCACGGAATCGGACCTTGCGCCGATTCCCCATGCGTGTGAGGTTCTGGCCCAGAACTTCCACTTCGCCGCGTGTGCAATCCAGCAAACCCGCAACCACCGAGATCAGTGTGGTCTTACCGCATCCACTCGGCCCCACAAGCAACACGAGTTCGCCATAGGGCAATTCCAGATCGATATCCGCCAGAGCGATGGTCTTGGTGTCACTTGCGCCGAATTCCTTCGTCACCTTTGCCAGTTTGACGGCGGATTGCGACGAAGTCGGCGGTTGAAGCAGGGAAGATGATCGAGCACTCGATTCCAAGGTATCTGGGTTCATGCGTAAACTCCTCCTCGCTTGCAATACCGTGGGCGTTCATGCTGTGGGCGTTCATGCTGCGAACATTCATCCTTGATGCTTAACGGAACACCACAGCCGGTTCCAGAAACAGCACGCGCCGCATGCTGACAACGGCCGAAAGTGTAATGATGATGAACACCGCCCCCGCCGTGATCGCCAGGATTTGCCAGGGGAAGTAGAACGCAGGCGGCGCGTTGGTTACCACACGTTCGAAGACGTACCCGAACAGAGCCGCACCACCAATCCCGATTCCATAGCCAATCACGCCAACCACCAGCGCCTGCAACATGATCATCCCCATCAACCGCAGGTTGCTCACGCCCATCGCCTTTAACGAACCAAACTGTTTCAGGTTCTCGATGGTGAACAGGTAAAACGTCTGCCCGGCGATCGCACAGCCCACGAAAAAGCCGAGTGCCACCGTGATGCCAAAGTTAATCGGAATGCCCGTTCGCTTCAGATAATAGTTAATCGTGGTCCAGAAGAACTGCTCATAGGTCTGGGCTTGAAGATCGGGATTGCGGGCCTCAATGCGCTGGCACAACTCGTCAGGAGTGATCCCCTCGCTGGCCTTCGCCAACACGAAGGTGAGCGTCTTGCGTTCTTGTGGCACATACTTCACTGCCTGCGAATATGTGCAGTACAGAATGGGAAACGTTTGAAACGTGGGATTGCACTTCGCCAGACCCACGATGCGAGCACGTTTATCGTTCATCTCGATCGTTTTGCCCGGCGCGAACGGCTCGTTGCCATAGAGATAGCGCCAGCCAAATTCGTCGATGATGGCGGCATCGGGCTGGCGCAGGTCTTCAAGACTGCCGTATAGCATCTTTCCCTGCTCGACCGCAGGCGCACCGGTTAACGTGGCATCATCCACACCAATGAGAATGACCTGCTGAAAGTTCCCATCGGCGAGTCGTGCCCGGCCCAACCCCTTGTACAATCGCACCGCCCACTGCACACCTTCCACGCCCCGCACGCGATACAGCACGTTCTCGCTCATCGGCTTGGTGTCGTCCACAAACTGGACGTTCCGATCCATCACCCACAGATCGGCTCCTTGGATATCGCGGATCTGGCTCGTGGTGTTTCGCATCAAGCCGCAGAAGATGGCGCTCTGCTGAGCCATGAGTAGCGCCGCGAAGCTGACACCAAAGATGATGCCGAAATACTTGGAGCGATCTCCGGTCAGCATCTTCAGTGCGACCCAATTCATGACAACTCCGCGAACAAGAACTGAGTGTGAAATAACAGCATCACGGCCAAATCCAACTCGCACTAAACTCTACGGCCGCGCTTTGGGTGCCTTATCGCGGCCTTATCGCGGCCTTTCCCAACCGGCTCCGCGAACCCCAGTGCGGCCAATGTGAATTGAACCACGTGCTCCGCCACCGATTCGGCATCGAGTGTGTCGATCGCTTCTTTACCAAAGATCAGTTCGGTGATCGGCCGGTTTTGCCGATAGAAAAGGCACTGACCGATGACGCTGAAGCCGGTCATAAGCAATCGCTCTTCACTCAATTTCGGGAGCAGTTCACGAAGGATTTCTCGCAAGGCGAACGCAGCGGGGCGAATAAACTCATCGACCACCACATGCGCGGCCTTACCGGGATCGGCCATTTCACGCATCATCAATTTCATGGCCGCAGGTCGGGCGGGCGTGTGCATGCGTGACACCATTTCTCGAATGAACGCCCTGAGTTTCTCGACGGGCGGCGTTCCCGCAACCGGCACCGGAAAGGTATCCATGCGACCCGCGCAAGCGTGTGCCTGTTTCACCGCCTCGATGTACAAATCTTCTTTGCCGCCGAAGTAATAGTTAATGCCGGCGATGTTCACTCCGGCCTTGCGGCAGATCGTGCGGACCGTGGCACCGTCGAACCCGCGATCCGCGAACTCGCCCTGCGCTGCATCGAGCAGCCGCTGTTTTGCAGCAAGAGAGTCTGTGTCTGGAATCGTCATCACGTTTCGATTAATAGGGAGAGGTTCGCCAACAAGTCAAACGTATGTTTTAAATATATCAAACGTTTGTTTCATGTCAACTCCGACTCCTCTTTCTACCCTGATAGCATCTTCAGGAGTGCCGATGATGAACCCTCTCCGTTTGGTGTGTTTCACACTGCTTCTCACCGCTGGCCCCGTGCGTGCCGCGGACTACGACATCGTGATCTACGGTGGAACCGCCTCTGGTGCGGCCGCCGCGGTGCAAGCGTCGCGCATGGGCAAATCCGTGGTGCTCATTGAACCGGGACAGCACATTGGCGGGTTAACCAGTGGCGGGCTGGGCTGGACGGATTCTGGCAATAAGGCGGTGATCGGCGGCATTTCCCGCGAGTTCTATCAGCGCGTGAAGAAGCACTACGACGATCCGAAATCGTGGCCGCACCAGAAGCGTGACACCTACCTGACTTATCGCAAAGACGAAGACGCCATGTGGGCCTTCGAGCCGAAAGTCGCGGAGATGCTCCTTCGCCAAATGCTCGACGAAGCCAAAGTGCCCGTGATCTTCAGCGAGCGACTCGACCGCGAGAAAGGCGTGAAACGCGATGGCACGCGAATCGTTTCAATGACCACGGAATCGGGGAAAACCTTCACCGGCAAGATGTTCATCGACGCAACATATGAAGGCGATTTGATGGCTGCGGCGGGTGTGAGTTACACAACGGGGCGTGAAGCGAACAAGCAATACGGCGAGACTTACAACGGCGTGGCCCGTAAGTGGAACACGCACTTGCACCGCTTCACCGCCAAGGTCGATCCGTTCGTGAAATCCGGCGACGCGAAAAGTGGCTTGCTCTTCGGCATCGATCCCAACCCACTCCCGGCCGATGGCGAAGGCGACAAACGCCTGCAGGCGTATTGTTTCCGCATGTGCATGTCGGACGTGCCAGAAAACCGCGTGGCGTTCGAGAAGCCAGCCGACTACGACGAAGCCAAGTACGAACTGCTGCTCCGCAACTTCGAAGCCGGCGACCTTCGCATTCCGCTGAAGCCAGACCGCATGCCCAACGGCAAAACCGATACGAACAACAACTGTGCGGTGAGCACCGACTTCATTGGCCAGAACTATGCGTATCCGGAAGCCAGTTACGCCGAGCGAGCGAAGATCGTGGCGGCTCATCTTTCGTATCAGAAGGGTTTAATGTGGTCGATGCTGTATCACCCGCGTGTGCCCGAGAAAGTGCGAAGCCAGTTATCCAAGTGGGGCCTGGCGAAGGATGAATTCACCGACACGGGCCACTGGCCGCACCAGCTTTACGTTCGCGAAGCGCGACGCATGGTCAGCGATTATGTTCACACGGAATTGGACTGCACCCGCCAGAAGGAGACGCCGCAGTCTGTGGGCATGGGATCGTACAACATGGATTCGCACAACTGTGCCCGGTACGTCACGCCCGAGGGGTTCGTTCAGAACGAGGGCGATGTGCAACAGGGCACCGGCGGGCCGTATCGCATCAGTTACAAGAGCATCGTGCCCAAGGCGAACGAGTGCCCGAACTTGCTCGTGCCGGTGTGCGTGAGCAGTTCGCACATCGCATATGGATCGATCCGTATGGAACCGGTGTTCATGATCCTGGGGCAAAGCGCAGCAACCGCAGCCGTGCTTGCCATCGACGACAAGACCGATGTGCAGAAGATCGACTTTGCGAAGCTCAAGGAGAGACTGGTTGCAGATAAGCAAGTGCTCGAATTCAGCGCACCGCCCAAGCTTGGCGCAGTTGATCCGGGAAAGCTCCCGGGCGTGGTGGTCGATGATGGAGCGGCCGAGTTAAAGGGCTTCAGTTCAACGAGCGCGAGCATTGGGCCGTTTGTCGGTGCGGGCTATCGGCACGATGGGAACGCGGATCGCGGTAAGCAATCGGCGAAGTTTGTGGCGGACATTCCTGCTGCGGGCAAGTACGAGGTGCGTCTGGCGTACACCGCGAACCCGAATCGCGCCACGAATGTCCCGGTTACGGTGACGCACGCCGGCGGAACCACGCCGGTGGTGGTGAATCAGAAGAAAGCGCCGCCCATCGAGAAGTTATGGGTATCGCTGGGATCGTTTGAATTCGCGAAGGGGAAAACCGCGGTGGTGTTGGTGGCGAATGATGGCGTCGATGGGTATGTGGTGGTCGACGCCATCCAGTGGCTTCCCATAAAGTAAGTGATCATCTCCCGGTTGTCGCCGCGATGGCTACAATTCGGGAACTGGGCCTGAAGCTCAACGGTCGAGCAGGGAGCTCATAACTCCTTGGAAGTCGGTTCGACTCCGACCGGGCCCACTCTGCAATGCCCTGGGATTTGCAGGAATCGTTTCAGAAACCCTGCAACTCCCGATACCCTTTTTGGCCACCCCTGTCTCGTTGAAGAGATCGCGCGAGACAAGATTCAAGAACGCCCTGATTGTGCAATCCGGAAACCATCCGGGAGAGCCAAAGATGTCACACGAAGATTTGAGGGGATTGTTACAGCGAACACCATTCCAACCGTTTCGGGTCTTCCTGTCGGGTGGGCAGACATACAGCGTCGCGGGTCCAGAGTGGATGCTCGTGACCCGTCGCACGACTGCACTAGGCATCCCCGGTGAGAGCGGAGATGGTGAGCGAGTGCTTCTGCTCGATAACCTACACATCACCCACACAGAACCCATTGACGCGGAGTCCCCTACGAATTGACGGCCGACTATCGCGACAGGGCACCAACGCCCCCACGCAGGCATCACTTCTTCATGGGGAGCAGGATCTTGAAGGGCGGGATTCCCTTCGTCGGGGCGTCGTCGGCGATGCGCGTGTCGATGGTGAAGCAATGCGATAGCACTCCTTGCTTATCGAACGAGAGATACAGTTTGTGATTCTCCGGCACGGTCATCTCCAGCAGCTTTTTCGCTTCGCCATATAACTCGTCCACCGTGCGGGCCGGTGCGCCTTCCGTCTTGTGCGTTCCCACATCCTTGCCGGTTTCGATCCACCTGGGCTTTGGCTTTTCGGGTTGTTCGCCGGGCTTGGGCGGAACGGGCTGGCCGAACTCTTCAAACATTCGCTCCACCACTTTATTATCCTTCACCGTGATCGTGGTTTGATGGCCGAACCCGAAGGCCGATGATCGACGAACCGTATAGGTGTAATTCCCTTCGCATTCCTGCCGTGCTTTCTCCCACTTCGCCAAACTTTCCTTCAGGCGTTCCAATTCCGCCGCATTCGGTTCGGCCGCACGAATGGCAGGCGATGCCACGGCGATCAACATCGCCGCCATGAAAGTGATCCATGAGTCACGCATCGGTAATCCTTGTGATGGGGAACGCTAATCGCGAATCTACTGGCTTGCGAATCGCTGCCTGTGATATGTGACATTCTAGCGAGGTGTGCATGCCCACACACGGACGTTTATCGCCAAGACGGAATGGGGTGCGGATCAGAAGTTTCGGTGCGGGGAAATGGATGCTGCGGAACCGGGGCCGCAAACCATGCGGTGAGTGCTCGGCACTCGCTTCCCATGTTCGAGATGGAAGCGATGGCACCAGTATTCACGAAGCAACACGGCCACGACCAGCCAGACGAGAAGAACCATCGTTCCCCTCAGTTGTTCTCGCACAGGCATGGTGCGTTCTGGCATGGCGAAGCCCCGGCGTGATAGCACGAAATATGAACAAACCCAATGCACGCCAAACTTATGAAACCAACGTTGTGGCCCGAGGCGACTTCGACTTGCGGGCGGCGAGCGGGTGCTTGGACAGCGAAAGGTGATCGTCCAGCCCAATAATGGTGAGCTTCTTGTTCACGTGCCCCATGTCGTCTGTGAGTTGGTGAAGTTTCTCCATAACAGTGTGATCGACGAGCCGGGTTCGCGACAAATCTAGCACCACATCATCCACTTTCTCGAAAGCCTTACAAATGGTCGCCCGCAGGCCAAGCCAGTTGGAAAACACGGCGGCATCACGCACGATGAGCACGGTCTGAGTGTCGCCTTGCGACACTTCGTACACATCCGCATTGAAGATCGCCCGAAATGGCAAGCCGTGCCACAGATGGAACGCGAACTTGATCGCGATGCCCACGGAAATTCCGATGAGCAGATCCGTGGCGAGCGTGGTGATGATCGTGGCCACGAACACCACGAACTGATCGCTCCCGATGCGATAAGTCCGAACGAATTCTTGCGGATTGGCCAGTCGGAAGCCGGTGTACACCAGCATGGCACCAAGTGCGGCAAGGGGAATGCGGTGAATCAGGTTCGGGAAGAGAAGCACGAAGGCGAGCAGAAACAGGCCGTGGAAGAGGTTCGCGTACTTGGTGCGTGCGCCGTTATCAATATTCGCCTTGCTACGCACAATTTCGGAGATCATCGGCAGAGCGCCCACGGCCGAGGCCAGTGTGTTGGCCACGCCCACGGCGAGCAGATCGCGGTCGAAGTTGGTCTTGCGTCGCCAGGGATCGACCAGTTCAATCGCCTTCGCGCTGAGCAGCGATTCCAAGCTGCCGATTAAGCAGAACAGGACGATGTACTGAATGCCGGTCATCGTCGCGATGCCGCGAAAATCCGGCAAAGAGAACGCCAGGGCCGGGTTCTGCAACACTTCGGGCATATCGACGAGGAATCGCGGGCCAACTTCGAACTCCGATTGATGATTCAGATCGAAGAAGGTGTCCGGGAATAAGTACGTATGGCGATGTTCCAGATCGAAGGCCATGCCCAGTGCGACGGCGACGATCAGCACAACCAACTGTGCCGGGATGCGTGGCATCCAGCGGAAACGCGACAAGAGCGGCAAACCAAAAAGGATTAGCAAGCTCACGAAGCCAATGATGGCAATCTCGGGGTTGATGTTCTTGAACGCGCCGATCAACCCGGCATAGAGTTCAAGCGGGCCGGCACCGGCTTTGGGTGTGGCACCAATCACTTCGTACGCCTGCTTGGCGATGATGATTAAGCCGATCGAAGCGAGCATTCCGTGAACGGGCGTGAGGGGGAAAAAGTCCGCCAATCGGCCGGCGCGGAGCAAGCCAAAGAGAATCTGGATCACGCCGGCCGTTACGCCAACGCCCAGGGCCAGTCGGTAGCCCAACATGGCACGGTCCACGTCTGATAGCCCGGAGCCGAACTCGTTTCCCAGTTCCGTAACGGCTCCATACACGATGACAATCAAACCCGCGGCTGGCCCCTTGATCGTTAACTGCGAGTTGCTGATGAAGGTGCAGATCACACCGCCGATGACTGCAGTCCAGATCCCCGCGATGGGAGGAAAGCCGCTGGCCCGTGCGATGGCCAGGCACAAAGGCATCGCGATCAGGAAGACCAGAAAGCCGGCCATGAAATCGTAGCGGAAGTTCGGCATCAGCCCGGGAGTAATGGGCGGCGGAGTTGGCGTGTGAGCAGACCCGTTAGAAGTGGCAGTCACAGATTCCCCTCGTGCAGTCCGTGGATACTGCAAGCATTGGCAAATCATGTGCCGTGCAAAAAAGAGCCTGAAAAGCCACCTGGATGGGAGATCTGAGCCAACAGAAGTGACTGTTCAACCGCCAGCCTGATCGTCGTCGGACCACACCGAGCGGGCAATGGTGATACCAAGACTGCGGATCTTGTTCCGTAAACTGCCGCGTGTGATCCCAAGAATGCGGGCGGCTTGGAGTTGGTTCCCATCGGTGCGTGTAAGAACCCGCATTAACACCTCTCGTTCCATCCGTTCCAGCGTTTCGGCATACAGATTCTCGGACCCAGCCGCGATTCGCTCGTTCACAAAGCCTTCCCAGCTAAACGGGTTCGCAGCTGAGTTGGATTCCTGACCGCTGGCAACTTCACGGTTGCGAAGTTGCTCCGGTAAGAAGTCCGGCAATAGCACGGAACCACTCATGCGCAACAGTGCTTGCTTCAGGATGCTTTGCAACTCACGGATGTTTCCTGGCCACGAATAGGCCCGCAGCAGAGCCATGGCTTCGGGCGTGATTGTTGCGCCAGGTTTGCCCAGTTCATGCCCGAAACGCTTCAAGTAATACTCCACGAGAACGATGAAGTCATCCCCGCGGTCACGGAGTTCCGGCAGATTGATCGTGAAGACATTCAACCGATAGAACAGATCGCGACGAAACTGGCCCGCTTCAACCATTTTGTCGAGATCGGCGTTCGTGGCGGCGATGAGGCGGACGTTGGTTTGGATGGTCTCGTTGCCACCGACGCGCTCGAAGCGTTGTTCCTGAATGAGTCGCAGCACCTTCGCCTGTGTCAACGGCGACATCTCTGCGATTTCGTCCAGAAAGATGGTGCCGCCATGGCACTGTTCGAACTTGCCGATCCGCTTGTGATCTGCCCCGGTGAATGCGCCTTTCTCGTGGCCGAATAGTTCGCTTTCAAGCAGTGTTTCCGGAATGGCAGCGCAGTTGATGGCTAGAAACGGCTTGTGGGCGCGATCGCTGTGTTGATAGATCGCACGTGCGACCAACTCCTTGCCTGTCCCGCTACTGCCCAGAACCAGCACCGTGACATTCTGCCGAGCTACGCGGCCCACGGCTTTGTAAACCTCCTGCATGGCAACGCAGCGACCCAGCAGAACATCGCCTTGCTGATGAATGGATTCCACTTCGGGCATCATCGCCGGAATGCGCATTAACCGGTTCGATTCAATTGCGCGATCGATGAGCAAGCGAAGATCGGCCAACTCCAGCGGCTTGAGAAGATACTCGTAGACACCTTCCTTCATCGCTTCAATCGCGAGGTCCGTTGTGCCGTGACCCGTAATCAGAATCACCACAATCCGGGGATCAACTTCGCGCAGTCGACGGAAGGTTTCCAGCCCCGTGGCATCAGGCAAGTGCACATCCAGAATGACAACATCTGGCTGCTGAGCCTCGACAATGGCCCGGCCTTCGGCAGCCGTTGTGGCTGTTAACACCGTGAGTTCGCCTTCGCGGAACGCGCGCTGGAAAGCGTGCCGGATAGCGGGTTCGTCGTCGATCACCAATAGAACGGGCATCCGTTAGGTTCCAACCTTGGTGGGCAATGCGTTGGGTAGAGTAAGAGGAAGATGAACGATGAACGTGGCCCCACGCCCGGAATGAGTCGCAACATCGATCATTCCGCCATGATCTTCAACGATCCGGCGACTGATGACCAAGCCCAACCCCAGCCCCGTGTCTTTATTGCTAGCGAATGGTTCGAACAGTCGGGGCAACATTTCTTCGCCAATCCCTTTCCCGGTATCTGCCACCTCCACTTCAATCATCTCTTCGGCCGAACGCGTGCGAATCGTGAGGGTTCCGCCATTGGGCATGGCATCGAGGGCATTGAGCACCAAGTTCACGAACACCTGTTGCAGTTGCCCGGCATCGGCCGCAAGCAGAATCGGCCCGGAGTTCTGTTCAACCCGAGTGGTAACATGTTGTTTTTCGGCTCGCCCACGGGTTAAGCCTAGCACGGTGCCGATCACGGTCTCCAATTGTAGAGGCCGCCGTTCCAGTTTGGGCGGGCGAGCGAAGTTGAGGAACGTTTGCAGCGAGCGTTCCATACGGCGAATCTCCGCTTCGATCACTTCCAAATCGTCTTGCGAAAGCTGCGGGGCGCTGTGTTCCAACGCCGATTGAACGAGCATCTTCACGGAAGTAAGCGGGTTGCGTAGTTCATGCCCCACGCCGGCGGCGAGTTGCCCCACCGCCGCGAGTTGCTCGGCACGCACCACTTCGCGTTCTCGATCGTGCAACTGCTGAACGACGGATTCAATCCGCTCCGTTAACGTGGAGAGCGCCTCGTGCACGCCACCAAAGCCGGGATCACCCGTGACCACGATTTCCGGAAATGCGGGGCCGAGTTTACCAGCCACATCACGAATCTGAATGCGAAGGCGGCGAATCGATTGGCTGAGCAACCGGGCCACCCCATACCCCAATACCACACCCGCGACTGCACCCAGGCCCGCAATCACGGCCATGCCCCACGCGAGTTGATTCAAGACTCGCTCATGATGCAGGGTGGTTTCTTCAAGCTGATGATCGATAAACGCTTCAATCTCGCGGCACGGATATAGGACGTGCGTTTCCAGGAATTGCGTGGCGAGTACCACTTGGTCCACATGTTCCGGGTCATCCTTGGGTGGAAGACTCTGCCAGTAAGCGAGGTATTGATTGAACCCCTCGTCGAGCCGGTCCGAGAGAGCCTTCTCCTCCGGATAATTCGCATAACTCCGAATCACGCTCAGTTGCGCAGTGGCCCGCGCATGAAGATCGGCAACCGACTCAATCTGGTTGGTTTCAAGTGCAATGAGGGTGTTCAAAGTGCCACGCAAATCGGCAGCCGCACGTCGACTCGACACATTTTCGCGCAACACGCTCGTGATGGTAGCTTGCTGATGAAATAACGAAATCGCGATGAAAGCACAAAGCGCAACCAGGCAGAGTGTGCCAAGCGAAACGGGCCAGACAAAACGCCAACGGAACCCGATCATTCCTGTGCCTCTGTGGTGGCCGTTGAGCGGTCAGGGTGGGCGCAACGCGACCACAATAACCATGAATAAGCTGTGCGTTTGGCTCTGATTCGCTTGAATCTCGCTTGGCACATCAGTTGCGGTAACGTAGCCATCACGATAGGGGTTCGTCTCAATTGCATACAAACATGGTGATAGTGGATACTCACATACCCAAGAAGGAATCTCTCGAACAAGGCTCTTCTCGATCGCGCAAGGAACGATTGCAAGCAGCTATCGAGCATGCGGCGCATTTACTCCCGGCCCAAGGACCGATCACGGTCTTCATCCATCATAACACCCTCCATACTTACGAAGATCGACCGTTCGACGAGGCGGTGAAGGTTGGCGCGAAAACGTTCAACTGCGAGCCATATCTTACCGAAGCACGATATCGCGAAGCACTCAATCGCGGGCGAATTCGTTTCTCGGATTTGCGGGCCGAGTTAGAAGACACACTCGGGCCAAACGCGAGCGAAAGCATTGCCAATCTTTGCACGCGGCTTGAACTTCGACTGACCATGGTGCAATACCCACTGGCTCACGGGTCGGCCGCAGAACTTCGTTGGCTCATGGCCGAGACCGACGCACTCCGTTCGATGCGGCCAGATATCTCCGCACTCGCACGCGGCCGCTTGATTGCCGAAACGCGCCGCTGGGTGATGCGCGATCTGCGTGCGTTGAACGGATCAAACCCGAAATGGGTTCGCGAGCTTTTCGATCGTTTCGGGGTGGCCGATATCGAACGCTGGTCGCCCGCAACCTGGGAAGCCTTCACGCTCGAATCGCTCTGGCAAGTGTGTCGCGAAGGAACTCGCCTGGCGTCGCCCCCGCGAGCGGAAGCCGGGCCGTTTGTGCGGCATCGCGATTTGCTCTGGCACCTGGGCGGAATCGATACCGACCTCCCCGTTCACGATATCCTCATTCGTTTCACCGCAGCGTTCCTGGATCAAGGTGTTTCACACTGGGCGTTACCGGGGCGAGAACATGGGTTCTTTCGCTCGTTCTGCGCGTTGTATGGCCAGGCCGTTGGCCCGCCCGATCGATGGCTCCGAACGCTCGGGCCAGATGCTTCGCGATTGCTGAATTCGGACACAAGCCCCCTTGATGCCGCGTGCGAATCGCTTGCAGCCATGGGTGTGCCGGCTGAGCAATGGGACGAATACATCGCGCAGACATTGCTCGCCCTGCGCGGTTGGGCGGGAATGATTCACCAGGTCGAACTTCGCGGCGACCGCGTTGCCCATCCCGTTCCTGCTGGCACACTGATGGAATTCGTTGCTGTTCGATTGTTGCTGGAGAAGCACGCCGTTGCCACTGCGGCACGCGACGCACTTGGCTATGGTGGCCCGCTCACGGAACTCCGGGCGAACCTGCAACCACAAGTGCCACTTGCAGCGGAACCCGGAATCGACGAACGAGCTTACCCCTTATTTCAGGTCGCACAGGCGCTGGGTTGGACTCCAGGCGAGTTGCAGAAACTGAGCGAGGCGGATTGGGGCACGCTGTTTCAGGAACTCGATGCCTTCTCCGCAATCGAACGCCGGGCCTTGTTTCATCTGGCCTATGAACGCCGCCTTCGCGAGCAAAGCCTCGATGCGCTGGCGCTTCACACGCGGCAAACTCAATCGCAACGGCCGCAGTTCCAGGTGGTAACGTGTCTGGACGAGCGCGAAGAATCTTTTCGTCGCCATCTGGAAGAAGTTGCCCCGCATTGCGAGACGTTTGGCGCGGCGGGCTTCTTCGCGGTGCCGATGTACTATCGCGGGGCAACCGATGCCCACTTCATTCCGCTTTGCCCAATCGTCGTGACACCAGGGCACTGGATCGAGGAACGCCCCGTCGAGGAACATGAAGAGCTTCACACGCGAACGATCAAGATTCGCCGTTGGCTCGGAGCGACCGCGCACCGCACGCATGTCGGAACCCGCACCTTCGCGCTGGGGGCGTTTCTCACTTCGGTGTTTGGTGTACTCGCCTCGGTTCCGTTGGTGCTGCGGATTCTCTTCCCGCGGTTGACCGGAAGGTTGCGCGGTCAGGTGAGCCGTTTCGTTTCGACTACAGAGCGAACAGCATTAACCCTGGAGCGGTCGCCCGAATGCATCCCGGCTCCCCGCTCTGGGCAACTCGGATTCACCGCACAGGAGATGGCCGACCGAGCCGAGCGGCTGCTTCGCGACATCGGATTGACGACCGGCTTCGCGCCGCTGGTATTCCTGATCGGGCATGGCTCCAACAGCCTGAATAACCCTCACAAATCGGCTTACGATTGCGGTGCGTGTGGCGGCAGCCCCGGTGCGCCCAATGGCCGTGCCGCAGCCGATATTCTCAACGATGAACGCGTGCGAGGCATGCTTGTGGATCGCGGCATCGTGATCCCGCCCGACACCTTATTCATGGGTGGTTATCACAACACGTGCGACGATTCTGTGATCTACTTTGAAGCGAACCAAATACCCGATTCGCATCGCAGCGGTTTGGATGCGGCCCGCCGGGCCATCGAAATTGTTTGCGATCGCAACGCGCACGAACGCTGCCGCCGATTCATGTCGGCTCCGCTCACGTTGACCCCTGCCGAAGCACGCCGCCATGTTGAAGCTCGCAGCCAGGATCTGGCCCAGACTCGACCAGAGTTGGGCCATGCGACCAATGCGATCTGCGTCGTGGGTCGCCGGGAGCGAACACGCGGTTTGTACTTCGATCGAAGGGCGTTCCTGACTTCATACGATCCCACTACCGACGGCCCTGGTGCCCCGGTTCTCACTCGCACACTTCAGGCCGTTTTCCCCGTTTGTGGGGGAATCAACCTCGAATACTACTTCTCGCATGTGGACTCGCCCGGCTACGGTTGCGGAACGAAACTCCCGCACAACGTGAGCGCGTTGCTCGGCGTCATGGACGGCGCTGCCAGCGACCTTCGCACCGGTTTGCCCTGGCAGATGGTGGAGATTCACGAACCTGTCCGGTTGCTGATCATCTGCGAAACAACGCCCGAAGTGATGATCGACGTGCTGAAGCAAAATCCCGCGCTCGGGAGCATGGCCGCGAACGGATGGATTCAACTCGCCGTGCTTTCGCCCGATAGCTCGGAGTTGTCCGTTTACCAAAGCAACACGTTCGTCCCTTACACGCCCGCCGCGAAATCGCTCCCCACGGCTCACTCTTCACTGGACTGGTATCGTGGCTGGCGCGAGCACCTGGAGTTCGCGGAGATTGCATCGACCGCTTCCTCTGTGGGAGGTCGCCCATGATCGATCTCACGCTTCTCGCGTCGATCTGCGGCACCGTGGCGATTATTTCGCCGTATGTGCTCGTCGCGTTCTTGGGTTTGCCATCACTCGTGGGTCATCCGCTCACGGAACGTGCAACGAATCGAGTCAGTCGTTTGCTGATCACGCTCGGCCTCGTTGCGGTGCTTGCGGTGTTGGGCTTGATGCTGGCAACAGGCGACAGGCACGTTGTCGTCACCTTTGGCGAACGGGTTTCCATTCATCCGCACGAAAGCCATTCTCTCGAACATTACCACTTCACTGTGGAGTTTGAGTTCGATCGATTATCGGTTCCGCTCGTGCTGCTGTCGTTCACGTTGTGCGGCATCATCAGTGCGTTTGCCACGCGGTATATGCATCGTGAACCGGGCTATAACCGCTTCTTTGTGTTGTTCTCGATCTTCCTGGCTGGCATGGTTACGGCTTCGCTGGCGAACACGATTGAAACGCTGTTCGCGGGTTGGGAACTGGTGGGGCTATCGAGCGCACTTCTGGTGGCTTTCTTTGTGGAACGTGCGTCGCCGGCACGCAACGGGCTTTGGGTTTGGATCGTCTATCGCGTGTCCGATGCGGCATTGCTGTTGGCCGCCGTCACCCTTCACCACATGACCGGCGAAGGGGATTTCGACTTAATGCTGGGGACCGAGCCGTGGCCTTATGGCCGCACGGCACTGAGCGAATGGCAAGCGCTGGTGATTGGGCTATTGCTGTTGATGGCTGCGGCGGGAAAATCGGCATTGGTGCCGTTCTCCGGCTGGTTGCCGAGAGCGATGGAAGGCCCCACACCGTCGAGCGCGATCTTCTATGGTGCGCTCTCGGTTCATTTGGGCGCGTTCTTGCTACTGCGCATTAGCCCGCTCATCGCGGCCTCAATGTGGCTCGCCATCGCAATCGTGATTCTGGGTTTGCTCACTGCCGCATACGCCTATCTCATTGGCACCGTGCAGACGGATATCAAAAGCGCGCTCTCTTTTGCATCGCTTACGCAAGTGGGCATCATCGTGGCCGAGATTGGCCTGGGGCACTGGGTGCCATTTCTTTGGTACGTCGCGCTGGTTCATTTGCTCGGCAACGCGCTGTTGCGAACGCTGCAGTTCGTGCGTGCGCCCTCGCTGTTGCGCGATTACCACGAACTGGAAAACGCACTGGGCGAACGATTGCCGCGGCCACCTGGCCCCGTGGCAATTGCGCCTCTCGCACTGCGATCGTGGCTGTATCGCTTTGCACTGGAACGCGGGTATCTCGATGCATGGCTGCGAGATTATTTGGTGCGGCCCGTGGTCACGGTGTTCCGATGGTTCGACCGCCTGGAACAACGTTGGGTGGCATTCCTGAATCGCCGCCACTAGCCGAGACAGACTCTCATCACCCATTCGTTATCCCACTCGCGAGCCTGTGCGTCTTGGAGCTTTTAGAATGACTTTGCTGTCTGTGCCCTGGCTGGAACTCGCGGTGGCCCTTCCACTTTTCGGCGCGATCGTGATTGGCCGAATCCGCGACCCCATCATTTCTTCCAATTGGAGCATGGCCTTCACGGCGACCACCTTCGCGCTGTGCCTCGCCGCATGGGCTGCGTTCTCGATTGATCCCACCGCTGTGCCGGTAAGTGGGCTGACGCTTCTGATCGGGCGACCGGTATTGATGCTGGATCAATTGAACGCGCCACTCGTGCCAGGGATTGCGTTGCTCCACTTCTTGACGGGGCTGGGCACCGCTCGCACGAAGATGGCTCGTTTCTCCATCTCGCGGCTCTTGCTGGGCGCTGCAATTCGGATCGCCACTTTTGCTTGCGTCGAGCCGATCGATCTGTGTGTTCTGCTAATGCTTGGCATCATTCCGCCCTACCTGGATCTGCGTGCCCGAAAGAAGCCAACAGGCGTCTATCTGTTCCACATGGGCTTGTTCGTCGTTCTTCTCATTGGCGGGTTGGTCGCTTCTGGAACGCTTGCGGCAACGCTGATGATGGGTGCGGTTCTGGTGCGAAGCGGTACCGTTCCGTTGCACGTCTGGATTCGCGATCTGTTTGAAAACGCCTCGCTCGGAACATCGCTGTTAACAGTGGCACCGATTGTTGGCATGTATGCGGCGCTGCGGTTGGTTCTTCCGGCGGCTTCGCCCGATTGGGTGCTGCAGGGAATCGGCATGGCATCGCTGGTCACGGCGATTTATGCGGCGGGAATGGCGGTGGTGCAGAACGATTCGCGGCGCTTTCTCGCGTATCTCGTCATCAGCCATGCGGGCTTGGTGATGGTCGGAATGGAACTTCACACCGTGATCAGCCTGACGGGAGCGCTATCGCTGTGGGCCTCGGTTGTGATCTCACTCATGGGCGTGGGCTTAACGCTCCGATCTCTGGAAGCTCGTTTCGATCGCTTACCACTCACCGAGTTCCGCGGGCTTTATAGCGCGTCGCCCGTGCACGCGATTATCTTTCTGCTCACGGGTTTGGCGACCGTGGGGTTTCCCGGCACGTCCGGTTTCCTGGCGATCGAACTGCTTATTGATGGTGCGCTGAGTGCGAATCCGTTAGTGGGCGTCGCGGTTGTCATCGCAACGGCACTTAACGGCGTCGCGGTGGTCCGGGCATATTTTGTGCTCTTCACCGGAACTCGCCACGTTTCCGGCGTGCCACTGGGCATTACCATTCGAGAGCGAGTCGCGGTCTATATCCTGTCCGCGTTCATTCTGATTGGCGGCTTCTTCCCGCAGATCCTGATTGATAACCGTTACCATGCGGCCGAGCACGTTTTAGCTCAACGAAACGCCTCGGATGCGAACCACACAGAGTAAGTGGCTCGCCCTTGACCCGAAGCGAACCGCGCATTCACTTCACTTCTGGGGGCATGGCTTTCGCAGTCGCGGGCATCTTCTCTGCGAATCCGCACTTCGTTCGCTTCAACTCGTCGCTGAGGTCTTTGCGAAGGGCAGCAAGTGTGGCCGCGTGCTTCGGCTCGAATGCGAGGTTCGCCAATTCGTCCGGATCGGCTGCGAGATCGTAAAGCTCTTCGACTTCGTTTTCCACAAGGTTGCGAATGTACTTCATGTTGCCGCGACGCACCGCGACCCACCACGGAATGCCATTCATCTGATCCTTGGGAAACTCTTTGGGAATGGCGTGCGTATCCGTGCCGAACATGCGCCCGGTGTTAGTGAACAACGTGGGGTGCGGCCAGTCCGCCTTCGGGTTCTTGATGAGCGGCGTGAGATCGCGGCCGTGCATCTCCCACGGAAGTTCAACGCCAACGGCGGCGAAGATCGTGGGCGGCAAGTCCACTCCACTGACACCAAGCGGGCAATACCCTCCCGCGGGAACCACGCCGGGTTGCCGGAAGATGAGCGGCGAGCGATACGAGGCATCGTATGGCGCGATCTTGCTACGCAAGCCATGTTCGCCCAGCGCGAAGCCTTGATCGGAGGTGAACACCACCAGCGTGTTCTTGGCTTGCCCCGATTCTTCCAGCGCTTTCATCAACTCGCCGACACCGTCATCAATAGCTTGCCCGCAAGCGTTATACTGGCGAACCATGTCTTCAAGTGAGAGCTTGCCGGGCGAGCCAATCTCGTCGGGGCCGGCGGGGTTCGACGCGACCGTGCCATCGGCCCGCTTCGTCCACATGTTCATCTCGCGAACATAACCCGGCTTGCCCACACGCGGCGGGAACACATTAACGGGAATCTTCACCTTGCTCTCGGCGTACAGGTTTTGGTGTCGCTCCGCGGGCGTGATGGGGCCGTGCGTGGCTCCGTAGCACACCCACAAAAGCCACGGTTTCTTGGCGTCGCGGTTTTTCCCGCGAATGAACTCGGCAGACCATTTCGTGTAGTTATCCGTGCTATATCCGTCCGTCAGTTTGGGTTCGCCACCATCAATGTTCAGGATCTGGTTCGCGTAGTACGCGCTGGCGTTCTTGGTGTGCAGCGGGCGATTCCACACAATCTGGTGATCCCAGTCGCGATTGAACCCCGCATCGATCCCGGTGTGCCACTTGCCAATTTGAGCGGTGACATAACCCGCTTTGCGCAACTCGGCGGGCCAGAAGCGGCACTGTTTCGGGTCGTAGGTGCTGTGCGGATAGGGATCGCTGAACTTCATGCTCTCGATGCCATAAGGATGGCGGCCCGTGAGCATGGTCGCCCGCGAAGGAGCACACCATGAGCCGTTGTATGCCGCGTGGAACCGCACACCTTCTTTCGCCAGGCGATCGATGTTGGGCGTCTGCACAAACGGGTACTTTTCTGCGTAGCAACTCACCGCCCGATGCGAGTGATCGTCGGTGTAAATGAACAGGATGTTTGGCCGCTCGGCCGCCGCAACTGGAGTAACAATCGCGAGCAGCGCGAGGAGAGAAAGCGCGCAACGCATAGGTAATCTCACGATAGGGGGAAATGCTTGGCTCATGGGTTGAATCAGCACCAGTGCTGCTTGAACTGTCGCTACTTTAACCGATGCAAAATGCGTTGCAACCGTATCGACTGTCGCACGCCGCACGCTCGCGATGGGAGATTCTTGGAAGTCAGATCACCGCGACATTGCGGGCGAATTCGTGCGTGTGTTCCGCATCGCAACTAAACGGAACGCGTGAATTCGGTAAAATAGGCTCCCGTAACAATCCCATAACGACCCGAGGGCCGCCGGTGTCGACCGACAAGTTCACCGAGTACCTGAACCAATTCGCCGCCGACCGAGCGGCCATGCTCGATCAACTTCGGCGAGTTGTGGTCGGGCAGTCCGAGGTTATCGAACAGGTTCTGGCCGCCATCTTCACGCGCGGGCATTGCCTGCTCGTTGGTGTGCCGGGACTGGCGAAAACGCTGTTGGTTAGCTCCATCGCGCAGGTGTTATCCGTATCGTTCAAGCGCGTGCAGTTCACCCCAGACCTGATGCCCTCGGACATTACCGGCACCACGATTCTGGACGAAACCGAGAGTGGCAAGCGCGAGTTTCGCTTCGTTCGCGGGCCGATCTTCGCGAACATCGTGCTCGCCGATGAAATCAACCGCACCCCACCCAAGACACAGGCGGCGTTGCTGGAAGCAATGCAAGAGCGCCAGGTGACTGCGGGGCAAGATACCATGAAGTTGCCCGAACCGTTCTTCGTCATCGCCACGCAGAACCCGATCGAGCAAGAAGGCACCTACCCACTTCCCGAAGCGCAACTCGATCGTTTCATGTTCAACATCAAAGTGGATTACCCTGGCCCGGAAGACGAGAAACTCATCGTCGCCATGAGCACACGCGGCGACAAACCCGAACTGAACAAGGTGCTAACTGGCGAACGAATCACGGCGTGGCAGAAGTTGGTGAAGAAGATCGAAGTGCCCGGATTCGTGAACGATTTCATCGTGAAACTCGTGCGTGCCACACGCCCGAAAGACCCGACGGCCCCGGACATGATCAAGCGATTGGTGGACTGGGGCGCGGGACCGCGTGCGGGCATCTTCCTGGCGCAAGCCGGCCAGGCTTACGCCGCGATGGATGGCCGCCCGAGCGTGGCAGTCGACGACATTAAGAAGGCCGCCATTCCTGTGCTGCGGCACCGCGTGAGCGCGAACTTCCAGGCTCAGGCCGAAGGAAAGAACAGCGACGATATCGTGATTGAACTGCTCAGGATCGTGGCGGAGCCAGAGCCGAAGAAATACGCCGAGCGCAAACGCAGTTGATTGCCTTCGCAACGCGGCGTGGTGCGTTTGAATCGATCGCCTCCGCTATTTCCGTGGTAATTTCACCAATGTGGTATCGCGTCTTCGGCCTTTCGGAACGGGAGCCTTCGCCGGCCGACCTCGCCGAGCATTTGCATGCGACCGGGTTGAGTTTCGAACCGCACTTTGCTGGCGATGATCTGGGTTGGACGCGCGGCGAACTCAAGCTCCCCGGCAACGGTACGCCTGTCTTGCTGCAACGCTTTCTCGCTTCGGAAGACGGCCTCCGCGCCGATCTGAACAGCCATGCGGCGATTCTGGAGACATGCGATTACAGCCCGAATAACACCCGCTTGATGGGCCACGTTATCGCCACCAAGCAAATGTTCGTACTGCGCAAACCCATCGATGTGGCCGATGAAGTGGCGTTGGAAAAGCTGCTCGAAGAATCGTGCCGTTTCCTCGCGTTTGGCACCGATGGCATTTATCAGATCGATGGCACAGGTTGGTTCTCCGCCACCGGCGAGATGCTGCTTCAGGAATACTAACGGGGAGGCACTCGCGCTTCGCACCATGCTCGAAAGCCTGCTAGCCCTGTTCGAGATTCCCGCACTGAGAACGGTTGCGATTGGTGCGGCTTTGCTCGGAATCACCGCGGGCGTGGTTGGTTGTTTCGCCCTGCTTCGCCGCCAGAGTTTGCAGGGCGATGTGGTCTCGCATGCCGCGTTGCCGGGTGTGGCGTTGGCGTTCCTTCTGGGTGCGAGTTCCCCGCTGCTTCTCGTGCTCGGTGGTGCCGTTGCGGGTTGGGTCGCGTTAGTGCTTGTGGGCGTGATCGATCGCAGATCACGCGTGCCAACCGATGCGGCACTGGGCGGAATGCTCGCGGTCTTCTTTGGCCTTGGCCTTGCGCTCATGCGCTATGCGCAATCCATGCCAGGTGCGGGGGCCAATCCGCTCGATCGCTATCTGTTTGGCCAGGCTGGCAATCTCCGCGATTCCGATCTCTGGGTGATCGGCTTCACCGGGCTTGTCACGCTCGCGGTGATCGCACTGGCCTGGAAGGAATTCAAGCTCGTGACCTTCAACCCGGATTTCGCCGCCAGCATGGGTTACCCTGTGCATCGGCTCGATCTGCTGCTGACCACGTTAACCGTGTTCGCAGTTGTTATTGGTCTGAAGGCGGTGGGCGTGGTGCTGATGACAGCGTTGCTTGTCGCGCCTGCGGCCGCCGCCCGGCAGTGGACGAACCGGCTGGGTGTGATGGTGTTGCTCGCGGCGTTCTTCGGTGCGGTTGCAGGTGTGAGCGGAACAGTTCTGGCTCATTACCTGGAGAACTATCAGGCGGGCGTGCCAACCGGGCCAACGATTGTGCTGGTGGCCACGGCCATTGTCGCGGTCTCGCTTCTGTTTGGTGCGGCACGCGGCCTGGTATGGAAGGTGCGACCCGCGCGAACTTGAGTACAGTTCCGCACACGTAAGGGAACAGGAACGTCTGCTTGAAGAATGTCGGTTACGCGAGGCCAAAGACCTCTGCGGATTCATTCATTCACTACCGGCACCCCCCTTCGCGAAACAATATCCCAATCTGAAACCATCAGATGGCGGCGATATTTTCATGCCGATGGTGAATTATTCTCGCAATTACGATTGACGCATCACAAATTTTGCGTGTATCGCGGTAATCACCGCACCAACTGTTTCCTTTATTTCGCGAAGCTATCGTGCGTTCTGTTCCGCCACTTTCGCCATTGCACCCACTCGCAGTTCACGCGGTAATTGTGCGAATCAACTTCTTGACAGCGTTAAACCAATCGGAAAAACTTGGCGCACCTTCCCGCAATTCCGGAGGCACTTGATGCTCGCACTCGTCGCACGCCGTGGCTTGAATCTCACGCACTTCGCCCCCACATGCGCGAAGCCCACAACCCCGCGCGATGGTGCTCGCACAGCCCCCGTTTGCGGGTATGGGGCATGTTCGTCATCCGGGTGCCCGTGCCCCGCGTATCAGAGCAGTTACGGAACAGAACTGTGCGGTAACTGCGGTCACCAGTACACCGCACACTGGTGACCCGCCGAAGGTCGGCGGGAACCACACGCAGGAACTCTCCGATGTCGATCACGATTCCGCGCATCGCACTGGCACTTTCACTTGGCTGGTTGGGCCTGTTGGCTCAGGCCGAAGAGCCGAAGCCCGAACCGGGAACAGTCGTGTTGTTTAACGGTAAGGATCTCACCGGTTGGGGCTATCGCGTGGGCGATAAGTTCGAAGCCTTCGATGGGAAAACCGAGTCGTCCGACAAACGCTATTCCGTCAAGAAGGGCGTGCTGGTAGTGAATCCGGGCAAGGGAATTGGCAAGATCTGGACGGCCGATTCGTTCCCGAAAGACTTCGAGTTGCGATTGGAATTTCGTGCGGATGTGAACGCCGATAGCGGGTTGTATGTGCGTGGCCCGCAATTGCAGGTGCGCGATTATCTCGTCGCCGGGCCATTCAAAGAATTGAAGAAGTACAAAGCACAGGACTGGAACGAGATTGTGGTGGTCGTGAAGGGCGAAGTGGCGCATTGCACCTGCAACGGCGAAGTACTGGAGGCCGAAAAGAAGGTGCCCGCCACCGGCCCAATTGGCCTGGAAGCCGATCGCGGACAGATGGAATACCGGAACATCCGCCTCAAAGAGATCAAGTGATGTGAGGCCAAGCGAAACGCGCCACAGTGGTGCGGCGCGTTTCCCGGCGGGTTAGGGACGAATCACCCACAACCCGCCATCACTGTCATTGCTTCACCTCTCGCGGCATGGGGGCCTGGGGAGTTAGCCACATCTCCCGCTCGGCTTCATCTATCCGATCGCGTATCAAACGTTCGGTTGCAAAGTCCGGCTTGAGTTTCCTTTGCTCCTCGCCCCACTCCAACACATTTTCGTACTTTCTCGCTTTGACGACATTGGCTCGCATTTCCATTACATCTTGCAATAACGAACCGGCTTCCGCGGGCGTAAGGTTATCTAGTTGATTTAACGACCACTCGAACAGCTTGATATTCATCTCGTTGCCAGCGATGTATCGACGAATGCTACCGAGTCGTTGTTCATCGCGTTCTCGCTCCGCTCGAAGTGGCCCGTCAATCGCCCGACGGACAAGGTCAGCGTTGCGAAGACGCTGGAATTCAGCCTTTTGCACTGGCACGAACAAGATCGAAACGATCACATATAAAATAAATACAATATACATGGTTCGCCTATTGCACTTAGCCAACTCGGCGGGATGAACACCCGCCCGAATAAGTGGTCACCTTGCCGAACAAACAAGGTGACCCACGCGCTGATTGCTCACTTCACGGGCGGCTCGACTTCCCACTATCACCGCTTCACTTCTCGCGGCATGGGGGCGATCTGGCCAGCGTCCCACGCCTTCTGCCACTCCTTCCAATCATTCATTATTTGTTTTAATCGCTCTGAAGCTTTCTGATCGGTAGCAGGACCTGGATTGCGCTTTCGCTCCTGTTCATACCATTCCATCACTTCTACGCTGAGGTTGAGATAATGCCATGTCCCCTTCTCGGATTCAATTTCTCTCTCATACATAAGCTTATACCAAGGGCCAAGGTTTGGCTGCCTGATATCTTTTTCTCTCATCTTAATATATATACCCGTGTTATCACGCATGCGACGTGCATTTTCAAGCCCCATGCGATGTAAAATTTCCAGCTGAAGCTGCCGAAGTTGAGCAGGATTCTGCAACTGCTCCAGCAAATCCGGCTCCGACAGGCATAGCATAACACTTACAATAATCGGCGATATCATTGATATATACTCATCAAGGACCGGGTATATCAATAGCCAGGTGCCGCGTATCCGCCCGAGGAATCGCGGCCCATACACCACTCACTTCATTGGCGACTCGACCTCCCACTATCACCGCTTCACTTCTCGCGGCATGGGGGAAATGCGGCCCACGCGAAAAGCCTCAAGCCAATCGGAATGTTCCTTAGCAGCTTTCTCCAATCGTTTGATTGCGTTCGAATCCGTCTCTCGCCCGGGATTACGCTGCTTTTCTTTTTCCCACTTCTCCAATTCTCCCTGCACCACCTGCATGAACTTCACCGTTTCCCGCCATTTCGCTAATTCGTGACGCACTTGCTCCACACTCGCCGGTGACCAAATTAGTTCCGGGTCGGTGAGCATTTTCTCATACATCTCGATCATCTCTTCCAAGAAGTGGCGACGTGTCCGGCTAATCTCCAACTGCTCCCGATTCATCTTTGCGATCACGCCCTCCCGCAAGCCTTCCAACCCTCCGTGCGGTGGCGTGAATGGAGGGCCACTCTGCGTAGTCAGCAATGCCATCCACAAAACAATAATTGGGAACATGATTGCTTGGGTTTAAGGATAGGGCACACTTGCGACGCTTTTCCCGCAAGCCATCCAAGTCATAAAAGTGATCCTAATCGCTATCGCACGAACTATCAAACACGAACTCGCAGATGCTAGCAGACTCACACAATCTTCATTCGTGGCAGTTCTGATTGGCTGTGGCGATTCTGAAGCATTTCACAACGATGGTCAAAGGTCGCGACTTGGCGACCTTTGACCATTCTGGCGGCTTAACAACGTGTGGTCAGTCGCATCACTCGGCCTTCGCGGTGCTGGCGAATGCCTTGAGAGCTTCGCCCTGCTTCAACAGCTCCGCGCGGAGTTCCTTCACCTTGGCCTGGCGTGTCTCGATCTCCGTTTCTTGTTCATCGAACTTCTTCAAGTAGCGAGTGAACGCTTCCGACTCTTTTGGCACACGTTCGATGTTCTTGCGAATCCGATCTTGATCATCCGCGATTTCCTTGAGTGCCCCTTGCTCAATGGCGATCCGCTTGGCGATGTCTTCATTCACGCTTCGCAGTTCAAGCACCTTCGTGAGCACCGCACGCACGGCGGGCTTCGTCTCGGGTTGCTGGGCATAGTAGTGAAGCGTCTTCTGATCGGTGTCGAGCAAATCGAGAATGCGGCCCTCTTCTTCTTCCTCGGTCACGTTCAAGGTCACCAGTTCGCCGGCTTTCACGGGCGATTCGAAGCGATAGAAGCTGCGGGTTTGGTCCGTGGGTTTGATGTCGCCCGCGAGTTTGCGGCCCGTCAATCGCGGATGTTCGACAACGACAATGCGATCCTGTGTGTTGCGATTGCGAATCTGATATGCGGTGGTCCAGCGGTTGCGAAGGGCGACCTCCGCCTTCCCCGCCAACACTTTCACCGCGAGCAATGCCGGCTTCTCTTCTTCGCGGCGCGGGGCCACTTCGGTGCCAAGATCGATGGCGTAACTCACCAGTCGCGTTTCGCCGGGCTTCAGGTCTGGCAGGCGGGCATCGCCGGCGAACGTGCCGCCGTCGTACACCGCAACCGGCCCCTGTGCGAGGTGGAGCTTCGTCTTGTTCACGAGCTTCAAGCCAAGCAGCGGGTGCTTCGCGAGCACGGCGGGGTTATAGATGCTCACACGCGAACCATCGACCGGTTCGTTCAGAATCGGTAGCAACGCGGACTTCTGTCGCGGCAGCGTAACGGGTTCGGTAATGGTGTACTCGAACATCTCGCCAAGCGTGCCATCGGCCAGGGCCAGTGCTCCGGCTTCGCGGTCGAGCGGATCACGCACCGGCTTGGCTTGCCCCTCATTCGGTGCGGCATTCGCGGTTCCGCGAACGCGGCCCAGATATTCCTCGAAGCTGAGCCGTTCGCCGTACAACTCGCGCACGTTGGGTCGCGGCACGCGCGGGGGATACGCCCAGTAGTTTCCGCCTTGAATGCCAAACTGCCCCTGCATGCCAAACTGCCCCTGAATGCCAAACTGCCCGTTCAGGTTGCCGAACTGTCCGAGTTGGCCGCCACCAACACCGAGGGCACCGCCGCCGAATCCCTGGTTTCCGGACTGAATGCCGCCAATTCCGCCGTTGAAGCCGCCGCCAAATCCGTTCCCGCCCGGATTCATCACCGCACCCATGCCCATGTTCCCCACAGGGTTCAGCCCACCCTGATACATGGGCGGGCGAAGCGAGGCGAAGAGTTCCGGTTCCACGGTGGGTCGCGGCACGAAGAGCGGATCGTACAAATCCATGCGGAAGGTCATGGGTCGCCCGGCGACAAGCCCCACCTTCACGCCGTTCCAGTCTTCATCGGTGGTGTTCTCGACCGACGCCCAGCCCTGAATGCGGGCCGCACCTTTGTCGTCCACGGTTAAGCGATAACTCGCTTTCCACAATGGCGACTCGGTGACATAGCCCACCGCGACACGCCGCTTGCCGTTACCGGTAAAGACAACCGAAACCGTCTTCTTGTTGTCGCCACGCGAAGAAGCCAGGACTTCGAGCGCCTTCTTGAACTCGGCCTGCAATTCGGGCCGCACGAACTTGAACTTGTTCACCAGCTTCATCTCAACGGTCTGCAGCCCATCTTCGGTAAGGAGATTGAGCTTCTCTCCCGGATCGGGCATCCCCGCCACAACGGGCGGCCGCTCCACACTCGCCACTTGCCCCGTGGTAACATTGCCGGTCTTATCCGTTACCTCGATCTTCTCCCCGCGAACCTGATGCAGCAATTGCCCCATGCTCGGGTTCTCAGTCACATCGATGGCGAAGCCCTTGAGCGTGAAATCGACGGGCAAGCGTGTGTCGTAAGTAATGGCACGCGGCTTTCCGCCGCCCGAATCCGTGAGCACGAGGCTCTTGAGCAGATCGTTCACATCGGCTTCATCGAATCGCAAATCGAGCCGCGCTTCGCCTGCCACTTCCCCTTCACGGTGAAAGTAGCCCACGCCCGCATTGAAGAGCACAATCCGCGTGACCGGGAGATCGACCGGTGCGGCCACTTCCGCCGCCGCCGCTTTTGCTGCAATTGGCAACGGAACGCGCTTGGCGTCTGGTTGCCCACGAACCAGCGGGGCGAGAAAACCCAACACAAAGATCAGCCCCGTGATCGGTATCACCAATGGCCGCATGAGAAAGCCTCCAAGCTCGGGAAAGGATAGGACGCTGAGAGTTGTAACGAGCGATCGGGTCATTATGTTGGCCCGGTCTGTGAATTGATCGCAGAATCGGTGGTGTTCACGATTCCTTTCGCCGTGGGCCATTGACCTGCCAACGCGGTTCCGGCTCGGGTATTGTGAAGGAAATCGTGTGCTTGATCTCACACAGAGTCGGAATGAAACAACTTAACCATGCGATTGTTTCGAAAGAGATTGGCGGCTTGCCTGTCTCCCTTGCGAGCTGGTTTCCGTTTCCCAACAAACACTCTTGCTCGCGGATGTGATCGCGATCCGCCAACCCGCGACACTTCCAGCGGGCGTATCGATGGGCCGTATCACTCGCCGGACCGGATCGTTGTCATGCCAGCCGAAACCGATGCCGAAGCGATAGCACTGATTGCTCGCTTACACGCGGGCGACGATTCGGCCCTTGCGGAGTTGTTCGACCGCCATCGCGACAAGCTGCGACGCATGGTCGAAGTTCGGCTCGATCACCGCCTCGCCGGCCGCGTGTCCGCTTCCGATGTTCTACAAGAAGCGTACATCGATGCGATCAAGCGGGTGCATCATTACTTTGAGAAGCCGGATCAATCGTTCTTCGGCTGGCTGCGGCTGATCGTGGGGCAGCGTCTCACCGATGTTCACCGCGAACAGCTCGCCCGCAAGCGGAACGCCGGACAGGATGTGACCATCAATTCAGGCCCACCCGGTGCCGATTCCGCCTGCATGGCCGCGTTTCTGCTTGGCAATCTCACTAGCCCTAGCCACGCCGCCACTCGCAACGAAGCGCTCGCCCAACTCGAAGCGGCACTGAACGAAATGGACACGACAGATCGCGAAGTGCTCACCCTGCGACACTTCGAAGAACTGGGGAATGCCGAAACCGCCGCGATTCTTGGCATTCAGCCCGCCGCGGCCAGCAAGCGATATGTTCGAGCCTTGACGCGGTTGAAACAGATTTTGGAATCGTTGCCGGGCTTCGTTAGTGGCGAAGCCTAATTGCGATGAAGTTCGCGTGCGATCCTGGCAAGCCTCGCGTGGTGCCCCATGAATTCGATCGACGACCGCGACCCACTCGATTTGTTGGCCGAAGAATTCGCCACCCGGCTACGTAAAGGCGAGCATCCTTCGGTGAGTGACTACGTCGCCGCACATCCGCATCACGCGGATCAACTTCGCGAATTGCTTCCGGCGGTCGCACAAATGGAATTGCTCAAGCGATTCCGGCAAGCGGCTGGCACAGACGATTCGGTCGAAATGCCCGACCGCTTCGGGGACTTCCGGATTATCCGCGAAGTGGGCCGCGGCGGCATGGGCGTGGTGTTCGAGGCGGTGCAAGAATCGCTGGGCCGACCGGTGGCGTTGAAGGTGCTTTCCGCTCATTCGCACCTCGACCGCAAACGGCGCGAGCGATTCATCCGCGAAGCGCACGCCGCGGCCCGGCTTCACCACACCAACATTGTGCCAGTCTTTGGCGTGGGCGAGCAAAGCGGGCTACCGTACTACGTCATGCAGTTGATTCGCGGCATCGGCTTGCACGATCTGGCGAATCGCTGGCGGCGCGAACGCGGCCCGGTTCACAATCCCGCCGCTTCCACTTCCGCCGACCCGCAAACCGAACGCATCGGCGTTAAAGGAAGCCGTTCTCCCGCAACGCCGGAACTGCAACGTGGCCCGCGTTATGGCGACTGGACATTCGTCGCCGAGGTTGGTCTGCAAACTGCGGATGCCCTCCACTACGCCCACCGGCAGGGCGTGTTGCACCGCGATGTCAAGCCTGCGAACCTCCTGCTGGATTCTCTGGGTCGGGTGTGGGTCACCGACTTCGGGCTTGCCAAACTCGTTGAGCAAGAAGGGCTGACAGCCTCGGGCGATATTCTCGGCACGCTGCAGTATCTTCCCCCCGAATGCCTCCACGGATCGGCCGATCCGCGCAGCGATGTCTATGGCCTCGGGGCGACGCTGTACGAACTGCTGACACTGGAGCCGCCGTATCCGAACGAGACTCCCGCGCGGCTCTTGAAACTCGTCGCCGACACGGAACCCGTTCCACTGCGACAGGTGAACCCAGAGATTCCACGCGATCTGGAAACGATTGTGCTGAAGGCCATGGCGCGCGATCCGGATCGGCGTTACGCTTCCGCACGCGACATGGCCCGCGATCTCGAAGCCTTTCTCGACGATCGACCGATCAAAGCTCGCCGGCAAAGCATGCTCAGTCGCGGGTGGCGTTGGTGCCGACGCAACCCAACCACCGCCGTGCTCAGTGCCAATATGATGGCGGCCCTGGTGCTGGCCGGTGTCGTTGGATGGGTGGGTTATGTGAAAACTCGCCGAGCGCTCGAAGCGGAAGCCAAGCAACTTACCGAAGCACGCATCGCACGATCCGAAGCGATACGCGCTTCCGAGCAGTTGGAAGCCAACCTGCGCATGAGTCTGGAAGCGTTTGAGAAAATCTTCGATGCATCCGGCGGTCGACAGGGATTCATGAACCGCGGATTTGGTTTCGGCCCTGGCGGGCCTAGTGGCTTCGGTCCTGGCGGTCCTGGCCCTGGTGGTTTCGGTCCGGGCGGTCCCAGTGGTCCGGGCGGTTTGAGTGTGGGTGCCGGGCTTATTCTGGGTATTCCCGTTTCACCGCCCAATCGGCCCAACGGACCACCCGGCGAAGATGAACGCGCCGCGGTTCTCGAAGCGATCCTGGAGTTCTACGACCGCTTTGCAGAACAGAACGCGACCAACTCGCGGCTTCAACTCGATGCCGGTCGGGCGTATCGCCGGATTGGTGAAGTGCAGGTCATGCGGGGTAACGCCGATCGAGCGTCCGCATCGTTCCGCCGGGCGGCAAAGCTCCTTCAAGATCTCGCAGATGCATACCCCACGGATCAAGCAGTGAAGGCCGAACTGGTCCAAACATTCCTCGCCGCTTCACCCGATGCATTCGTGAATTACGAACAACGTCTAGTGGAAGCACGCGATGCGGCCTGGGCACTGGGCGAGGAAGTGCGGCCCTACCTGGCGGGATCAATTGCGCTCAAGATCGCGCTGACACGGGACCGGGCGGGAGACTCAACCGGCGCGGAGCAAGCATATCAAGAAGCGATTGAGCAACTCGGGCCAACCGTGAGCGGTCGTGAAGAACGCCCCCCGATGATCGCCATCGAGCGGGCCTTGGCACGTTCTCTGTATGCCACGCTACTCGCCAAGGCCGACAAACCGCACACCGCCCGGTTACACCTCGAAGATTCCATTGCGGAACTCCAGAGGCTCATGGAGCGACCGCGACCGGCCGCGCGTGTGCCGAGTGAATTAGTGGGGCAGACGTATCAACAGCTTGCTGAGTTATGCGAGCGAATGGGCGACACGCGAGCCGCACAAGCCGCGCGAACCGAGGCATCACGCGTGTTCGGCCAAGGGGGCCAAGGTTGGCCAGGCGGTCAAGGTGGGCCAGGCGGTCAAGGTGGTGCTCCAGGCGATCGACCCAAAGGACCGAACAACCCACGAAAGAACTGATTGCTACTCATCATTCGGTTGATGGGGAGTGGCAGGCGGCATGGCATCGCTGTTTGGAGATGGCACCGGTTTTTGCCACGCTTCCGGCTCGATGCCACAGCAACTCTGCGTGGAAGCAATCCACTCCTCCAGAGTGATCTCGTCTTTTTCCAGTTTGGGTCCTTCATCGGGCGAAGGCATCGTAATTCCTTGGTTTGGAAGCGGCTCTGACATCGGGAGTTGCCCTTTTTTCCGCTCACCCAGAGTTTTATACTCTTTTCGGTTTGCATGGATTGCGACGGTCACGTCGCCGAAGGCGGATGCCGGCCGCGGTCGGATTACTACGGTCTTTCTAGGGTCTCCGGCCCTAATCCGGGAACGGATCGAACTCATGGCGACCGCCCAACCAAGCCCGAACGATCTCACTCGCCAGCAACTCGATGAACTCGATGCGCTGTTGCAGCGGATGCTTTCCGTACCAACGTCGCCAGGCGATGCGACACCGCCGGTTGCGGCCCCCACGCCCACACCAACATACGTGCCTGTTGCCACACCCGCTCCGGCTCCGAGGCTTGAGTTCACGGCTGCGCCTCCGGCGTATCCCGCACTCTTTTCGCCGCCACCACCCTCTTCGCTGCCACAGCCCTTTTCGCCGCCACAGCCTGTTGCACCGGCACCGCTTCCGCAACCGATCCCTCAGCCAGTGATCCGGCGACCGGAGCCAGTTCCGCCACCACCGGTGTTCACGCCACCTCCGCCACCGCGAGAAGTTGCTGAGCCGCCTGAGCCGCCTGAGCCACCGCGAGCCAAACCGCAAGCACCCGTCGAGCCGCCCGTTATTCAAGAGGCTGCGGTTCCGAAGGTTGCACCCGCGCCCACGCCGGTTGCCAAGCCGCAACCCAAGCGAGAACGCAAAGCGCTTCCGATTCCGCAACCCGCACCCACTGCGACCGCCACGGGATACGTTCCGCCTCCGCTGCCGCTCGTACCACTTGTGATGTTCAATCAGGCGTTCAATCGCACGCTTGGCCTGTTCGGCTTACCCGGACGGGCACTCCGATCTGGGTTCGTTAAGAGCGTGTTCGGCCTGGCGGGTTTGGGCCTCATTGCGTACACCGGTTTGAAAATGGCACAACTTCAAGGCGCAATCACCTTACCGGTAGAACTTCCGTGGCCACCAGTAGGCGGATAATGCCAGCCGTCGATGGCTCTCGTAGGATTCCTGCACCGAAACTGCATCGGAACCATATAATCAGCCAAATGTAAATATCGCCCGGCGGTCGGCGAAGTACCCGACATGCCGGGCGAAACTGTTCCTTGGGCGGACCCCTTGCCGATGGCTTCCTCCCAGCCTTCCCCCACTGCCGCTGAACCACCCCCGCTTCCACCGGTCAAGCGCGACCTATTGGCAGGATTCCTGAGCTACCTGATTCCTGGGCTTGGGCAGGTCTACCAGGGCCGAATTGGCAAAGGGATGCTGTTCTTCTTCGGGCTTTACTTCCTGTTCTTTTACGGGATGTGGATGGGGCAATGGCGCAACGTCTGGTTGCCGGATACCACCGATCTGCCGGATGTGGTCGTATTCGGCAAGAAACTGGGCGGTGTTGCGAAGTCGGCGGCGTATCGACCCCAGTTCCTCGCGCAGTGCTGGATCGGTGTTGCTGCGTGGCCCGCGATCTACCAGTATGTGAAGTTCGATCCGACAAAGAATGAAGGCCCGCCACCGTTCCGCAAGTTCCAGCGTGCCCCCAAAGAAGATGAGCTAAACAATCTGCAACGGAACTCCTCGAAGCGCTGGGATCTTGGCTGGGTATTCACCGTGATCGCGGGCGTGCTGAATCTGTTGGTGATTTACGACGCCTTCGCCGGCCCGATGTTTCGCGACGCACCCACGTGGGCCAACGCAGAAGAAAGCACCAGCGCGGCTGTGGCCGAACCCGTGGTTCCCATGCCATTACCCGCCGACGTTCCAGAAGACCACGTGACCGCACCGAACTTACCAATACCGACTACCTCGGCCAATCCGAACCCGCAGGGGGGCGTATCGTGATCTCCACCCTGTTTGCCGAAATGAATATCTACTGGAACTTGCCCATCCTGCTTGTGGTCGTGAGCCTGGTTTACGCCGCCACTCGCCATGACCACTGGGATAAGATCCTCAGAGAAGCGTTCAGTTGGGGTCTGCGTATCACGCTGTTTCTCTTTTCCATCGGGATGACGCTCTACCTGGTCTCGACTTACCTCTAAGGCGACGGCGTTCTCGTCGCCTGTTCTCGTGAACAATCAACTCCTGAGTACAACTCCCCGTAAGTAGGGGAACAGTTTTTATGCGGCCATTGCCACGGGTTTTTCGCTTGTGGCGATCTCGCACTTGGCCATGATTTTGGTCACGGATTTTCGGGTCCAGTTGAACGGATGAGCGTGCTCGTTCCAC
>JBGSLF010000184.1:0-3465 GCA_041740855.1 Gemmata sp.
GCCGCTTGCGACCGGTGCCGGGCTGCCCCTCGCCGGGTTCCGCTTCGCCTTCCGCACCCGCGTCTTCCAGTTCCCCTTCTGCTTCTCCTTCTGCGGAATCGCTTACTTCGGCGTCTTCGAGATCGCCCGCGAATTCGTCGCCAACAGAGGCTTCTGCGGTGCCTTCAGGGTGTGATGCGTTCGGTTCGCAGGCCAATTCCCGGGCGAGTTCCGCCCAGTCGTCGTCGGTTTGGTTAGCGTCGGTCATGGTTGCGGCTGGTAATAGATGTACGATGACCCTCACCACAATTGAGGCGAGGGCACACGGTCGTGGGGGAGATATTGAGCCGTGATAAGTGAATTCTATCGCGCGGCCGAGATTCCGCAAACATCGGCTTGGCCCAATACCCACGCTCGGGCGCTGGCGGGGTTGCGAGCCAGGCTAACTTCGACGATGTGATCGCCCACTTCCGCACCGAACGCGGCGACTAGGGAATCGCCAACGGGTTCGCCATCAGGCAGATCATCACGCGGCACGAGGAACACATCGGCGGGCCAACCCGCAGCGGAACCAACGCGCTCGGTCACCGCTTCCCACGAATCCGCAGGTAAGGGCAAACCGGGGAGAAGCCGCGTGAGCACTTCTTCGAGCGCCTGTTCCAGGCAAGACCGCGGCGGCAGTAGATAGAAAGTGGCCATCGGCCTGACATCCGTGAGAAGGCGACGGGGCTACCCAGAAGATCGGCGTACGGAAGTGGCCAGGGCAACCGCGGTGGGAACTGAGAATGCGATTCGCAGGGCTATCGGTCGGAACAACCGGCGCAGAGCGCGTAACCGGATTATTTCAGTTTGGGGAATTGTTTCGCGGAGGGGTGTACCACTCGCGAATGAATCAATCGTGTGACCGGAATGCGGTCTCAGGTTACGCTGACACCCACGAGAATGTCGTATCCGGCGTGTGCGCCGACCGCGACACCAAAGCCGCGTGCCACGAATAACGCAGCAAAGTAAAGGCCGGCACAGGTGCGAAAGACAAAGTAATCTGGCCGCACCGGTTCGCCGTATGGGCCAATGTGGTGAGCGGCCGCAAAGATGAACGCCGCCACGATCATCGCGGAGAACAACGCAACGATCCACGGCAAACCCACCACGCGAAGCAGAGTGTAGAGGCCGCCGAACAGCCCCAAGCGAAACAGCACTTCTTCGTAAATTCCCGCACCGATGTACGTGAGGACTTTCGCAGCGGGTGCCACTTGAACGGTGATCTGCAGCTGCACTCCCAGACCATCGAGAATAGGCCCGAAGTTCCGGCTGAATTGCCACAAGCCAAACGCGAACAGCCCACTCTCGAAGATCATTCCAAAAACCGCTGTGATCGGATCGGCGGGGCGTGTGTCCCAACGCCACCAACTCCAGGCGAGCATCATGAGTAGGATGATGATCGGTGCGGCAATGATCTGGCCAACGCCAAACAGTTCCAGCCCCCAACGCATCCAGGCATCGGCCCCGTTGCGGATTTGTTCGGGCTGATCGCCACCGAGCCAGAGCACGCCGCCCTCGTACGCCGCCAACAAGGGAAGCAAGAAGAGAAAGCACGGCCACGGATGACGAGTGGAAGCGAAGTAATTGGCCATGTCGCGGGGTCGATCCTGGGTGTTTCACTTCTATCGGCGCGATTGCGAACGAGCGCCACTTCGGACTCAAGTCGCGCTCCACGGATGGTGAAGGGCGACCCGCACTTCCAGTGAAATCGTCACCATCGATTCACCGATGGAACGGCTTATCACACCAGATCCGGATAGCGACTGCCCAGTACCGCACGCCGGCGATCGGGTGAAAGTCCGCGAAGAATTCCGCCGTGTTCGGCCGATGCCAGATCGACATGTTCCGGGTGCGGCAACGGTACGCCGTCGGCCCCCGTGAGAATGGCAACGACGGGTCGCCCGGGTGTGCGAGGATCGGCCGGGTTCGGGTGATTGGCCGCGACAACGCCTACCCGCCCATCGGTGAGTTCCACCACCGTGCCGACCGGGTAAAACGAGAGACGCACCAGCAACCCGGCATACTCGCGATCGAGTTGACCGTGTTCGGCCAGCATGAGCGTTTCCGTGAGCGCCGCACGCCCATCGCGGGCCGCACGATGCGGGCGAGGCGAACTGAGTGCCGCGTACACATCGGCCACCGCAATCAGGCGTCCCAGTGATGTGATCGCTGTGCTTTTCAGCCCTGCGGGGTAACCGGTGCCATCGTAGCGTTCGTGATGCGCCGCCACAGATGCGGCCAGCGGAGCCACTTCCGGGAAGCAGCGCAAGATCAATTCGGCCCCGATTTGCGGGTGGGCATCGATCAATCGCCGTTCGCCTGGCGAAAGCCCGCCTGCCTTGCCAATCGCCGTTGCCGGAACGGATGTCATGCCGCAATCCGCGAGCAACGCCGCGACCACGGCAAGCAGTGGCCGGGCGGCCCATTCGGGATCGGCGGGAACCAACCGGGCAACGACCTGTGCCACATTGATGGCATGAGCGGAGAGGAACCGAACCGGTGGCGGAAAGGCCGTGGCACCGGGATAGGCGGTCGCGGATTCGATCGGTGCGTGTACCAACCGCAGCGGCCGCCCATGTCGCGATTCTTCCAGCAACTCTTCGGCCAGCGAAGCCACCGCCGCCAGCGTGACCGGGTTATTGGTGGCCATCGCCGTGTAGACCAGCGCGAGCCGATCGATGCGTTCGGCATCGGCCTTTCGCAACTTCAACGCACGCTCTTGCACTGTGAGCCGTTCTTGCACCATACCGATGAGGCCATCCAGCCCGGTGCACTGCTTTAACTGAGCCGATGGAAGCGATGGGAGCGACTGCGCCAGCCGAATCGCGGAATCCATTACCGCGACGGTTTCCGCGTGATACGCCACCAGCGGGTCGGCGTCTTCGGTTGCGGTTGCCAATCCAGCGAACAGCGGATCAGCGGTAAAGGCGCGTTGTCGGTCCAGCAAGCTCTTCGCTGCCGCCAGCAAGCGGCGTGCGCGATCGGTAAGCTGCGGGACAGGCGGCCCCTCGGGCACCTGCGGAGCAGAGACAATCTGCTGAAGGCGAATGCGGAACGCCTCGGCTTCCGAGAGTATCGCGCGATTCGCCCCCGGTTCCGCCGGTATGGCGTCCGGAATCAGGTATGGCACCGATTCGAGCCGGTGTCGAAAGGCGCTAATGCGGTCTAACAGTCCACGCGTGTCACTCACGGCGACCTCCCCCGTTGTCGTCGCGCAATCATCCCCCTTTCTGGTATCGACGACCCCGGGCGTGAACTTGAAGCGATTTTGCCGGATGCGCGAGAAATTCGGGTTACGCCGCCCTTAGTACATCTCCCCGTAAGTAGGGGAACAGTTTAAGATTCGCAAAGCAAGCTGGCGAAGCCCGGGACTTCTTGAGCAAGGTTGCTGCAATGGCAAAGCGTCAACAGCTCGTTTCCGTCACCGCGAAGCAGCGGGAGGAA
>JBGSLF010000185.1:0-8638 GCA_041740855.1 Gemmata sp.
TTTTTCGGGTGTGGGGAAGGTCTTGGTTTGCGTGGTGCCGGGCGTGCCGATCTTGCCATAGGTAACGGTGAAGGAAACATCGTTGATATCGATGTTCCAGAACTTGTGACTCTTCGCATCGCTGTACTGAAACGTCCGCATGGGTTGGGCTCCGAATTCGGTTTATTCAAAGTCGCCTTCGCGCAGGTATTCCCGAGATTGCAATTCTGCAACGGTGAGCGGGTTGTTGGCTACTGCATCGATCTTCGCCGCTCTCAGAATTCCTAGACCAGTCGCCGTAACGGCGTTGCGAGTTAAATCGAGGCGTTCAAGATTTCGGATATCTGAACACGCTGCAAACAGCCTGGCCCCATCGTCCGTGATTGCACCATGTCGCAGGTCCAGCCATTTGAGCCGCTTCAGAATACCTGACGCGATCAACTCGTGAACGCCTTCATCGCCTATATCCGAGAGGCGAAGTTGCAGATGCGTGAGACTCTTCAGATGAGGGGAACGCAGTAACGTGCGCACTTGTTCGAGCGGAAGATACGAGAGTTCGGTTCCATTGTCGTCGCTTTCCTCGGCCCAATGCGGGTGGAATTTCAAGTGCGTGAGGTTCGCGAAAGCCGGGTTCGCTGCCAAAATGTTGAGTGGATACTCATACTGGCCGAGACCCGATCTTCGATTGCCAAGGTGATACATGCGCAGCACCCGAAGGCAGGTGAGATTCGGCAGTGCGAACAGCGCGGCACAATCGTATTCCTTGGCGAGCAGGTGCAGTTCTTCCAGTCGTGGCATCTGGGCGACGAGGTATTCGATTCCCGGCGAGTACATGTGGCAATCCGTCCAGCCGTCTTCGGGCGGCTCATCGTTTCCGATGCGTAAGATTCGCAAGTTCTCCAGAAACGGTGAACCGATCAGCTCGAAGTATTCCTGATGCTCTCGCATACCGGGTGGCGTTGGAACACGTTGTGCGATCGTTTCTTCCGTGCTGTCATGGTAGCTCGCATAAGACTCATGGATGTGCAACTCGCTCAGGAATCGGACGGCCGTTGTGGTGGCAAGGGATTGAGCAATCGCACGGTTCAGTGAGCCGATGATGAGGCCTGTCAGGAGTCCACGTTCCCAGATCACTTCCGTTCCGGTGTGGGTTGGTTCGTCCTCTTTCTCGTCGAGAACAAATGGGGCCAACTCCGCTAACCATTCGCGTTGGTGTTGTGCCAGGAGTTCGTGCTCCTGCTGCTGTAAGGTTTTCCGCTCCGTCG
The DNA here is from genome assembly GCA_041740855.1 of Gemmata sp. Classification (GTDB taxonomy): domain Bacteria; phylum Planctomycetota; class Planctomycetia; order Gemmatales; family Gemmataceae; genus Gemmata. The sequence continues at coordinate 1,245 of JBGSLF010000185.1, forward strand.
CAGGCAACGACTCGTTTTCGAGTGCAAGTTGGGTTTGCATGAACTCGCCGCGAGGGTCGTCTTGTTCCGTGAGCCAGTCTGCATAGACCGCGTAGTTGGTGGAATCTTCGGGATGATTGAGGATTGCCCGCTCAAATGCTTCTCGCACGATATCCGAGCCTCATGATGGACGAGCGGGAAGGATTGGGAGATTATGTCCACGGGAGCATGAGGAAACAACGTGTTAGTGAACACAACGGCCGAACGTATGCTGAGAGTGGCTATTCGAGTGACCGTGTCCACGCCACCGAAGTCACGATGATGATCCCAGTTTGGCGATCGTCTCGTCGCATCGTGCGAGCAACTGTTCACGGCGTTTGGGGTTTGCGTAGCGGCCATGCTCGGTAGCCCAGTCGCGTGTTTGCTCGATCAGTTTCCGCAGAGATAGCCGGGACTCGCGGTGCGGTTCTCGATGGCCCACCACAACTGGGGATGTATGGGCAAAATCGCCACCAGCAGCGGTTCGGGCCGCGCACCAACCAGGTTCTGTAAGAGTGTGTTCGATTTCCCCAACGCCGGTCGCTAGTATTCGGCCATTTACGATCAGTTCAAGACTGGCAGGGCTGTTGAAGGTCTGGCCAACAACTCGCACACGATCGCCGTCGCGCGTGAGATTAAGCAGTGGGCCCGCGGTGATGTATGTGAACCCGCCACGCACGGCTTCCACCCATTGGCGGTGCGGTTCAGTAAAGGAATGCTCGGGATTGGTGGCTGGCCTGGCGTAAGTTCGCATGCTTCCAAGTGCGATGCGGTTGCTATCCTTTCCGCTACCGCCAACCAGAGGAATCGTGAAGCCGGCGTTCCAAAGTCGATAAACCCAGAGTAAGAGAGGAACGCTACGCGGTTGCGGCGATACTTCTATCGCATCGATCTTTCCGAGAATGGCCGCAATCAGTGCCTCGCCACCCATCAGGCCGCTCGAAGGCTCGAACGGATCGGTCCAGATTGTCATTCCCCCTTTGCGGTGACATTGATCGCACCAGTCGCAAATGCTCCAATCGTCGGCTTCATCGCCGCCAAAAGTAAGTGGATAAACCGGCCGGTGCGAGTTCAGCAGTCCAACCGATCCCAGCACCGGATGAGTGTTCAGAGTGTTCACCACAACCGTTCGATCGCGGTGCGTTAACGCGGGTTGCTGACCGCTGAAGGCATCCAAGTTCGGAACCGTGCTATACGCAGTACCGTCCAGGCTGGGATACGGTTGCAGGGCCGCCAAGAGATTGACGACATCCAGATCTTCGGCTTCGGCTTCCAGCAGCGCGGCGTGCGGCGAAAGAAAGTGGCACCGCGAATCGCCGGAAAGCCAGCCCTCGGTTCGAGTGTCTGCCCAGCGTTCCATCGCAAATCGCAATGCCATCTGCCCGGAACCGAGACTCGCGGTGGTATCGAGAGGCAAGTATTGTGGGCCTTTGGTCGCTTGCACCCGCAGAGGAACGCCAGAGGGCAAAGGAATCTCGAACGAACCGTTGGTGTAGAACCACCGTTCCTTCCCGATCGCAAGTTGCCCGCCAACCGATTCGTTCCGCCGCGTGGGGCATTCCACATAGCGTCCAAGTGGTGCGTAGTTCGTCCCATCAGCTTCGGAAACGCGAACCCGTGCCGGGGTGGGTTTCCCGGTCGCCGCATCGTTAATCCGCAGATGAACGGTGAGCATTTGGCGATCAGACCTTATATCCCGGCGGAGTGATTAACTTCAGAAAGCACCCAACACATGCAGCGTGGTGGTTACGGCATGTGTGGGGGCGTGGGCTTGGATTTCACTTCTGAAAGCTTACTTCGCCTCGACGGCCCCGCAATCGCGGAGGATCTTGCGGAACGCTTCCACGGCGACCGGGAACAGATCGGCACCGGTTACGCCGCCCGTTGGGCCGCCGCCACGCAGGTGCGGTTCCATGGTGGCGAATCCCTTATAACCGGACCGCACGGATTCTTGAATGCTGTGCGGAATCTTTCCATCGCCGTGGCCCGCCAGCACACCTTGCTCCGCGCCGCCGGTTTCACGCCAGTTCCGCTTCCAATCCTTGATGTGGAAGTGCGTCGTGAACTCCTTTGTTTTCTCCCATCCCTCGATCGGATCGAAGCCACCATAGACATAATTGGCCGCGTCGTATGCTCCGCGCAGGGCGGGATTGTTCACGGTCAAGAGAATGTCCCGGACTCGATCGGGCGAGTCGCCGTAGATGCGGTGTTCATTCTCTTGAAACAGTGTGAGCTTGTTCGCCGCGGCGATTTCAGCCTTGGCGGCCATTCGTCGCAGCACTTCATCGCGGTAGTTGTGCCAGTTTGCGGGATCGAAGTTGTGGTCGTTGCCGGGGGGATAGTAGCTGAACACGCGGATATTCGGCGTTCCAAACACCCCGCACAGTTCGATCGCGCGCTTGAGTTTATCGAGATGTGGCTCGAACGGGGAATCGATGGCGACCTTGCCCACTGGCGAACCGATGGCCGAGAGTTTGAACCCTTCCGCATCGAGCAACGCCTTGAATTCCTTGATCTGGTCATCCGATAGTGCGAGTACGTTCGTCTTGTAGATCGAGCGGAACTCGATGTGCCGCACGTTGCAGGATTTCAGCACCGCGACTTGCTCGCGGGGATCAGGAGAGATTTCGTCAGCGAAGGCGGAGATCGTAAACATGTCGCGGCACCCGTTCGAGAAAAAGAAGCTCGTGCCGGTAGTTTATGGGAAGTAATCAGTTGGCTACCACTGTTCATCGAAGGCTAACGTTTCGTTCTGCGCCGCTAGGCCAACGGCAGTCGCAAACAACACCAAGATAAGCACACCTCGGGCCGCACGGAGATACCAGACATCTTTGCGAATCAAAGCTGGAATCAGGAATGGCGCGAGCGCGAGCGGAGCCAACGCAATCAGCCAGAAGCTCGCGGCGGGAATGTTGTGATCGGGGAGAGAAGGGCGGCCCGCGAGCAACAAACCGGGGATGAACGCGACCGCCGCAGGAATCGCACCGCTCGCATCGCTCCGGCTTAATCTCGCGACAATCGCAATCCCCATACAGCTAGAACCGATTACCATCGCGATTTCCATCGCGCGAGCGTAATGCGCATGGATTAGCACAGCAGCAGTGGCAAACAGCGCCGCCGCCAGATATGCCGTGACTTCAGCACCCGCTTCATTTCGGGCGACGCCATCGAGTGAAACCCAGATGCAGAACATCACTGCGGAAGTGATGGGCCAAAGCCCCGGCCATGCTTCGGCCGCTTTGCCAAGTGTGAGCCAATAGCCCACGACGGCAACGGCCGCAATTCGCGGTGCCCAGACTAACAGATGCGCTCCCCAGGCGTTCCGTTCTGGCAAGTAACGAGTGGCCAACAACCCCACCCATCGTGATACAAGGCCGACGACAAGCAGCACCAACGCGGCCAACGCCACCCACTGCCAGCCCGCCGCGGTTCCCACGGGTTTCCAGGGAAGCAAGCGTGAGGAGTTCTCCCAGGTGATGGGATCGGATGGATTGAGGTTACTCAGCTTAAAGTTGGACCACACGAACCCGAACACGACCGCAACGGCTGAACCCAGCGCCGCGAACCGTTTCCCGCCAAGCAGAAAGAGACTCATGACAATCGCTGCACCGCCCGCTGCGGGCAATACTGATAGCTGAAAGGTATCCAGCATCATTTTGATCGGCGGCAGAGACACGGCGAACCTGCTGCAAGAGAATTGGCTCGGCGGGCAAGCCTGCGAACGGCTCGCCCGCCGGTTATGAGAGTTGTACCGTTCAATCAGCAAATTCAATGAGTCACTTCTTGGCCGTCAGGCTTACCTTCAGTGCAACGGGCTTATCGATCTTTCCATCGCCGTAGGTCATGCCCCATTCCGTGCGGTCGATCGTGAACGCGGTGGAAAGCGAGAGGACGCCATCCTTCATGCTGACGGATGCCGGGAACTTGACCGCTTTCGATTTGCCAAGCATTGTCAGGTCGCCTTCGACCATGAAGCCTTTATCGCTCTTCTCGATCTTCGTCGATTTGAACATTGCTTTGGTGTGATTCTTCACATCAAAGAAATCGGGTGCCTTGAGGTGAGATGTCAGCTTTTCATCGTCGCTATAGAGCGAGTCGCATTCAATGGCGATGTCGATCTTGCTGAGCACACCATCGGTAACCGTGGCCGTTCCGACTAACTTCTTGAAACCACCTTCGTGCTTCCCACCCGGTTTGGTGCCCACGAATTCAATCTTCGTGTTGTCTCCAGTTAGTGCGAAGGTCGTGTCGGCGGCAAACGCCGGAACGGTGAAACCCAAAGTGAGAGCAAGGGCCATCAGAGTGCGGGCCATAATTCGTATCCTCCTGAAGATGGGAAAGGAACAGGATGTGTCGGTCGTGGCGACCGGCATTTTCCTGACCGCGGGTGATGTGGCGCGGCCATTGGAAAGTGTAGTCAGTTACCGGCCAGAAGACACGCGCTTACACGCCTCTTCATGCGGTTTCTTTATTCTTCATTCTTTTTTCGCGTTACGACTTTAAGCTTCACTTTGTCTGCGACGAATGTCTTCTCGCCCACAGAAGCGAACCGCACCTTCACTCGTCGCAATGCACCAAAACCACTCACATCCGTGACTTGCCCGATGCTGTATTCCTCGTGTTGCACGAGCACGCCCACGGCCAGCCCCGTTTCCGCACCATCGGCGATGGTTGCTTTGAAATCCGCTTTCTTTTTTGCGGGAATAAAGGGGCGAGCGCCGGTATCGGCCCAGTCCCGCGCGGCACCCGATGCCTTGGCCCGCCATTCATCGGCGGCGGAGCGTGCGACGTTGCGTAATATCGCATTGTCAATCCACTCGACACCCTCGCGGGGCAGTTGCCGCAAGAAGCTGCTTTCAATCGCGTAGTTCATCTGTCCGCGAAATTCGCGCAGCCGCGAATGGCAGAGATAAAGTTCCTTCATGGCCCGAGTCATGCCCACGAAGCAGAGCCGACGTTCCTCTTCAATCTCATCGTCGCGGCCCATGCTCCGCTCGTGCGGGAGTAAACCCTCTTCCACTGCCAGCACATACACCACCGGGAATTCTAGCCCTTTCGAGGCGTGCAGCGTCATGACTGAAACATGGTCGGCTTGTTCGTCCCACCCATCGACATCCGAGGCGAGTGTGATCTGCTCCAGGAAGTCGGTGATGGTGCTTTCGGGGTTTTGGTCGTGATATTGCTTGGCCGCAGTCACGAGTTCTTCGACGTTCGCCAATCGTTCCGCGTCGTCGTCTTCATCCGATTCACGCAATGCGGCGGCGTAACCGCTTTTGTCCAGTACCAGGCGAATGAGATCGTGCGGAGGCATATCGAGGCGGCTGCGAAGTTCGGTCATGAGTTTGTGGAAGTCGCGCAGCCCGGTCGCGGCTTTCCCCTTAATCGCGGTGATCTTCGCAACCTGGCCAGCCGCATCAAGCAGGCTTATTTCGCGGTCTGCGGCGAATCCTTGCAGTTTGTCCAGCGATACTTTTCCAATGCCGCGACCGGGTTCGTTCACAACGCGAAGGAAACTGATCACATCTAGCGGGTTGGCGAGGAGCCGCAAATATGCAAGCACATCCTTGTTTTCCTTACGATCGAAGAATGCCAGCCCTTTCACGATCTGGAACGGCACGCCATGTTTGACAAACGCGCTTTCCAGCGATCGCGACAGAGCATTGATTCGCAAGAATATCGCATGATCGCGATACTTGAATTCACCAGCTTTCACTGCCTCCTTGATCCGCAGAACCACGCCCTCGGCTTCATCAAGCCCGTTATCGAAAGTCACGATTCGCACCGGCACGCCCTGTTCGTTATCGGTGATCAGGGACTTCTTTTTACGCTGCTTGTTATGGTCGATGAGCACGCTGGCCGCGTGGAGAATGTTCTTCGTGCTGCGGTAATTCTTGTTAAGCGTGATCACGCGGGCGTCGGGGAAATCGCGTTCGAAATCCAGGATGTTCTTGATGTCCGAACCGCGCCACTTGTAAATCGATTGATCGGGGTCACCCACCACGCACAGATTGGGGTGCTGGATCGATAACTTTCGGGCAATCTCGTACTGCGCGGAGTTGGTGTCCTGGTACTCGTCGATCAAGACATAGCGAAAGCGATTATCGAGTTCCGCCCGCAATTCTTCGTTGTGCTTGAGTGCCATTGCCGGCAGATACAACAGATCGTCGAAATCCATGGCATTCGCGGCACGCAGGCGTTTTTCGTATCCGTGGTAAACCTTGCTCACAGTTTGCGTGAAGAAGTCGGTCGCCGATTTTTCGTACAGCGTTGGGCTAAGCAACGCATTCTTGGCCTTGCTAATCGCACCGGCGATCCGTTCGGGGCTGAATTTCACATTGTCGATGCCCGTGGCATCAAGAGCGGCTTTCACCACTTTGTTGCGATCGTCGATGTCGTAGATCGTGAAGTTGCGATCGAAGCCAAGGCGCTCCGCATATTGCCGCAGCAGGCGGGCACCGAGGCTGTGAAACGTGCTAACAATCACGCGGTTGCCCGGCACGAGGTGCTCAACGCGCGCACGCATCTCGCCTGCGGCCTTATTCGTGAACGTGATCGCGAGAATATTGCTTGGCCGCACGCCGTGTTTAAGCAAGTATGCCACGCGACGCGTGATGACTCGCGTCTTGCCGCTGCCAGCTCCCGCGAGAATGAGTAGCGGCCCCTCGGCATGTGTCACGGCGGCCGCTTGCTCTGGAGTCAGATCGGCGAGGAGCTCAATTGCTGGTGGCTGCGGCATGACACGATTCCTTCCGATTAATAACCTTGTGATTGTATCCGCCTTACGCGGGGGCGGCGAAGCTCAGATTGAAGGCAGCTCATGGAGATCGTCGGACTTGGCAGCCAGGTTATGGAATGTGCACGAGTGCGAAGGTTGATCGAAAAGCACGCGGAAATCTTTCTGCAACAAGTTTACACCGAACGAGAAGTGCGATTCTGTAACGAAAAAAAGCAAACCACTGAACAATTCACGGCGTTGTGGGCTGCAAAGGAGGCCGTGTTTCGCTCGTTGGGGACAACCTGGAAACGCGGCACACGATGGACCGATGTGGAAGTGGTGTTTGAGAAAGGTAGCCAACCGAACGTGGTTGTAAGTGGGCCAACGCAGGAACTGATGATTGCTCGCGGGGTGACGCAGGTGCTTCTCACCATGGCCTTTTGCCGCGACTTCGCGACGGCGACCGGTCTCGCCGTCCGAATTCTGAACCCGCGGCCACAGGAAGACACCACCCTGGACGACTAAGTGACTGTCCCATAAGGGGTGGTTGGGGTGGATAAAATGGCTCATGAGAAGCCAATCCTACCCCAGCGACCTCACCGACGAGCAGTGGGCGTTGATCGAGCCACACATCCCCGTCTACCCCGGCGGGCGTCCCCGC
>JBGSLF010000186.1:0-16285 GCA_041740855.1 Gemmata sp.
GCGGGGACGCCCGCCGGGGTAGACGGGGATGTGTGGCTCGATCAACGCCCACTGCTCGTCGGTGAGGTCGCTGGGGTAGGATTGGCTTCTCATGAGCCATTTTATCCACCCCAACCACCCCTTATGGGACAGTCACTTAGCGATTTCCGGCGTGGAGTTCCGCTAGGCGGGTGCGTAATGGCTTCTGCAGCGCGAGCCATTCGTCCTCAGTTGTCGTTGCGGTAACCGTTGCCGCATATTTCTTCGCATCGAACGATGATTTGCGTGAAGGGATTTTCGGTGTGGCTACTCCAAGTAGCTTGGGGAAAATCTGGATGCTCAGAGCAGGTGGTGGTTCGGATTCTGTGCTTTTGCCATCAACCGGGGCAGGGCGTTCGAAGTGGACTCCCGACAAAATCACCATTCCCTTTCCATCTTTTCCAAATGGCCGTTGAATGATCGCTGCGGTGTCATCAGAGTATTTCGCCAGCGTGACGACCTTCGTACCGCCAACAAAGCGGCATCCGCCCTGGTAATAGATTTCTTCACCGTCGGCAGCCGAAAGCCCCGCCTTTTCCCCTGCTGGTGTTAGGCGGAGTTTCGCACGACCGGCCTTTGGCCACGCTGCGATTTCTTTGATCGAACCCTGGGCTACGCCATCGAACAGTTGAAGCGGGTAGGGATAGTTGACACCTTCCCAGTGCACGTCCTTGGCGGCCAAAAACCCGCCAGCACAGATCCCAAGATATCGCCCACCGGATTCGACATATTCTTTAATCGCCCTTAACCCGAGTGGGCCTGCGCTGAGTTGCTGGAAGTACGAATAACCGCCCGGAAAGATCACCGCAGCGTAGCGAGCCAGGTTATCGTTCTTTAATCGGCTTCGATCCAACACTTCACAATCGATTCCCGCACTTTCGAGTGCCGCCACCACGGACCGCGCTCCCAAAGGCCACACGCCCGCATCCGCAAAGACGCCCACGAGAGGTGCCTTTTCGGTACGCGTTGGCGGATGCTCCGCAAGATCAATCATCCAAAGCAAATTCGATTCGATCCATTGCTTGTATTGCAAGTCCACAACATGATTCCCCGGTTGGAAGATCCATACTGCGGGCTGGATGGGCTTCTTCTGCGGAACCCGTACTCCGATAGGCGTGTGCTTGGCCGGTATCGTCTTGGAACTGACGACAGGAGCGTAGCCAACAACCAGGAGAATTGAGTAATAACTCAGCGTGGGGATCATGCAGAGCCTCTGGCGTTTTATCGGCGTCAACCACGTTGGGATCGCAACGCTTGATGCGGTAAGCTACACCCATTCATCGGTTGCCGTTCCGCGTTCGCACCGCACCAAGATACGATGGCAATGGCCCATATAGAGGATCCTCGCATGTCTTCCAACAAATCGCAACTTCCCGGTTTTAGCACGCGTGCGATCCACGCCGGGCAAGATGCCGATCCCACGACCGGCGCAACAGTGGTGCCGATTTACGCCACGAGCACATACACGCAGGCGGCCCCTGGCGATCATAAAGGCTATGAGTATAGCCGCAGTGGGAACCCCACTCGCACGGCTCTCGAAACCGCACTCGCAGCGCTCGAAGAAGGTGAACGCGGTCTGGCATTCGCCTCCGGTCTTGCGGCCACCACCGCGGTATTCGGTTCGCTACTGCGACCCGGTGATGAAGTGGTTGCATCCGCAGATCTCTATGGCGGAACCTTTCGATTGCTAGACAAAGTCTTCAAACCGTGGGGATTGGTCGCACGCTATACCGACGACACCACCGCCGCCGGGTTTGAAGCACTGATATCACCCAAGACCAAGCTCGTTTGGATCGAAACACCCACGAACCCGCTATTGCAAATCCTGGATATCGCGGCCATCGCAGACGTGGCACACAAGCACGGGGCGAAACTCGCGGTCGATAACACCTTCGCCTCGCCCTATCTTCAGCAGCCGCTCAAGCTCGGGGCGGATCTGGTCGTTCACAGCACCACGAAATATCTTGGCGGGCATTCCGACGTTGTCGGAGGGTGCGTGGTCGGGTCAAAAGAATTGCTCGATCCAATCAAGTTTTACCAGAACGCAGCGGGCGGCGTGCCAGGGCCGTTCGATTCCTATCTGGTGTTGCGCGGACTCAAAACACTCGCCGTGCGAATGGATCGTCATTGCGAGAACGCCGTGCAACTCGCGGAGTGGCTCGCGAACCAATCCGCCGTTGCGAAGGTCTACTATCCGGGTTTGCCGATCCACGCGGGGCATGCCGTGGCGAAGAAACAGATGCGCCACTTTGGTGGGATGATCTCTCTGAAACTGACAGGCGGAATTCCGGCCGCAATGCGTTTTCTCTCGCGAACCAAGTTGTTTAGCCTGGCGGAAAGCTTGGGCGGCGTTGAATCGTTGGTCTGCCATCCCACCACGATGACACACGCCAGCATTCCGCGCGAAGTGCGCGAAGCCCGCGGTGTGGACGACGGACTGATTCGCCTGAGCGTGGGCATCGAAGATGTGGCCGATCTTCGTTCGGATCTGGCGTTCGCTCTGGCGGATCAGTAGACCGGATTCGCCGCAATCGGGCCGGGTGTCAAAAGAAGTTGTTTCGTTGTCGTGAGGTAAACACCATGACTGCCGAACTCGATACGAACAAAATGGACAAGTTTGCCCAGAAGTTACTCGATGTTCTTAACAATTCGGCTCTTGCGCTCATGACTTCACTTGGCCACCGCACGGGTTTACTGGATGCGATGGCGCGACTGACTGAACCCGCAACGACTGACGCCATCGCGACAGAAGCGAAGCTGAACGAACGATATGTTCGCGAATGGCTTGGCACAATGGTTACCAGTGGCGTGGTGGAATATGACGAGAAAGCGAAAACCTACAGGCTTCCGCCCGAACATGCGGCTCTCCTGACTCGCGCTGCCACGCCGAATAATCTCGCAGCATCCATGCAATGGGTCGCCGTGCTCGGTGCGGCCGAAGATAAGCTGGTCGAAGCGTTCTGCACCGGCCGCGGCGTACCGTATTCTGCATATCCACGCTTCCACGAAGTGATGGCCGAAGAGAGTGCTCAAACAGTCGTCGCCGCGCTCGAACCGCACATCTTGCCGCTTGTCTCTGGCTTGGTGGATCGCCTCAAGTCTGGCATTGATGTACTCGATATCGGGTGCGGGAGTGGGCGAGCGATGTTGACGCTCGCGCGACTTTACCCCGCGAGTCGTTTCGCCGGATACGACTTTTCTCCCGAAGCGATTCAAGCGGCCCGAGTGGAAGCGGCATCGTCGGGATTGAACAACGTGCGATTCGAAGTTCGCGATATGGCCGAACTGAACGAGTCCGGGAAATACGATCTGATTACAGCTTTCGACGCGATTCACGATCAGGCCCGGCCCGATCGCGTGCTGGCCAACATCCGAGTTGCGCTCAAGCCAGGCGGCGTGTATCTGATGCAGGACATCTCGGGTTCGAGCCATCTTTCGCAAGATATGAAACACCCGCTTGGGCCATTCCTTTACGGTATCTCGTGTATGCACTGCATGTCGGTTTCACTCGCCTACAACGGTCCGGGTTTGGGTGCGATGTGGGGGAAAGAAGTAAGCGTGAAGATGCTTAAAGACGCGGGTTTCTCGGAAGTCATGGTCAAGGAGTTGCCGCACGACATGATGAACTTCTACTACATAGCAACTGTCAGTTAGTTGGAGTTCCCCAGCGGCTCGCGAACCATTTCCCAGTTCGGCAAGCCGCCGGGTAGTTCACTGCGACCCAGCAAATCGAAGCCCATCTTGCGATAGATCGCCACGTTCGCTTCCGGGAGCGTTTCCAGATAAACCGGGACGTGGTTCTTGTCTGCGGCGGCGAAGATGGGTTGCATTACGGCGCGGCTCAAGCCTTTCCCCTGCATCTCGGGCCGCACACCAAGCAAGTGCAGATACCAGTGCGGGCGATCCCGCAAGTGCTTGCGGCGTGCGGCATCGAAGGCGGGGCCGAGTTGGGCGAACCAGTAGCCGTTGCGGAAGCCGAGTTGCCACAGAAGTGGTAATGCGCCCGAGCGAACGTAAGCCCATTCGGAAGGCCACTCACTTCCCGGCGGTAACGCACAAGCCACCGCACTGCGGTCTGCAGTTGCGAACACGCCGCCGGCTCGTACGGAGATCCGGAAGAGCAACCGGCAGAAGCCCGCAATGACACGCGGTTGGCGCCTGGCATCGGGGCATAATTGCGGGAACAGCGGATAGGCCGCGAACGCCGCCGCGAGGCTCGCTACGGCTTCTCTTTCGTCCCGGCTCGTAAGATGGTCGATGGACATATTCAGCAACCTTCAATTCAAGCTGTTTGCTCGATGCACACATCAACGAGATTATCAAAGAACGTGGCACCGCCGCCGAGATCGGTGAGGGCGGTTGCGGTGGTTGCGTTGCAGTTCACGCCATCGTCGGTCCACTTGCGCCACCATAACCCCAGCGACACCACCACGCCCGGTTTTACGGAATTGGCGATAATCGCCCGCGCGCGAAATCGGCCGCGATCGTTGTGCACCCGCACGATGTCGCCATCCGCAATGCCGCGCTTGGCCGCATCTTCCGGGTGCATCTCTAGCGTGCGTTCCCCCGCCGCTTTGCGCTGCTGTTCCATGTTCACGAACGTCGAATTCATGAACGATGATGCGGGCGGCGTGAGCAGTTGCAGCGGGTACTTCTTTGCGAGTTCCGGCTTGGTCTGCGGGTCTTCGTGCGGTGGCGCGTAGTGCGGCAGTGGGTCGCGGCCGGCGCGCTTCTCGCGTTCCGAATAAAGTTCGCACTTGCCTGAAGGCGTCGGGAATTTCCCCTCGGCGAACGGAGCCCAACCCTGCGGCAGGTTTAGTCGCACCGGCCCAGCGCGAACCGCATCGAAGGTGATTCCTTCGAAGGCGGCCGGCTTCACAGAAGCAGTTTCGCCCATCGATTTCCGGGCCAGTTCTTCATCCGATTCTTCGAACAGTTCCGCTTCGAAGTTCATCGCACGCGCGAGAAGGCGGAAAACTTCGGTGTTCGGCTTCGCTTCTCCCAGAGGTGCGATCGCGGGATTGTTGGCCTGTACATAGAGGTGGCCGTAGCTGTTGTGAATATCGAAGTGCTCGAGTTGCGATGTGGCGGGCAACACGATATCCGCGAAGTCCGCCGTGTCGGTTTGGAACAGATCGTGTACCACGGTGAAGAGATCTTCGCGTGCCAACCCCGCGAGCACACGCGATTGATCCGGGTTAATCGCGGCGGGGTTCGAGTTGTACACATATAGCCCCTGCACCGGCGGGCCGGGCAGTTCGCCGTGCAAGGCTTCCGCGAGTTGCACCATGTTCACGGTGCGGGTTCCCTTGCGGATCAGGTCTGGCCGCGTGAGATAGTTATCGTCGAACGGGTACGCCTTGCTCGTGCTCAGAAGCGCGCCCGCGCCGGCGTGTCGCCAGTCGCCTGTGAGCGCGGGCAAGCACACGATGGTGCGCACGGCCATTCCGCCGCCGCCGTGCCGCTGCAAACCATAATTCACACGGATGAGCGCCGGCCCACCGAAAAGCTCTTGGCTTCGCGCATACTCGCGGGCGAATTGCTTAATCTCCGGCACCGATAAGCCGGTGATGTGCGATACCTTTTCAGGCGAGAATTCCCGTAACGCGCGTTCACGCAGTTCCGGACCGCCCACGCAATGCTGATCAACGAAAGCGTGATCTTGCCAGCCTTCACGAAAGATGATGTGCATCACACCCATCGCAAGGGCGGCGTCGGTGCCCGGCCGGATCGCGATCCACCAGTCGGACTTCGCGGCCGTTGGGCTGCGGTATGGATCGATGGTAACGATCTTCGCACCGCGTTTGCGTGCCTCATGCTCGATGCGCCAGAAGTGCGAATTGGTGACGGAAGTATTCGATCCCCAGTTCACGATGTAGCGGCAGTTCACTGCGGCTTCCGGGTCGGTCATCGCGCGAGTGCCAAGTGTGATGTCGCAGCCCGCAGCGCCCGCCGTGGCGCAAATCGTGCGATCAAGCAAACTCGCCCCGAGTCTGTGAAAGAAGCGGCGATCGAGGCTGCCATACATGAGTTTGCCCATCGTGCCCGCGTAGCTATAGGGCAAGATGGCTTGCGGGCCGTGCTCTGAAGCCGCGATGTCGCGGAAGCGAGCCGCAATGGTATCTACAGCCTCAGCCCACGAGATGCGGGCGAACTTCCCTTCGCCCTTGCGGCCCACGCGTTTCAAGGGGTATTGCAGTCGCTCGGGGTGATACACACGGTCCAGGTAGTTGGCAACTTTCTGGCACAAGAAGCCACGGGTGAAAGGGTGTTCGCGGTCGCCACGCAGTTCAATCGCCCGGCCGGCAGCGTCAACTGAAACCACCATTCCGCATGTATCGGGGCAGTCGTGTGGGCAGACCGCTTTCACCGTCGTTAATTCCTGTCGCATTGCATTGCCTCAATACACGGATGTGGTCGTATACTACACTGTTGAGGATTCGTAATGTGAGGCCGGTGAGGAATGCGACGGCCAGACTGGGGGTGACTAATACCCCAATTCAAATTCGTGTGAAAAATCACGTCGCTCTCTTGATCCCGCCGCCCATTACGCACAGATTAGGATGCATCACCTGCGAACTCGGTTAGGTCCGCCTGGTTGTTATAAGGGACCCAATCGTTTAACGCAGGTCTGTTTGACCGGTGCGAGGACAGGACATGCCAATTCCCGCTACCGTACCTGAACTGTTGGATCTGGTGCGCCGTAGCACGCTCATTCCCGATGGGAAACTGAACGAACTTCTTTCGCGGTGTGAGGCCGCGGGAATAAGCCCGCAGACTGTAGACCAACTCACCAGCCTTTTGGTTCGCGAAGGCTTGATCACCTTTTTCCAGGCCAAGCAACTCAAGCTCGGTCGCTACAAGCGCTTCACCATCGCCGCGAAGTATCGCCTGTTGGAATTGGTCGGCTCGGGCGGCATGGGTGCGGTCTATCTGTGCGAACACACCCTGATGCGCCGCCTGGTGGCGCTCAAGGTGCTACCGGTCGAAAAACTGGAAGATAAGTCCAACGAAGAGCGCTTTTATCGCGAAGCCCGCGCGGTCGCGGCACTCGATCACCCGAATATCGTTCGCGCCTACGACATCGACCATTACGAAAAGCTTCACTTCATCGTGATGGAATACGTGGATGGTGCGAGCTTGCAGGAAGTGATCGCACGCTACGCGATGGAGAAGCAATGGTTCAACCCGGTGCGTGCCGCACACTACATCGCACAGTCGGCGGTGGGAATGCAGCATGCGCACGAACTCGGCATGGTTCACCGCGACATCAAACCCGGAAACCTGCTGTTGGATCGCACTGGTGTCATCAAAGTTCTGGACATGGGTCTGGCCCGGTTTTTCAACAAACAGCAAGACAGCGTTACGGAGAAATACGACGACAAGTGCGTGCTGGGCACCGCCGATTATTTGGCCCCCGAACAGGCTGTCAGCAACATGGTAGATATCCGTGCGGATATCTACGCGCTAGGTGGCACGCTCTATTTCATGCTCACCGCACAAACGCCGTTCCCGGATGGAACGATCGCGGCCAAACTCGTTGCTCATCAAACCCGCGAGCCGCGGCCAGTTGAATCGTTCCGCAAAGATGTTCCGCCGGGCCTCCTCGCCGTACTTCGCAAGATGATGGCCAAGAACCCGGACGATCGTTACCAGGAACCGATCGAAGTGGCCGAAGCGCTCGCTGAATGGGCGGAACGGCCCATCGATCCACCGGCCGCTCGCGAGATGCCGGCTCACTGCCCACTGGTTCAGGCTCTCTCGTGCCCCAACCCCATCAGTAGTGGTTCCAGCTCTGCCTTGGCCCGTGCGATCTTCGGGAATGGTCGCGGGTCTCGTGCTGGCTCTGGCTCTGGTTCTGCCTCCGGTCGCACCCGTAAAGCTGTGAGTGGCAAGTCCACTTCGAAAGCCTCATTGAAGCCCGGCACTCCTCCCGACAAACCACCTTATAGCAGCCGGGGAGATGTGCCGCTTGCTGGCCCGGTTTCCACTGCTCGGGCTAGCGCCTCGCCCACGGCCGCCATTCCACAAGTTCCAAGTTCAGGTCGGGGTTCATCTTCGTCGAAATCGGCTTACCGAGCCAAACCAGCCACTGTGCCACAACCCACGTTTGCCAATCGGCCTCGGCGAAACTGGGTGTATATCGTCTTCGGATTTCTGCTGGCATCGCTCTTCATTCTGGCTGCCGTCGGTGCGTATTATGTTGGTCGTGGAGAATCCAAGGCGTCGTCGCCTGCCATTTATCCTTCGGGTGCCGGCTATACCGAAATGATTGCTCACCCGACCCTCGATGAACCCGCCCTCTGTGTTCAAGAAGTGCCAACGGTTGCATCGGGAACGATCGTGCTCGTGCAATTCAAAGTGGAATCCGTGGGTGGGGAGAAAGTTGTCCATCTGAATTCCAGGTCCAATCCAAAAGAGTCCGGTAACATCGCAGCACTGATTAAACCCGCCGCCTATGGTGATGAACCGAAAATGCGGGAACAGGTGCTGTCGCGGTATCTGGGGAAGACTATCCGCGTCCGTGGTAAGGCGGCTCACCACGCAGGCGGAGAGCACGTCGAGATCGATGTGAATTCATTGGGGCAAGTGCTGGTGGTGAGCGAACCTTAACGCGATCTGTCACGGTTGGGAGAGGTTGCAGACCCATCGCGAAATCTCTCCCCATAACAGCCGCTTATGGCCTATACTGAAACGGTTGTTCAATCCGTTCTCGTGTGCTCCGCATCGGGTCCGCACCCAGCCGGAGAGGTACACTGATGCCCGCTCCCGCTACCGCAGACGAACTCCTGGACCTTATCCAGCGAAGCGGGGTTGCGGAGGAACCTCGCCTCCGGGCCTATCTCAAGAAGCTTGCCGAAACCTCCAGCGTGCCTACCGATCCGCAAAAATTCGCGGGGGTGTTGGTACGCGATGGAATTCTCACGTACTTCCAGGCCGAGCAACTTCTTCAAGGCAAGTACAAGCGATTTACGATTGGCAAATACAAGGTGCTGGAGAAACTAGGGGCCGGGGGCATGGCTCAGGTGTTTCTTTGCGAACACAAACTCATGCGCCGCCGCGTTGCCATCAAGGTGTTACCAACCGCCAAGGCCAACGACCCAAGCAGCCTGGAGCGGTTCTATCGTGAAGCGCGAGCCGTTGCCGCAGTCGATCACCCGAACATCGTCCGAGCATACGACATCGATCAAGACGAGAATCTGCACTTTCTGGTCATGGAGTATGTCGACGGAACCAACCTGCAAGATCTCGTAAAGAAGTCCGGCCCGCTCGACCTGATTCGTGCTTGCCATTACATTTACGCCGCTGCCGTTGGTCTCCAGCATGCGCACGAAATGGGTCTGGTTCACCGCGATGTGAAACCGGGCAACATACTGCTCGATCGGGCGGGTGTGGTAAAGATTCTCGATATGGGGCTGGCGCGTTTCTTTAACGACGAAGATGACGAGTTGACCAAGAAGTACGACGAAAACGTGCTGGGCACCGCAGACTATCTCGCACCGGAACAGGCTCTAGATAGCCACGCCGTGGATATCCGCGCCGATATTTACTCCTTGGGAGCCACGTTCTACTTTCTGTTGACCGGCACCGCTCCGTTCCCGGAAGGTTCGGTCGCCCAAAAGCTGATCTGGCATCAGAACCGCACGCCGCGCCCTCTGGCATCACTTCGACCGGAGATTCCCGAACATCTGGTCGCCATTGTTGATCGCATGATGGCGAAGAAGCCCGAAGAGCGGTTCCAAACGCCTGCGGATGTGATGGCGGTTCTCGCACCTTGGGTCACGACGCCGATCGCTCCGCCAACCGATCGAGAGATGCCGCAGGTTTCATTGGCTGCGGGTGGAATCACACGTGGCCCCGCCTCGATGGCCATTCCATCGCATAGCACAACATCTGCAGGTGCTCGCACCAGTATTCCGCATGGCATGCCCACGATAGCGGCCACGCAACCCCGGACACAGGTCGCGGTTCCCACGTTGCCGCCGCCACACTCGGCAAATCCGCAGACACCATCACCGCCATTGCCTGGTGCGGCGGTCTGGGAGTCGCTTGATACCGATACACTTGGTGCGACGCAGGGCGATACGGATCGCAACCACACGGGTAACAGTTCCTCCATTCGGAGGCGCCGCGCACCCGCACCCGTTGAAGCCGGTTCGCGGCGACTGCTGTTTGGCCTTTTGGGCTTGGTCGCACTACTTGGCACGGCGGCCGGGGTTTACTTCGCGTTCCTTTCTGGCGATCCGACGCCGCAACCTGATCCGAAAGCTTCAGAACCCTTACGCATCGTTGTGGGTGAAGGCGAAAATGCAGTGGGAACGCTGCGTGAGGCACTGGCAAAAGCGGGGCCGGGAGCCACGATTGTGATCACGAAAGCCAGAGTCGTGGAACCGGCACTCCGCCTCGATCGCGTGCGACACAAGGATCTCACCATCGAAGGGACAATGGTCGATGGCCACTCGCCGGTGATTGAAGCCGGTTCGGTCATTCCCGCATTGCTAGACCTCTACAGCTCTGATGGTGTGCGGCTCAAGAACCTTGAACTCGATGGCAGAGGCGTGGCGGAGGACGGCATCCAAATTCATGGTGTGTGTCCGGGATTGACCATCGAGAATATCGTTGTTCGCGGAATGAAATCGGCTGGAGTGCGCTTCTTGAACTCCGCCGGCGACGAACAGCGACCGATCGTGATCGAGCGACTTCGCGTGCTCCTGACATTGCCCACGCAAACCGCGCTCATACTAGAAGCGGCGAAGACCGACACGCGAAAGATTCAGGTGCGCAACAGTCGCTTCGAGGGGCCGGCAACCGGGCCATCCGCGGGTGTGGGATTACGAATTCAGGGAGCGACAACGGAAGTCGAATTTACGGGGAACCGTTTCTTCAACCTCGATTCCGCAATCGCATTTGGTCGCCCGCCCGTCGAGCGTGTGGTCAGGGTGCGTTTTGCCGATAACACTGTGTTCCAGGCGAGAAGTGGTTTGTTGTTCGATTACGAACGTGCACCCGCGAACACGACAGGCAAATTTGATCTCACGATTACACAAAACTACTTCGGTACCACGACGGAAATCGCCAAGTCAACAGTCGGAGGCGTGGTTGGCGTTACGGCGACGAACAACGTGCAGGGTCCCGGTTCCGCGCCGGGAAATGTGCCACTGAAAGCTGTGCGAATCGATACACCCACTCTGCCGACTCCCAAGCCGGACGACGATGCGACGTTCCTACGCTTTCCCGGCGGGCCACCGGAATTCGGCCCCACCAAGTTCAAAGCTGGGGCTTCTTGAGTGCGTCCCTTCGCGATCACAGTCCCATCAATCTTTGCGAACGCCGGCCACGGTGATGGCGAAGCCAAGCGTTGACTTCGCGCTCCCGGCAATCACGGGCCGCCGCAGCGTAGCGATCTTCACGCCGTTCTCTTTGTCCTGCAACTTCACGCCGGAATCTTTGCCATTGTTGGGCCACATCAATAACACTGCGGGGTGTCGCCCTTCATTCACCTTGCTACTCAACTCGATGAGTGGTGCTTTCTCGATGTCGTCGGTGTTCTTATCTTCGCTGGCAGGGCAGATGAGGCAGAACTCGGGGTGCGGACTGGTGCCGGTGTGATCGCCGACATCGGGCTGAACCGCGAACCGCAGCGTGTACACGCCTTTGGGCAATTCCTGTTTGCGGAAGTCCGTGAAGGCTTCGGGGAATTCGAGAGCGCCGATTAATCGCCCTTCGGGTATCTCGCGGTATGTCAGCCCGTTGCGAACTTGCTCCTCGGTAGCCTTCATCGGAATCTCGGTGCGGAACCACACCCGCATGACCACGGCTTCGCCATCACGCACTACAAGTGCCTGCGGATCGAGGAGCTTGCGAACCGCTTCCGCGAGTTTCTCGGGCGGCTCGGCTTTCTCCATTTTCGCCGTGAATGCCGGCTCCGCGGCTGTCGCAAAGATGAGCGCGAACGCAACGATCGTTGGCATGGAATATCCTTTTTAGATAATGAAAAGCGGCCCAGGTTCTTCTCGGGCTTCTACCACACGGCGGCCACGGTGGGAATTCGCATTTCCTGCACAACCGCGCTGGTGGCTATCGGTTGGCCGCTCCGTCTGCTACGCTTTTCTTTAGTGGGTTTCCGCACGATTGAACCATATTGCCATGATAATCCCAATCGTGTGGAACCGGTTGCGTTTTGGTTTCTTGTGCACGGAATCCCCGATGAAACGATCACGCCTGCTTTTGTTGCCGCTCTTCACTTTTCTTCTCATCGCACCCGCTTCGGCCATCGATTGGCCAACGCTGTTGGGGCCAAACCAGAATGGCATCTCGCCTGAGAAAGGGATCATTGCCCCGTGGCCCAAGGATGGTTTGAAGAAGCTTTGGGAGTGTGAACTTGGCATTGGCTATGCACCGCCCGTGGTGGCTGCGGGCAAACTGTACCACTTCGATCGGTTCGGTGATAACGCACGCCTTACCTGCCGCAATGCGGCGACTAGCAAGGAACTGTGGAAGTTCGAGTATCCCATCGAGTACGAAGATCGTTACGGTTACGAACCTGGCCCGCGTGCGTGCCCGCTTGTGGATGGCGACCGCGTGTATCTGCATGGCGTCGAGGGGATGTTGCATTGTCTTTCCGCCGACACCGGCAAGGAGATTTGGAAGTTCGATACCAAGGCCAAGTATCATTTTCAGCAGAACTTCTTCGGCGTGGGAAGTGTTCCCGTGGTCGAAGGCGATTTACTGATTGTTCCCGTGGGTGGAAGCGAGAAAGGCCCGCGACCCGCCGACTTGCGCGAAGTGAAACCGAATGGCACCGGTATCGTGGCGTTTGATAAGAAAACGGGCGTTGTGAAGTATGCGGCGCTCGACGAACTCGCCAGCTATTCCAACCCTATCGTGGCCACGCTCGGCGGCAAACGCACTGCGCTGTTTTACTCGCGCGACGCCTTGGCCGGCTTTGATCCACTCACGGGCAAGTCGCTGTTTCGTTATCCCTGGCGTTCCAAGCTCGAAGAAAGCGTGAACGCGGCCAACCCCGTGGTCATCGGCGATAGCGTACTTCTGACCGAGTGCTATGGCCCCGGTGGCGTGCTGTTAGATCTGAAAACCGGCACGCCGAAAGAGATCTGGAGCGACGCAGATAAAGACCGCTTCGATAAGGCGCTGCAATGCCACTGGAATACGCCGATCCACTTGAACGGCTTCCTTTATGCGTGCAGCGGTCGCCATACCGAAGATGCCGAACTCCGTTGCATGGAACTGAAAAGCGGCGAAGTGAAGTGGGACAAACGCCGCACCACGCGTTGCACGCTTCTGCTGGTCGATGGGTACATCATCAGTCTGGCAGAGTACGGCATGCTCTCACTCATCAAGGCCAACCCCACGAAGTACGACGAGATCTCACGTTATGAAGTGCCCGAGTTGGAATACCCGTGCTGGGCACCGCCGGTGCTTAGTAATGGCGTGATGTATCTTCGCGGCAAGGGGAAGTTGATCGCGCTCGAGTTAATCCCCGCGGCGAAGAAGTAAGCGATTGTGTTCGCTCACTTCCGCGTGGCCTTCTCGATGAGCGAGGCTTTCACAGGTTCAGGCAAGAACTTGCTGAGGTCGCCGCCCAACCCGGCGATCTGGCGAAGCAAGGAACTGCTGACGTGCGAGTATTCCTCCTTGGCCATCAGAAACACCGTTTCAATTCCCGGATCCAGGTTCAAGTTCATCAGCGACATGGTGAACTCGTACTCCATATCGGATAGCGTTCGTAATCCGCGGAGCATGATGCGTGCCCCGGCATCGCGGACGAACCGCACCGCCAACCCCGTGAAGGGAAGCACTTCCACGTTCGGGAAATCCGTCGTCACAGATTGGAGCAATTTCACGCGCTCGGCGATGGAAAACAGCGTCGCCTTATCGGGGTTAATGCCGACCGCAACAATGAGCCGATCGAACAGATGGCTGCCGCGGCGGATGATATCGATGTGGCCCAGATGAACCGGATCGAACGTGCCCGTGTAGACGGCCACGCGAGGGTTAAGACTATCTGGCATGCGTGTCACCTCGCGGCTTCGAAGAAGCGGTCAATCTCGTCTTCGTTGTTGTAGGCATGCGGGCTAACACGGATGCGGTTGGCCCGGTGGTTCACGATCACGCCATTGGCCCGGCACCGTTGCACAACCTCTGCCGGCGCAACAGCCGGGTGCGTGAGCGAGACTATCCCCGATTGCTCGCCCGCAATGCGCGAACTAAACACCGCCCAACCGCGTGACAGTGCTTTGTCACACAAATAACCGGTGAGTTCCGCGACGCGCTGGGCGATGTTCTCGATTCCGGCTTCGAGCAACAGTTCCAGACTCGCCCCTAACGCCGTGATGCCCGGCACGTTATATGCGCCGCCTTCCCACCGGCCCGCATGTGGCTTGAGCGTGAAGTCGATAGTGCTGAACTCCAGCGGTCGCACCACGCTGAACGCCCCGACCCCGATCGGGTGCAGCCGTTCCACCCATTCGCGGCGAATGTACCCGAAGCCGGCCCCTTCTGGTCCGAGCATCCACTTGTGCCCGTCTGCCGCCAAGGCGTCGATGGGTGTGCGTTGCACATCGAGCGGGAATACGCCCAGCGATTGAATCGCATCGACGAAGAAGAAGATGCCTCGAGCGCGGCAAAGCTGGCCCAAGGCATCCAGATCATTACGGAAGCCGCTGGCGAACTCGACTGACGACACCGTGAGCACGCGCGTGCGGTCCGTGATCGCCGCTTGCAGATCGGCCACATCGATGCGATTGCCGCGACTCGGCACAGTTCGCACTTCCACCCCGCGATGGCGAAGATTCATCCACGGGTACTGATTGGCCGGGTATTCCTCCGCGGCCAGAACCACGTTGTCGCCGGCTTGCCACGGGAAACCTTCGGCAATCACACTGATGCCGTGCGTGGTATTCGGAACGAAGTACACATCCTCCGCACTCGGGGCGTTGATCAGGCGAGTGGCGAGTTGGCGAACCGTGGCGATGCGATCGAACCACTGCTTCACCGCAGCGATGCCATTACGCGACACGCTCTCGCCGTAGTCACATAGTGCTTCAACTGCAACGCTCGGAAGCGGAGCAACGGCCGCATGATCCAGGAAAGCCCACTGGGCCGTGACCGGGAATCGGGAACGAAAGGCGGACCAATTCATACCAGGAGGAATCCGTAAGGAGACTACCCGCGGCGAGATGGCGAGATTGTGACCCACGCCGCGCACACGTACAATCACAAACTGCGTGTTTCCTTGCACTCGATATCGGAGTCACCCTTGCTGGCCGAACCCAATCGCACACCCTACGACCTGAACTTCCGCCTATTCGGCTTCCCGATTCGGGTTCACCCGCTGTTCTGGTTGGGTGCCGCACTCTTGGGTGCGAGCACGCTGAAGTTGGGCCTCGTATACATGGCGATTTGGATCGGCGTTGTGCTCGTTTCGCTCGTGGTGCACGAGTTGGGGCACGCCATTGCGTTCCGCCGATTTGGCTCCGATAGCCGCATTGTGCTCTGGATGTTTGGCGGGCTTGCTGTGCCGAATTCCGCCGTGGCCGGCCGCTGGCGCAGAGTGCTAATTGCACTCGCCGGGCCGATCGCGGGCTTCATCCTCTGCGCTGCGGTGTACTTCTCGAATGAAGCCACGCAGTGGGGTTCCGGCAAGTTCGGCATTCCGCTCGCGTATCTCTGTTACTCGTTGATCTTCGTGAACCTGTTCTGGGGCATCTTCAACCTGCTGCCTGTGTTCCCGCTCGATGGCGGGCGGGTGTCGCAGGAACTGTGTGAATGGAAGTGGCGGGGCAGGGGCCTTGTGATCGCGGTGCAAATCTCGGTGTGGGTGGCGGGTGCGGTGGCCGTGTATTGCCTGCTGGGCGAAATGGAACTTCGCAACGGCGGCGGGCCGATTACGAGCAACTTGCCGTGGTGGGTTCCGATAGGGAGCATTTTCACCGCGATCTTGTTCGCCATGCTCGCAGTGCAGAACTATCAACTTCTTCAGCAACTCCGCAACGCCGGCTATTACCAGGAAGCGTCAGACGATCGCTTGCCCTGGGAAAAGTAAGATCGCCTGTGTGGATTTTGGCATCTTGGCGAGCCGTTGAGTGAACACGCTGTTCTCTTTCATGGCGAGCCGGAGTGCGTGAACACTTGGGTTTGTTGCTTTGCGCTGATTTCCTGTATGTAGACTCGCAGTGACGCTGTTAGCTTGGTAACGCACAGCTAAACGTCCGAACAGTCGTGTGGTTAGGCAGATTCCGGTTTC
>JBGSLF010000187.1:0-16029 GCA_041740855.1 Gemmata sp.
ACGGCGAGAACCTGGACCAGCGCGTGCGCCTCGGGTGGTAGAATCATGGCGGCCGTCCGTGGGCGAGGACCATGGGAGCTTCAGCAACCCTCATGCTACCTCACCACGGACGGTCACCCAGAATCGGCATCAGTCGAGCTATGAGGCCGTCAGAAATACCAGTATGGATCCCGTGACGTGGTGCCATAATAGTCGCTGTCTAGGGTTGTTCGAGAGTTTGGGTGCAAATACCCAAGCAAGAAATGCTCAATAAGTATGGCTTTGATGAACTACTGATTCAGCGACTTATTCGATCAAATTGGTTAAGAACTGCCGCCTGGTCAACTCGAGCGATTGCCTGCGGAATAATACTACTTATTGCAAAATAAGGGACTCACTAAACATCAAGGCTATCGCTATCGGCAGCATTAGCCTTGTCCATAATAAAAGTATATCGAGATTCCGCATCCTTTCCGAGAAGTTCTCGGAAGACTTGATCGGCATCGAAGGAATTATCAATTTCAACCTTTAGCAAACGTCGCTTGCGAGGATCTAATGTCGTGACGCCAAGATCTTTCGCGTCCATCTCACCAAGACCCTTGAAACGTGTAATTTCATGCTTTCGATTTCCAAGCTTCTTTTTCATTTCCTCGAGTTCCTCGGCGTCCTTCGCCCAGAGGATATCTTTACCTGCATCTACCCGAAAGAGCGGCGGTTGGCCAACATAGATATGACCCATCTCAATTAGCCTTCGCATGTGCCGAAAGAAGAAATCCAGAAGTAATGTACTGATGTGGCAACCGTCCGAGTCCGCATCCATTAGTAGGATAATCTTGCCATATCGCAGTCCGTCATAATGAAATTTATCGCCGGCACCTGTGCCGATAGCAGTCACGAGATCAGAGATTTCCTGATTGCTCAAAGCCTTCGCGGTGGTGTGTTCCTCACAGTTGAGAATCTTTCCGCGTAATGGCATGACTGCTTGCGTGTGGTTATTGCGACCTTGCTTGGCCGAGCCACCTGCAGAATCGCCTTCAACAATAAATAGCTCAGTTTCTTCCCAATTCGTCGATTTGCAATCTGCCAGTTTCCCTGGTAATGCAAGGCGTTTGCTACCAGGTGCCTTACGCTTTACTTCGCTAACTGCCGCTCGGCTTGCTTCGCGAGCTCGCGCAGCGAGGACGATTCGACCGATGATCTGGTCTGCAGCAGTCTTGTTGTTATTCAGCCATGCCTCTAGTGCAGGTCGAATAAAGTTATCAACTGTTCCCTCAACTTCTGGATTGTTGAGCCTTTGCTTGGTTTGCCCTTCGAACTGTGGTTCTTGTACAAATACAGACAGCACGGCTACAACACCTTCGCGAATATCCTCGGCTGTTATCTTGAGACCCTTAACTTTCACATCATGTGTCTCAATATAGGAATTGACGGCTTTGCGAATCGCGCTTTTCAATCCGTTTTCGTGCGTACCACCATTGGGCGTGCGTATACCATTGACATATGAGCGATAGGTTTCATCAATGGACTCAGTCCACTGTAGTGAGACTTCGATTTTACTACCATTTTCTCGCACCGCAGAAAATACAGCTTCGGTAACACTTGGTTTTTGACCTTCAGTCACTAACTTCGCCAGAAACGCGGGTAGCCCCCCTGGATTGGCCAGTTCGAATGTTTCCCCGCTGACTTCATTCCTGAAAGTAATATGCAGTTTGCTGTGAATGAATGAGACATCTTCGAGCCGAGATTTTAGGATTTCTGCATCAAACTTTACGGTCTTAAAAATAGTATCGTCAGGTTCAAAATAGATACTGGTGCCGTGACCGCGAAAGGGACCAATTTTATCCAATTTTGAAGTCGGGGTTCCTTTAGCATAACTCTGCTGGTATTCGAAACCATCTCGCTTGATTGTGGCAACGAGTTTCTTGGACAATGCATTAACGACAGACGCACCAACGCCGTGGAGGCCACCAGAATGCATATAACCGCTATCCGTTTCTCCAAACTTTCCACCTGCGTGTAGCACGGTCAGGACAAGTTCCAAGCCACTCTTTTTGTGCTTCGGATGTATCTCAACAGGTATTCCGCGGCCATTGTCCGATACCGTAATCGCCGCACCGGACTTGTGGAGGATAACAGTAATACTATCCGCGAATCCATTAATGTATTCGTCAATAGAATTATCAAGTATTTCCCAAGCAAGGTGATGCAACCCCTTGGTGTCCACACCACCTATATACATAGCGGGGCGCTTTCGAACGGGCTCAAGTCCTTCTAGTACTTGAATGTCCTCAGTTCGATATGCCGAAGTTTTCGTAGCGGGAACAGCGCTCATTATGCGTTTATCTCTGGTCTAGTCCGAGTTCAGTAGTATTCTGGCGATCAACGTTAGTTTACATTCATTATGTCAGTTACCAATTTCATTCAAACATGTGGTGATTACTATCTTAGTAATCATGACTCCACATGCAGCTTGGGACTGGTTGGTTTGCGACCTTCAACCTCATCCCAATTGATGAGCTCAATAGCCGCAGGCACCACTCGGACGAACTTTGTTCGCTCACGTGGCTTATCTCCTTTACGGGCACGAGGTCCTATTTTGATCGCACCCGGGCCGAATTCCTTTAGTTTATTGTTCTCTGTTTCGAGGACGAGTTTATCAAATCTGCCACCAACAAGTATACCACCGACACATACATCTTTCTCCAACTTGATACCAATGACACCCTTGCCAGGACCCGAGAGAATACCAACTTCGTCGATGGGAAAATGTATTATGTAGCCTCCCACTGATGCGAGCATCACGCTCGATGCTCCTCCAACAAGACCAACCAGAGTTACTTTATCAGCAGGCTCAAGTCTCACGAAGCGACGACCCGTTTTTGTTGATTCAGTACGAAAACTGTTTAGTGGTATCTGTAATACGTTACCGGCACGGGTTGCAACTAACAGAAATGGCCCGCGAATGGCGTCGCCTTCACCAGTTTCGGCTGGCGGTGTGAAGCGTGGGTCTGTAGTTATGGCAGCTATAACTTTCACACCATCTGCAAACTTGAAATACTTTGTGATGGGTTCGCCATAACCTGTTGTCGCGGGTATCTCATTAATACGCATGGTATATGCTGTGCCGTCGTCGGCAAAGAATACGATGTGATCTAATGTGCTACCGGGAATGACTGCAACGACTTCATCCCCTTCCTTCACACGTGTCGATTCTAGTGATTGCAACCGACCAACGCGTTTAATAATCCCATCGCGTGTTAACACTACGTTTGTATTTTCGCGAACAATATACGCCTCTTCATCAAATGTCAGCACGTCATCGTCTGATGCCATACGGGTTTTGCGTCGCTCTGGAAACTTCTCGATGATCGACTCAAGCTCCCCTTTGACTATGCCCCATAGTTTCTTCTGCGATGCGAGTATTGACTCGATTCGCTCAGCTTCCTTCTTCTTCTCTGCCAACTCTAACAAGATCTTCTTTATCTCCATCTGTGCGATTTTGTATAATTGTGCGTCGAGAATGGCGTTGACTTGCTCTTCATCGAGTTTGAACGCGGCGATTAGTTTCTCAGCCGCATCGGGCTTACCGCTACTCTCTCGAATGATCTTGATAGCGCGATCCAGCGCATTAAAAATGACCGCGAAACCTTCCAGTATGTGAATGCGCCTCTTGAGTTGTCGCAGTTGATATTCGAATCTACGACGCACGGTGATGAGACGAAAATCAAGGAAGTGGCGAATCAAGTCCTTCAAACTCAAGCCATCGGCCGGAACCAAATCTGTGCCTCTTTCGTTCGGTATCAATGCCGTAATATTGTACGAGAAGTTTTTCTGTAGATCTGTGTGCTTGTATAAATACGCCATAATGAGATTGGGATCTGTTCCCGGCTTCACCTCTAGTACCAAACGAAGGCCATCTTTCTCATTGGACTCATTGGCCTGGCCAAGCAATTGTGGCAACCGGCGTTCGTCGATTATTCGACCAATAGCCTGCTCCAACTCACCCTTGTCCACGCCATAAGGAATCGAGTTCACCACAATCTGCGTGCGACCTTTGTTGTCGAGTTTTTCTTCTTGCCATTCACCTTGCACCTTAATGCTGCCACTACCTTCTTCGTAGATACGGCGTAAGGTGGGGCGATCAGTTATGATCTTTCCCCCAAGTGGGAAATCTGGCCCTTTGATTTTTTCCATAAGAACTGCGATTGTGGCATCCGGATTCTCAATCAGAACGATGCAGGCACGCAATACCTCCGCCAAATTGTGCGGCGGAATATTGGTCGCCATACCAACGGCAATTCCCGATGTACCGTTGACTAACAAGTTGGGATATTGCGCGGGCAACACAGCCGGCTGGCGTCGCGTGCCGTCGTAGTTTGGTACGAGATCAACCGTTTCCTGATCGAGTTCCCCAAGGAGCATCTCAGCGGCACGGGTAAGCTTGGCTTCCGTATAGCGATAGGCGGCTGGTGGATCGCCATCGACAGATCCGAAGTTGCCTTGCCCGTGAACGAGTGGAACACGTAACACCCATGATTGGGCCATCCGAACCAGGGCTTCATAAAGTGCGCCGTCGCCGTGCGGGTGGTAATTGCCCATCACATCGCCAACTATCTTGGCACACTTCAGCGCCTTGCGATCGAAGGTGAGATTCAAATCGTGATACATGGCGTAGAGAATTCGCCGTTGCACGGGTTTGAGTCCATCACGGACATCAGGTAACGCTCGACTTTTCACGACGGATAACGCGTAGTTAAGAAATCGCTCACGAACCTCTGTCGCAATGGGTCGAGTTTCAATTGTCTCTGCCATTTAGAACCCCAAGTCCAAACAAGTTCGCATACTTATGTACAAAACTTAAGTAGGAGAAATCTCAATCACAAACCTCATGACAATAAGTATTCAGTGCCACGAAGGCAATCTCAGATTTACTGAACATATGAATATAAATCACCTGAGAGTCTTTCTTATCTCATCTTCATTATGGAACTCCAAGCGCGCCACAACCCCCGATAAACGGGGGTTGTGCATAGGATGGTGCGCTCAGGACGATAGGAAATGACGCCTCGTTGCAAAGCTCATGTGTTATTTTTTTACTGGGGCGGGGTATGTCTTTAATGATGATTCCAACAGTGTGGTGTAAGCAACGTCCACATCAGCAAAGCCCTTGAGTTGCCAGAACAATGCAAACATTTTGCCGATGTGCGTGTTGACGCAATCGATTAAACCCGTCCGAATCCGCGCCGCGGTTGCAGCGGTAATCGATTCTTTACGGTAAACCACCACAGCTGTTGGCAATAGATTGGACTCTGCTAAAACGCGGAGTTGCTTATAGCAGCCGGGAAGATTGTTCTTCAACGCAATAAGTGCGGAAACATCAACGAGCGCCGCATCAGCACTTTCGGTTGCGACTTCAGCAAGTGCTTCTTCTGGTGTCATCCCTGCGGCAATCGCAGGGCAACAGTCGCCTGCGGGAACTTTATCCCGAAGATGATCGAGATACATATAGCAGTGGGCTTTCGAGCCTTTTGGAAGGATGACGCAAGCGCCTTTGAGATCTGTAGGGCTTTTCGCCTTGGAATTTTTGTGCACGACCAAGCAAGCCTGAACCTTGCCACAGTTCGGGACCGTGGTCACGAGGGGTACAAGATTGGGGATATCTTTAACCCAAGCATATTCGAAGCCGTGAAACACGCCAATGTCGATCGTTCCGGTTCGTAAGCCCTCTGCGAGCGATTTGTAATCCGAAACCACTTCCACCGTGCCTTTAACACCTGCTTTGTCTTGAATCATCGTTTGAAACGGCCTGGCAGCGGCATTAACCATTGCTGCAGGAACGTCTTTGAACATCGGTTTGGCCAAGCCGATTTTAAGTTCGGGCAAGCGATCCTGTGCTTGGGCCTCCTGGCCGGCGAAAAGGACTGCTGCCACGAATGCTATGACACTATACACACGGACCACAAGCGCACCCCTTTGGTAAGATCGTTCGGTTATTACACCCAATCTAACTGTCATCGCCCCGGAAAAGCTGGGGAGATGCCGCCGGCAGTGATCCGCTCAAGAGCTGAAAGAGCCAAAAGGTGCTGGAAAACCGCTTCAACATAATCCGACTGAGCCTTAGCTGCAAACACTTCTGCTTGTACTGTGATGCTTTTATCCTTGGTGTTTGGAGCCTGTTCTCGTGCGGTTTTTTGAATATCCAGCGCGAGTTCTAGATTCTTCTTCTGATATTTCAGCTTTTGAGTTGCAAATAGCAACTCCAAATAACCGTTCTCAGCTTCAAGAGTAATGAGACTACGTGCACTATCGAATACCGCGTCCGCCCTTTGGCTGAATTCCATCGCACGTCGGACGCGATCGAACTTACTTCCCACTAACTGGGGAGGAAGTTCCGGCGATATCCCACCTGGGCGGTAATCTTTACCGCGATCAGCTTGTGGAATATCCTTTGCGTGCAGATCCGAACCTGAGGCGAAAGTTGGCACAACCTTGCGAAATGGTATCTTAGCTTGTGCATATACTTCAAGCCGGAACGCATCAACCCCGGCTGCCGCAAGTGCAAGTTCCGGTCGGCGACAAAGCGCCTGCTGGACAACCAACTCTTTGGTTACCGGCACTTTTTGCGCCATGAGTGGCAATTCTACGTCTTTTACCTGGAAAGTAAACTCTTGATCGTTTACGGCCATCACCTGACGAAGTGCGGCTATCGCTCGCAGCCGGCCAATTCTCGCTTCAGCGATCTTTTGCTGAACAATGAGAAGCCCACTCTCCATTGCCAGAATCTTCCCCTTAGTCAAACCTTCGAGATCTTTTGGATTGGGAGTGTCTTCAAGTAACTTCCATGCAATGGCGATCAATTCCTTAAGCTGACCCGCCACATCCGCACCGATCAATTCCTGTTGTTTCGCATACACTACGGAATAGTACAGACGGGTAACATCCTGAAGAATCTCGTTTTGCGCTTTCTGAATCTCTGCACAGGCTGCAAGTAGCCCCTGCTGTGCTTGCTGTTTACGGATGTCTAGGTCTGGACTCAGTAGGTTTCCAACTTTACCAATCTTCAGAAGCGACTCGTAACCGACTGTGGTGGCGGATGAACTGGCTCTCGCTGCTTTGAGAGAAGGCTGCCGCTCGAGCGCAATAGCAATGCACTCTCCGAGTGAAAGCAGCGGGCCAGACTCGATGACAGGAATGATATCTTCAACTTTATCATCCTTGTCTTTATCATCCTTCTCCGGATCTTTGTCTTTAGGCTCATTCTGAAGCGGGCGTGAGCTGAGCGGTATCGCCATGGCAGGTGCCGTTGGCAACGCCAGCGGTACACTTGGCACTTGCGGAATCACAGGCAGCTCGATTGGTGCATTGGGCAACGGAATTGTCGGTTCCATGTCTGCCCCTGAAACAGGAGCAGTCACCCATGCGCCCAAGAGGGTGATATACAGAATTCGCTTCGAAATCAGCTGCATCGGAAGGTTCCTCCCGACGGATTGGGTCGGGGTGCGTGCGAATACAAACTACTAACTCCTTCATCGACCCATCCCACGCGGCTCTCAACCGACACGCAAGACGAAACGTAGAATCTCGAGTAGGCAGTACCACGTGTTACGCCTGTAACGCGTGGTCCATTAATTCGCATCAGACGGGGGCGGTCGTGCATCAGATGAGTCCCGGAGTCGAACGTGCCGTCGCCGCCGCGTCTGTTTGGGCACAAAAGCTTGATTCGCCCATTGTTCGGCTCTCTCATCTAATTCTTGCCCTACTGGATGAGGACGAAGGACGGCCGGCGTTGCTCCTGGAGCGGGCAGGGTTGTCCCTGGAATCAGTGCGGGCAGCCCTGTGCGAACTCGGCAATTCTGCTGAGATGCCAACAGAAACTTCGCTATTTACTGCGGCTCGTAATTGGTCCATCACCCATCGCCAAGACCCGGAATTCCTCACGGATGCCTTCATGCTTGTGAGCATAAAGGCGAACCCCGAGTTCGAACAATCTGTCAGCGAGATCGGCCTCCGTGTGGACCAGCTCCAAGCCATTATGACGAATAGCGTGGTGCGAACGGAGCGTGTGGAATTCACGCCTGCTCCCGAGACCAGTCATAACCTCACGGTCTTTTCCGGCCCGGATATTACCGGTGAAATCGTTGCCTCACGGATTCTGGATGCCAACTTCAACCGCGCGCGAGAAGCCACGCGCGTGCTGGAAGATTATTGCCGCTTCGGCCTGGATGACCGCCTATTGACGCAGGAGTTCAAGGAACTGCGTCATGCTCTCGCGGAGGCCAGCCAACGCCTTCCCGCCCACTTACTACTCGCATCGCGAGACACAATTCATGATGTTGGCACAAGCGTGACGACCACGGGCGAATATCTGCGTGACACCCCAGGGCACGTAGCAATCGTTAATCTAAAACGATTGCAGGAGTCCCTACGAAGCTTAGAAGAGTATGGGAAAATCCTCGAGCCAGAGTTGAGCCGACAACTCGAAAGCATTCGCTATCGTTCGTACACACTCGAACGAGCCATTTCACCGATTGGACGGAACCACGAAAAACTTCGCCAGTCGAATCTTTACGTGTTGCTTACCGGCTCGCAATGTTCGGCGTCGCTCGATTGGATGATCGAACAAATTGCGGCTGGCGGCGCGGATATCGTGCAGTTGCGGGAGAAAGATCTCCCGGATCGAGAGCTTCATGAACGGGCCAAAAATATGCGGCGTTGGACGCGCGAAGCCGGCGTCCTTCTGATTATCAATGATCGAGCGGATATCGCACGGCTGGTGGAAGCAGATGGTGTGCATTTAGGGCAGGACGATCTTTCGATCGCAGAAGCTCGCCGCATCGTGGGGCCGGATGCTTTGATTGGCGTCAGCACGCACAGCGTCGAGCAAGTGCAAAGCGCGATACTCGACGGAGCCGATTATATTGGCATCGGCCCGGTTTTCCCTTCCGCAACCAAGGTGTTCGACCACTTCCCCGGACTGGACTTTGTTCGCGCCGCAACTCAACAGACATCACTGCCAGCATTCGCTTTAGGTGGCATCAATACTGCGAACATCGGTGAAGTACTGGCTGCGGGAGCCAGACGCATCGCAGTAAGTGCGGCCGTTACCACTGCGGATGATCCCGAATTCGCCACCAGAATGCTCAAAGCCGGACTCGCCACAGAGTCGTGAGTGGTGGTCTAACCGGATCGGTGTAACCCCCGCGACCGCGACAGGCGTTGGAAGGCATCGTTTGCGAGCGTCGTGGAATGGCTTCTGACCTTAATGAAGTAATTGACCGATCCGTTTCGGTCGAAAACTGGAGGTATAGTGGGTTTGGAGTAAACCCGAATTGTTGGTAAAATGGGCGAAGTACATATGACTATTCCGACCGGTGTGGTTGTAGGGGCCGCCCGGATCGTTACCCGCGATCAAAGGCGTGACTACAGCGCAGCGATGGAAGGGAGTCACGGAATGGATGCGATCCGAGAACTCCTCACCTCTGCCCGAGATGCGGGCTTACTCACCGGCAACTTCCGCGGCCTTCTCCACATCGCAATTGGACGAACCATTACTCGCTTAGATGGCACGGTGGTGTCCTCAGGTCTGACTTGGCGGGCATTGGCGACCGAATTGAGAGCGCTGCGATTCGATACGGAGTTGGTGCGTGACTACGGTGCGGATCCCGTGCAACTTGCCACCCGCGATCGGGAACGGTTCTGGTATTCCGCCATTGCGGCGGCAAAAGTGGACTCTGCCGAGGCCGTTGCGGAAGCCGACAAACTTGCTCCCAAACTGAAAAGTCTGGGGTTTGTTGTTGGTCCATCACCCGTTGCACCCGCAGTAACCAAGCCCAAACTTACGGACCCAGAGAAGGACGCAGCGAAGAAGGAAGACAAGACAGCCAAGAAGAAGAAGAAGTGAGGTTGGCCCAAGACAATAGCGGATCAACCTTCCACACCCGAACCCATCACTCCATTTGATTCCGACTTGTAAGTCAGACCCACCGAGAGCGTCGCGGCGAGCAACAACATCTTCGCAAGCGGTTCATCGGCGAGTTCCGGGCTAATCGTCAAGAAGTAACTATCTGAAGCGAAAAGCGGTTCGCGGGCAAGCGCCGCTTCGCCCTCGATTCGCTTGGCCACACGTCCAAGTTCAACACGCCCCTCCGAAGCCATAATACGGTAATCGAAGCCCTGCATGCTCCCTTCCACCTGGGCGAATGGTTTCCCCGCTTTGTTGAAGAGTCGAAAACCACCGCCGATGGTTGCGTTATTACTCTTGAGAATGCCAATTTGGTTTCCTTGTGCGTCTCGAACATCAATGTGGGATCGGAACAAGTACCTTCTGCGGTTCAGAGTAAACAGAAGCGAATCGTCCGGCTTCTCTCGGACTTCAATAACGGTTGGCAACAGTTGCTTACTCATCAACCAGCGTAGCCACTGATTGACTACGTCGAGTTTCTCGGTTGCATGCCCGATTAGTTCACCGGTATCGCCATCGCGGATGTCGCACGTCTGGGCTGCGGAAATCATCTTCTTTCGTTCCTGGATAGCAAAACTGTTGCTTTCGAGCATGACGACTCCGCGTTATCTCAGCGGCCAGAACACGGTTCCACTTATAGTCTGAATGTCGTTCGTGCCCGCCAAACTGGAACTGAACGTGGCAAGTGAACTCCTCGACCGACGCGAAATTCGCATCCAGCGAATGTTCAATCAAATTGCTCCCTGCTATGACCTATTAAACCACTTGTTGAGCCTCAACATCGACAAGCGCTGGCGGAGGAAAACCTCGCAACTCGTTCCACCTGGCCCCGCCGAGTCTGGGCCGATCCTTGATGTATGCACCGGCACGGGCGATCTGGCATTCGCGTACGATCGAGCCGCGAAAGCAACCGTTCCGATCGTGGGTGTGGATTTCTGTCACGAAATGCTGGTGAGAGCCGCGAAAAAAGCGACCACGGCCGGAACCAACGACCGCGTTCAATTCATTGAGTCTGACGCACAGGCTCTCCCGTTCGCTTCGAACACCTTCCAGTTGGCGAGCATTGCCTTTGGCCTGCGCAACATCACAGATCCTGATCAGGGACTGGCTGAAATCGTGCGTGTGGTTAAGCCCGGAGGCCGCGTGGCGGTGCTCGAGTTTTCGCGGCCGCGACACTGGTTATTTGGGCGACTGTATCAATGGTACTTCCGCTATGTGCTGCCACTGATCGGGCAACTCATCTCGCGAAATCGCGAAAGCGCGTATCGGTATCTTCCCGAGAGCGTACTCAAATTCCCGGATTATGAAGCCCTTGCAGCCAAGCTGACCAATGCCGGCCTCACGAATGTGAAATTCGAACCGCTCACCTTCGGCATCGCCACTTTGTATGTTGGAACTAAACCACTGTGCGTAACCAGCAACGACCCACAGCAGCGCGAAGCAGAGTGGAAAGTCGATCGTTCGCGTTGCGATCAAACGGAAGAAAAAAGCGATGGGTGAGGAGTCGAAACATTTACTGGTGCGTGCCGCCCGTGGCGAGCCGGTTGAGCGAGCACCTGTTTGGGCGATGCGGCAGGCGGGAAGATGGGATCCGGAATTCCGGAATGTTCGCCAGGGGAAAAATTTCTACGCCTTCTCCGAAGATGTGGAAGCTTCCACACGAGCCTCGCTCTGTCCGAAGCGGTTCGGCGTGGATGGCATCATTCTTTTCTACGACATCACCACACTTCCCATCGCAATGGGACTTCCCTTTGATTTGAAGCCCGGTGCCGGCCCCGTACCCGATCAACCCATTCGCACACTGGCGGATCTTGATCGTCTCGATCCGAATCCGGCTCCTGAAACTTACTCGCACATTCGCCAACTCTTAGGCCGTGTGAAAGCCGAATTGCAGGGAGAACTTCCCGTACTGGTGTTTGCGGGTGCTCCCTTCACCGTTGCAACTTATTGCATTGGCACCGGCAAGGATGTGGAAGCGACACGGCAGTTCGCGGCTGAGAACTCCGCGGTATGGAACGGTCTGCTTGAAAAGTTATCGATTGCAACCGTTGGCTTTCTGCGCACTCTGATCGGCGATGGTGCGGATGTTTACCAACTCTTCGATTCGTGGGCCGGAATGCTGACCCCAAGCGAGTACGAAGTCTGGGCACAGAGCTACCATCAACGCATTCTCGCAGAAGCGGCAGGAATCCCGCGGATACTCTTCGTTAAAGAAGGGCCATACCTTGATCGGATGTGCGCCAGTGGTGCCGAAGTGATTAGTCTTGGGACTTCGCACGACCTCGCTGCGGCTCGCAAAGATTATCCCCATCTAGTTTTTCAGGGGAATGTCGATGAGGAGATTCTGCGAACCGGAACTCCTGAGCAAGTGCGAGATGCCGTGCGAGCATGTGTTGCGGCTGGCGGACGCCAACGCCACATCCTCAACTTGAACCACGGCGTCGATAAGGGAACTCCCGTAGCGAATTTCGCGGCTTATATCGAAGCGGCTAAAGGCCTGAGCTGAACAACTGAACTTGCGGAGGAATTATCACCATGATCGTGCCACGATATTGGGCCGAGGCACGCATCGCCGGGAAGATCGGAACCAAACAGGTCACAGTTAAGCGATTCGGCTGGTCCGAGTCAAGTCAAGAAGATGCCCAACAACTCGCAAACACCCGCGCGAAAGAAGCCTTCGAGCAAGTCGCACGCGGAATACCATCACCCAGACGCGAGCCGAAAGTTGCCTATAACGGTGCCGAAGGTGTGCCCATCCGGGAAGAGATTGTTAGCCGTCATGGGGATACGGTCATCACGCGGAATTCCTATGGGGCATTATGCCTTAACACGCCCAACGTTCTCTTTGTGGATATCGATCTCGATACCGAGAACAATATTGCGGTGTGGTGTTCCGTAATGGGTATCGGCGTTATTCTTGCGCTTGGTGTCCTTATAACGCAAAAATCCTGTTTCGCATATTTTGTCGCTGCGGGAATCATGTTTTTAAGTGGCATGGTGGTTCAACTCATCTACTCGATCAACACCTTTCTGCACGGCAATCCCGCACAACATACACGTGCACGAATCAACGCATTCCTGGAGTCGAAACCCGAGTGGAATCTGCGGCTCTATCGCACACCTCGTGGCTTCCGGGTCTTGGTAATGCACCGCACATTTGATCCTGCGGAAGCGGAGGTTGCCGAGTGCTTCAATGCATTAAATGCAGATCCGCTTTACGCACAGATGTGCCTGAGGCAGCATTGCTTTCGCGCTCGGGTGAGTCCGAAACCGTGGCGAATCGGAATGAAGACCCACATTCGGCCGCGTGGCACTTGGCCCATCGATCCAGTTGCACTTCCCGTGCGTACGAAGTGGATCGAACAGTACAATCAAATGGCCACAAGCTATGCCTCGTGCGAATTCATTGAGACGCTTGGTAGTGGTATGGTAAACTCGACGACACAGGCCGTTAAAGTATTGCACGATGAACTCTCTCGAGTCGAACGAAATCTACCTCTGGCGTGACGCACCGACTGCGAGTTACTTTGTAATAAATAGGTTGTGCAATACGATAATATATTAACATAATCGCATTGGTTATTTGAGGCAGTAGAATGTTATTAGCTCGTGCAGTTGGCGTGATACTATTAACAAGTTTTTTTTGTACGGCGATTACAATTGGGGCAGAACCAACTCGCCGGGAACTATTGGCGGCCATCGAAGGTCAGATCAAGGATGTTACCACTTCTGCTGGGCCAGCCATCGCAACCATCGTGGTGTCTCGCTCCGACAATTACCCGTCGCCAGATCAAGCAGAAAAAGCTGGAAAACTCGGCGGCTTTGACCCGAAAGAATTTCTCAAAGCCGACCCAAGCCCCGAGCGAGCCGCACTTGCGAAAGCACTCGACCTTTCCGATATCAAAGAGATTCCGAATCATGGATATGCCGGCGGAGTGGTGATTGATTCGCAGGGATATGTATTAACACCTTATCATGTCGTTGATGGTGCGAAAAAAGTGTACGTCTTTCTTCCTGGCGGATCTGGTTCCTATGCAGACATACACGCCGCTGATGCACGTGCCGATATTGCTATTCTGAAACTGCAATCTCCACCTGAGAAGTTATCGGCTATCAAGTTTGTCGCTACGCAAATGATGGGAGATGCAGACCGAAAACCGAACGTGTTCTCCGGAAAGCTCTGCGTTCACATGTCGAACCCCTATTCTTCGACATTTGGGCTGGATCGCCCATCGGCTGTCTTTGGCAGTATTACCAACCTTCGGTATAAACCGGCCCGCAAGAACGAACTCACCGCAGGGCGAAGATACACCGAATACGGTTCCCTTCTCGAGTATGATCTGAAGTTTGGAGCCGGCAATCCGGGTGGACTCAACTCGGGCATGACGGGAGGCGTACTCCTGAATCTGGATGGTGAGTTGATTGGGCTGACGAACTCTGCTGCGGTTGCTTGGGGGAATGAAGTGGGACCGGGATATGCAGTTCCGACTGATACCAATTTTCGCCGAATCAGCGATGTGCTTTCTCGTGGCGAGGAAGTGGAATACGGCTTCCTGGGTGTTCGCCCCGCAGACTTGCGAGAAGATTTTAACCTGGATGCACGCTCCGTTGTGCCCATCTCTGGAGGACCGGCGGCAAACGCGGGCATCATTCGCGGAGATGTCATCACACGAATCGATGGCATTCCGGTGGAATCGTTCGAAGATCTCCTCCTCAACGTCGGCTCGGCACTGGCCGGATCGAAAATCACCGTTTCGTTGATCCGAAACCGGCGGCCGATGGATGTGACCGTCACCCTGGCCAAATTGAAGCACGACTTGCCGTTCATCGCATCGCAACGACCACAGCCCGTCTTTGGTTTGAGTGTCGATTATGGTAGCCTTTTGGCTCAGCAAGACTTTATTCCTGCGGGTGTTAGCATTCGGGAGATCGTTCCCAACTCACCCGCAGAAAAGCAACTCAATGCTCTGGGTGAACCGCCAACCAAATGGGTCGTGACACGCGTGAACGGGAACGCGATTTCAAGCCCCGCCGAGTTCTACAAAGCGGCACGCAATCTGGATAAAGTGAAACTTACGCTGATTGATCCCAAAGCGCCAACTACCCCTCCCCAAGAAATCACCCTGCCATGAACTACGCTATTTGCAATGAGACATTCGAGGGTTGGGAGCATTCACGTGTTTGCTCGCGCATTGTTGAGCTGGGATATACCGGCCTGGAAATGGCACCATTCACACTGGCCCCACGCATCACAGATGTGACAGCCGCCCGTCGCTCGGAACTGCGCCGACAAGCAGAAGCCGCAGGCGTTCGCATTATTGGCTTGCATTGGTTGCTGGCGAAAACAGAAGGCTTCCATGTCACATCGGCCGACCCCGTAATTCGCAAACGCACGGGCGAGTACCTCGCGGAGATGGCAACCGCAGCTGCAGATCTGGGAGGCGATATCCTGGTGTTTGGTTCGCCCTTTCAAAGGAATATTCCCGAAGGCTACACGCGCGATCAAGCGGACGATTTTCTCCTCGACACACTTTCTCATTGCTTGCCCGCACTTGAACAAAGCCGCGTCTATCTCTGCCTGGAGCCACTCACGACGGCCGAGACAAACTACATGAACACTGCGGCTGAAGGTGCGGCCCTGTGCCGGAGAATTAGCCACCCGTTCGTGAAGTTGCACCTTGATGTCAAAGCGATGTCGAGCGAATCGACGCCTGTGCCAGACATCATTCGGGCGAATCGCGAGTACTTTCACCATTTCCATGCCAACGATCCCAACAAGCGCGGTCCTGGCTTTGGCGAAACGGACTTCAAACCTATATTTCAAGCACTTCGCGACGTGAATTATCCCGGCTGGACCTCGGTTGAAGTGTTCGACTATTCACCGGACCCAGACACCATCGCCAAAGAGAGCATTCGTTACATGCGAGAATGCGAATAGCGAGACAACGGCTAAGTGACTGTCCCATAAGGGGTGGTTGGGGTGGATAAAATGGCTCATGAGAAGCCAATCCTACCCCAGCGACCTCACCGACGAGCAGTGGGCGTTGATCGAGCCACACATCCCCGTCTACCCCGGCGGGCGTCCCCGC
>JBGSLF010000188.1:0-3276 GCA_041740855.1 Gemmata sp.
GCGGGGACGCCCGCCGGGGTAGACGGGGATGTGTGGCTCGATCAACGCCCACTGCTCGTCGGTGAGGTCGCTGGGGTAGGATTGGCTTCTCATGAGCCATTTTATCCACCCCAACCACCCCTTATGGGACAGTCACTCAGCCGGCTTGCCGTGCGAATGAGCGTGTTCCCGGTGCGGTGCGTTTCGTGCGGCTTTCTGTGCGCGTATCGCGACACACAAGCGTGTAGCCCCCGCACCCGGGGCATGGCCGCGACTCTACCGCTTGCCCCTCATAGTGCGAATAGTTCCCGACCAGCTTCCATTGAAAGCCGCAACTCGCGCATGATACGGTCCAACTTTCCACAAAACACCGTTCCCTGTATCCGAGTAATTGCTTGAATTAGTAATGGGTCTCGCCCATCTGGGATTGAGCGTGGTCGAATCCGCGGAAGCCGTGGCCTACCCAAACTGCCCAGGCCGCAACCGGAACGCCCGCGGGAGAATGAACCACACGCATCGCTGGCTCCAGCCTGTCAAACGCCGCCGCCGCCCCAGGGCCGATATCCCCGACGATGATGAACGTGCGACCGCGAAAGGCTTGCGCATCGGCGACCGGATTTGGCCGCCATAAATCGTACTGACTGTAGCGATCAGACCCATTCGCAACGCCAATCGCATAGACTTGCGGTTGCCCCTGGCAGTAACAGCCGATCACGCCCGGCACCGTCCAGTACGTTCCAGCCAGCACCGGTTCCTGACCGGTTTCCCGGCGAATGCGGTCGCGAATCTGATCGACTTCGCCAGCGAGTTCCTTCCATCCCGACACACGCGCGGTAACGTCCATCAGCCGAACCGGAAACGGTTTCGCCACGGTGGGTTCTGGGCAGATTCGTGCAATCGTGGGGCGAAACAGACCCGGGAAGTGCAACAACATCGTAACAATCAACCCACTCGCAATGGTGAGCACCAGACCGGTTGCCGCCCATCGCGTTTCCGAGCCACGCACGCGTTCAAGGCACCACGCCACCGCCAACACGAAGCCACCAACATACGCGGGTGCGGGCCAATTCGCTTGCCCCGGCTTCTTCAGACTCGCCACCAGAAAGAGCAACCACACCGGCACCGATACCCACCATAACAGCCGAATTCCCGTATCGGTTTCGCGCTGGGGCCGAAAGCGCCAGGCTCCGCCCAGGAATGCCACCAGCCATAGCCCAAACATCATGCCAAACTGTCCCAACGCGTAGTGTGCCAAGCCGTCCCACCGAATCCCATGTTCCGGCTTCTTCCCCAAACCCACTTGCTGAAACACATGGCGAAAGGAAACCCAATCGTGTGCGGCGTTCCATGCGATCACCGGCACCCAGCCCAGCACCGCGCCCGCGAGCAATAACCAGATGCCCGGACGGCGAAACTCCGCTCGGCGATGAAACAGGAGATAGCCAACGACCGCGGCCGGGAACAACAGCATGGTGTACTTCGCCAGGATGCCAACGGTTGTCAGCAACGCGGCACCGATCCACCACGCAACACGTTCACTCTCCAAGGCTTTCCAGACGCAGATTAACGCCCAACACCAGCACGCCAGCAGTGGCGGGTCGATGGTCATCAGGATCGAACCGGCCCGCACCAGTGGCAACAATGCCGCGAACGCAACGACGGCCAGCCCGAACAGCGGCGAGCGGAAGATACCGGCCGAAAGGACATACCAACCCGTAAGAAGGGCCGCGTGGCAAAGCAACGTGGGCGTTCGCACCGCAGCCGCCAAATCGCCGGTGAGCGCGATGCTCAGCGGCCCAAGCAATTCGCAACTCGCGCGCATGAGCCAGGCAACAAGCGGGCCTTTGCTGTAGTAACTCCAGTCGAGATGGCGGGACCAATCCCAGTAATGTGCTTCATCCGGGGAAAGGGCGAGCGGCCCACCGCACCAGATATAAGCGAGCGATGCGAGGGTGGAAACTGCGATCAACGCCGCAGCAAGTTTCGGCACAATGCTTGCTTTGAATGGAAGTTGCAGGCCGTAGGCCGTGATGGCAGGCTGCGTCCGCACGCGCATGGGCTTTTGATACGACAACATCCGGACAGCCTCCCTGCAGTCCCCGAGACATCACGAACCCTCACTCATGACTTACCCCGGTTGCCACGTCAACCCGAACTGCGCGAAGCACACCCCGGCCAATGGCCGGGGCTAAGGAAGGTCGGTCCTTCGGACCTTCACCGGTGATTACGCGGGCTGAAGGCACGCGTTACATCAGCCCAGGCCAAGCGGCCTGGGTTCTCTTTGTGTGCGAATGCGAGTTACTCGGGCTTCGATGGGCTTCATGACGGGCGTTCAGCCCGCCCCGGAATCTTCCCCTTGATTCAACTCGGTTGGACATGAGAGCGGTTCGGACGGGACCGCCGCGTGCCGAAGCACCTCCAACACTCGCACAGGGTCACACCCGTAGATGCCTGAACCCCAGGCGGCGTTCTGCTCGACGACGGCCCAACCTCGACCCGCGATGACCCCGACATCCAGCACCGCCGCACGCGGGAGATCTACCCGCGCATCCGCAAGGACGCCTCGCACGACCGACTCCGCCTCGACCAGCTCCGACTCGGTTGCCGCAAACCCCTGCTCGCGCTGAAGCTCACCGTCCCGCAAGTACACTGAAAGCGTACGGGACTGACGATCGAGAACGAAGCAGCGGAACTCCACCTCCCAACGGACGACCTCTGCCACCAATACTGGCGAATCCTCGTCGTACCCTTCCGGCAACTCTGCGCCCGCATACACTCGGGCGGGAAAGCTCTTGTCGTTCGGCGGCTTGATGAACGCCGGCCCGGCAAGTTGTCGGGCGATACGTAGTGGCATCAGCGACACCCACCGCTTTCGGAACTCCTCCGGCAAACATGGCAACCAATCGATGGCCGGTTCAAGCAGTCGCAACCCTAACTGCTCCGCGAGAGTCGGCCCGAACATCGCCTCCAAGTACAGGACGGGATCGTAGACAGTGCGCAACTCATCAGGGATACGCCAACTCGTCAACCGCTCAACATGCCAACCGAGTTGACCGGCGGCCCGCCACAGGGCTTGGGCGTCCTCGGTGAAACGCGGCGTCAGGATCAGGGTTGGCATCACCACTCGGAAGCCCTCGGCCGCTGAACTACTAATTAAACAGAAACCGGAATCTGCCTAACCACACGACTGTTCGGACGTTTAGCTGTGCGTTACCAAGCTAACAGCGTCACTGCGAGTCTACATACAGGAAATCAGCGCAAAGCAACAAACCCAAGTGTTCACGCACTCCGGCTCGC
>JBGSLF010000189.1:0-76620 GCA_041740855.1 Gemmata sp.
CAAAGCACAGCGTTATGAAGGCTCCTTCGGAACAATGAAACTCTCACCCATCGCGAAAAAATTACACGAACTCAGCGGCGAGGGTGGTTCCGAATCGGCCAAAGTCGGATGAGCGGCCGCCCCACAGCGCAACCGCCTCGCGAAATCCCCCTGTCGATTTCTCTGGAAACGGATTCATTTTGAGATCCAGAACGAAACAACTTGATTGTCGAGCATTCATTAGCGATTATCGACCGAACATGCTCGTGATTAATGTCCATAAGTACTGTTTTCGATTATCGCGCTGCCTGTCTTAACCCGTGTCTGATCCTCTCGCAGGAGGTCTGTCATGCGCCGACGATTGATCATGGTCGGTCTCATTGCATCATTGGTGGGCGTCGGAGTTGGAGGCTGGTTCCTGTGGGGTACGAATGCTGCCCCGCCGCCCTGGACCGACGATATGCAGACCGTCGCGGACGCGAATAACCGGTTTGCCCTCGATCTGTATGCCAAACTCCGCGAAACAAAGGGGAATCTGATCTTCTCGCCGTACAGCATTCACACCGCACTGGCCATGACCGCTGTGGGGGCACGCGGCACCACACGCGAGCAAATGCTGAAGGTGCTGCAACTCCCCGACGACAACAAACTCCTCGCTGCTGGCGATCTCGGGCGCTACTACGCCACTCCTCGGCGCGGCTACGAACTCTCCGTTGCCAATGCCATTTGGGGCCACAAGAGTCTCGGTTGGAAGCCCGAGTTCGTTGCGCTCCAGAGCGAACGATTCGGAACCGGCTTACAGGAAGCCGACTTTGCCGCGAACCCCGATTGCGAGCGTCAGCGGATCAATCGTTGGGCTGAAGACAAGACGAACAATCGGATCAAGGACTTGCTGCAGCCAGGACAAATCACCCCTGGCACGACGATGGTGTTGACGAATGCCATCTACTTCAAGGGGAAATGGGCGACCGAGTTTACCCCGGGAAAAACGCGCGATGCACCGTTCCACCTCTCCGACGGTTCAAATGTGCAGGTTCCGATGATGTATACCAAGGCGAAATGTGGAGTCGCCGGGGGCTTCAAGGGCCGACTTTGGGCGGTGGAGTTGCCGTATCGGACTGGTGAGTTGTCAATGGTGGTCCTCATGCCACAGGATGTCCGCCAGGGGTTAGCCGAGTTTGAACAGCAACTCACCCCAGAAAAGTTGGCCACGTTGTTGAATCAGTTGAAGGACCGA
Organism: Gemmata sp.; assembly: GCA_041740855.1. Classification (GTDB taxonomy): domain Bacteria; phylum Planctomycetota; class Planctomycetia; order Gemmatales; family Gemmataceae; genus Gemmata. The sequence continues at coordinate 1,217 of JBGSLF010000189.1, forward strand.
TCCGAGATCGAAGTTCACATCCCACGATTCGAGTTCGAGTCGCGGTTCGAACTTCCCGAACACCTGATAGCACTCGGGATGACCGATGCTTTCGGTTCAGCTGACTTCTCCGGCATGGCATCCCAATCGCCCGGCTCCATCGATCATGTTTCTCACAAGGCCTTCGTCAAGGTGAACGAGGAAGGGACCGAAGCGGTAGCCGCAACCGCTGAAACGATGGTACCGCTGTCCGGGCCGCCGGTGTTCTACGCGGATGAACCGTTCCTGTTCCTGATCCGTGACGTGACGCGTGGCACCATCCTGTTCATGGGCCGAGTTGAGAACCCACTTTCGTAGCAGAACCGGTGTCTGTCGCCCGGTTGCTGCTCGTGTGAATACAACTCCCCTATCGCTTCGTGGCGTGCAGGGGAGTTGTGATGTCCGAGCAGTGGGATTACAAGAAGGCGGGCCTCGACCTCGGCAAGTACGAGGAGACGATCGCCGGCATCCAGCCGTTGCTGGCCCGCACACACGACAATCGCGTGATTCCTCCACCCTTCCCGCCACGTTCTGGCGGCAAGGGTGTGGGCGGCTTTGCGAGCCTCTTCGACCTCAGCCCCGATGGCCGCTATCGCCACCCGGTGCTCGTCACTTGCACCGATGGCGTGGGCAGCAAACTCAAGATTGCGGCGCTCATGAAGAAGTTCGATACCGTGGGCATCGATCTCGTTGGCATGTCGGTGAACGATCTCATTTGCACCGGCGGCGAACCGCTTGTTTTCCTGGACTATTTGGCGATGCCGAAGGATGACCCGGAACTCAGCAAGGCGCTCTTGCAGGGGATTAGCGATGGGTGCCTGGAGTCGGGTTGTTCGCTGGTTGGCGGGGAAACCGCAATCCTGCCAGACTTCTACCAGCCAGGCGATTTCGACCTTGCGGGGTTCGCCGCCGGTGTCGTGGAGCGTGACCACATCATTGATGGCAAAGCGATTCGCACGGGCGATGTGGTCATCGGTTTGGCTTCCAGTGGCATCCACTCGAACGGCTACAGCCTGGTGCGGAAACTGGTATTCGAAGCAGCAGCTCTGAGCGTAACCGATGTGGTGCCTGAGTTGGGCAAAACCGTGGGCGAAGAATTGCTGATCCCCACGCGATTGTATGCGAAACCGATTCGCTCACTGCTCGCGACAACCGCACCCACCGCGATCCACGGATTGGCCAACATCACAGGCGGCGGACTGCCCGATAACGTGGCACGCATTCTTCCGCCCGATAAGCGCGTGATCGTGAGGCGCGATTCATGGCCGGTGCCGCCGGTTTTCGGTTGGTTGCAACGCCTGGGTAACGTCGCGGATGCTGAGATGTTTCGGGTGTTCAATATGGGGATTGGGTTCGTGGTGATCTGCGATCCGAACGCACCGGAAAGCATCATGGCTCAACTCACGAAAGACAACTTCATCGCCTGGCGCATCGGCGAAGTGATCGATGGCCCCGCGGGCGTGGAACTGGCGTAAGACCCCAGTCGCATCAGTCGCATCCTTGCAACGTGAGCGGGGAAGTCGGACAATAACAGACGCTTCATGTGTGTTGCACGCCTCTCTTCTCCAGGAGGTTGTGATGAACCAGCCGCGCTACATAGGTTTGCGAACGATCCGCATCGCGGGAATGGGAATCGTGCTGGCAGGTGTTCTTGCAACTCTCGCAGGGGAACCCGCAAGCCCCGCTCGCATTGCACAACTGGTGCGACAACTGGGCGATCCCGACTTCCAGAAACGGGAACAGGCATCGCAAGAGCTGGAAGCGGTGGGCGAGCCGGCACTCCCACTACTTCGAAAAGCCGCCCAGACGAGCAATGACGCCGAGATCCGCCATCGGGCGTACGCCATCGCGCGGGCGGTACTGTGGGGGGCACGCAAGAGTCAGTTTCTGGGTATGGAAATGATACCCGTTAGCACCGGGCGGTTCACGATGGGTTCACCGCAACGCGAAGCGGGCCGCCAGGCCGATGAGAAGGAGCACGCGGTAGCGATCGCCCGCCCCTTCTTGCTCGGCGTACACGAAGTGACGCAGGAAGAATATCGCAAAGTGATGAAGACCAACCCCAGTTGGTTCGCCGCGACGGGTGGAGGCAAAGACAAAGTAACGGGACGAGATACCGCACGGTTTCCAGTCGAGAATGTCACATGGTTCGATGCCGTCTCTTTCTGCAATGAACTCAGCCAACGCGACGAATTCCCGGCATACTACAAACTCGAGAACCCCGCGTACGATGGCAAGTCGATCATCGGAGCGGATGTCACGATGATCGGCGGCAACGGATACAGGCTCCCGACCGAGGCGGAATGGGAGTTCGCCTGTCGCGCGAACACCACCACACCATACCATTTCGGCTATGTTCGCACGGGTAAAGAAGCGAACTTCAAGACCGTCATCAGCGGGGGCTATGGCGCACAAGATACCAGGGTTCACATTGGCCTCACGACGCCGGTGGGCAGTTACAAACCTAACAACTGGACTCTCTACGACATGCATGGCAATGTCGGCGAATGGTGTGCCGACTGGTACGATCGGGGCTATGCCGATGACGCTCTGCAGACTAACCCGATTGGGCCGAACAAGGGCACGCACCGCGTGATTCGGGGCGGTTCCTGGCTCGTGAGCTATCAGAACGGCCGCAGCGCCAGCCGCTACTGGCTCTTGCCGGGCGAGCCGAAAGATCACGTCGGCTTTCGCGTGGCCCGCAGCCCGTGAGTCATGGCAGCAGTCGCACTTCCCCGGCGGCACGATGCATTCTGTTGGCCGCGATGGTTCCCTTCTGGAAAGATGGCCCTTCCCATGCGATTTCTGTGCGTCGCAACGCTTTTGGCCTCACTGCTTGTTTGTGGGTGCAGTTGTGGCAAGCGGCCCGGTGCGATCGAAGTCGCGGTTCGCGATCCGTGGAAGTACCGCGACTATAATCTCGTCTTCGTCAGTTTCGATGCCCTGCAGGCGGCGCACCTAGGCTGCATGGATTATTCGCGAAACGTGACTCCCACTATCGATGCAGTCGCGCGAGAAGCCTTTCATTTCACGCGAACCGCGTCGGTCGCTTCCTGGACCGTTCCCGCCTCAATGACGTGGTTCACAGGGGTGTATCCCTCTGAGCACCGCATGGTGAACAAGTTCGCGATCTTCAATGCGCGCGAACGGAAGCTGGCCACACTCAAGGAACGCGCGCCGGACTTAGTTACTCTCGCCCAACTGATGAAGAGTAACGGCTACGCGACTGGCGGTTTCACCGGCAACGCCGGCGTGAGCGGGGGCTTCGGCTTTGAACAGGGGTTCGATGTTTACTTCCACGAGAAAGACACCTTTGGCCGGTTCGATCGCAGCGTGCCCGAAGCGCTCGAATGGCTCAACACGCACAAGAATCAGAAGTTCTTCTTGTTCCTGCACGGGTACGACGTTCATGGCCAAAGCACGCCTGCGGGCGGATACGACTATCGCTTCGTGGATCAGCAATACGATGGCAAGTTTCTCGGTTCCCCGCTCGAACAAGAAGCCTTACGGGAAGAAGGGCTGGAACGCGGGCGGCTCGCGCTGCGAGACGAAGATGTGCGATTTTGGCGTGCAATCTACGACGAGAAAATCCAGCGTGCGGACGCACTGTTCCGGCAATTCCTCGATCAGTTCGAGGCACTGGGCATCTCTGACAAAACCCTGTTCGTGATCACTTCGGACCACGGCACCGAGTTCTGCGAGCACGGACGGCTGGATCATGGCTTCACTCTTTATCAGGAGTTGATCCATGTTCCGCTTATCTTCAAGATCCCCGACCGGATCACTGGCAACATCATCGCCGATCGCGTGAGTAGCATCGATGTGATGCCGACCATCCTCGACCTGCTGGATCTCGATATCGAGAACGCCGATCGCGAACGCCTGCGTGGCAAGAGCCTGGTTCCCGCCATGAAAGGCGAACCCGTTGCCCGCGATGCGTTCTCGGAAACCGACTACCGCGAATACACCTACAAGCGTTCCGTCATTACGCCCGATGGTTGGAAGTTGATCGTCACTCTGGAGAAGAAAACACGCGAGCTTTACGACCTCAACACCGACCCGAAAGAAACACGCGATCTCGCTGCCGAGCAACCGGAACGTGCCGCCGAACTGGAACGCAAAGTGTTCGCTCACTTCCAATCGATTGGTCACGATCTCACGGCCCGGCGATGGGAAACCGGCTTGAATCCCGTTTATCCTTCGCAAGCACCCAAGAAGTGATCACACATCGGGATCCGTACCCTCGCCCTATGCGACTCAGTGATGCCGACTTCTTCCTTTCCCTTTCCGAACTGGAGTTTCAACATGATTCGGCTGTTTTTTGGCCTCGCGTTTCTCGCGCTATCCACAGCGCCGCTCAGCGCTGCAGATAAGCCATTGAACGTTGTGGTCTTCTTGATCGACGATCTGGGCGGCACGGATCTCGGCTGCTACGGCAACACGTTTCACGAGACTCCGCATTGCGATCAACTCGCCAAAGATGGCGTGCGTTTCACCGCGGGCTATTCCGCGTGCACGGTTTGTTCGCCCACGCGCGCTGCACTGCTTACGGGTCAGTACCCCGCACGACTGCACATCACCGATTGGATATCCGGCCACAAGCGGCCATTCGCGAAGTTAGCGGTGCCGGACTGGCAGATGCACTTGCCAACGGAATCCTTCAACCTCGCGAAAGCATTCAAGGACGCGGGGTATGTGAGTGCGAGCATCGGCAAATGGCACCTGGGCGGGCCAGAGTTCTATCCCGAGAAGCAAGGCTTCACGGTGAACATTGGCGGCACCGACAAAGGAAGCCCGCCGGGATACTTCGCGACCGAAAAGATTCCCACACTCGCACCGGGCAAAGCGGGCGAGTTTCTGCCGGATCGCCTTTCGGACGAAGCCGTGAAGTTCATCACCGCCAACAAGGACAAGCCCTTCTTCGTGTATCTGCCGCACTACGCGGTCCACACGCCACTCGGTGGCAAACCGGAAGTGATCGCGAAGTACAAAGCCAAGGCCGAGAAGCTCGGGCTGAAGCGAAACGGAACCTACGCGGCGTTGGTGGAAGGTGTAGACGATAGCGTGGGGAAAGTCCGCAAGGCGCTCGCGGATCTGAAGCTGACTGATAACACGATTGTGATCTTCACTTCTGATAATGGCGGGTTGATTCCGATCACCGCGAATCCGCCATTCCGGGCGGGCAAGGGTTCGGCATATGAAGGAGGCGTGCGTGTGCCGCTCATCGTCTCGTGGCCGGGCGTCACGCAACCGGGTCGCACCAGCAATCTCCAAGCCATGACTATCGATCTGCTACCAACACTCGCCGAAGCATGCGGGCTGAAAGTGCCGAAGTCGCATGTGATGGATGGCATCAGTTTGGTTACGGAACTCAAAGGCGGTCGCATGGGTCAACGCAATTCGCTGTACTGGCATTACCCGCACTACCATCCCGGCGGAGCCACGCCTTACTCCGCAGTACGAGCGGGCGACTGGCGACTGGTGGAATTCTTCGAGACCGGGAAAGTGGAACTGTACAACCTTCAGGACGACGTGGGCGAACTGACGGACCTCGCCGAGAAGTTGCCCGAGAAGCGAGAGGCCTTACACGCACAACTCAAGGAGTGGCGAAAGGCCGTCGGCGCACAGTTGCCAACACCCAACCCGGATCACGACCCGGTGAAGAACACCAACCCGCCCAAAAAGAAGAAGAACTGATCGGCCCTAAATTTGGGCTTCAACGCCAGAAGGTCCGCGACGGGTTCGTTGCACCCATCGCGGACCTTGTGCGTTCATTGCGAATTACTATCGGCCTGTCGGTATAGCTGGCGTGGGAATGATCACCGGGGCCGGTGTAGCGACCACCGGATCGGGCGAGGGGAACCGCACCACATTCCCCTTCCGATCCCACACGATTCCAGACGAAAGCCCCCGCGGCATCAGCAGTAGATCGGTTCCGCTGCGGGCCAAGTTCGATTCACCCGGCCCCGCCACAGGTGGCGTCTTCCGCCACAACTCGCCCTGAGTCGCCTGCCGGTAGCCCTCATTGAACATCTTGTTCATCGCTTCGATGGTAAAGTCGGTGCTCGATGTTGCGGCGGGGAACTCGGGCGGAATCGCCGCGAGGTGATAATCCATGCCGGTAAGCAAGCTGACAAGGTAAAGCCGTTGCAAGTCGCCCCGAGCCTGAGCGTACAGTGCGGTGATCACGCTTCCTGAAACAACAGAAAGGGAACGCCACCGCAGCGGCGTGCTATCGGAATACAGTTTCCCTGCCACGAGCAGATACAGGTCCACGTTGGAAAGATTGCTCGCGGGCGGCACCTTTCCTTGCGCGTCGGGTGCCGTGTAAGGCGGGCGGAAAAAGATGGACGCCGTCGCGCCGCCGTCGCCGTGCTCTTCATGGTAGGTTTGGCCATCAACCGTGATCGCGATATCCGCTGGCGGAAAGAAGCCTGGTATGGCGGACGAACCGAGAAGGATCTTCCGGATCAATTCGCAGTCGGCCGGTTCCCCGCGGCATGCGATCTCGCCAATGTCCCACGTTACGAAGCGACGGCCTTCGAGTTCCGTTGTGCCAACATACAACCGGCGACCCTTACGATGTTCCTCTGCTATTTCTCGAATCTTCTCTACCGTGACGATTTCCTCGATCTTCTTTGCGAGCGGTGTGGTGTCCGTTAGTGCAATGCTAAACAGCCCCCGCACGGGGCGGAGTCGGAAAATATCTCGGCGAGTGACGGTGGTGTAAAACTGCTGAATTTCGGGATCATACTTTGGCCCGAGAAACGCCAGCGGGGCAATGAGTGCACCGGTGCTAATTCCAGTGACCACATCGAAGTTTGGAATATTACCACACCCCGGCCGATCGCCCCGCGAGGTCCAACCCACGAGAACGCCAGCAGAATAGGCCCCGTACGCCCCGCCGCCTGACAGGCACAGAATCGAGCGCCGCGGGCCTTCGATGGGGGGTAGTTTCTCAGCCAGCACGGTTTTCAACTTCTCAGCCGTCTCTATCAATAACTTCGAATCTCCCAGCACATCGCTTTCGTACTGCGCAATCGGATCGATCAGATCATTCGTGTTCAAGCCGGCTTCGATCGCGGTCTGCTCGTTTCGTACCAGGTTCTTCTTCCCGGAGCAACCGGCCGATGCGCTGATGAGGGTTGTAATAATCAAGAAGCCGGTAACCAAGACGAGGGGGCGCGGGCGCATGATTGTTTCCCACCCAGACGAACCAGGTAAAACAGGTAATGGAGCTTTGGCTTGTAGTGAACCTGCAGGTGGTATCGGCTCTGCGGGCGGGAATCTTGCGGCCGATTTCGCACTCTGGGCGACTTGTGCAACGTGGAGCAATTCCGCAAGTTGCCCGAATCATCCGCCATGCCTGCATTGGATGAGCATTCGCGAAAAGGACCGCGTACATCGCTTCCCCCTGATCGTCAAGCCCTTGCCAAACTCCCCAATCTGCCTTAAACGTGTCCCCAACTCCATCCACGGGCCAAACCATGATCGTCGTCGAGCACCTGACGAAGTATTACGGTGAATACCCGGCTGTTCGGGATGTCACGTTTCAGGTCGATAGTGGGCAAGTGGTGGGTTTCCTTGGCCCGAACGGGGCCGGGAAATCGACCACCATGCGGATTCTCGCTGGGTTCCTGACTGCCACATCGGGTAAGGCTTCGATTGACGGAAAGGATGTGTTCTGGGATCCGATCGCGGCCCGCCGCCGCATTGGTTATATGCCCGAGAATAGCCCGATCTACGCCGATATGCGCGTGGAAGATTACCTCCGCTTCCGTGGCGGGCTAAAGGGCGTTGGTCGCCGGGAACTCCGCTCGCGTCTGGGCTACGTTCTGGAGCGATGTTGGCTTTCGGATGTGCGAAGGCAGATCGTTGGCACACTCTCGAAAGGATATCGGCAACGCGTGGGCTTGGCCGATGCGTTAATCGCCGATCCGCCCGTTCTGATTCTCGATGAGCCGACCGCCGGCCTCGATCCCACGCAGATTCGCGAGACACGCAAACTCATCCGCGAACTCGGCCGCCAGCACACCATGCTACTCTCGACTCACATTCTGAGCGAGGTGGAAGCCACTTGCGATTCCGTGATTGTGATCTACCAGGGGCAGGTTGTCGAAGATGGCTCGCTGACGGCGGTGCGACAACGACACGGGAACCGAAACCTCGAAGACATCTTCGTCAAGCTCACCGGGCAAGAAGGAATCTGAGCGAACGAGTTTCAACGCGAGCCGACGAGTGTAAGCTCGCGGGTCTTTGCGAGGCGTGCCAACGAGCGATAGCTCACACGTAACTTAACTTACTCTCGTAATGCGAGCGGAGCGAGCGAATGCGAGCCACAGCGAGCTTGATCCGACGTGAATTCATCGCGTATTTCACCAGCCCCGCCGGCTATGTTGCGGCGTTCGGATTCCTGCTGCTCACAGGCTTGCTCTTTAACTTGAACCTCGGGCTGCTTACCGAGAAAGGACCGCTCGGGGTGGAATACCCGATGCAGGTGATGCTCGGCGGGGCCGATTCGCCGATTCTGGCGCAGGTTGCGGGCGTGCTCTTCTGGGGGCTATTCCCCGCGGTTACTGGCATGCTCACCATGCGGTTGCTGGCAGAGGAACGCGGCACCGGAAGCATCGAGTTGCTCCTCACGGCCCCGATTCGCGACTGGCAAATCGTATTCGCAAAGTTCTACGCCTGCTTCGGCTTCTACATCGTTCTATGGCTCCCCACGCTTCTTTATCTTCCTGTGCTGGCCGATCTGCACGCCCAATGGAAGCCCGCGTTCACGCCGTTCTCAATCGCCATGTTGGTGGGGTTCGTACTCATTGTGTTCGGCAAGATCGCCTTCTTTCGCGACTGGCCCGGTTGGTTGACGATCGGCCTCGGGTTGATCGGACTGACGGCCGCCGTGGCTGGCGGATACTTCCACTACACGCAAGACCCGGAACACCTTGTCACGTTCACCGCCGGCATCGACCCCGCGCCCATCTGGACATCGTACCTGGGCGTTGTGTTGGCCGGCGCGATGTTCCTGGCACTGGGGCTGTTCGTATCAAGCCTCGTCGAAAGCCAACTGGTCGCGTGGATGGTTTCACTTCTGCTGGGGCTAGTCTTCGTGCTCCCTTCGCTGTTGCGCTGGTGGTTCGAACCCGGCACCGTGGGGTACGATGTGGTGTACTTTCTGAGTGTGCCCGAACACTTTCGACGCACCTTCACACGCGGGCAACTCGATACCCTCCCGATCGTGCTGTATGTGACCGTAACGCTATTTTGCTTGTTCCTGACTGTGCGGAGCCTGGAGTCGCGCCGGCTGCGGTGACGAAAACCCGCTCGCGGGTTTTCGTCAATTATCTGTTCGATCGGTACGGCTCTCAACAAGGACTCGGAACCATGACCGATACCCGCCAACGCACAACCTGGGGCACCCGGTTCCGCTTTCTGGTCCGGGCGTTTGGGTTAACGGGCCTCTTCGCAACGGTGATCGGTGCGGGGCTGTTTGCCTCGGAGTTCCCATCGCCTTCGCAGTGGACGACACAAACGGTGCAAGCTGCGGGCGAAGGCACGCATGGCCCGTTCGCGAAGGTCGCCGCATGGACGCTCGCCGCAGGCGTGGTAAGCGTGGCGATCGCACTGGTTGTGGAACTCCTGAGCGGACTGTTGCTGATCACCGGTCGCCGCACCGCTGCAAGCGTTTCGGCCACCGTTGGCACTCTCGCGGCTCTGGCTCTGCTGGTGTTTGTTAACGCTTACTCGTTCACACACCATCGCCGGTTGGATTTCACGCGCGATCACCAGTTCACGCTCGCACCCGAGTTGGCCGAGAAGCTCCGATCATTGCGCCCCGAATCGCCAACCACCATCGTCGTTCATCAGATGCACCAGACGTTTGGCAGCCTCACCGACGAACGCGATAGTTACACATCCGGTGCCGAGCGAAAAGTGACGGAGAAGGTGAAGGATGTCGTCGATCTGTTCCGCGAACTCGGCCCGCGTTTCAACATCGAAGTGCTGGATACGGAAGCGTTCGAATACAACCGACAGCTCGACGCCATCACCAAGGATGCCCCGGCGTTGCGGCAAGCCATCGAATCGTCGCCCGAGAACAGCATCTTCTTCTTTGCGAACGATCGCGTGCAGCGGTTAGCCTTCAACGAATTCTTGCAGTTAGATAAGACCGCCAGTAAAGAAGCGAACAGCGGTCGCGGCAATCTGGTGTTGCTACCGCAAGGTGTCGAGAACTTCGCCCGCCGTGTGTTGGCGGTGCAAGAACGGCGGCCCAAGGTGGCGGTGCTTGTTGTCCATGAATTGCTCACGACGGCGTATCCCGAGGGCCGCGGGCGCGCGTTCACCATGGCGGGGTTGAAGAAAGCTCTCACCACGCATGGCTTCGATGTGACCGATGTCGTGCTGAAGAAGAACTGGGCTTCGGCGGGGTCGCTCGAAGAACTGAAGCCTGCAGCCGACACCCGCGAAGAGAGCACGCTGGAACGGCTCGAAGGGGCACTCGCCACCGCCGCCGATGAGACCGCTGCCGCCCGCGAGCAAGCCGAGATCTTCGGGCAGATCCGCACCCGCGTTGAAGAGTTAAAAGGCCGCCCGTGGGCCGAACGCAGCGCGCTTTATGCCCGGCTTGTTCGTGGCGGAACCGTGACAGAAGAACTCGAACCGGAAGTGCTCGCATCTCTGCAACGGCAATTCAATCGCGCGGATCAGATTCTGATTGATGCGCGAAAAGCCCAGGCCAGCGCCGAGGCCAAACTCCGCGACGCACTGAGCGACGAACGCACCATCGAAGGCCGCCGCATCACGGATGTGAAAGCCAAACTCACGCGCGTGCTGGCCGATGTGGACCTCATCGTGATTCCGCGTTTCACAGTGGAAGACGCAACCGAAGGGCCAGATGTGGCGGCTTCCTTGCATGGCATTAGCAAGGAACAAGCCGATGTCATTCGCGACTTCATGCTTAAGGGTAAGCCAGTTCTCGCGCTACTCGGGCCTATTTCATCCCGCACTGGTCCCGCGACCGATGGGCCTGACCCGCTGGAGAAGTTAATCACCGAACGCGGCATCGTGCTGGGTAACGAAACGATTCTGTTCGATGGCGAAGCTGCGGCGTTTGCTTCGCGGCGTGCCGGTGAGCAATTCGGCGGTGGCGTGCCAACAGATATTCCTCCGCTGGTGCTTGTCGAAACGCCCGATGGCAAGACCGATATCAAGCCAAATCCGGTGGCCGCTGCGGCTCGCCTTACGGCTCGCAGTGTGGATCAGAAACTGGACCTTCGCGCTCGTGCGTTGCGGCCGGTGTATGTGGCTCCGTGGGTATCCGCCGAACCACGCTTCGCGGCCGAGTTCGTGCAAACCGGGCCAGACGCCTGGAACGAAGTGCGGCCGTTCCCGCAGGTCCGCCCACTTCCTGACGGCACTTTCGGCGTGACCGATATCCCGCGCTTCGAACCGACTCCGCTGGACGATCCGCGAAAGGGAACGCTGGAAGAAGAACGGCGTGGTCCGTTCCCAATTGGCGTGGCCATCGATGGCCCATCGCCGGCGCATTGGTCCGACGATCGACTCGCCCCGACCCGCATTGCGGCCATGCTGGTGGCTGGTCCGCAGTTCCAGAAGCTCATCGCCGGCGCGTTGGCGAGCGCGCAATCGAACCGGCCCAAAGGAACATCCAGCCGGTTAATCGTGTTCGGTAGCGGCAATCTCTTTAGCGGGCCAAAACTGGAACCCGCACAGGAGAAGTTACTGCTCCACTCCGCGAACTGGCTCACCGGCCGCGAAGATCGCATGCCGCAGGCCAGCCAGGCGGCGTGGCAGTTCCCGCGTGTGGAGATGACCGAACGCGAGTTCAGCCTGTGGCGTTATGGCACCGCAATTGGTCTGCCGCTTGTCGCGGTGTATCTCGGGTTAATGGTCACGATGTTCCGCCGCCTGCGCTGAACACCAGAATGGTTTCTGTCGTGGCATGAGTGCCACGATTCATCACGCTTCCCATGAACATGAACTAATCCCATGAACACGAAATCGACGCTCGCTCTCGTGCTCCTCGCGGCCGCCGCCGGGGTGTGGTTCTTCATGGGCGATGAACTCGCCCCGAAGCTCGGCATGCGCCCAACTCAACCCGAGCCGGCCAAATCGGAGGCAGCCGTTGCGCTCGACGCACTGGCACCCGCCGCCATCACCGCCATCACGGTGAACTTCCCATCAGGCGACCCGCTCAAACTCAGCCGCGAGAGTGCGGATTCGGCATGGAAGCTTCCGGGCAACTGGCCGCCACGAGTGGGTGAAGTCGAAGATCTGGTGAAGGCGCTCGGTTCGTTGCACGCACGCTTCCATCCGCAAGCGCTCGGCGAATCGCCCGATCTGTCGCAGTTTGGCCTCGCACCTGGCCAGAACCCGATCACGGTGAAGCTCACGGCCAACGGGAAACCGCTCACACTCACATTCGGTGAACCGGCGGCAGCCGAGAGTGAGACGGCCTTCACGCGGTCTGCGTTCGTGCGGGTGAATGATGGCCCAGAAGTGTTTCGCCTCGGGCCAGATGTGATGCCGGTGCTGCGTCGCCAGACCGATGCGTATCGCCGTCGCCAACTGTTTCCAGACATCGAACGGGTGAAAGTGGCCGGAGCCGCGGCACAACCTCCTAGCCCGTTCGGCCCACCGCCATCGGACGAACCCGTTACCGTTACCTTCCCCGGAAATCGGACGGAATCGATTACCGTGCAAGGCCCCGCGCCAACTGTGTTGGGCTTTGAACTCCCCGCGTTGGCCCGCTTCACGATCACGCGAACCGGCTCGCTTCCGGAACCCGGCGTGCTCACCAAGGGTGGCGAAGCGGTGTTGCGGCAAGATCGGCTGGGCGATGCGTGGGCGATCACAGCACCCGCGGCCGACCACGCCGAACCCGCGCGCTTGCGTTCCATTCTCGCGGCGATTGCGGATCTGTGGGTAGAGGAGTTCGTTCGCCCGGTTCCGCCTGAAGAGAAACTCGGCTTCGATTCGTTCAACCGCACGCTGACCGTGCAGATCAAAGGCGGCAAACCGCTTACCGTGCGATTCGGCAATGTTGCGAGAACACGTGAACGCGAAGAGATGATGACCGTTCCCGGTGGCCCGCCGGGTTCGCCTCCACGCACGATCCCGCGCAAGATCACGGTGGAATACCGTTATGCCCGCGTCGAGTATGCCCGCGTCGAGGGCGACCCGCAAGTCTTCCTCATCTCATCCGAAAAGTTCAACGATCTGTTCGTTCCGTTTAGCGAAGTGATCGATCCGCGGGTGGCGCGTTTCGATGCCGATGAAGTTGTGGAAGTGGCCATTCGCGGTGCCAATGCGAACGAAGGCGCAGCGCCATTGCGATTGCTACGCCGCAAGGGAAATCCCAAGGCCGAGAAGCTTGACGATCGCGAAGATCGCTGGGTGATCGAGGCGAAGCCGAACGATCTTCCCGCCGATGAAGCGCGAGTGAACGAATTGCTCGCTCGGCTGGCTGGCCTTCGTGCGGATGCACCGGACCGCCATACATACCCAAGCCAACCGCTCACGGCGCAAACCAGAGTCACGGTGCTGGCCCGCGAGCGTCGCGCCGAGAACGAACCGGACGCACCCACTCGCACGTATCAGCTTCAATTGGGCAAGCCCGATCTGGCGAAGCGGCTCCTTCCGGTCGCACTGGCGGGGAACCCGCGCGTCACGCTTGCCGACGACCAACTCGGCCCAGACCCACTCGATTCGTGGGTCGGCTCGCTGCTGTTCCCCGATACGGTTTCCGCATGGATCAAGCGGCCGGCGTTGGCGTATCGCGGTCGGAAGCTCATCGAAACGGGCGGCAGCCCGATTAGCGAGATCGCTGTGAGCAACGGCTTCACACTGCGGAACGCACCGGGCGGATGGAAGCTCACCGCACCCGTGGCATCGGCGGCCGATGCGGAGAAATCGAGCAAATTGGCGGAAGCGTTGGCGAACTTGCAAGTCACGGAATACCTGACAGAATCGCCCACACCCGCGCAACTCGCAACATTCGGTTTGGATAAGCCGAAGCAGAAGGCAACGCTCACTCTCGCCGATGGCCGCAACTTCACGCTCGAAGTGGGAAACCCGCGGCCGGGCAAGCCGGAAGTGTTCGCGCGGCTCGATGGCGGGGCCGTGTTCGCACTGGCGAGCACCGACGCCGAGCCACTCGCCACGGGTGCCGTTGGCCTGTTGCCCTTAAGCGTCTGGAACATTGAACCGGAGCGCGTGGATGCGGTGAAAATCACGCGATTCGGCGACGATGCGAAGCAAGGATTCACACTGACCAAAGATGGCACCAACTGGAAGTTGAGCGGGCCGTTTACGGCACCGGTGCCATTCCTTAGCGCACAGCCGTTGCTCGCGACACTGGGCCAACTCACCGCACAAAAGTATCATTCGCTGGCGGCCACGAACCCAGCCGAATTCGGCTTCGACAAACCACTGCTAACAGTTGAAATCACGCAAGCGAATAGCGACGGAAAGCCGGTGGCACGCAAAGTCATCGTGGGCGGCGTGACGCCGGAGGGTGCGAGCCGTTTTGCGAAACTCGATAACCCGAACGCCCCGGTCTTCGTCGTTCCAGAAGTGTTCGTTACGGCGGCAAAGACTGCGGCGCTCGATTTGCCTGATCGGTCGCTGCTAATGCTCGACCCAGCCCGGATCGCCAAGGTGCAGGTGACACCCGGCCCGCCCGAAGCCGCCTTCACACTCACACGGGATGCCGCCGGGAAATGGACCGCGGAAGGCGTGACCTTCGCGGTGGATGCCGGGCGGATCTCAGAGTTGCTCGCGACGGCCGCACGCCTGCCGGTGCTGCGCCTCGCGGCTTATGGCGACGCCATCAAGTGGGCCGACTTTGGTCTGGAGAAGCCGACCACGACCATCGCCGTTACACTCGATGGCGAGAAGCCCACGACGCACCGCATCGCGTTGGGGAATCCGGACCCGAGCGGGGCACGCTTTGCCCGCATCGACGCTACGCCCGCTGTAGTTCTGGTGCCCGCATCGACGGCTGAAACGCTCACACGCAAGCGCTTCGATTATGCCGATCGCACGCTTCTTTCGTTCGATCCGGCCACGCTCACCGCTCTCACCCGCACGCGCGGCAAGGAAGAGATTGAAATCGCGCCCTCAGCGGGGTTGGGCTGGGATGTCGTGAAACCTGCGAAGCACAAGGCCGATTCCGCATTCGTTGACGAACTCGCCGACGCACTCAGCCGCCTGCAAGCCGAGCGAGTGGCGGCGTATGGCAAAAAGGATGAAGTGTTCAAGCAGTATGGCCTGGAACCGGCGGCGGCCGTGGTCACCGTTACCGTGGGCGAGCAAGCCCAGCAGAAAACCCTGCGAATTGGCAACGCCGTTAACGCCACGCAGCCCGATGGCGATCGTTATGTGGCGATCGAATCGCCTGCACCCGAGGTTATTGTGGGAGTGATGCCCGCCGCGCTGGCCAACAGATTATTGGCACCCACGGTCGCCTTCCGCGATCGCACCCTGACGAAGTTCGTGGACGCCGACACGGCCACATTCGAACGCGGCGATCGCAAAGTGACGTTCACCAAAT
This sequence comes from Gemmata sp., assembly GCA_041740855.1. GTDB lineage: Bacteria > Planctomycetota > Planctomycetia > Gemmatales > Gemmataceae > Gemmata. The sequence continues at coordinate 16,809 of JBGSLF010000189.1, forward strand.
CGGGCGTAACGTGGAAACTAACAGACCCCATCGAAGCACCAGCGGAATCCGCGGAACTGGAATCGCTGGTCGCCGATCTGGGGCAACTGCGTGCCGCCACATGGGTGGCCGAGAAAGGGAAAGACCTCGCACCGTTTGGCCTCGATAAACCGCAAGCCAAGTGGACGCTGTCTTACGATGGCAAACCGGTCGCGGTGCTCTTGCTCGGAAGCAAGGCGGCCGATGGGCGAATTCACGCAACCAGCGATCAGTCGGAACTTGTGGGCCTGCTCGACGCCGCCAAGAGTGCCCGTGTGCTCGCAGAGTTCCGCCTACGCAAGCCCTGGGAAGTGGACGTGGCACAGGCGGACGCAGTGGAGGCGAACGTTAACGGTGAAAAGTTCGCGTTCCGCAAAGATGGCCCACGCTGGCTCGATCCGGCCAAACCCACGGACGCCATCGATCCCGTTGCTGTCACCGATTTGCTCGGCACGCTGAGTGGCTTGCGGGTCGAGCGCTTTGCCGCGGATAAGGCCGCCGATGCGAAGTTATTCGGGTTAGACAAGCCGGAGACTACTTGGACTGTTGCCACGCCAACGGGGAAAGCGGTGCTGGAACTCGGAGCCGTGGTGGGCGGAAGCGATGGCAAACAACGCTACGCCCGGATCGGTGAACCCAGCCGCACCGATGTGTTCATCTTGAGCGCCGAAGACACCGCCAAACTCACGCGACCACGCGCGAACTATGTGCAGAAGAAGTGATGTGATTTATAGGAAGCGACAGGTAAGCTCAGTTGCGAGCAACGCCCCCTCCCGCACGTTGTTCGCAAACTGGCACTCTCACCGCGTGGCGAAGTCCCATCTGCTCCCACAACCATGATCGTACCACGTCTCGGTTCATGCCATTTGAAGTGTGCCGCGGGTGACGCCCAGTTGGTTCAGGGCGCGTAACTCGCGCCAGGTTTCTCGCCCGTCTTCGAGTCCGGCGACCACACGAGCGTAGCGGTTCAGCAACTGCCCGGCCTGCTCTGGTGATTCGCGAAGCAAATCCACGCGGAACCGGTTCAAGCCGAGATCACGCATCCGCCCCACATACTCCGCTCCACTTTGGGCAACGGAGTTGAACACCGTGTTACGGCACCCAGTGTCGGGCAGAACGGGGAAACCCGCCCCCACGCGATCACGCAATTCCACCTTATGCCGATCGCACGGTCGCCCGCAATCGCGGTGATCTTTGCCACTGCTCAGAAACGCAGCAAACACGCAATGCTCCATGTGAAACATAGGCATGTGCTGATGAAGAACTGGCTCGAACCACTCGGGCGATGATCGTTGCACCATCGAGGCGAGTTGTTCCCAGTTCAAATCGTAGCTTGGCACCACGCGTTCCAAACCAGCCCGCCGCAGCACATCCGCCGTGAGTTCGTTCGCCACATTCAGACTGAAGTCGCCGATGAGTTTGGCGTCCGGGATTTCCTGTTGATACAGCGAAATGGCGGCCAGGTTTCGCACCAACACCAGATCCGGTTCGGCACGGCTTATCAGTGATTGAAAGCCATCTTCGCCCGGCTTCCAAACTCGCAGTGGGGCCAGACCGATTGGAAGGCCCGCCGCACGCGCACGCGGCACGGCGTCCTTGTATCGCCGCAGATCCTCGAAGTCGCAATACACCGCGGCGGGGCGTGGCAGATTCTCGGGCGGTTGCCATGCCAGCACCGCATCGAGTTGTTCGATTGTGCGAACCAGAACGGTAAGCGCGGGCGAAGTTCCAGCGGGCGATTGTGTCGCAGTGCCAGTTAGCCCGGAGCGCATACGCTGCAGCGCCGCCGGTTCCACCACTGCGTGCGTTCGCAACGTGATTCGCCGCTCCGCGAGTTCCGCGGCCGCCTGTCGGCGAAGATCATTCAACACGCTTCGTGGCACTAGCACCCTCGGTGGCAACTCGACAGATACCGTGCCGAGTTCAAAGGGCGTGTCGCCAAGGCGGGCGAGTTGCTCGCGAAGCTCTTCGGCCGTGGTCGCTCGCCGCGTTGCCTCTTCAAGCGGGCCTTGCCACGTCGCACCCGCTACCTCTCCATCCGGATCGGTGAATGTCAGGGTGATTGGCCCACCCACTTCGCCAACCAATCGCGCCGATAGCGACACCCGGCGAGCGACTTTATCTTGCGTGTAACTCTGTTCGAGCCGCTTCCGCAAAGCCGGATCATCCGTGCGATACACTTCGCACCCAATCGGGATCGCAGCATGATCCAGCGTGCCCGCTTCAAAGCCCAACGCCACTTGTCCGAAGCGGCCACGTTGCGGAACCGCCACCACTTCCCACACGCGGCCGCCGGGTTCCTTCTCTGCGGGTTTACCAATGTCGAACAACACTCCGTCGCCCGGTTTGATGGAATCGATCAATGGTTCCGCAAGCTCGATCAGAAGCATTGGCCCTCTTCCTGGGCGTGTGTGACCAAAACCGACGAGTTTACCGATTCGAATTCCGCGGCTCTTGGGGAAGCGGCCCCGCACGAGTTTCTGGTGATTGTTCCCGTCAAGGAAACCGGGCGTCAGGCCGCGGCTGAAGGTCTGCGCGAGTTCGAGTTCCTTGGTGCGCGTCATCTGGAAGCGGTGTTGATCGCGTGCGGCGTCGATGGCTTTGCGATACGTCTGCGTTGTGGCCGCGACATACGGCCCGCCCTTCAACCGCCCCTCGATCTTGAACGAGATGACGCCGGCTTCGATCAAAGGCTGAATGTGATCGTAGGCGGCGAGATCCTGCGGGCTAAGCAAATAGGCGCGGTCGCCGAGATCACGCGTGATACCATCGACAACCATCTCGTACGGGAGACGGCACGCCTGGGCACACTGCCCGCGATTGGCGCTGCGGCCACCAAGCGCTTCACTCGTTAAGCATTGTCCGCTATAGGCCACACAAAGCGCGCCATGCACAAAGACTTCCACGGGCACATCTGTGCTCGCGGTAACCTTTTGAATGTCGGCCAGGGATAGTTCACGCGCCAGCACAACTCGCTTCACACCGAGTTCGTGAACGAAGGCGATGCCGCGTGGTTCGGTAAGGGTCATCTGCGTGGAAGCGTGAATCGCCAGTGATGGAGCCATCGCATGAATGAGCCGAACCAGACCAAGATCTTGCACAATCACTGCATCCACGCCACACGCGGCAATGGTTTTCACGAACTCGGCGACCGCAGGAAGTTCATCGGAAAAGATGAGGGTGTTCAGCGTTACGAAGCCACGCACGTTACGCGCGTGCAAGAAGCGCATCACAGTGGGAAGTTCGCTCGTTTCGAAGTTGGCGGCGCGAGCACGAGCGTTGAATTGCGATAAGCCAAAGTAAACCGCATCCGCACCATTGGCAGCGGCGGCACGCAGCGCTTCCCAATCGCCAGCAGGGGCGAGAAGTTCGAGTGGATGGGAAATTGAGTTCGTGGGGTGAGGGTGCATCCTCACATTGTACTTCTGCGAGGCCAAAAGAGAGGACTCGCCCGATCTCGCCGAGAATCTCGGAAAGATTGGGCGAGCGCCGGGTTATCACTTCGCCGGTGTGATCGGCTTGATATCCTTGGTCTTGGACTTGGTTTTATCCTTGTCCTTCACATCCTTATCCGAACCACCGTTATCGACTTTCGGAATCGGAATCGGATCTTCCTTAACAGTCGAATCGACCGAAACCGCCTGAACGGGGAAGGTCGGATAGGGAGTGGATTGCGCTGGAATCGGGTAATTGGACGGGTTATACCCGCAATCGCTCTTGCCGGCGATATGTTGGCAGCCGAGGCCAGCGGCCAAGCCGCCGAGTACGGCAATCATCGCTATCTTTCGGCGCATGACCGTAACCATCCGTGGCGTGGGTGAGTGAAACCCCCGTGGTCGCCGCCGGGAGCGGGATCGGGTTGCGATCCGCAAACCCCGGCGGCGACGCGGGAGGGTGAGACGCACAGACCAATCCGCCCAACACACAGGGAAACCCCCACGCGTTAAGAGACTGATCGGTGGTTGAGTGGGGTCGGCTCCTGCCTTGCCCCACCCAACGCCACTTACATCGACCACCACGGTTCACCGGGTTTACTCGTTTTCCACGATGATGCCGATTCCCCCTATCCGTGTTACTTTCCGGGTTACTTCGCCTTCTTCAATTCGAACAAGAAATCTTTCTCGCCTTTGAAATCTTTGGGGCGTGAATCTTTCTCGATCGAATAGGCCAACTTCAGCATGTTGTCCTTCATCTCAAAGATCCCCGCCGCTTTGGTTCCCTTCGTTCCTTCTGGCCCTTCCAGAATATCCATATCGATGTTCATGGGGGTTGTTGCGGTGTCGAGTTTGTAGCTCATCACGAACTTCACGCCCATACCCTCAATGGTGATGCGATCATCAGTGAAGGTGTAAGCCCCTTTCTTGGCTTCATCCTGAATCGCCGTCCCGTTGGTTTTGCCCGACAGCAGCGTATACTTCCCGGCCAGCTTCACTTCTTTTTTCTCTTGGGCTTGCGACTCGGAGTTTACGAACCCGAGCAACCCCATTCCCAGAGCCAGCATGGCAATCGACTTCATCATGATTCCTCGGTGAATGTGTGCCGATGGCGAACGCGCCGACCGGCCGGAGGTGATTATATGTTCACCGTATGCGAAGATTCAACCGCAACCCATATCCTCCGCGATAACTTCACATGAGGCGGCGGGATTCGCGTTCGCACGCAGCCACAACGAAGTCGAGCATTGGCACCAGCAATGCGTCGGGTGATAGTGCGGAATCGAGATCGGCGGCGTGAGGCACACCCAGAGCAGACAGCTTTTCGTGCAACCGGTCGTTGCCGCGATACCAGCGATGGCCAGGCGGGCACGCGATGTGAATGTGAGCGGGCCAGTGGTAGCCGTGCACCTGCAGAATGGCGGTGCCTTGTCGGGCGTGTTCGCGTGAAGGATACATCGCGTCGAGCGGAGAGCCGGTGCCGTATTGCTCGTGGAAATCGAACGCCCCCGCGATACTCGCGACAACGGAAATCGTTTGGGGATGCCGCAAGCCGATGCGCAGTGCCCCCTGCCCGCCCATGCCGATTCCCGCAATCGCCACACCGCGTGCCGCGATATTCCACTCGGTTGCAATCCAATTCATCACGTCATCGAGGAGGTGCGTTTCGGCTGTCTGATTCTGATCGAAGGCGGGTGTGATGCGATCACTCCACCAGCACGCCGGCGCGAACGGGGCGACGCAACGCAACCGGCGGCGGGCGAGTTCGTTCGTGAGTGAAGCGGGGCGATCGCCGACTTCGTCGTGGAGCCAGATCAGCGAGAACGGCGGCGACGTTGGGCCGGTATCGAACACGTTGGCCTCGTGCCCCGCGATCGATACTCGTTTCCAGTCAGGAGCCATGGAACCACTCCAAAATGCAAAAGCCCACGGACCTGTTGTCCGTGGGCTTTTGGTGTGAACAATGCGTGTTAATCTTTCTTCAGTTCCATGCGCGCGTTGCGGAGTTTTTCACTGACCTTGCGTCGCCGTTCGCCATCTCGCTTGGAAAGGTCTTCCATCTTGAGAGCCTTTTCCCACGCCGCGACCGCTTCTTTCTTCTGGCCCAGAGCCATGTAGGCATCGGCGAGGTGATCCCATATTTCCAGGTGGTTGCCGTCGTCTTCGTCGGCCGCGGCCTCTTTCAGCGGGGCAAGCGATTCCTTGAACTTCATTTGTTTGAAGAGCACCCAGCCGAGGCTATCGAGATATGCCGCGTTCGCCTTCACTTCATCGATCTTCCCTTCTTCCTTCAGCTTCTTCTTTAGCTTCAGATCCAACTCGATGGCTTCGCGAATCAGCTTTTCAGATTCTTCAAGATACAGGTCATGATCGGACCAAACGAAGCCCAAGTCGTTCTTGTAAGTCGCGCTCTCCGGGTTCCGCTTAATCAGTGTCTGGAGTTGCTTGGCGGCCTTCTCGATGTCCTTGTTCTCGACATAAAGCCCGCTGAGCGTGTAACGCACGTTATCCTTGATGGTATCCTTCTGTTTGTCCTCCAGCTTTTTGTCGGCTTCTACTTTGTCCAGCACTTCGATGTATGTCTCGATGGCGGCATCGATCTTACCGGCTTCGCGTTGCACCCAGCCCTTGAGGTTCAGGAAGTACCAGGAATTGTCACTGAGTTCGAGCAGGCCCTTGGTCATATTCAGTGCTTCGTCTGTGTTCCCCTGCTTGGCCTTCGCCTGAATGAGCCGCTCAAGAATGAACGGTTTGTGGCGATCGACTTCTTCCGTCCCGCGCATGTCCACGAATTTTTCGCAGACTTCGATCGCGCTCGGATAACGCTTCATCTCAAAATACAGATCGATGAGGTTGTCGTGAGCGTTGTTAATCTTCTTGCCGTTACCGAGCTTATTGGCGAGTTCTATCTGGAATTCGTAGAGTTTCTCGGCTGCGGTATACTCATTGAGAATGTGGGCGGCTCGGCCAAGAATCAGTGTGGCGTTGTAGTTGAACGGCTTATCGCCTTCCGCCTCTTTAAGCATCTTGACCGCTTCGGCCACCGCGGCCTTCCCCTTCTTTTTGTCTTTGAGCAACTCGCGCAATTTGGCCGTTTGGGCTTCCTCGGTGGAAACGCCGTTGAGCTTGAGTAACTCGGCCCGGAGTGGGTTTTCCTTGTCCTGCGCCTGGGTTGTCGCTCCGGCAAGCAGCACGAATGCTGCGAGCAGAGTCAGTGCAATTGGCCTTCGCATCAATGTTGCCGCCATGGCATCCCTCCGCTTCTGGGTAATGATAGACAGGGGTCAGGCTTGTCCGATTCATTGGGTAGGATTGTTTCCACCGCAACGGCTGATCCCCTTGCGCTCTACACTAAAGACTAAACTCGAATCACGAAACACTAAACCCCAAACCTCATGCAGAAGATTCCTGTCATTGGCATCGGCCCAGACGGCACCGCTGGCCTCTCCGGTCGCACTCGCGAAACCCTCGCGGCGGCCGAACTTGTCTTCGGCTCCGATGCCTCTCTGCGTTTACTCCCCGAACTTCTCGGCGAGCGCATTGTTATTGGTGGCGATCTCCCCGCCGCGGTGGAGAAGTTGCGCGCGAACCTCGGGAAGAAACGCATTGCCGTTGTCGCCACGGGCGACCCACTCTTTTATGGCACCGCGCGTTACCTGTGCGACAAAGTGGGCCAGGAGCACTTCGAGGTAATGCCGCACGTTTCCTCGATGCAACTCGCGTTTGCCCGCATTAAAGAGACTTGGGAAGAAGCCTATCTCACGGACCTTGCCACTCGCCCGCTCGAAGATGTGCTGGATAAGATTCGCACGGCCGAAACGGTTGGGCTGTTCACCACGGAAACCGCCACACCTGGCCGCGTGGCACGCGAACTCTTGAGCCGCGGCATCGATTACTTCAACGCCTGGGTGTGCGAGAACCTCGGCGGCAAGGACGAACGAATTACGCGCGGCGAACTCTCCGAAATCCGCGACATGAAGTTCGATCCGCTCAACATCGTCATTCTGAAGCGCAAGCCCAATCGCCCGGATCGCGCGCGGCATGGCGCGAAATTGCGTCGCTTCGGCAACCCGGACGATGTCTTCGCACAAACTCGACCCAAAACTGGGTTAATCACGCAGGCGGAAGTGCGAGCCGTGGCGCTGGCGCAACTGGACCTTCAACCGGGCAACGTGTTCTGGGATGTAGGAGCCGGCAGCGGAAGCGTGGCGATTGAAGCGGCCGCACTTGTGAGTCCGGGGCCAAGCTATGCCATCGAGCAAGACTCCGCCGACTATCACCTGATCGTGGCGAACGCGGAGGCGTTCGGTGTATCGAATGTGCGACCGGTGTTCGGCACCGCGCCGGAAGTCTTTTCCGGGTTGCCTGCGCCAGACGCGATCTTCGTGGGCGGCAACGGCGGCGAAGTGGCTCGCCTGATGGAAGCGTGCTTCGCGGCACTGCGACCGGGCGGCCGTTTGGTTACGAACGTCGGCACGCTGGAAATGCTAACGGCGACCTACGCGGCTTTGAAGCGCCTCGCCGGCCGCACGGATGTGCTCATGCTCAACCTCGCACGCGGAGTCGAGCAACTGGAAAGCCTCCGCTTTGAAGCGATCAACCCCACCGTGCTTATGCGAATTGAAAAGCCCGCGTAAATCGCGAAGCCAAATCTGCCAACCGAACGCCGACTCAATGTCTTCCTGTTGAGCGGCGCTTTGTAAATCACTACCTGAAAATATTCGTGCGGTTTCGTCCGGTGCGTTGGTCCCTCGCAATTGATCAGGTGAGGACCAATTCAAACCGGAGAACACGATGAAAAAGAACAACTCCACCCGACTAAGCGTCATGCAATTCGAAGACCGACTGACTCCGGCCACCTGGACCGTGGACATGAACATGTTGCGCAGCGGCAACGACGGCGTTCCGGACTCGGTTGGTGTGGTGCGGCAGGGCGACCGCCTGTACGCCTATCGAGATTCCACCGCGATTGCCACGACCCTGGCCGCAGGCATCGACAAGGTGGTATTCAAGGGATCGTCTGATCAGGAAAAATTCGGCGTGTGGGAACAAGGCCTCGACTTCACCATACATGGGTCGGGGAACGATGAAATCGTTGTCACCGCGGATAATCGCGACAACCGTGTGAGCGTCTTAAACAATTATGTGACGCTCGATTCCCGGAGATTCGAATATTCGGGCGTCACGAAGGTCACGGTCTACGGCAATGGTAGCCGCGACTACATGTATTCTGCCACGAGAGGAACAACGGCTCCGGCGGTGGTGCTCAATGGCGGGAACGAAAGCGATCAGTTAATCGTTTCATCGTCTGGCACTCGCGGAGTGATACTTAATGGCGACGGCGGGCAAGACAGTTTGACCCTCGGAGGAGCCGACCCCTCAGAAGGAGCGATTATCAACTATCTGTTCTCGATGGACCAGCTCGAGGGCAACGTAACTGTCCGCGGTGGCGCAGGAGTGGATAGCTTCTATGCCTACGATGCCGGAGACACCAGCGACAACACTTACCTTGTCTCGAACACCGGCTTTACCCGTGGTGCCTTGCGTGTCGATTTTGGACCTGCAACGGAGACCGAGATAGTCAAATTGGTCGGTGGACTGGGTAACGACATTATGGTCGGCGCATCGGCAACGCGAGATCTGTGGCTCGATGGTTACAGTGGTAACGATGTTATCGTCGGCGGTTCAGGAAACGACACTCTCCTGGGCAATGCAGGCTTGGATGTGCTGATTGGCGGAAGAGGCTCCGATACCCTTATTGGTGGCACCGGCCAGGATTTCATGGTCGGTGGATACCTCAGTTCCGAAAGCACCACGCGGTATGGTGATACATCTCAGTATCAGTTGTACCGGAAGGTGTGGAGCAGTCCGACACTATCTTGGGCGGATCGTGTGAGCGCGATGCAGGCACTACTGACTCCAATTGTTGTCGATGATGGAGTGGCAGACACGTTATCGGCCGACACCACATTCGATTGGCGTTGGTATTGATTGCGACTGGCTCCGGACCGTTGCTCCCCGCCCCGAAATCGTAAACTGACGGGGCGACCCTACCGGAGCCAGCCATGATTACTACCAGCGCCGCACTCCCCCTTGCTCAACGCTACACCGCCGAGTTCGCCGGTTCGAAGGCGCGATTCGAGCAAGCCAAGCAACTGTTCCCCTGTGGCGTCACGCACGACGCCCGCATGATGGACCCCTTCCCCGTGTACATCACCCACGCCAAGGGGCCGCACAAGTGGGATGTGGATGGTCACCGGCTCACGGATTACTTCGTCGGCCACGGCTCGCACCTGCTTGGCCACTGCCCACCCGATGTGGTGCATGCGGTGCATGAACAGATGGCGAAAGGCACGCATTACGGGGCGTGCCACGATCTGGAACTGGAATGGGGCACGCTCGTCAAACAACTCGTGCCCAGCGCCGAGCGTGTGCGATTCACCGGTAGCGGCACCGAAGCCACACTCATGGCACTGCGATTATCGCGGTTGTTCACCGGTCAGCCGAAGTTCCTTCGCTTCCAGGGTCACTTCCACGGTTGGCACGACTATGTCACCGTTTCGTCCGATCCGCCTTACGAAGCCACCACAGTGCCCGGCGTGCCCGATGCGGTTGCGGGGCAATGCGTGGCGATTCCGCCCAACGATCTGAACCGCGTGGCCGATGCCTTGAAGCGCGATCCCGAAATCGGTGCGGTCATTCTGGAACCAACCGGCGGCCACTGGGGAGCGGTGCCGATTCGCGGCGAATTCCTGAAGGGGCTGCGTGAACTCTGCACGCAACACGACAAGTTGCTGATCTTCGATGAAGTGATCACGGGCTTCCGCGTCTCGCCCGGCGGAGCGCAAGCGTATTACGGCGTCACGCCCGATCTCACGACACTGGCGAAAATCCTGGCTGGCGGATTGCCCGGTGGCTGCGTGGCAGGGCGGGCCGATGTGCTGGCGTTCATCGAGCCGCGACCGGGCAAGCCGAAGATGAAGCACCCCGGAACGTATAACGCAAACCCGCTCTCGGCGGCGTCCGGCGTGGCGACTCTCAAGCGAGTGGCGACCGGCGAACCGTGCGACAAGGCGAACGCCGCCGCCAGACAGTTACGCAACGGGTTGAACACCCTGTTTGAATCGCGGTACTGGCCGTGGATCGCGTACGGCGATTTCTCGATGGTGCGAGTGATTCCGAACTATCGCGGGGAACGCCCCCGCACCGATGCCGGCGATCACGATTGCCTCATCCCGTTTAACGGCGATGTGAACGCGCTCGATGGCCCCAAGAACATGAAGATCGTGAACGGCCTGCGGCAAGCGATGATGCTCAACGGCGTGGACTGGTGGGGCCTCGCCGGAATGACGAGTTGCGAACACACCCCCGAAGTGATCACGCACACGCTGAAGGCGTTCGAGGTGGCCATTGAGATGGTCACAACCGAAGGGCTGCTATCGCAACCGGCGTAAACGTGAGTGGTTCAACCCGAGATCAGCCCGCAGAAGCCGCGCGTGTGAGTCGGTCGCGAACGCCCGCCCATTCCGGCGTATCTGGTGGCGTTTCGACCAGAATCAGGTCTACGGCTTGTGCGTCAAGCTCGTGCAGTCGCGCGTACAGCATCGCGGCATATGCGGCCGGTTCGTTCGGCATGGCGTTCGGGCCAAAGAACGGCAACATCTTTACTCGCTTCCCCGCGGCGACAGCTTCAAGGACATCGTCCATCAGATCGCACCCGTCAATGAGCCGCAAGGGCGTGCGCGGGCTGTAGTGCTTCGCCATCTGACCGGGCGACCGCGCGACCGCCTCCGATCCTTGACCAAACGCGTTGCACTGTGTCACGGTGCCGATCACTTCTTCAAGCATGGGCACCGAGATTAGCCCGGGCCGCAACAATCGCACCACATCGCCCGTCACGTCTACCACCGTGGATTCGATTCCGCCGGTGCATGGTCCGCCATCGATCACCATGTCGATGCGATCCGCCAAACTCTTCAACACGTGTTCCGCACATGTGGGGGAAAGCTCCGTACTGCGGTTCGCACTGGGAGCGGCGATCGGAACGCCGGCGGCGGCGATAATCGCACGCGCGATCGGATGATCCGGGCAACGCACGGCGACAGTGGAACCGCCTGCGGTCACTTCATCCGGAACCTCGGGCCGGCGAGCAACCACGATGGTGAGCGGACCGGGCCAGAACCGCTTTGCCAACCGTTGGGCAGTCTCCGGCCACTGCGCGGCAACGTTTGTTGGCGGTGTGGGGTCTGCAACGTGTACAATGAGGGGGTTAGAAGCGGGACGACCTTTTGCAGTGAAGATTCTCCGGACGGCAACCGGATCGAGAGCGTTTGCGCCAAGCCCGTACACGGTTTCCGTTGGGAACGCCACCAACCGCCCCGCACGAAGCAACGCCGCGGCTCGCATAATGGCGGCGTGATGCGTGGCAATGGTATCAATGCGAAGGACTTCAGTATTCATATCCCGGTGTTGTTGCCTCGTGTGAGGCCACCTGTGGTTGGTGATGATCGGGTGGATTGCGACATCATGACAAGGTGCGACTCGCTTGGAGCTACGAACTCCGGCCGCCAAACGAACGCGACTTGCATGGAGCGCGGGTTTCTTCGTGATGAAGCTATCGGTTCCGCTAAAACTCTATGATATGCTGTCGGCCGTCGAGTGCCCCGGCCAGGAGATCGCCTCCCATGCCCGATCAACCCACGATAACCGCTCCCTCGCCCACCGCCGATCAACGGCGGATCGCCCAGGATAGTTTCTCCAAGGCGCGCGAGGCGATTGGCAACGAACAGTACGATTACGCCATCAGTCTACTGCTCACCTGCTGCAAACTGGACCCAGCAAACTATTATTACCGCCAAACGCTACGCAAAACGCAGAAGGACAAGTTCGGCAATAACCTTCGCGGTAGCCGCATCGCATTCATCACGACTCCGCGATGGAAGGCAAAGGTAAAAGCCGCGAAGCGGAGTCGCGACTATCTGAGGGCATTGGAACACGCCGAACAGGTGCTCTGCCGCAACCCGTGGGATGCGGGTGTGCAACTGGATATGGCCGAGGCGTTCGACGCGCTGGGTCTTGGCGATCTCGCGGTGTTCACGCTCGATCAAGCCCGCCAGAAATACCCCCGCGACGCCACGCTTAACCGCGCGCTCGCTCGCCTATTCGAGAAACGCGGCGACTTCCAGAAAGCAATTGTTCTGTGGCAACTCGTGAAAGAAACGAACCCCACGGATGTGGAAGCCGCCCACAAAGCGAAGGATCTCGCCGCCAGCGAAACGATTGCTCGCGGGCAATATGTGGAAGCCGCGGCGGGAACCAAGGAATCGCCGGTGCTGGGGCGAATCGAGGCCCGAGCCGTCGAGAAGCAAGACAAATATGCTCGCGAGGCCGAACCGCTTCTGAAACGGATCGAAGCCGATCCCACCGAACCGGCGCTGTATGTGCAACTGGCCGCGGTCTATCGCCGGCACGGCAAGCCGGATCGCGCCCGCGCCGCACTTCAACAAGGTCTCGCCCCCACTGGCAACGCCTTTCAACTGCAAGTCGAACTGATGGATCTGGACCTCGTACCCGTTCGCAAGAATCTGGACCATACGGAATCGCGTATCCGCAAGCTCCGCGAACGCGCTCGCGCGGCCATCGATGAAGATACCGAGACATCGCCGCTGGTGGACGACGCCGAAGAGCTTACCGAAAAAGAATTGCTCCAGTTACGCACGAAGTTCGTCAAGGAACTTAACGCCCGCGAGATTGAACTCTTTCGCGTGAAGGCCGACCGCTTTCCCAACGAGCTGTCTTACCGAATCGAGCTTGGGTCCCGCCTCATGAAAGCGGACCTGATCGACGAGGCGATTGTTGAACTCCAACTGGCACGCCGCGACGAAAAGCTGAAGTGGAAAGCTTCCATGTACCTGGGATTGTGTTTCAAGAAGCGAAACAACTGGCGGTTGGCCCAGCGCAACTTCGAGGAAGCCCTCGCTACGATTCCACCCGAGGAGGAAGCGGGCAAGAAAGAGTTGCTCTTTCAGCTTGCCAGCGGATGCGCCGAAAACGGCGACCTGCCGCGTGCACTCGATCTGGGCCACGAACTCGCCAACCTGGACTTCGGCTTCAAGAACATTGGCAAGCTCTTGGACGAATGGGATGATCGCCTGCAATCGGCTTAACAGCGAATCGGGAGCCGCGATTTGGATGCGAACGACCGAACAAGTTCATCCTCTGCTGCGGAACAGCAGCCGCACGAGGTTCCGCCATCGCCTTCCGCACCGCTTCACACCATTCGCCTGCGTGGGGCATGGAACACCACCGCTGCACCCGATGGCACCGCACGTCACACGCGAAACTTCGGCCGCCCGCGCACACTCGATTCCAACGAACGCCTTTGGCTCGTTTGCACCATGCTTCCGACCGGTGGCGAAGTGTACCTCAACGAAGAACGAATCGCGATTGTCCCTGCGGGGCCGTTTGCCGAAGATATCACTACTCGACTCCAGACGCGCAACACCGTGGCATTCGTTGTTGCAGAGGTGAGCACACCTCTTGGCGAAGTTATCCTGGAAGTACGTTTGATTGCTTGATAACGTGCGGCGCGATTGTTCCCGTGCAACTCAAGTTGACGACCGGCAGAATATCGAATTGCCCGGTCATTCCTTTGACAGACCGTATATCGCGATCTAGAGTTGATCAGACTGGGATACCGGTCCGCAGTCAATCCACCTCGAAGGATCGCCCGCGATGGCCTGCTGCACGCACTGCCAATTCGCAAACTCTTCCACCGCACAGAGATGTGCCCGGTGCGGAAGTGCCTTGATCACACTCGTGGCTCCGCTACCCGAGCCGATGGTTGAGCCGATCCTGACTCCGCAAACCGTGCCGGACAGCCAACCGCTATCCGAACGATTGGCACTCACGGTGTCGGTGGAAGGAAAATCTTCAGTTTTAGTGTTGCCAGATGCCATGCGTATTCCCGAGAGTGATGATCAATTTGCACCGATAACCATCATCGATCCTCCGGGCGAAAGCGATACATTCCGCGGTCGAACACTCCCGGCTCACCCAGGGCTTCCCGGATTACCGATGAACGACAGCGTTTATCCCGTGCCGCAAACCATCCCCGCGACCGACCGGGCGGTCGAAGTTCCGGCACGCGAACCTGCCGCACCACTGCGGCCACGCCTGATTGTGTTGCGAGGTATGCGCATTAGCGCGGAATACCCCGTTTATGAAGGCCGCAACTCCATCGGCCGCTTCGCCGATAAACCTGTGGATATCGATCTGGTCAGTCAGGAATCGATCGAGCAAATCTGGTGTTCGCGACAACACGCCGTGGTGGTCTTCGATCGCGGAATGGTGCGTGTCGAGGATCTGAACAGCCTCAATGGCACGTGGGTGAACGGCATCCGGGTTCCACCGGGCCAACCGCAGGAACTCAAAGCCGGCGATGTGCTGCAAGTGGGCACGGTGCAAATGAAACTTGTCTTCGTGTGATAAAAGCACTTCAGGCGAGCCGCAACTGTGTTATCTCGCGGGTTCGCCTTTTCCGCTCTCATCTTCACTCTTCATCATCCTCGCGATATGCTCGCTGAACGCGTCGCGGCTCTGCGGCGTCTTCATTAGCGAGCGTGCATCATGCCCAATGCAGTGGTGTTGTTAAGCGGCGGTCTGGATAGCGCGACCGCGCTCGCCGTTGCGAAGCAACAGGGTTTCCAGGTCTTTGCGCTGAGCGTGGATTACGGGCAACGGCACCGCGTGGAGTTGGAACGCGCTGTCGCCGTGGCCAAGACGCTTGGCGTGGCGGATCATCGCACCGTCACGCTTGATTTACGAACAATTGGCGGATCGGCGCTCACTGCGAACGTCGATGTTCCGAAGGATCGCACGGCCGATGCCATGGGCCACGGCGTGCCGGTCACGTATGTGCCCGCCCGCAACACGATTCTGCTCGGGTTGGCATTGGGTTATGCCGAAACCGTTGAAGCGTTCGATCTCTTCATTGGGGCGAACGTGCTCGATTACTCCGGCTACCCGGACTGCCGCCCCGAGTTCCTCTCTGCATTTGAAACGCTCGCCAATCTCGCCACCAAAGCGGGCACCGAAGGAACCGGCACGTTCCGCGTGCACTCTCCGCTTCTCAAGTTAACCAAGGCAGAAATCATCCGCATGGGGATTGATCTGGGCGTCGATTATGGCATCACGCTGAGTTGCTACGACCCGGATGCCAATGGTCGCGCGTGCGGGTGGTGCGATTCGTGCCAACTGCGGAAGAAGGGCTTCGCGGAAGCCGGTGTCGCAGACCCGACTGTGTATCGTACGTGAGCGCGAAAGTGAACGGTGTGGCTGCTCCGTTCGCGGCGTTCTCCCATACTCTGACACCTGCGACTCTGCCACTTTGCCTGCTACTTTGCAATGAGACCGCGCCGATGCCCGATCTGTCCGTAACACTTGGCCGCCTCACACTTCGCAACCCGGTTCTCGTGGCGTCGGGCACATTCGGCTACGCCAAGGAAATGGCTCCCTTTGTGGACTTCGCGAAACTGGGAGGCGTGGTTCCCAAAACCGTTACCCACGCCCCGCGAGCCGGCAACCCGCCACCGCGCACAGTGGAAACCGCGAGCGGCATGCTCAATGCCATCGGTTTGGATAACGATGGCCTCGAACATTTCCTTCACTCGCACCTCCCCTATCTCCGCACGCTGCCAACCGCCATCATCGGGAACATCGCCGGGAAAACCGAAGAAGAGTTCGTCGCAATGGCCACCCGCGTACACGAAGCGGGGCAAGGATTGGCAGCGTTGGAACTGAACCTCTCGTGCCCGAATGTATCGGGCGGGTTGGATTTCGCCACCGACCCGGAACTGACTCGCCGCATCATTCGCCGTTGCCGCGACGCTTGCCCAAACCTCCCACTGATTGCCAAGCTCACGCCAAACGTGACGGATATCACACTCATAGCGAAGGCCGCGGCCGATGGGGGAGCCGATGCGGTGAGTGCCGTGAACACCTTCGTGGGCATGGCGATCGACTGGCGTAAGCGAAAGCCAATTCTTGGTAATGTGATTGGTGGATTAAGTGGGCCGGCCATCAAGCCGCTGGCGTTGCGGGCCGTGTGGCGCATCGCGAAACTCAAGGCCGTGCCAGTCATCGCGGTGGGCGGCATTGCAACACTCGACGACGTGATGGAGTTTCTGGTTGCCGGCGCATCGGCTATTCAAGTTGGCACGGCGAACTTCTACGATCCCACCGCCAGCATACGCATTGCGGATGCACTGCCCGAAGCACTGAAGTTACTTGGGGCCGCGCGTGTTGCGGATGTGATTGGCACACTGCAGGCATGAATCTGCGCCTGGGCGAAGTCAGCGCCGCACAAGCGTGACACGCATCACTTGCGGATTGCACCGGAACCGCACCGGTTCCTTTCCGCTTAGTCCGCGGTTCACCACCATCGCCGTGCCGTTCTTCTCGAACACACCTTGATCGAATCGCCGGCCATACACACTTGGCACGAATATCGACCCGATTACGGGAAGCCGAATCGCCCCGCCATGCACATGCCCACACAGCATCAGCGAGATATGGTTGGCGATGCCCCAATAGAAGTGATCCGGCGAATGGCTCAGGCACAGGCGGAACGGTTCGGGTGGCGCATTCGCAAGATCGGGCGGCGGCGTGAACCATGGCCCCTCGTGGCCCACCGCCACGCATGGCACTCCGCGAATCGAAAGCTCACGCCAGCCGTTGCCCAGCACATCGTAGCCCGCGGCGGTTAACGCGGCACGCACCTGCTCCGGGTTGTGCTTGCGATCGTGGTTCCCCAGAATGGCGAGCTTTGCCGTCGTTGCTTTCAGCCGCCCAAGAACCGGGCCAATCCATTCGTGGTGCGTGTCTGTATCTACGTAGTCGCCGATCAGGCACACGAGATCTGGTTCTGGTTTCGCAAGAAGTTCATCCATCACGCGATCGAAATAAGGTCGCGCGGGCGTGCCGTGAAAGTGCAAATCGCTGATAACCAACAGCGTGAGGCCGTTCCACTCGATGGGCAGGTCGGGCAGAGCGAGCGTGAGATCGGTGAAATCGACGCGAAGCAGCCCGTTGCCCGGAACACGCGCGACCGCCGTGAAGTGCCCGTCGCCAATCAGTTTCGCCCCGTATTCGGGCCAGAGGTCGAGCGTCTGCGTTCGTTCCGATCGCACACACGCTGGTGGCTTTCGCAAGAATCGATACGCCGTGATCGCCGGAAAGAGAACGCCGCCCATTATCGCACACAATGCGGTGTAGCCCACAACGAACCAGCCCCAGGTGCCGTTGAGGAACTCCGGGCTGCCGTTGACGAAATCAAACCATGCGGGGTTAATGCCCGAGAGAAGCACGGCGGGGAACGCGAGAATCCACACGCCCGTGAACAGCCGCCACAGCTTCAGCAATCCACGCGGCAATGAGCGGCCATACAGATTGCTCAGCAGGCTCACCCACAGGCAAGCGTGCCCCACCCATGCGAAGGCGAAGACAAGAACAAGCAGTAGTTGCGGAAGCGGTTCCCACATACCCGCATGCTACGATTGCACAGCCGAACCGGCATTGTGAACATCGCGTGAGAGTTGCGCAGTGCGTGTCGCGATGTCGCTGCGAATCCGTTTATCATTGGAGAAGCGGAACCGGTTCCGCACGGAATACACCATAAAGGGAAATGACCATGCGATTCGTTGCAGCTCTGCTATTCGTGGGTGCGTTGTTCGCGGTTAGCTCACAATCATCCGCTCAACCACCGCGAGGAGGCCAACCGGGCCAACCGGGCCAACCGGGCGGCAAGGGTGGCTTCCAAGGTGGCAAAGGTGGGGCCGGCGGATTCGGCGGCATGGCCCAACCCGGCCAGATTCTGCCGAGCTTCCTGCAGGAAGTGCTCAAGCTCACGGAAGATCAGAAGAAGCAGGTTGCGGACCTGCAGAAAGATTTGGATGCGAAGCTCGCCAAGATCCTGACCGAAGACCAGAAGAAGCAACTGACGGAAATGCGTGAACGCGGTGCGGGCGGCAAGGGCGGTGCGGGCGGCTTCCCCGGTGGTAAAGGTGGCTTCCCGGGCGGCAAGGGCGGCGAGAAAGGTGGCTTCCCCAAGAAAGACTGATAGGTGAATCACAAGCTCGAAGTATAAAAGCCCAACCGCATATGCGGTTGGGCTTTTCTGTTTTGCTAATGCCTCACTCAATGGTCAGGCAAATCACCGAGTCGCGATCCTTGATGTAAACCCGATTGCCCGACACGATGGGGTACGCATAGGTCGAGCCATTACCCACGCGATAGCTGGCGAGTTCCTTGTAATCCTTGTCCGTCGGCTCGAACACGATGAGTTGTCCGGCCGGTGTGAGCACCATCATCACGGTTCCGGCGTTCACGATCGAACCGTAGCCACCGCCGCCACCGAAGCCACCTTTGCCGCCACCACCGCCCGCACCGCCGCGAACCGGTTCGTCCCACGCCACTTTGCCATCTTTGGCGCTCAAGCAGTAGAGCACGTTCCGTTCGGTGAGACCGAACACCAGTTCGTTGTTAATCACCGGCGTGTTGTACTTCGGCGAGAAGTCGGTTGAACTAGCCCAGCTTTCCGTTGCCACGAACTTGTCGCCCTTCTTCTCGATCTTGATTGCTTTGGTTCCGCGACCGCTGCCGGCGATCACAACGGTCTGCCCTTCGACCATGGGCGTCGCGGCGTTATAAGCACGCATGCCGCCCTGAAACGGCGTCTTCCATAAGAGCTTGCCATCTGCCGTCGAAATGCCGACCACGCTCTGGTTCGTCGCCGCCACGATCATCTTCACGCCGTCTACGGTCAGCAGTGCGGGCGAAGCGTACGCGGTTCCTTCTTCCGTCCACTTCCACTTCGCCTTGCCCTCGGCCAGAGTGTATGCGGCCACTCCGCCGGCGCGTTCGTTGCCGAACTGCACCAACGCGAGATCATCGACCACCACCGGCGAACTCGACGTGTGGAACATCGGAACGGCACCAGTTTCGACCCGCCACAACTTCTTACCTTCCGCAGCGGACAAGCACGAGAGTGTGCCGTTCACACCAAAGGTGACAACCTTCCCATCCACCACAGCAGGCGAACTTCGCGGACCTTGGAAACCGCTATCCCCTTTTCCGCTGAACGGTGTGGCATACTTCTCGATCCACACTTCCTTACCGGTATCTGCTTCCAGGCAGCGTGTGACTTCGTTATTGCTTTCGCGTGTGAAGACATAGAGTTTGTCTTTGACCAGTGCGGGCGTCGCCACGCCATCGCCGATCGTCGTCTTCCACTTCTGCTTCAGTTCCTTGGGCCATTCCTTTGGAACGGTGAAGCCGGATACACGCCCATTGCGGCCCGCACCAAGCCATTGCGGCCAGTCGTCGGCGTGCGTAAGGGATGCCAACGGTCCAGACAGCAGAACGAATGCGGGGAATGCTGCAACCAGCAGAAGACCCTTACGGAGTGATTGGCCGTTTCGCCTCATGATCAGACTCCTGTCGATCGCCGTGCGATGGGAAATAGGATGGGCATTGGGAAAGGACGAGGAACATCCTAAACGCGGAATCTGAAAACGGCATGATAAAGTGCGGAGAAACACCCGACTTGGGATTGGCGTTTAGCGAACGTTGATCGTGGGAGGTGGACCATCGAGAACCGCGCGAACGACCTGATCTTGGCGAAATGGCTTGAACAGAACGTACTTCATTTGCTCCGCGCGAGCTTTCACAATCGAGTGTGCGACATCGTAGCCGAAGCCCGTGGTGAGCGAGATGATCGCGGTCGGCCGCACTTTGCGTAAGCTTTGATAACAATCAAATCCGCCGAGATCGATCGGTTTCACTTCCTGGAAGATCGCGTCGTATTCGGCGTCGGAAGCCATCGCGATCGCGTCGGCTCCGGTTGCGGCCGATTCGGCAATCGCTCCCAGACGTTCGAGCAGCAGATGCCCGGCTCGCCGCATCCGTTCATCCGATTCCACAATCAGCACTCGCTTGCCCAGGAGCGGAAGATCGCCCGGCCCCGATGAAGCCGACATCTCGCGGCCCACTTGCGAGATACTCTCTTTCACCTGCCGCGCGGCATCCAGAATGCGGCGTAAGCGTGCGGTGGCTTCTGGGTCGGTGCCATTGCACTTGTCCAGCAGCACGCTGGCCCCGGCGAGCACTTCATCGAGTGGCAACGCCACCTGCTTGTTCACCGCTTCAATCGATTGCGAAACCGTGCAAACCTGTTGAGCACTCAGAAGGTCCAGCGTGTGCAACGCGGCCGCAATCTCTTTGCTAAACAACTCGGTGAACTGAAGATCGGCCGCACCGAAGCCATTCACACGCGGGCTTTCGACGTTGAGCGTGCCAATGACTTCGTCGTGGAATTTTAACGGAACGGTCATCGAACTGCGGGCGTCGGCCGCACCGGCGATGTAGTGCGGGTCGTTGGTTGTATCCTGGCAAAGATAGCTTTCGCCGGTATAAGCGACAAAGCCGGTCACGCCGTTTTCGGTGGGCCGGGCATAGAGCACGCGGTTGGCCGCTTCCGGCAACATGCCATCTTCGAGCAGTGGCTTCAAGTCGCCCGTTTTGCGATCCAGTAACCGAACCTCGATGGTGTCGTAGTCGAGCAGATCGTGGATGAACTTGCGGAGGTTGAGTTTCAGAAGCTCGATTCGGGAAGGGACATTCATCTCGGCGAGTTGTTCCGGGTCTAGCCCCGCCAACTCGCGCCCAGCCTGATGGAGTGCGTCCAATTTCTGCTGCTGTACCACTTCTGGTGTCACATTGTGCACCAGTGCAATGAGCCACTCCACACCGCCATCGGGTGCGGGAACCGGCCGCAAATCAATATCCAGGTAAGGAGCGTTAGGGTTATCGTTGCGATGCAGGCGAACCGAAACCGCTTTCCCCTCGCAAGCTGTCGCAATGGCATCGGCCGCTTCGGATGCAACAATATCCGCACTGAGGGCACTGAAGAGTGAGCGACCAATCGGGTCGCTCACGCCATGCTGCAAGAAGACTTCGTTGGCCCAGGTCACGATGCCGTTGGGGTCGAGAACCGCCAGCCCTTTATCAATGTGGCCCAAAATCAATTCATCGCGGCGAAAGCGATCTAACAGATTCGCAACCGCCAGTGGACTGGCCACCGCAGCCGCGAAGCCACCATCTTGCAATCGGCGATAAACTTCGACCGGATCCACAGGCGCAGTTTCGACGTCGGCAACTGACAACAGGCCATTTAGCGACCCGGGAGACGGGCCGATCAGAAGTAACCGGGGACGGTCAGTCACGAAATCTCCGCGCAAATTGATACGGGAATTATAGTCGATTTTTGGCACGCCTAACAAGCACTCCGCATCGCTGTGGCACTTTTGACGAATTCCCATGAGAGAAGTTCCGAACGTAACAGTTGAGAGACTCACTCTATCACACACAGGACTTTATCCATACGCTGGCGCGAAGTGACTTGATCGCCAATCACGCATTTCCCGTCAAGACGACTCCGAGGCCGATTCAAAGCGATTGCGGATGACACGAGCGGGAATACCTGCTGCAATAACATTCTCGGGTAATGGTTTGGTGACCACCGCACCGGCAGCGACCACTGTGCCCTTCCCGACATCGGCGAGTATGATCGCCCCAGTTCCGATCCACGCCCCCGCACCAATCGTCACCATGCGGCGCTCACCTCCCTGAGCGCGAATGGGAGTATCCGGATCATCGAAGTAATGCGTCTTTCCGCCAGAAGGAATCTGCACCCCGGAGGCGAGCAAGACATCGCGTTCAAGACGAACAAGCCCCAACTGACAACGGGGGCCAACATACACATTCTCGTCCAGAATCGCCCCTGCTTGCGAAAAGAGCGTACCGAACTCGATCAGCGCCGAGTGATGGCAGCGGTTAAGCACATGTTGCAGAAACGCCCGCCGCAGGTATTGGCCACTCATCCCAGGCCACAACGAGAGCAGTTGCGACGACGATTCCAGTGCCCGGTTTCGCCCCACCAAAGCAGCATTAACGAAGAAAGCCAATAACAGGGGTGAAACTGCGATGAAGGCAACGAACCGGGCCAACGCCTTGACCATCTCGCGAACGGGCGAATATCGATCAGGAGCAACTTTTACCTTATTTTCTGGCGTCGCCATTAATTTACTCTATGATTATGAATGAGTTTTCTGTTTCGGCGCTCAATAATGGCAAAACAGATCGAAATTACGCTGAGAGTAAAAAACTCGCCCCAGCATCCTTGGATATTGTAAGCTAGGCTTCTCTTCGGTTCCTATTGGAAGAAGGCAGGCACATTTTGCCTCCTCCTGGCCTCGTAACCCACGCGGATTACGGCCCGTGAACGACCCACTCATATCACGTTTCGCCGTCGCCTGTGGCGCAACCTCTGCGCTCGATTTACGGGTTGACCTTAGCGGTGGCGGAATCCTCGCGAAGGGTTCCGTCTCGATGCCGTTCAGCCTGGTTGGGCGCGACGAAGGCTGCGATGTAACTCTCACCGATGCTGAAGTGAATCCGCGGCATTGCTGGCTGCAAGTTCTGGGTGGTCGCGTGTTCGCGATTGATCTCGGAAGCCGAACCGGTTTGCAATGGCCGGGCGAAGTGAGCGGTTCCGGTTGGTTGGATGTGGATCGCTCCGTTCAGGTTGGCCCATTCAAGGTTTGGCTTTGCAGTCCGATCACCGACCGGCCGCAGTATTTTCCACCGGGTTACAATCCACTGCAATCCGACTCTGAAACGGGATCGCGGGCCTCGGTGGTGCTGGAGTTTCGCAACGGTCGCCGCGCCAAGGATCGCTGGACGGTGAACCGCCTCATCACGCTTGTGGGCCGTTCGCCCGATTGCAAGATCCACCTGACCGCGGACGACATTGCCGGCTACCATTGCGGATTGGTCCACACAAGCGATGGGCTTTGGGTGGTCGATCTCTCAGGTCGCGGAGTAGTGGTCAACGGCGAACGGATGCGTGTGTCGCCTTTGAAGAATGGGGCCGAGTTGTGGGTGGGCCGCTTCCTGATTGGCGTGCAATACCCCGGCGCGGATAACACGCCCGCTCTGGCTCGTGGCGGATTGATCACACCACCTAATCCCCTACCGGGCTTGGCCGCACCCACTTCGCAAGGTCACTCCACGCCGCCAATGCCAAGAGAGGGGTTGGAAGCGGAGGCAGAGGCAGAGGATGAAGTTCCTCTCGGCGCGGTTCCGGTATCCGATCCGGATGGCGAACTTCCCAGTTCGCACATCATGGCCGATGCCTTCCGACTTTGGCCCGGCGGCCCGCTCTCGCTGCCGATCGAAGTGTCGAGCACCGCTTCAATCTCCTCAATCGGTTCCGTTCCGGTGGCTTCCTCGCCGCAGCCACGTTCCTCGCCGTCATATTCTCCGGAGCGCAAGCCCAGCCCGGTCGAATCGGTGCCGTTGTTGTTAAACCAGTTATGTGAACGGCAGAACCAAATCGTCGCGCAGTTCCAACAATCCCTGATGTTGCTTGTGCAACTCTTTGGATGTTTGCCGCGTGAGCAGATGCCGGCTTTGCAGCGTGAACTGTCGCGCCTGAACGAGTTGAACACTGAGTTGGTTCAGTTGCAAATCGACGCCACGCGGAAGGCCGCCGAGATCGCCATTCGTGCCTCGGCCCCACCACAACCGTTAACCGATTCGACCCCTCTCCCGGACACGATCACGCCCGGCCGCCCCGCCACGGCTTCCGCACCAACCGACGCGGCATCGTTGCACAACTGGATCTTGGACCGGATCGAAGCGTTGCAGAAAGAACAGCAACAACGCTGGCGATCCGTGGTGAGCCTGTTCGGCGACAAGCCCCGGTAATTGGGGCGAGCGAAGTTCACGCCTTTCCCATCACGCAATCGATTACCCAACACTTGAATGGTGCGTTGGTTATCGCCCTATACTTGAGAGGGTGATCGCTGCGGGGTTCATGTCGAACTCGAAGTCTCGCAGGTGTTCCCTGATGTGCGGGGAATGGTGCGATTTCCCAACCCAGCCAGTTACGAGTTGACTTCATGTCTGAAACGTACATCGCCATCCAGGTTCCGATGATGCCGAAGGAAACAAACCGGCACGGCACCATTTTCGGCGGCGTCGGTGGCAAAATTTCTTGCCGATTGGGGACTAGGACGACAGCCGTTTGTGTCGTTCTTGATGCCGTCGAAGTTCTTGTTCTTCGTTGAAGTGGCTGTCGCCGTTCTCGTCGCAGTTGTCGTACCCCCACGTCATGTTGAAGCTACCGTCCGAGTTCAACTCAAGGCACGCCCTGCCCCACAGGGGTTTACCCGACGCACGGAACACTTCCCGGAGTTGGCGAAAGGCATGACTTCCTCCGCTGGCGGGTTGGAAACTCCTCGCCCGCTTATCAGTACCCCTTGTGTACTCCGCCTCGTAGGTACTGCCGTCCGGGAAGAAGATCGCTTCAAACCGTGCGGTAGCCCATTCCTCTGGGATCGCTAACATCATCGAGTCTGCGATTTGCTGAAAAAGGGGTTCAAGTCCATCGATCATCTCTGTCCCTCTGGCCCCTGCGTGGTCGCTTCCGCAGTCTATCACCGCCGCACTCGCACCCGGAGTCACCATGTCCGATCTGAACAAACCGTACATTGCCATCCAAGTTCCTATGATGCCGAAGGAAACAAACCGGCACGGAACAATTTTCGGTGGCGTTCTGCTCTCGTACATCGACCTTGCGGGCGCGATCGCCGCGCAGCGCGAATTGCAACTTCGCGGGGGAAATCCGCAGGCTTCGTTTGTGACAGTTGCGATTAATCGCGTCGAATTCAAGAAGCCGGTTTTTGTCGGCGATGTGGTTCGCTTCGAAACGAGCATCGTGCGGATTGGCCGGACTTCGATCACGGTGAGCATCGATGTTCACGCGGAGCGGGGAAATGAAGTCATCCACGTGACGGAAGCCGAGGCGACGTTTGTGGGCGTGGATCTTTCCACACCCGATCGGCGACCGGTTCCGCTCTTTAGTTAGATCGCACATCGCACAACGCGTGGGGCGTGACGGCTTGTTTTACCCGATCGCTCGGGTATACCAAACCTCAGTGTTGCGGCCGGTCCCTCTCTGTGCCCCCGAGGCTGGTTAATGAGTTTTTCGACCACGCACCTGTTCTTCGACGATCTGGAAGTCGGCCAGGAGTGGATTTCGGGCGGCCGTACCGTAACGGAAACCGATATCGTCAACTTCGCGGGCTTTAGCGGGGACTTCAACCCCATTCACATCGATCACAACTTCGCCAAGACCACGCCGTTCCGTCGCCCGATCGCGCACGGGTTGGCCGTCTTTTCGATCGGTAGCGGGCTGGGCGTGCTCACCCCACAGGTGCGCACGATCGCCATGCTGCGGGTGAAATACTGGAACTTCATTCTGCCGGTGTTCGCCGGCGACACCATCCGCATTCGCAGCAAAGTGGTGGAGAAGACGCTTCGCGGCCGCGGCAAACGAGGCGAAGTCGTTTGGCTTCGCAGCATCGTGAACCACGAAGATAAAGTGGTGCAAGAAGGCGAACTTGTCTTGTTAATCGAAGCTCGGCCGCTGCTGCGTCCCACGCTGAGTGAATCGATCGATGCTTCGCAAAGTTCTAACGGAACAGCTAGCTGATGCGGCCGATGGCAGAAGGTTCGGAAGGCTTCGAACACGTAACCGAACAATTGGCCGCAACGAGTTGAACCACGTACTCACTTGGAAGCTCTCTCATTGAGTGTTCCAAGTTTATGATCCGCCCTCCGCCTCCCGCGTTAATCCCATGACCGTTCGCACTCGCTTTGCCCCAAGTCCCACGGGCTACCTCCACATTGGGGGCGTCCGCACCGCACTGTTTAACTGGCTCTACGCGCGTCGGCATGGCGGGCAATTCGTGCTCCGCATCGACGATACCGACGCCGCCCGCAATCGCGCCGAAGCGGTTCAACCGATTCTCGATGGCTTCGCGTGGCTCGGCTTAAATTGGGACGAAGGCCCAACGCCCGACGCGAGCGGCGACAGCTTCGGCCCGCACAAGCCGTACTTCCAGGGACAACGCAACGACAAGTATGTTGAAGCGGCAATGAAGCTCATGGCCGAGGGGAAGGCATACCCGGATTACACCACGCAAGCGGAGCAAGACCAACGCCGCGACCTCGCACAGCGGCTGAAGAAGGCGTATGTGCATCGCGGCAGCAATCGCGACGTTCCGCCAGAAGAGAACCTTCGGCTCTACCAGGAGAAGCCGGCACCGGTGCTGTTGAAAGTGCCCGAAGGCCAGAGCGTGGTATTCGAAGACCACGTTCGCGGGCGAGTGGAAGTCAGCACCGACACCATCCGCGACCCGGCGTTGCTTCGCGCTCCGGACGACAAAGGCGTATGTCGCGCGCTTTATAGCTTCGCCACAGTTGTGGACGAAAGCGATTTCGAGATCACAAACGTGATTCGTGCGGAAGAGCACCTCTCCAACACGCCGGTACAAATCCTCATCTTCGAGGCACTCGGCACGAAGGTGCCCGAATTCGCGCATGTGCCCTTGATCTACCGCAACGGCAAGAAGATCAGCAAACGCGATCTGCCGCCACTTTCCACTGAAGAAATCGCCAAACTGAAGGCGTGCGGGTGGACCGATGAAGAGCTGAAAGGCCGCGACGATCTGAACCTCGCGACCGTTGCCTACTATCGCGAACTGGGCTACATCCCCGCCGCGTTGGTGAACTATCTCGTGCGTCTCGGTTGGGCGTTGAACGCTACCGATGAGATCTTCCCGCTCGAAGCCGCGATCGCCAACTTCGACACCAAAGACGTGACCAAGGCACCGGGCAACTTCGACGAG
The DNA here is from genome assembly GCA_041740855.1 of Gemmata sp. Lineage (GTDB taxonomy): Bacteria > Planctomycetota > Planctomycetia > Gemmatales > Gemmataceae > Gemmata. The sequence continues at coordinate 44,074 of JBGSLF010000189.1, forward strand.
AAGAAGCTGTTCTGGGTGCAAACGGAATACATGCGGAAGTTATCCGCCGAGGAAAAGCTCGCGGGATCGTTGCCGTATTTGCGGCGGGCGGGTTTGGTGACGGACCCCATCCCCGATGCGACGCGCGAACTGCTTCTGCAAATCGCTGAAGCCTCCGCGGATCGAATCAAGCTCTTCTCGGATTTCGTCTTCTACGCCGCGCCACTGTTGAAGGAATTGCCCGAATACAATCCGAAGGCTGTAGCCGACAAACTTGCGAAGCCGGGCGTGGCCGACCGCCTGAAGGGCTTCGCCGACGAACTTCGCACACTGGAACCGTTCGACGCACCCACGATCATGGCCGCCTTCATGGCGTTCGCGGGGAAGACGAACGTGAAGCCACGCGACCTCGATGGCAGCGTGCGCGTCGCCGTGACCGGTGAATCGATCGGCTTCGGCCTCCCCGAAACACTCGCCCTGCTTGGCCGCGACAAGGTTCTTCAGCGGATAGAAGCGGCACAGAAGCTGGTGTGACTCTTGAGTTCTTTTTTGCTATCCGCCAGCAGTTCCTTCTGGAGTGAGTCATGTCTCACGAATTCGATGTGATCGGCCTGGGAAACTCACTGGTCGATATTCTTGTGGAACTGACCGATGAAGAGTTCACCCCTCTCGGCTTCGAGAGAGGCACGATGCGCCTGGTGGGGCCGCCGGAACAGAAGGGCTTGCTCGACGCCTTTCGCGACCATGAACCGCGTCTTGTCAGTGGCGGGAGCGTGGCGAATTCCGTTATCGCCTGTTCGCAACTGGGTGGCAAAGGGGCCTTCATTGGCTGCGTCGGCGACGACCGCTACGGCCTCCACTACGTTGAAGAGTTCACGGAACTCGGCATCGATTTCATCAACGCACCGCTTGTGGGCGAGACGACCGGAACCTGCGTGAGCATCATTACCCCGGATGCAGAACGCACGATGCGGACGAGCCTCGCGGTTTCGAGTCATCTCGCCGCACGGCATGTTCCGGCCGATCGCATCGCCATGGCCGAGTGGCTATTCATCGAAGGCTACGTCTTCGCGAACCCAAACACGGGGCAGCACGCCATTCGCGAAGCGGTCCGCACCGCGACCGCAAACCAGACAATGATTGCTCTCACTTGCTCGGAAGCCTTCGTGCCGCAGGCATTCGCGGAGCCGTTCCACGAAACGCTGAAGCAGAGCCATCTGTTGTTCTGCAATGCGACGGAAGCAATGGCCGTGACCGGTGCAACGGATGCCGCACAGGCGTTCAACAAGCTCCGCACCATGGTTCCCAACGCCGTGGTAACCGACGGACCCAACGGCGCATTCGTCCGCTACGCCGGGGCCGAGTGCCACATTCCTGCCTTTCCTTGCACGCCCGCCGATCTGACTGGCGCAGGCGACATGTTCGCCGGTGCATTTCTGTACGGATTAACGCACGATGTTGCCCCAGAACGAGCCGCGAAAGCCGCCAACTTCCTGGCCATGAAGGTGATTACGCAGATTGGCGCACGACTGCATCACGGGGCGAAACAGTTCTGGGACGAGAGCGTTTAACCGCATGGGCTGCAGGAACAGCAGCCTCGCTCAATCGATCGCACGATCCGCCTTCCGCCTCCAACCCACGCAGCACTATGTCTCGCACCCGCACATTTATCGCGGTTGAAATCGGCAAGTCGATCGCCGATCAAGCCGTGCGTTTACAAGAAGCCCTGACAAAATCCGGGGCAGAAGTGAGATGGGTCGTTCCCGAAAGCATGCACGTTACGCTGCTATTCCTGGGCGAAGTGGACGATCGCGACTTGCACAGCATCTGCAAAGCCGTGAAAGACGTGGCTGCCACCGAACCTCCGTTTACGCTTGAAGTGTCCGGAATAGGTGCGTTCCCGAACACTCGCCGGCCCAAAATCATCTGGGCGGGAATTCGCGAGGGGGCCGACGCGTTGCAGCGGATCTACGCAGGATTAGAAGCGCGAATGCTCGACCTGGGCTTCTACCGCAAAGAAGAACGCGGATACACCCCGCATATCACGCTGGGGCGAGTGAAAGGCGAAGCTGATAGCTCCACGCTGGCCCCGGAACTGGCGAAACGCGCCACATGGTCTGGCGGACGAGTGCAGATTGAAAAGGTAAACGTGTTCAGCAGCGAATTGGAGCGAAGCGGGCCGATCTACAACGTCATCGGCCACGGCGATCTGAAAGTGATCTGAAGGCGCACTGACAACGCACTGACAACGCACTGACAACGAAGGGAAAGGAATGGGATAGCCGCGACTCTGCGGCGATCAGAAGTAGAATAACGGAAGTTGAATAGCAATAAGCGCCCGTAGCTCAACTGGACAGAGCACCCGCCTTCTAAGCGGGATGTTGTGGGTTCGAGTCCCGCCGGGCGTACTCAGGCAACTCTCTGCTATGCAACGGTTCGCAGTTCATGCGGTGACTGCTGTAAAGTCCAGCACAACAGTGATGGATACTGTTGTGCTTCTGCCAAACGATTCGCATCAAGTGTGACAATTACACTGTTGCCTCTATTCGTTCGGTCTGGGAGATTCGTCCGCGATGGGGTGTGTAGGTGCCGGACGAATCAATCTGCACTTCTCAACTCGATTATTCAGCACAACGGACAGCATTAAGCGGTGCAATGTTGGTCGTCGGAATCGCTGTCGCCATCAACATCGCACGTGGCAACGCCTTCAGGATGGGCCGTCGAGTTCCGCCTGTAACTGAAGCCAGCGCTCTTCTGCCGGGTCGAGTTCTTCAGTCACCGCCGCGAGTTCGTCGCACAGTCGCTGGAGTTCGTCCGCGTCGGCTGGTTCACTCAGCCGCTTATCCAGTGCGTCGCGTTTCTCTTCAAGCCGGGCGATGGTGCGTTCGAGCACTTGCATCTCCTTGCGAATCGTCTCCTCGGTTTGTTGCGGAGTCGCCGGGATGACTCGTGATGGCCCCGCGACTTCTGCGGGAAGTTTCACACGAGTGGCCGCAGCTTCGCGTTCACCGGCATCAATCTCTTTGTTCACGCGATACAGGTAATCGTCGTACTTTCCGCCATAAAGCGCGACGCCGCCATCACGGACTTCCACGACACATGTTGCGACTTGCCGCGTGAAGTGCCGGTCGTGGCTCGTGAAGATCACCGTGCCCTGATATTCCTTCAGCGCATCCATGAGCGCTTCCACGGTATCCACGTCGAGGTGGTTTCCGGGTTCGTCCAGAATCAAGACGTTGTAATCGCCCAGCAGCAACCCCGCGAGGCACAAACGGGCACGCTCGCCGCCGGAAAGCACCGAGATCGGCTTATCGACATGCGATCCGCGGAACAGCAACGCCCCGGCCACTTGCAGAACGTCCTGAATCTTGCGGCCCTTCCCCTTCTGTTGCAGATATTCGATGACGGTGTCGCGTTCGGGTAGCGTGGTGTAAACGTGCTGAGCATAGACGCCGAGCTTGCAACCGTGGCCCCAGCGTGCTTCCCCGGCGAGTGGTTTAAGTGACTCGACCACTGTTCGCAGGAACGTGGTTTTCCCTTGGCCGTTATCACCAACGATCGCGACCCGCGCGCCGTGGTCGATTTCCAGTTGAACATCGGAGGCGATCTGTCGGTCCGGGTAGCCGATGGCGAGATCGCGACAGCGCAGGGCGATCCCCTTGCGAGCCTCGACACGCGGGGCACGGATGTAAGCGGTTGGCTCGTCGCCCAGAACCTCCACCGTCTCGAGCTTTTCCAGCGCCTTCGCCTTCGATTGCGCCAGCCCCGCCGTTGCCGCGCGGGCGCGGTTCCGCGCGATGAAATCTTCGAGCTGTCGGCGCTTGGAAATAATGGCCGCATTCGCGCGTTCGTCCCGCTCACGGTTTTCGCGCATGAACTCCAAGTATGCGTCTACCTTGCCCGGGAACGATGTGAGCTTGCCACGCGAAAGGCCGAGTGTGTGGGTGCAGGTGGCACCCAGGAATGCGCGATCGTGCGACACGATCAGGCACGCCCCGCGAAAATCGCGCAGGAAGTGTTCGAGGAGAATCTGCGTTCTCAGGTCCAGGAAGTTGGTCGGTTCGTCGAGCATCAAGAGGTTCGGTTCGTGCAGCAAGAGCGCGGCGAGTTTCAACCGCGTCTGCCAACCGCCGGAAAGCTTCGCGACCGGGCCATCGAGATACGCCCCCTTCAATTCGAAGCGACCGGCGACCTCACCGCACTTCCAGTCCGGCTGTTCGCTGTCACGCATCAGGTATTCGAGGGCGGTCTCTCCGGGCATGAACGGATCGTGCTGACGAAGATAACCCAGGCGCAGAGTCGGATGACGGAAAACTTCTCCGCTATCGAGTTCTTCGTCGCCCAACAAAATGCGCAGGAGGGTACTCTTGCCGGCACCGTTTCGGCCGACGAACCCGACCTTGGTGTTGTCGCTGATTGTGGCATCGGCTCCATCGAGGAGCACTTGGTCGCCGTAGTGTTTGTGGGCGTCGGTAATCTGGAAAAGGCTAGCCATCGGGAGCATTGCCCTCTTGGAATGGTCGCATTGTCGAGAAGCATTGATTATATCGCCGGGGCGGCGCGTTGGAGCAGAGTACCCCACGAAATGAAGACTGTGTGAAGGGCTGGCCGTGGTTGCGCTACCGGTTGTAGCCTTCAGTCTCTCGCAACATTCAGCCCGGCGATCCGCAGTTAAGAACGGGTTGCTTGGTAAGAGTGATCGAAGAGGAGTTGCCATTCAAGCTGTTGCACACGCTTGGCGACTTCCTCATCGGCGGTGCCGGTGCCACGCACTCGTTCGCAGAAGTCCACGAAGTCAAAGGGATTCGTGTAGTCAAAGCCAAGGGCGGGAGCCACTTCAACAAGTTGATCCAACACCGGGTGCGGGCCAACTTTGCGGAACCAATATTTGCTGTTCCACGCATCGGGTTCGCGGCGGTGCATGATGGCGTGCCAGAAGCTCCCTTCTGCGGTTTCAAGTGATTGGCTGATGGTGTGCGATTCGTTCAAGAAATCGAAATGAAGCCACATCCCAGCCTGACAAGGCCGTGATAACTTCAGAGCCAACAGGCGGCTGTGTGCGGGCTTGAACGGGCGGCCGGGGCCGAGTTCGGGCACACGCGGGTCCGCAAGCAATTCGGCGGCCGCCGAGCCATACGCGGTGGGATCGAACGGCGTTGTCATCGCAATTTGCTCGTTACCAGGTGTGGGAGAGTTGGCACGAACAACGCCCCGGCGATTGCTTCCGGGGCTTGAACGAGATTGAGGCTGAGGCTTGTGTGATTACAGCAGGATTTCCTGCGCAACGCGGCCGCTCACATCGGTGAGGCGTTCATCGCGGCCATTGTGGAAGAAGGTAAGCCGTTCGTGATCGAAGCCAAGCAGGTGCAAAATGGTGGCGTGGAAGTCGTGAACGTGAACGCGGTTCTCAACCCCATACAAACCGAACTCGTCGGTGGTGCCATGTACCATGCCACCCTTCACGCCGCCGCCCGCCATAAGCATGGAGAAGCCGTAAGGGTTGTGGTCGCGGCCCGTGGTCCCTTCGCTCATCGGGGTGCGGCCGAACTCGCCGCCCCAGATCACGAGTGTGTCGTCGAGCATGCCACGAGCTTTCAAGTCGTTGATCAGTGCGGCGGTCGGTTTATCGGCACGGGTGCACAGGCGGCCGTGATTCCCCTCGATGTCCGAGTGGGCATCCCATTGGCTGCCGGCTCCGCAATAGATCTGCACGAAACGCACTCCGCGTTCCACTAGCCGCCGGGCCAGCAAGCAGCGGTGGCCGAAGTCGGCGGTTTCTTTGCGGTTCAGGCCGTACGCCTCTTTCACCTTCTCCGATTCCTTCGACAGATCGACCGCTTCCGGTGCCGAAGACTGCATCTTGAATGCCAGTTCGTAGGCGTTCTGGCGGGCGTCGAGTCGAGTATCGTCGGATCGTTCGCGGCGGTGAATGTCGTTCAACTTGCCGACGAGATCGAGCTTGGCCTTCTGCCGATCATCACCCACGTCGGCGGGAGTGTTCAGGTTGAGGATCGGGTTGGGGCCGTCGCGGAACAGCGTGCCTTGATAAGTGGCAGGCATGTAACCGGTGCCCCAGTTACGTGCGCCACCAAACGGTTGCCCGCCACCCTCGGTGAACACCACGAAGCCGGGGAGATTCTGATTCTCGGTGCCCAGCCCATAGAGCGCCCAACTCCCTAAACTCGGGCGACCCGCGAGAATCGAACCGGTGTTCATCTGGCAAACGCTGCCAACGTGGTTCAATCCATCGGCCTGACACGCACGCAGAACGGCGAAATCGTCTGCACACTTCGCCATGTGCGGAACCCAGTCGGAGAAATCGAGGCCAGACTGACCATGCTTCTTGAACTTCCGCTTGCTCGCCAGCAGCGAGTTCCCGCCGGTGCCCATCGGCGTGATAACCTTGCCGAAACTGGCGGGCAACGGCTTGCCGTGCATTCGCGTGAGTTCCGGCTTGGGATCGAACAGATCGATGTGGCTCGGCCCGCCTTCCATGAACAGGAAGATGACCGACTTGGCCTTTGCCTTGAAATGCGGTTGCTTGGGGAGAAACGGATTGGTTTCGGCGCTTGGCCCGCTCCGGGCGTCGGCTTCCGCTGCAAGCGCCGCGAGTGCCAGAGAGCCGAACCCGCCACCGGCGAGGCGGAGGAAGTCCCGGCGTGAACGGAATGCAGGAATATGCTGGTTCATATGAGCCGTGCTTCGCGGGTTTGGTATGCGAGGGCAGAGGGCGACACCATTGATGATGTAGCCCACTTACTGCTGATCAATCCACATAAAGAAATTCGTTCAGGTTCATCAGGGCGTGGCACAAATCGACGACCGCATCGCTAGTGCTGCCTGTGTGATCCTTGAGGTAACCAAGTAGGATGTCGCGTTCTTCACTGGTGGGGTGCCGACCCAGGGCGAGTAAGTATGCGCGGTCGATGATCTTTGCCGAGTCGTTACCCGCTTCCTTGATCACGCGCGTGGCGAAGGCTTTGGCAAAGCTAAGGATGAGCGGATCGTTCAGAAGCGTTAGTGCTTGTGGGGCGGTGGTCGTGGCGTAGCGGCGCGAACAGGTTTCGTTCCGGTCCGGGGCATCGAAGAGCGTGAAGAGTGGATAACGCAGGTTGCGTTTCACGAACACATACACGCTTCGGCGATCGCGTTCTTTGGCGTCAGCGGTGACCGTCCACGGCGAACCCGCACCCTTCAACCCGGCGGGAATCTCCGGGTAAACACTTGGCCCGCCAGCTTTGAGATTCAGCCGGCCACTCACTGCGAGCATGGCGTCGCGGAGCGATTCGCCATCGAGGCGACGACCAGGGAAACGCCATAACAGTTGGTTATCAGGGTCCGCTTTCGCAGATTCCGCGTCGCCCTGAGCGGATTGGCGGTAAGTGGCGGATGTCACCATGAGCCGGTGAAGGTGCTTCAAGCTCCACTTGGGTGGTTGCTCGCCTTCTTCGGTTCGGATCGTGGGGTCCGTGAGTTCGTACGCAAGCCAATCGAGCAATTCGGGATGCGTGGGGCGATCGCCCGTAACGCCAAAGTCGCCTGCGGTGGCCACGATGCCGCGATCGAAGTGGTGCTGCCACAGCCGATTCGCGATCACGCGAGCCGTGAGTGGGTTCTTCTCGCTTGCGATCCAGTTGGCCAGTGCCGCTCGGCGACCCGGCGTTTGGCCCGTGGCTTTGACCACGGCATCGGTATCGTCGATCGCGGAAAGGAAGCCCGGCACGATCTCTTCTTTGTCCGGGAAGCGCCAGTTGCCGCGTTTCAACAGTTTCGTGGGTGGCGGAGTGGGAAGGTCCGTCATCGCCATTGCCAGCGGCAATGGTTTCGGTTTCTCCTTCGTGAGTTCCGCAAGTTGCTTCTCCAATTCTTCGCGTTGCTTCTTCTCGTCTGGCTTGAGCGATTTCGTAACGTCCGCCCCGGCCCCTTCGATCTGCTTGCCGATCATCACCTGGAGTTGCCGCTCCAATGGAGAAAGCTTCTCCGCAGGGATGTCCAGCAACGTGGCGTATTCATCGGGGAAGCGGCCACGCTGCTTGATTTGCGCACGGCTTCGGTACGGCGATTCAATCTTCTCGATCGCCGCCCGCACATCGGCTGTCTTGGCTTCCCATGCCGCGAGGGCTTTGTCGTAAGCCGCCTTTTGCTTGGCGGTGGCGATCGGCGCTTCCACGGGCCACATGCCTGCGAAGAATGATTGGAAGCGGTAGTAGTCGTATTGCAGAATCGGATCGTACTTGTGGTCGTGGCACTTCGCGCAACCGAGAGTGAGGCCCAGGAAGGTGGCGGATGTGGTATCCGCGATGTCGTTGAGAATTTCCTGCCGTCGTTGTTCCAGATTCACCGCGTTGTATTCGTCCGGGAAGTGACGCAAGAAGCCGGTGCCCACGATCGCTTCTGGATCTGCGGGGAAGAGTTCATCGCCCGCGAGTTGTTCCTTCACGAAGCGATCGTACGGCTTATCCTGATTGAAGGACTTGATAACCCAATCGCGATAGCGCCAGGCGTTCGGCCTAACAAAATCGGAGTTGAAGCCGTCCGTCTCGGCGTAGCGAGTGACATCGAGCCACCACTCGGCCATTCGCTCGCCGAATCGCGGCGATGCCAGGAGTTCATCAACAACTTTCTCGTACGCAACCGGCGACTTATCGTTAACGAATACCTCGACCTGTTCGGGCGTCGGGGGCAGACCAATCAAGTCGAAGTACACCCGGCGAATCAGCGTGCGGCGATCCGCCTCGCGTGCGGGCTTAATCCCCTTGGATTCCAGCCGCGCAAGAACAAATCGATCGATCGGATTATCGATACGAGCTTTCGCATCGCGCACTTGCGGAACGGCTGGCCGCGCGCCGAGGTCGTACGCCCAGTTGGGTAGCACGTCGTCGGCCGTGGCCACCGGTGCCAGTGCGAATACGACAAGAACCGCAATGGCGGAAAAGCGGGACAGAAACCGCATCTCCGTCTCCTGAGTCAGGTTAGTTTTCACCAATATAGTTTACCCGCGAATACAACCCCAGGCCAGCGACATTTGATATTGTGTTGCGCTTCGTGAATCGGGTGCTACTGCTATCACTGGTCTATTATCTTCGCTAAACTGATTTCAACTGGTCCCACTTCTCCCCCATGTCGGAGCCGAACCGATGCGGTTATCGTCCCGCGTGTTGCTCGCGCAGTTGTTCGTATTATGCTTCGCGTCCATCGCACCCGCGCAACAGAAGGGTGGCCCGCTGCCGCCCGATCAGGCACTCGCCGCGATGAAGCCGGCCGATGGCTTCCAGGTGGAGTTATTCGCATCCGAGCCGATGCTCATCAACCCCACAAGCATCGACGTGGACCACAAGGGCCGCGTGTGGGTGGCGGAAGCGGTGAACTACCGGCGGAAGCCGTTCGGCCGACCGACCATCCGCGAGGGCGGCGATCGCATTCAGGTGCTGATCGACACCAACGCCGACGGCAAGGCGGATGAAGCGAAGACGTTCTACCAGTCGCCGGAGATCATCGCCCCGCTGAGCGTGTGCGTGATTCCGCAGGCGGACGGCAAGGCGCTGCGTGTGCTGGTCGCGCAATCGCCGGACATTCTCGAACTCTGGGACAAGGACGGCGACCTGAAGGCCGACGGCCCACCGAAGAAGTTCCTGAGCGGCTTCCGTGGCGTCGATCACGATCACGGCGTTCACGGCCTCAGTGTTGGCCCGGACGGCAAGCTGTACTTCACCGTAGGTGATAGCGGCGTGGGCGGGCTGCAGAGCAGCGACGGCAAGGGGAAGAAGTGGACCAGCAACGACACCGACGTGCAGAAGGGAACGGTGTGGCGCTGCGACCTGGACGGCACCAATCTCGAACTCATCGCCCACAACTTCCGCAATAATTACGAAGCGTGCGTCGATAGCTTCGGCGAAATCTGGCTCTCGGATAACGACGACGACGGCAACCAGCAAACCCGCATCTGCTTCGTGTTCCCCGGCGGGAACTACGGCTACGGCCCGCGCGGTGCGGGACAATCGCACTGGCACGAGGAGCAACCCGGCATCGTTCACAAGACGCTGCGCACCGGCTTCGGCAGCCCGACCGGCATCACCTTCTACGAGGGGAAGATGTTCCCCGATAAGTACACGGGTGCATTGCTCCACACGGATGCCGGGCCGCGTGAAGTGCGGGCGTTCTTCCGCAAGCCGAAGGGCGCGGGCTACGAACTCGATAAGGAAGTGATCCTCACCAGTTCGGATAACTGGTTCCGGCCGAGTGACGTGTGCGTCGCCCCAGATGGCAGCATCTTCGTGGCCGACTGGTACGACCGCGGCGTCGGTGGGCACGGTATGGGCGACCCCACCGACGGCCGCATCTATCGCATCACACCGAAAGGCCAAAAGGGCTACAAGGTGCCCGAAGTGAAGTTAGATACGAAGGAAGGCATGCTCGCGGCGCTGGGGAGCCCGGGCCAGGCGACGCGGGCTCTCGCAATCAGCAAGCTGGGCTCCATGAAGCTTAGCGACGCTGGCGACATTCTCGTCGCAGGATGCACGATGCAGAAGGACACAATCCTCCGATTGCGTGCTGCGAATGTCATCACGAAGAACGCGTTGAACGAGGACCCAAAGAAACCTGATCCTAAGTTGGGAGATCAAACCGAAGAGGTCGGGAGGTCGCTCGGTGGGGATCCAGATGATCGGGTGCGTGCTTTCGCGATAACACAAATGGGGGATCTCCTCACAAGCGGCAACATTCCCCCGGACCTGGCCCCTCAGGTTTTTGACCTTTTCGCCACAATTGGCAAAGAAGCAACCTTTCGGGAAATCCTAATCGCCTCACGGCCCATCCCTGCGGATAAACTCATACCTCTCTTCTATCGGCTTGCCAAGAAGTACGACGGCCAAGACATCTTCTACCGCGCTGCGCTGAACATCGCGTGCGGGACCGATCCCGCTCGCCGCGACGCGATCCTCGCCGACTTCGACAAGCACTTCCCGGAGTGGAACGACAAGGTCGCGGACCTCGTGTGGGAGTTGCGGCCGAAGTCGGTGCTTCCGCGACTCGGCAAGTTGCTCGCGGACGACAAGCTAACCGCGACGCAGAAGGCCCGCATCATCGACATCATCGCCGCGAACGAAGACCCCGCCGCCGGGCAGTCGATGCTCGCCGTGCTGAAGTCAGACGCAGCACCCGAAGTGAAGGCCCGCGCCATCGAAAGCCTCAAGCTGTTCCTGCCCACGAAGTGGCAAGGGCTGAAGAGCGGCAAGGAACTCGCTGCGGCCATCGATGCACTGCTGAGCGACGCGAAGACCACCGCCACCGGGCTTCAACTCATCGCCGCCGCCGGAACAACAAACCAAATTGATGCGGTCGCAAAGATCGCAGCGGATGAGAAAGCGGAGCTTTCTCTCCGCAAGGAAGCCGTTCGCACACTGGGGCAACTCCCCAGCGATAAGAGCGTCGGTGCCTTGACCAATCTCGGTGCACCGAAGAACGCCCTTTCGGTCGATTGCGTGAACGCGCTGGGCGAACTTCTTCCGCGTGGCGCAAAGGGCGGGCCAGCTTACACGCAGAAGGCGCTCGAATCGCTGCAACTGGCGATCACCCTCGAAAGCGCGACGCTGGAGATCAAGTCGGCGGCGTTATCGGCACTCGCGGGCAACCGCGTGGGCACCGGTTGGCTGCTCGATGCGCATCAGAAGGGCGAGTTGCCGAAGGAACTCGTCGAGCAGACCGGGCGATTGCTGCGGAACTCGCCGTTCCAGGGCGAACGAAACCGGGCGTTGTTGCTGTTCCCCGCACCCGGTAAGCTAAACCTGAAGAATCTGCCGGCCATCGCGGAGTTGGCGAAACGCTCGGGCGATGCGGCCCGCGGCAAGGCGGTGTGGAACGCCAGCCTCGCCGGTGCGGCCCAGTGTGCGAAGTGCCACATGCTTCGCGGCGTGGGTGGGCAAGTCGGCCCAGATCTTTCGATGATCGGCAAGAAGAGCGCCCGCGAAGCACTCTACGAATCGATCCTTCAACCCTCGAAGGCGATCGCGGATCAATACCTTCAGCACGCGGTGACCACCACGAACGAAGTGACCGTCTCCGGGTTGCTCGTCGCCGAAACGCCCACAAGCATCACACTCCGCGACGCGAACGGGAAAGACACCACGATTCCCAAGAAAGAGATTGATGGTGCCGTGCGGAAGCTCAAGGTTTCCATCATGCCGGAAGACATCGTTGCGGCACTGAATGAAGATGAACTCGCAGATATGGTGGCGTATCTCGAAACGCTCAAGATCGCGGCGTATACACCGGATGTGTTCAGCGTGGCAGGGCCATTCGCCGCGAAGGATATGGCAACCGCACTGGATACGGAATTCGGCCCGGAGAAAGCCGCATTCGACGCCGCCGGCAAGTTCGGCGAACACGCGTGGAAGAGCATCCGCCCGGACGGTAAGGGTTACTTCGATCTCGCTGCGCTTCACGGCAACGCGGGGAACAACTCGGCGTCGTACATGTACACCGAAGTGGAGTCGCCGGCCGATCAGGCGGGCGAAGTGTTGCTCGGCGTAGACGACGGCGCACGGCTGTGGGTGAATGGCAAGGAAGTATTCGTGAGCCGCGAAACGAAGGCCGCCAGCCCGGAACAGTACAAGGTTCCGGTGCAACTCAAGAAGGGTGCGAACAGCGTGCTGCTGAAGGTCGCGAACGGGAACAACCCGCATGGCTTCTACTTCAGTTTGGCTTCAGCAGAGGAACTGAAACCGGTGGCGAAGAAGTAGTTCGTGTGTAGAGATTTGCTGTGTTCCACTCGCAAGCCCACCTGTAACCAAACGGGTGGGCTTGCGACCGTTATAACCGGACCGCCCAATGCGATTTCTGTGCTCTCGCACCGTTTGACCACTCAAAGAGACGAGCTATAATACTGGTAAGGTTCGCGAGAATACCTCTCACTCGCAACCGACACCTCGCAGGGGGAATCGCCAAGTGCCCCACCCCAGCAAGCGTCCGAGTTCTTCCGCCTCGCAGAGTGCTTTTCCAATCGATTCCGAAATCGGCGCTCTGGCCCAACAAAGCCAGCTCGATTTCGAGATTGAATTCTTCGAGAAGCTCCTCGCAACAACACCGGACTTCGCCGATGTGTTGCGGATTCTATCTGCCAATCTGACCCTGAAAGGGCGATTGTTGGACGGACTCGCCGTCGATCGCCAACTGGTCAAGGTTTGCCCGGTTGATCCAACCGCACATTACAATCTCGCGTGTCGATTCGCGGTGCTCAAACAGGCGGATCACGCCATTCGATCGCTTCGCAAGGCGGTCGAACTCGGGTATCACGACTACCGTTACATGGAGGAAGACGGCGATCTGGATTCGATCCGTAAAGATCCCCGCTATCGCCAGATTGTCAGGGACTACCGTTCCCAGGAAAAGCGTAAAGGTTGAGCCGATTAGCGGGTGAAACGGCGCTCACCCCGTTCACTTCTTTTGTTGCTTCTTCAACTCGTCCTCTTCGGCCGGGATGAAGATCCGCGGTTGCAGCATAACGACCCACACTTTGTCCTTCGGGGCGTAGGTGAGGCGGAATAGGAGCGTGCCGACGTCGGATACCACTGCCGAGCCTGTCGCTCCGAGATCTTCCAGTTCCGGCGTCTGCGCTATGACCTTCTGACCACCGATCTCGCCGAGGTCGCGTTTCCGCATCCCCGCCACCTTCACCGACTGTTCCGTTAACTTGAACCGCACGAACCGCCGGTCCGACGAGACGACCGGCATTCCAACGAGGGCGAACCCCTCCTTCACATACTGCGGGTCGGATGTCGTATTCCCGGGGATCGGGAACCAGCCCGGATCAGGGCGGTTATGGTATGTCAGGATCGACCGCCGGGCGGAGAACGTCGCGTTGCTGCCGTTCAAGAATCGGTTGGTAGACCACTGAATCACCTTCCCTTCATTGAGCACCTTGTTCACATCGGCAAGCTCCTTCTCGAGCGCCGGCGCTCGCGCCTCGTCCTCGAACTCCTCTCCCGTCGCGAGCAGCACCGGCGACTTCGTCTTAAAGGACACTTTCGACAACGCTTTCGATAACTTCTCGAATCCCGCCATGTCGAACTCGATGACTTCGGCCGTCACGTCTACGGCCAGGTCGCTGAGGCGGGTTATCGCGTCGATCAGATCGCTGATTTCCTCCTGCACCTTCGCATTGGCTCGCACTTCCAGCCTGCCGCCGTCGCGGTCGATGATCTGCGTGCCGTCGGTCCCCGGTTTCACATCCCCGAGACGGATGTTTTCAACGATCAGTTTGATGACGCCATCGGAGTCTGTGACGCCGATCGTTTTCACCTTCCCGTCGAGGATCGGCTTCAGGTCATAGACCTTGGTGACGAGCGATTTGTCGGCGGGATTCCCCGGCTGCGGTTGGGCCGCAACCGTTACCACCGATCCCAGCAATACTACCGTCGCGAGCATCGTGCGGAGCATGTCGCCCCCAATCAAGAGGAGTCTGAATGTCCGATTCGAAGAATGAGTCGTCGTGAGTGGAACGCACTGCCCACCCCGATCGTTTGCGCGCTCGCGGCGTTTCTTGACAACGCGGCGTGCCTTACCATGATCACCCGCGAAGCTAACACCGGCTCGGAGAACCGTCGAGGTTGTTTCTGTCCGCTCGCTCCGATTCGCTGGTGAAAGGGGTGACAGCGGGACGCTATCGCGGTATCGTCCTGTTGGCTGTTCATCCCGTTTCCCGTTCCTCGCGTCACCCGCTCATGACCTCTCCCCTCTTTTCGTCTCCCGATTCAGATGCCGCTCGTGGCGTGTTCGCTGCGAAACCGCGTGGTTTGGTTGATAAGCTCATGCCGGTGGATGAAGCGGTGCGGCGCTTTGTTCACGATGGCGATTACCTCGCCACGGGCGGCTTCGGCACCAACCGGATTCCTGCGGCGGTGTGCCACGAAATCATCCGCCAACGCAAGCAGAACCTTGGCTTCAGTGGGCACACCACCACGCACGACTTCGAGATTCTCTGCGCGGGGAATCTGACCGGACGCGGGCAAACACTTTCAACAGTCGATATCGCGTACATCGTGGGGTTGGAAGCACGCGGGCTTTCGCCGCACGCTCGCCGCGTCATGGAATCCGGCACCGTGAAGTGCGTGGAGTGGAGCAACTACACACTCGCCCTTCGCTACACCGCCGCCGCGATGGGTGTGCCCTTTCTCCCGGCTCGCAGTCTGCTTGGCACCGATACGCTCAAACACAGCCCCGCCAATGTCATTGAGTGCCCCTTCACCGGCGAGAAACTCGTGGCGGTCCCGGCACTCTATCCGGATGTCGCCGCGATTCACGTTCATGAGGCCGACCGCTACGGTAACTGCCGCTTCACCGGAACGTCCGTGGCCGATATCGATCTCGCCCGCGCGGCGAAGCGGCTGATCGTTACCTGCGAACGCCTGGTGCCACATGAACAGATGCGCCACGAACCGCACCGCACGCAGATCCCGTTCTTTTGTGTCGATGCGGTGTGCGAAGTGCCATACGGGAGTTACCCCGGCAACATGCCCGGAGAATACTTCTCGGACGAAGACCACCTGAAACTCTGGCTCGAAGCGGAACGCGACCCGGCCGCATTCGCGCAGTTTCTCGACGATCACATCTTCAACGTGAACGGCTTTAACGAGTATCTGGAACGCTGTGGTGGCGCGCCGCGGTTGCAAGACCTGCGGCGACGCGAGTTACTGCTGCATCTGGAGAAATGACGCCCGGCCTGGGATCATTCTTCGTGCGATCGATCGCGGTAGCGAAAGCGAAACACATCGGCCATGAGGTTGTCGGTCGGGGCGTACTGATCGGTCAAGATGATCGGTTCGCCATCTTCCAGAAAGGGCTTCAAGTAATCGGGCGGAACGCGGAACGTGCGGACTGTCGCGGCTTTCTTTCCAATCGCCGGTGCCGCGACTCCGCTACCCATCGCATGGGCCGTGCCTCCGAATGCGGCCACACTGGAACCCGATCCCACGGCTGTCGCGGCGGCGGCCGCTGGTTCAAGGAAGCCCATCTGATCGCGCACGGCGAGTTCGAGCAGATTGAGATCCACGGGTTTATCCGAAGCATAAATGACGTACACCTGTCGCCGGCTCATGTTAAGCACGCCGGGTGTCAGCAGTGCGATATTCTCGGGCGGATAGGTTTTCCCAAGTGTGTGAACCGCTGCCTTCCAGAGCTTGCCATACTCGGTTGCGTCGATCACCGTGAGCAAATACACGCCATCTGGCTTTAAGGCTTTCTTGACAAGATCGTTGTACTCTTTGGTGAGCAGGTGCGATGGCACCGACAGATCGTTCACCGCATCCTGAATCACAACGTCGTATGTACCGGGTTCCACCTTCTCGGCGAGGAATTGGCGGCCGTCCATGTGTACGATCTCGAGTCCTTCGTATTCCTTCAATCCAAGGTGCTCGCGTGCCACTTGTGTTACCCCCGGATCGATCTCGACCACGTCCATGCGTGTTTCCGGGAGCATTTCCATGGCGTAGCGTGGCAGCGTGTATCCGCCGCCGCCAATCACCAACACACGCGGAACCGTGCTACCAGCACGAGCGGCACGGATGAACTCCATCTGCACATGCTCGTGCTCGTAGTACAAGAAGTTCGGGTTATCCGGATCGACGCTCGAATGAACCAGGTGATCCAGTGTGAGTGTGCGAATCGGCGTGCGATGACCGAGTATGTCGCGGCCATGTGTAACCTTGATCGTGTAGTAGTTCGTCTCCAATTGTGCGATGAAATCCGGGTTCGACGCATTGTTGCGCGAGCTTAAGATGAAGCCACCCGTGACCCCGCCGAGCACGATGCTAAACAGGTATAGCATGAATGAGCTTTGCCACACCTTGGCCACCACCAGGCTTGTGAAGCTCAGCAGCACCGCCACCGCAAGGAGAGTGTTGCTCCACCCGAGTGTTGAAAGGAGAAAGTAGCCGGCGGCGAAGGTGCCAAAGATCGCGCCGGTGGTGCTCACGGCATACACACGGCCCGCAATCCGGCCCACATGGGCGGTGTCCGGCACGGCCAACCGGATGACCTGCGGCGAGATCATGCCCAGTATGAACATCGGCAGAAAGAAGAGGCTAAACGTCCACACCATCACCTGCGTGATCGGGTCCAGTTCATCCACGAACTGGCTTCGCTGCACGATGGCAAGCGAAACGAACACCAGCACTGTTGCCGCTCCTGCGGAAATCAGTGTGCCGCCCAGAACGGAACGCGGATTCGATTTCGAACCCGGCCGGTTGACGCGGTCCGCAAGGATTCCACCCGTGAGGTTGCCCAGTGCCGTTCCGGCAAGCATCACGCCGATAACGCCAGTCCAGGTGAAGAGTGACACGCCAAGGTGCTGAGCCAGCAACCGCGAACCGGTGAGTTCCAGCGTCATGCCGCCGAAACTGGCGCAAAACACAATCAAATACGCGAGGCGAATATCGCGGAAAGCATGCGGGTTAAGCGAACTCTCGACCGCAGTGGCCACCGAGAGTTCCGAAGTTTCCGTCGGTGTTGCAATGGGTGTTTCTTTCAAAGCAATCATCGCCCATGCGGCGAGCACAACCAGAGAACCGGCGGCCATGAATACCAGCGTGTTATAAAAGAACGCTTCCATCAGATAGAAGCCAGTCACGTAATTCCCAAGCAAACAGCCGAGCGTGCTTAGAGCGAAGATCATACCGGCGACACGCCCGGTCTTGGAGACATCGGGTAGCCCGAGTTTGATCGCCAGTGGGGTGAGCAAGCTCAGCATAAACCCGGCTGGCAGGCAAAGAACAAACGCCAGCACGGGAATTCGCGGGCCAAGTGGGAGCGACTTATAGATGCCTGATGATGCGAGGAACTCAGGGAACGCAACCATCCACAAGGCTGCAACAGCACCTGCGAGAAGCAACAGAGCCAGCGTTCGCGGGCTGGGGTATCGGTCGGCAATGCGACCACCCACTGCGTTACCCAATGCGATGCCTGTGAGAAACACGCCAATGACGGAAGTCCAGGTTTCGAGGCTCGAACCCACAAAGGGCGCAAGCAATCGACCTGCTACCAACTGAAGCACGAGCAAGGCGGCGTTGGCCAGGAAGATGATTGAGCCTATCCCCGCCAAACGGCCCAGTGGGAGCGAGGCCGGGGGTGATACTGCGGTGTCGGATCTCATATGGTGAGACATCTGTGAGTTCGAGAAATGCGGACAACTAACCAACGCAAGCGTATGTTACGAACCGGCCAATGGCTATCCGGTTTCGCCAGATCGGTAAGATGATGTGTGTTGGCGAGTGGCGCATTTGCGCCCCCGCCTGAATGGGCGAACGGAATGGGCGAACCGGGGCTTGTTGGCCCCCATCCGATGGAACCCGCTGGAATCACGCACCATGTCTTCACGTTTTGTCGTTGGAATCGACCTGGGAACGACCAACTGCGCGTTGGCATTCGTCGATACCGGTGCGGGCACCGACGCGGCCGTTACCCCGTTCCCGATCTTGCAAGTGGTTGCTCCGGGTTCGATCGAAGAGCGGCCACTGCTTCCGTCGTTTCTGTACCTCCCCGGAACCGGCGAACAACCCGCCGGGGCCATGAAACTCCCCTGGGATGCCACCCGCGATTATTGCGTTGGCGAGTTCGCACGCGCGTTCGGGTCGCAGGTGCCCACGCGATTGGTCGCCAGTGCCAAGTCCTGGCTGTGCCATTCCGGTGTCGATCGCACAACCGCCATTTTGCCGCACAAGGCCCCCGATACGGGCCGCAAAGTGTCGCCGCTGGATGCGACGGTTCGCTATCTGAAGCACATCGCGGAAGCGTGGAACTTCACCATCGCGAAGGATGTGGCCGCGAACCGGCTTGAAGCGCAAGACATCGTGCTAACCGTTCCCGCATCGTTCGACGCCGCCGCACGCGAACTCACCGTGGAAGCGGCCCGCGCGGCTGGCTTCGAACACCTCACACTTCTCGAAGAGCCGCAAGCCGCCTTCTATGCCTGGCTGGATCGAACGGGCGAAGACTGGCGCAAGCAGGTTGGCGTGGGCGATCTCGTGCTGGTGGCCGATGTGGGCGGCGGCACCACTGACTTCACACTTATCGAAGTGGGCGAAGAAGCCGGCAATCTCTCCCTCACGCGGCTCGCTGTTGGCGATCACCTGCTACTGGGTGGCGACAACATGGATCTGACGCTGGCGTACAACGTCGCACAGTCGCTCGCCAAGGCCGGAACGAAGCTCGATGCCAGCCAGATGGTGCAACTTACCTATGCGTGCCGCAACGCGAAGGAAGAACTGCTGGCCAATCCGAAACTCGCAACGGCCCCGGTCACGGTGCTGGGCAAGGGGCGATCCCTCGTGGGCGGAACGATCAAATACGATCTACCGCGATCCGAAGTCGAAAAAGTGCTCGTCGATGGCTTCTTCCCGGATTGCGTGCGTGACGCGGAGCCGTCGCGCGCGTCCGCCGCAGGCCTACAGGAACTTGGTTTGCCGTATGTGGCTGATGCAGGGATCACGCGGCACCTGGCGCAGTTCCTTTCGAAGCAATCGGAATCACTGCAGAGCGAGCCGCGATTACTCGCGCGTGGCGGCAAGAAGAAAACCGCCGATGCGGCCGCGTTGCCTTCTGCGATTCTCTTTAACGGCGGTGTGTTCAAGGCCGATCCGTTACGCAATCGTTTCCTGAACGTGGTTGGCTCATGGGCGAAGGCAGCCAAGGCGGATGCGGCACGCGAACTGACGGGTGCCGACCTCGATCTCGCGGTGGCACGCGGGGCAGCGTACTTCGGGCTGGTGAAGCGAGGAAAAGGCGTCCGCATTCGCGGTGGCACGGCACGCGCCTACTACATCGGCGTGGCCACGAACATGCCCGCCGTTCCCGGTTTCGCCCCACCCGTGAAAGCTCTGTGTGTCGCGCCATTCGGAATGGAAGAAGGCACCGAAACCGACATTCCCGGTTATGAAGTCGGCCTGCGAACCGGCACCGAAGCGGAGTTCCGCTTTCTGGGTTCCACCGTTCGCCGCGACGATGCGACCGGAACCGTTGTGGAAGATTGGGAAGGGCAGATCGATGAGTTAGCCCCGGTGAAGACAACACTGGAAAGCAAAGGCGGTGGAACCGCCGCAGTGGTGCCGGTTCACCTTCACACCAAAGTGACACCCGTGGGCCAACTCGAACTCTGGCTCATGTCGCGCGACGGCAAGCAGAAGTGGAAACTGGAATTCAATGTGCGGGAAGGCAAATAGTGCCCACAGGCTCGATACGATAGCCGAACCATTTCCTCTTAGAGGGATCACACCGATGGTCTCACGTCGCACCTTTCTTGGTTCCGCTTCAACGGGGTTGCTGCTCCATCCGTTAGCTGTCGCACAGAATTCGAAGCCACGACCGAAGCGAATTCTGCTTCGCTCTTCGTGGCAGGCGATCAACATCGGCGACATTGGCCACACACCCGGCGTTCTCGCATTGCTTGAGAAATACATTCCCGATGCCGAAGTCATCATGTGGGCGTCGGCTGCACACACCGCCGACACCACGGCGATGCTGACGAAGCGATTCCCCAAGGTGAAGGTGGTGAAGGGAGAAGTGGACGCCGACGGCAAAACGGCGGTGAAGGAACTCGACGCCGCGATCGAATGGTGCGACTTCTTTCTTCATTCATCTGGCCCGTCACTCGTTGCCGCCAAGCACCTTGCCGCGTTCGACAAACGCACCGGCAAGCCATTCGGTGTGTATGGCATCACGTTTGGCGGTGCCGACGACGCGCAGAAGAAGCTCTTGAGTCGGGCGAAGTTCGTCTTCTTCCGCGATTCCGTTTCGCTCGCTCGTGCGAAAACTGATGGCATCACTTCACCCATTATGGAGTTCGGGCCAGATGGTGCGTTCGCAGTGGATTTGCGCAACGACGACAAGGCGGAGGAGTTCCTTAAAGCGAACGGGTTGGAGGCCGGCAAGTTTCTCGTTGCGATCCCGCGATGGCGAACCACGCCACGTTGGACACTTTACAAACGCGAACCAATGGGCGATGAAATCGCACGCGAGAAGGCGAACCACCGCCTCAAGGAGCAAGACCATAAACCGGTGCGAGAGGCGATGGTGTCTTTCGTGCGAGAAACCGGAATGAAAGTTCTGGTGTGCCCGGAAGACATGACGCAGATGTCGATCGGCAAAGAGCAACTAGTGGACCCATTACCCGACGATGTGAAGAAACAAGTGGTGTGGCGGGAGAAGTTCTGGAACACCGACGAAGCGCTGAGCACTTATGTGCGGTCCGTCGGGTTGCTCAGCATGGATATGCATTCGCCCATCATGGCCATGGGCAACGGCGTGCCAGCCATTCACCTGCGATTTCAAGAGCAGACCAGCAAGGGCTACATGTGGAAAGACATCGGTCTGGGCGATTGGCTGTTCGATCTGGACGGTAAGGTTGAAGCCTCACCGCTCGCGAAGATCATCATCGGTTTCGCAAAAGATCCGAAAGCCGCGAAGGCGAAGGTGGACGAAGCGATGGCATTCGTGCGCAAGCGGCAGAAGGAAACGATGGCGGTGGTTCGCGCGTCGCTGGCGTGAACCAACCCCAACCCCTGCCAAGTCTTCGCGACATTTGGTCGCTATCGACACGGGCAAACCCAAACGACTCACCATCCCAGGGCATGGGATGGTCACAATCTGCACATCCTCATCACGCCAAACCCTGCAAATCCCTGCAAATCTCGCCAGATGCGCCGCGATTAAAGCATTTCCGCAAACGGTGAATCAGAAGCGTGGCGACTATCATAATGCACGATTTCGCAGAAATTCTGCACAGCTTGGTGGCATTACGGGTTATGCGTTCCCAGTAATTTAGCACCCGGCGAACAGAGGATTTTTCCCAGTTTGAGTTCACTTTTGAGGGGATTTCGCAGGGTCGCAGTCGCAGCAGGGATTATTTTCTTGCTACCGGCGTAGAAGTTGCTTGAAGTCCCATTCAGTCCACACACGAACTTGGAGTTCGTCTCACCACCCCCAGATTTGAATCGAGTGATTCGAGTCGTCATTTCATCAGGAGATTTTGAGATGCCTGAACTCCGTCCCATTCAGCGAAAAGCTTTTACGCTAATTGAATTGTTGGTTGTGATCGCAATTATTGCGATTTTGATTGGTCTGCTACTGCCGGCGGTGCAGAAGGTGCGTGAAGCAGCGGCGCGGATGCAATCGGGAAACAACCTCAAGCAGATCGGCCTCGCGTCGCACGCCTTTCACGATGCATTCAACGGAATGCCACCCTCCCAGGAATGCAATTATACCTACAACTGGAATGGCAACGCCTACAGCGGAACAGGCTCTTGCATCAACATGTACGTTTCACTGCTTCCTTATCTGGAACAGGATGCACTCTATCAGCAGTACAAGGCGAACACCGGATCCACGGTTGATCTGAAGGTGTTTCAAGATCCTTCTGATGCCACCATGGGGCAGAACTCAACCGTGGGCCTGACAAGCTACCTCCCAGGCCTCGGCGGGGTGATCACGTATGTTGAAGGGACTGCCCCAACAAACACTTCGCGAACCGCTTTGACGACTTCCAAAGTTGCAAATACAGCTTCCAAAACGAGCACCAGCGGAGTTTGGTCTCCTGCCGCCTATAGCTACACCTACATCGGTGGCGCGGCACAAAGCTCCACTTCGTCCAAGAAGTTGCAGATCAGCCAAATCTTCGCGGACGGTGCCTCTAACACGCTGTTGTTCGGCGAACGGGTTTCCGCATGCTCCAGCAGCGGTAGCGCTTTGTGGCGGTCGGCCTATCCGCCCAGCTATGGCCACTACACCTACGCGAATGGTACTATTACCGAAACCGGCCCAATTGGGTTCAAGTCGGGTGTGAACTTCACCAACTGTGGGTCGTTCTTCAACTCATACTACATGACGACGCGAAACGGTTCTGTGCAGATCGTGCTAGGCGATGGAAGCGTTCGAGGAGTTAATCCCAACATTTCGACCATCGCTTCGAAGAACCTGTTCAACCCAGCCGATGGCAACGTTGTCAATCTGGATTGAAGCTCCTGACTGTCCAACCTCAGCAAACCCAAAGCGTGCGTCCTTGACGCACGCTTTCTCGTTTCAACGCGATTGCGAATACTTTTTCCACATAGCAAAAGCGTTCGACTTCGGTGCTGGATTTGCGGTGAAACTTGTAGAAAATTTCTGTTATTTATCGCGTGAGATATACATCGCATATTACCTGTATAACCCAACCATAAATTTGTTGTTGACCCGTCAAATCAGATCAGGGACGCTTAATGCGTTCAGATCGCGTGCAATCACCCCAGGAGACGCCTAATGCCGTGGGTCACGCAGAAGTCAGCCACACGTGCGACTTATCTCAAGCTCCTCCCAATCCTCGCCGTTACTTCCATACTGGCTGCTGCGGGTCTCATCTGGATCTACACTCGGCTCGACGCACCACCTGCAATCGCACCCGCAAAAATCACCGCAGCGCTGCAACCCGCACCACTGATTCCTACTGCGGCCCCTGCCCCAGTAGCCACGTCCCCAACCGCACGTGCACAATTTGCGAAAGCCGTTAGCGCGGACCGCGTTACCGAACAACCAACAATTCCCGTCGTGACCGCAGCGAGCGAAGTGGTCACGCCAACATACGCATGGTCGCTACCTCCGCGTGAATGGTCGCCGCCGAGTTATCAGGTCGTTCGCTCGCAGAGCGGAATGTCGCCCGCAACTCGTGGAACGATGGTGTTCGCACCGAGTCCCTTGCAACCGACCACAACTCTGGCCGCATCGGCATGGGGAACGCCACCAACTGTGTCGCCTGTAACACCCCCTGCTGCGGGATACTTCCAACCGCAACTGGCCAGGATGAGCGGTCCACGCGAAATGGTGTCGGTCGCCACGGCACCGACGGGTGCTGTTCCTGCCCGACAAGGAACAGCCGAACCTCAGGTGGTAGGCGTTAACGTTACGGGCAACCAAGGTTTCGATATCGGTCTCATCGTCGGTGCGAATCGGTTGTATACCGCTGGCTACACCGGAACGAATGCCAGAGTCGCGAATATCGAAGGCGGCACCGCCTGGCGTGGGCACCAAACCCTTGATTGGATGACGCAGAACAACAACATCTTCTGGTCGACGAATGCCCTCAATGAGACTGCGAACCCCAGCCCACAGGCGAATAGCCAAAATACATCTATGGCGGATCATGCGACGTCAACAAGCATGAACATCGCCGGGAGAGAACCGGTCGGCGTGACAACAAACCTCAGTCTGTATCGCGGAATCGCGTATGGCATCGCCGATGGCAACTTCTACTCCGGCAACATGGCGAGTTTCATCGGTACGGGAACTCAAGCCGGTTCATTTGGCTTTAGCTTCCCAGACTTGAGAGAGATTTATTACCGTGCGATTGTTGAAGGCGTGGGGGCGGGAAACACCACCAACTCTGCGAACCGTGTCGATGTTGTCAGCAGCAGTTGGGGAAATACCGAGAACAATAACTTTATCCAAACGAACCTGAACATCAGATCCAAGATTACCGATGGCGTGCTTTACGAAGGGAATCAAACTCGTGGCAGCACCTCTGTGATCTCGGCGGGAAATAGCGGGGCGCTCGGTGTGAACACGGTGGGTAGCCCGGCTTCCGGGTTCAATAGCATCGCGGTTGCGGCACTCGGGGAGTTTGCAACGGATTTGCCCAGCGGATCCGTTTTCGGTACCCCGGTCTACAACGTCGCCACTGCGTTTAGCAGTCGCGGCCCAATCCGGTACAACCAACCCGCCAACGCGACGGATGAATTCGGTACGAGCCAGGGAAATGTGCGTGCTCGCGTCGACATCGCTGCTCCCGGCTTCCAGATGAATCTTGCGACCTATACTTACTCTGCCACCAACCCTGACGGCTCCAGTCCAACCGCTTACAGCATTATTCAGGGAACCAGTTTCTCCGCTCCCACCGTGGCGGGCGGCATCGCACTGCTCGCGGATTACGCTCATTCGCCGGAAGGTCCCGCAGACCCCACGTTCGCCACCGACGGCCGGGTGATGAAGGCGGTCATCATTAACTCCGCAACCAAGACCGCCGGCTGGAATAACGGCCAAAACTGGAACGGAACCCAGTGGAGCACCACGCAAGGTTTGGATTACGTGACCGGCGGCGGCGCGCTGAATCTGGATCAGGCGTTCAATCAGTATGCCAACGTGACCGGCAACACAATCACGCAACTGATTAACCCGACCGAGGCCCCATCGTACAACGTGCTGGGCACCGGTTGGGCACGGACCACCATCACACGCCCCGAAACGAGCACCACCACGAACGCGGATTTCGTGCTGAGTGGCTCGCTTACCAAGCATACCGAGATCAACACCACACTGAACTGGTTTGTCAATCGCACGTCTGCCGCAAACGGCACCGCTGCGGATGTGGCGTTCCACAATCTGGATCTGGAAGTCTGGCGAACCGATGGAAATGGTAACGCAGTCACACGCGTGGGCCAGTCAACCTCCAACTCCAACAACACCGAACACCTGTCGTTCCTCGTCCCTGAAGACGGGCAGTATCTCGTTCGAGTTATCCGCCCTGGTGGGTCTGCTGGAACGTACTACTCGTTCGGTGAATCGGATGCTTCACTAAACACGGATACGTTCGGCCTGGCATGGATGAGCCGACCGAGCTTCGTAGCGAACAATTTCGCAGACATCATATCCGGCACGCCAACTTATGCGAACGTGCTCGTGGCACCGGACACGAACGGTGGAGAATTGATCGTGTCGGGCAGTGGCGTGCGGGTGAACGCCCTGAACCGCGTGCTCGTCGGCGGGACCGATCGCGGAGCAGCGGGCAGCGGAATCAATGGGGTTCTGTCCGTCGCGGGGGGAGCGACCCTCAACGCCAGCAATCAGTTGCGGGTCTTCTCGGGCAGCACACTCGACGTGGCCAATGGTACAGTCACCGGCGGTCTGCTCACACTCGATAGCGGAGCGACCTTCACCAGCCGGGGCAACTCCGTCCTTCAGTTCAGCACAATCAATGCGAGTGCCCCAATAGCCGTGGGGATCAACTCGAACGTCACGTTTCAATCTTTTTTCAACTCGAGTAGCGTGATCTCAGGGCGGCTCAATCTGTTGAATGCGGCCGGCTCGGTGATCGACGTGGGGACCGGAAGCACACTCGAACTTCACCACTTGATCACGGGTAGCAACGGCCTGACCAAGAACGGAACGGGCACGCTGCGGTTTCGCATACCGTGGAGTTTCTCCGGCTCGAAGCCGCATCTGTACACCGGCACGACCCAAATCAACGCGGGTGTTCTGGAACTCGGATTCGGTGAGATTGGCCTTCCGACCAATGGAAATGTCGTTGTCGAGTCCGGAGCGACTTTTCGAATTAATACCGGCTCCACACTTAATTCAACTGCCACAGCCATTGGAACGTTGACGCTCAATTCCGGGAACTTCGCTGTGCCCACTGGTAGCTCCGACTACTACTTGAATCGGCTAGTGATGACCGGCGGGAACGTGAACTTCACAGGCAGCAGCAACTTTTGGCTCAACTTCGTTAATAGTGGTGCGGAGATTGTGACAAACGCTTCCAGTTCCACCGCAACTTGGACAGGTGGTGGTACTTCGAGAATTCTCAACGATACTGCAAGCCCACTGACCATCACGGTTGCCGATGGCGCAGCCGACATCGATCTGAACGCCGGCATCATCTTGAGCAACCTGGGAACTAATGACACGTTTAACAAAGCGGGAGCGGGGACCATGGTGCTCGGGAACACCGCGAACTCGGCGAACTTCGTGGTGCAAGCCGGGCGGCTTCGCGTGGATCAAACCAATCTGGGCGGGTTGGGTTCGGGCATGCTTTCTCTTAATGGTGGCACGCTCACCTATGGCAACACCACCAACAATGGCAGCACGAGCAAGGCCATCAGTGTGGGTTCGAGTGGCGGAACGATTGAGGTGCCAACTGCCAGCCGCACACTCACCGCAAACGGTGCATTGAGCTACAACTCAGCGACGCTCAATAAGTCTGGTCCCGGTACGCTGATTGTCAACGCCACAGCAACCGGCAATGCCACTTCGGTGCTATCGGTGAACGCAGGCACTGTACAACTCGCGGATTCCGCTAACTTGCCCAATAGCGGCACAGTGAGACTGAACGGCGGCACGCTCAGCACCAGTGGGGTTACCACCAATTACTCCGACACCGTTGGAAATCTCCAAATCGCCGCGAATTCCACGCTGGCTCTCGGCTCGAACCCGCACAGCCTCACATTTACCGGTATCACTGGCACGCCCACAGGCACACTCTCGATTACCGGATGGGTGGGAACGCCAAGTCAATCAGGCGACGCGGGCGATCTGCTCTTCACCAATGTTGGCAGCACACCAAACACGACATATTCGGACTTCCTGGATAGCGTGCAGTTCCAGGATTATGCCCTGGGAGAAGCGTCCTTCTTGCTCATTTCGGGCAGCACGTTCGAACTCGTGTTGGCCCCTGTGCCGGAACCGGGTGCGGTGTTGGCGATCGCGGCGAGTGCGTTCGCGGTTGGCAGTTGGATACGCCGACGACGAGCCACACGCACCGAACCCTGCATCAACTCAAAAGCCTGAAAGTTGTGGGCGGGCACTTCGCTAGCGGCGTAACCCGTGGTATCGTGTCACGAACATTCGGACCGATCTCCACGGGGAAACTCTCATGACATCTCTTTCCCGAGTGCTGCTGCTCGCATTCGCAACATTCACTCTGCAACCAGCATTCGCACAGGTGGCACCGGGCGATACACCCGGCACCGCCAAAGTTATCGATCTGCTTCAACTCAATGGGTCAAGCACTGACCCGACCAAGATTGATTACGCGGCACTGCCGGTTTTGAAGACGCAGCACGCGGTGATATCGGCAACCGATGCGGAATGGAAATTCCGCTTGCACAGTTATCTCGTCCGGCATGATGGCAAGTTTTGGTGCATGTGGAGCCACGGGCCTGTGGTGGAAGACGTTCCCACGCAGCACGTTCGTTATGCCACGAGCGACGATGGGTTGAAGTGGACGAAACCGCAAATCCTCATCCCAATCCCAAAGGAGCCTTATGCATATATCGCACGTGGTTTTTGGGTGCGTAACGGCGAATTGCTCACACTGGCCGCCCACTACAAGGGTAAAGGGGCGTTCGGGGTGGACAAGGAACTGAAGCTCGAAGCGTACGTCTTCGATAAAGCCGCACAAGAGTGGAAGCTCAAAGGTGTGGTCTTTGATAACGCGATCAACAACTTCGCACCGCAACAAATCTCCACGGGTGAGTGGATGATGACGCGGCGTGATGCCCGCTTCAATGTCTTCATGCTCACAGGCGGAGTGAAGAGCATCGACGACTGGCGTTCCGTGCAAGTCGTCGACCGGCTCCAGGCGGTTCGCACTACCAAATTCAGCCCAGATGAACCGATCTGGTGGGCACAGCCCGATCAATCGCTCGTGGCTTTGTTCCGCGATAACGGCGGCTCAAACCGGCTCTTTCACGCGACATCGAACGATAACGGAAAGACCTGGACTAAACCCGAGCCGACGAACTTCCCTAACTCAACCAGCAAACTGTATTCACTTCTCACAAGCACCGGTCGGCGTGTGCTCATCTCGAACGCGAACCCCAAAATCGGCCGGCGGGAACTGCACCTGTCACTCTCCGACGATGGGAAGCGGTTCACACATATGGCCCGGCTCGATATTCCATCACCCAAACCCGCCACGCTGCAATACCCACACGCCATCGAACACGATGGCCACCTCTATATCACGTTCTCGCGGAACAAGACCGAGATCGAGCTGATCAAAGTGGCGTTGAAAGATATCGAAACGTTACGCGATGCGAAACCGTGACGTGATTCACACCTCGAACGCGGCGGCCACCGCGTTCGAGAGTCGAACCAACCGCCACGGAGCCTTCGCCCGCAGTGCAGACGTGAGCAAGATGCAAAAGCCCTTGGTGTCGGGGTCCATCCACACCATTGTGCCGGTCGAACCGGTGTGGCCGAACACGTTCTTGCCGAGTAAGTCGCCCCAACTGTCGGTGGTGCCAGGGTGATTCAATCGCCAGCCCAGCCCCCATGGCTGCGTGCGGGCGACCGCTTCGGGCAGGTCCGGGTATTCCATTAGCCGGTTCGTTGTCATGGCTCGCACGGTTGCAGGTGCCAGAATTCGCACGCCGCCCCATTCGCCCTTGGCCAGCAGCATTTGGCAGATCACGGCGAAGTCTTCGGGTGTGCTGAACATCCCGCCCCACGGCACGCCCAGATCTTGCCAGTATGGGCTGTTCCAATCCCAGTCCTTGGCAACTTGATAATCCTGCGTCTGCACGCGAACGATGCGATCGCGTTCAAACCCCTTCGCACCGAATGCCGTGGACTTCAACCCGAGCGGTTCGAAGATCTCGCGGCGAACTACATCGTCAATCGACTTGCCGGTGATGTGTTGCACAATCTCAGCCACCAGAATGGTTCCGCAACTCTGGTAACTCACCTGCGTGCCCGGTTTGAACAGCAACTCCGTGTCGCGAATGGCCGCCGTCACGAACTTCTCGAATGGGCTTTTACTCTGCCGCAACTCCGCGTTCCCCGGCGGCATATCGGGCAGACCCGAGGTGTGTGTGAACAGATGGCTAACGAGAACCGCTTCTTTGCCAGCACCCTTGAATTGCGGAATGTGCAGTGAGACTGGATCGGAGAGGTTCAGGTGCCCGCGTTCAACGAGTTGCAGCGCCGCGATGTATGTCATCGGCTTGGTGATCGACGCCATCAGAAAGAGCGAATCGTTGCGCACCGCACGGGCATTTTTCTCCGACCCATGCTTGCCAAAGAATTGCGGAGCTACGGTCTTTCCGTTGCGGCCGACCAGAATCGCGCCGCCGGGTACGGGTGCGTCTGGCCCCGTCGTCCACTTCTCCAGCAGATCGTAAGCCACCTGGAGTTGCTTTGAGTTCAGACCGATGTCCGCGGGCTTGGCTTGCGGAAGTGCGGTGGGAACAGCGGCCGAGCACACCGTTGTGGTAAGCCCTGCCGCCAGAGTTGTGGCACCGGCTGCGAGGAAGAGTTCGCGCCGGTTTAGGTTTGAAGGCTTGGCCATGAGAGTTCCCGAGAATGTCGAGAGTGGCCCACGCTGCGGCCACTCTGCCACGGCTCAAAGCAGTTCGTGGATCGGTTCCGGATCGTCCAGCACCTGCGTTGGCCGACCGCTTGGGTCGAGGATTTGCAGTTTCGGATCGATGCCCAGCACCTGATAGATCGTCGCGTGAATGTTGCACGGCGTAACGGCGCGGGTGTGCGGTCGCGTGCCAAGACGATCGGTTGAGCCAACGATTTGCCCACCCTTCACGCCGCCACCACCCATGAGGCAGAACATGGAGTTGCCCCAGTGATCGCGGCCGGGTGTGCCCATGCTCATCGGCGCACCGCCATTGCCGCCATCATTCATCTTGGGCGTGCGGCTGAATTCTCCGCACAGCACCACGAGTGTGGTGTCGAGCAAGCCGCGATCGTCCAGATCTTCGAACAGCGTGGCCACTGCGGCGTCCACCTTTGGCAAGTAGTTTTCGTAACCGGCTTTGAGGTTCCAGTGGTGATCCCAGCCACCAAAGTGGGCCGTGACGAACGTTGAACCCGCTTCCACCAGGCGGCGAGCCAGAAGCGTGGATTGGCCCCAGGTGTTGCGGCCATAGCGATCGCGGAGTTTCACATCTTCTTTGGAGATATCGAAGGCCGTGCGGGCCGTGGGACCACACACGAAATCGAAGGCTTCTTGCTCGAAGCGATCCATCGCGCGTGCGGTCGGGAGTTCCGTCAGGTGCGAACGGCGATCATCGAAATGCCGAAGCAGTGTGCGGCGATCTTCGAGCTTCTCGATCGTTAGCCCGTTCGCGAGGTTCAAGTTCCGCACCTGGAATGTTGCCGAGTTCGGATCGGCACCGGGAATGAACGGATCGTTCTGCTTCCCGAGCATGTGCCCGCCGAAGTAGCCCGGTGCGAGGCCAATGCTAGCTGCGTTCGGAACGCCAACGTATGCGGGCATGCCAGGGTGTCGTGGCCCAATCTCGCGGTTCACAAACGCCCCAATGCCGGGGAAGCGCTGGCTATTGTTTGCCCCGCTCACGCCCATGTCTTTGGTGGTGAGCATCCGGTGACCGCCGGAGAAGTGGTCGCCGGTGTCGTGATGCAGCGAACGCACCATGGAGAACTTGTCGGTGTGTTTGGCTTGCTTGGGGTATAGCTCAGTTACGTCGAATCCGGGCACCTTCGAACGAATCGGCCGCCAAAGCCCGCGATACTCTTCCGGCGCGTCCGGCTTCATGTCGTACATGTCCATGTGGCCCGGTCCACCGTCCAGCCAGATCAAGATAACGGAGGTATTCTTGCTGCTTGAAGGAGATTGCGCCCTGGCGCGAAGCAGTTCCGGAGTGCCCACAGCGGCCATGCCCGCAACACCCAGTTGCAAGAAGCTGCGGCGGTTCATCCCATCGCAGCGGTTTCCGGCTGAACCGAGATCGAGGCGAAACATGGCGACTCCGGTGAAGTGTGCAGAAGGAAGGTCTGTTGCGGCTGGCGGTGGGATTACACGAGCGGTACACAACTTTCCCAAACTCTGTGCCCGGCGTCAAGCATTGTTCTCGTCAAACGGGCATTATTGTGTTGATCGAGTGTAGCGAAGCAGAACTAACCCCCAAGTTACCGTGTGCCATGCGATGTGCGAAAGCTTGTTGTCGGAGCCACCCCGATGGCTTCGAGTTCGGCGAGCCAGAAGTTTGTCGAGTTCTGTGGGCGTGGTGTCGAACGTCAAGAAAGAGTGCTCGCGTGATGATCGTTGATAAACGCAAGCGACGCTCTTGTAACGCCCCAGATCGATGGCCAAAATGGTGTCTGCTGTTGTGAACATCGCAAGCCTCCAAATCGTGAAGGGCGATCACCCTTCACTATAACGCACACGGCTTGCATCTATTCTTTCGGCGGCGGAGGGCGCGATGTGGGCGTAGGCCGGAGAGCTGCGTGCTTGGTGGTAGCGGGGATGACCCTGTTCGCGGTCGGGGCACTGTTCCATCTCACAGTCCCGCTCGTCGCTCCGGGCATACCGCTGCAGTTCGGCAACGCCGCCCTCTTTCGTCCCTGGGACGGGTGGACTTCCACTTACATGGCCCTGCATCCGTTTGGGTTTGCGGTAGTGTTCACGGCGGCGTACCTTCTGCTATGGGCGCGGGGTGGCGTAGCCGGTGGTTGGTGGGGCGGGCTAGTGTACGGTTTCGG
Organism: Gemmata sp.; assembly: GCA_041740855.1. Taxonomy (GTDB): domain Bacteria; phylum Planctomycetota; class Planctomycetia; order Gemmatales; family Gemmataceae; genus Gemmata. The sequence goes on from JBGSLF010000189.1 coordinate 76,297, forward strand.
CGTGTTCCTCGTCGGCAGCCTGCCGGTCTACCTGCTGGCGTTCGCGTCGTTCCAGGTGTCGCCCGCGGTTATCGTTTGCTGGGTTCTGCAAAGCGCCTGCCAGTACCTCGCGGCCGGTGCAGCGGTCGGGTGGGTAGCAAGGCACGCTGAACCGCTCTCATGACCAACCGATTTAAATAAAAACGGTTCTCCGCGATTCATGGGGAGGTCAGACTTTGACTTTCCCAAAGCGGTCCAACACGCGAAGGCGGAAGTTCTTGAAGTTGAGCATCCCATAGGCCCGCCACAGGATGGCCCGCAGTCCGTGGTTGAACCCTTCCGTTC
>JBGSLF010000190.1:0-10136 GCA_041740855.1 Gemmata sp.
GAACGGAAGGGTTCAACCACGGACTGCGGGCCATCCTGTGGCGGGCCTATGGGATGCTCAACTTCAAGAACTTCCGCCTTCGCGTGTTGGACCGCTTTGGGAAAGTCAAAGTCTGACCTCCCCATGAATCGCGGAGAACCAGAACAGAAAAGCCTGCCGGTGACAGCAGGCTTTTCTAACGCGGTTCTCGTCATCGCACGATGAGCGGATCACTCAGCTCGACTGTCGCGAAAGTATCGGAACCCGACGAGCCGGAAGCGTCAGCGACGGTTCTTGCGTTGCCGTCGCTGACGCTTCCGGCTCGTCAGAGGCACTTACGGGACAGACACTCACTTCTTGCGAGCGCTGAGCCACTTCTCCCAGGCAACGACTGCGAGCTTCTTTTCGCCTGCGGTGGCGTTCTTCTCTGGGCCGAAGTCCTCGTTGGTAAGGCTGCGAAGGCCGGCGCGAGCCGCCCGCACGACGGCATCTTGTTCATCGAGTAGCGCTTCGATCAGATCCGGGATGTGGGCTTTGTCGTCTTTCATCGCCATCGCCAGAACGGCCGCACGTCGGAGTTCCGGTTCTTCATCCTTGGTCATCCAGCGGAGTGTTTTGGGTGTCATGCGGGTGAGACGTTCGGCCAGTGCGTTCCGGGCTTCGGCGCGGCGTTCGGCATCGAGGCGGTTCGTCGCGGTCACGAGCGCACGCGTATATACGTCGCCCCGGGCGTCGCGGAGCTTTTTCAGCGTGGCGGACCAATCCGCACCCGCGGCCTGCGTGAGCGATGCGGCCAGCACCGCCGCCTGACTACCGATGGGGCCAGGAATAAGCGGAGCGGGTGCCAGTGGATTGGTGCCCGCGATACCCGATTCATCGATGGAACCCGGTTCAAGCCCCGGGGGAACCCCCGCCCGCATTTCCGTGGCGGTTTCGTTCTGCACGCTGCCAGCCAGATCGCGGGCCAGGTTCGCTTTGCACAGGAAAAGCATGGCGAACGCGGTGTTCACCTCGGCACCGTAACCGCCGGTTGTGCCCCAGGAACCATCCGGGCCTTGCGTGTGAACCAGCGAGTGCGCGCCAGCATCGTACCAGTCCACGCCGCCGATCTTATCGATGCCATAGATGACGCCGACACGTTCCAGCGACCAGAGGAAGTACAGATCGTTGCGGCCGTGCCCGCTTTCGGTATCGCCTTTAATCACCAGTGCGCCGCGACCCCCACGCGCCGATTCGGCGACATGAACGCCCAACCCCGCGAACCCGCGCATGGCCGCGATATCACGCGGTTCCAGCGTGCGTTTGGCGGCCTTCTTCGGTTCGATCTTCGGCGGATTCAGGAACTTGTCGTCCAGGTCTTTCTTCTGCGGTTCGTCTTCCGGCGAAGTCTTGGGTGGCTCTTTCTTCGCCTCTTCGAGCTTCTTGGCTTCTTCGAGCTTCTTCTTTTCCGCGCGGCGGGCGATGCCGGTGGAAAGACCGATCAGGCCGGCGCAATTCATGGACGGGCTGCCATTGCCCGGTGCGACTCCCGGTGTGGGGCCAGCGTAGCCCCAACCACCCGTGCGCAGGTTCTGCGACACCATGTAACGAACTTCGATGAGATCGAGCGCCGCTTCCACGGGAACGCCATGCTTGCGTGCCAGCCACACCGCGATCACCGCGAACTGCGTGTTCGAGTTATCATCGCCCTCGCCTCCCGCTGCCATTCCCGCCCGAGCCGCGACGAGTGCCCTGCCATACAGATCCACATCGGGGTGCAACGTGCCGGGTTTCTGATCCGCTTTGATCGCGCGAAGCCGTTGCACATCGGCTTCGGGCACCGCGTTCACGCACACATAACCCCACCCGCCGTTAGCCTTCTGGCCAATCAGCAGTCGCGCGGCCAACGCCTGAATCAACGGAACATCGGCGGGTTCGCCCAGGCGATCCAGATACATCAAGCACAGGGAAATCTGATATGTGCGGGTTTGCGTGAATGCGGCGTTGCGAACTGCGGTGGTGATACTGCGCAGTGCCGGATCGGCAGGGGCAACACCCGCTTCGAGTAACGCCAGACCCGAGAGGCAAGAGGCCCCGATGCCGTGGCCACCCTCGGCCGCAACCGCACCGCGTGCATAACGAGTTTTGAGCCAGTCGGCCCCACGTTTCTTGGCGGCTTCAATCTCGCGAGGCGTGGCGGCTGTTGCGGAAGTGACAAGCAGAATCGCAGCCACAAGACCGGCAACAGTGCGAACCATTGGAGTCACGACTTCGGCCCTCAAAAGCGGACGAATACTCAACATCCACCAGCTTAGCACAACCGTTACTGCAAAACGACAGAAGGGAAGCGTTTCAGGCGAGCCGCGTCAGTGATGACGCGGGTCAGTTCTTGAGGCGAGCCGCGTCATCACTGACGCGGGTTCATTAACCCCGCGCGACTACGACTGCGGCGTAATGCTCTCGACGAGCCATTGCCCCGGAATGTCGCCCGGAGTTAGCTTCAGCGTGTATGCCGCTTTGGCTCCGCTTGCCTTGGTCACTTCCAGCTTGAACACCGGTTCCGCGCCTTGTTGCGTAATGCTGTACGACGCGACACCCGCACCGATTTCGTCTGCCTTCAAGAGGAGCTTTCCGATGGAGTAATCCATCCCGTGAGCTTTGTCGGAATCGAAGGGATCGCCCCACGCGGTGCGAAGAGCCGGAACGAGACCAGCGGCCAGCACGGCCGCGCGTTCGTCGCGTGGTGCGCCGTCTTTGTCGCAGAGCGCCGCAGCGATCGCGCGAGCCGCGAACCGTTGGTATTCGGCTTCCGGTCCGCCAGCTGCGGAATCACCCGGTGTGAACATGGCCGACGAGAGCGAAAGGTAATCGACCTTCCAGGTAGTGCCGTCCTTGACCATTCGCAGGTTATAGCCGCCATTGCGATCGGCCGACATGAACGCGCCCCACAACACCGCGACATTCTCACCCGCGAAGCCACTGGGCGGGAAGAAGTTCACGCCGCTGCCCAACCGCTTGAGGCGGCTTTCCGCCTCGGCACTGCTGAAGCCTTTCGCTTTATCGCTATCGAACACGATCGGAACACCCAGTCGCTTAACGAAGCTCGCCGAAAGCTGATCGGCCGTGGCTTTTCCTTCGTGCAATGCAGTCAGAAAATCCGTCGCGATCTTCCCCACGCCTGAACCGAGTTCCACTTTCTCGGGTGGCTTGGTGATGGTTGGCGTCTTCACCAGTTGCTTGGGTTCCACAGCCAGCATCCCGGTCGGGTTGTTGTTCTTCTCGTTGGCCTTATCAGTTGGCGTTTTGGTATCCACAGGCTTTCCGCACCCGGGCAGGGTCGCAAACAGCCCGATGATCAGGGCCATGCCAGTGGTGGAACGAAATAGCTCGGGCAGGGTCATTAGCGGGTTCCTTTCCGTTAAGAAGTTCAGTCAGTCAGTCGGCGAAGCGAGAGAGGAAAAGCGACGATTGCGATAATGTGAACCGATTCGCAAAGAACCTTCATTCCACCGCACGGGCAAGCGAAGGGTCGCTCGCCCGGTCAAGGTGTTTTGGCTGCTGCAATCACTTGCTCAGTTGGACGACCAGTTTCGCGGCGGCGGTTAAGTCTGGTGCGGTCTTGAGCGTTGGGAGTTCTGCGGCGGCCGCTTTGAGAATCTCGCGGGCTTTCTCCACTTCGTTCCCTTCCAACCGCACCACCACGGGCACCTTGAAGCCCACTTCTTTGCCTGCCTTCACCAGTGCATTGGCGATTGTCGCACAACTTGCGATGCCGCCAAACACGTTAACGAGGATTCCCTTCACCTCGGCGTCCGAAAGGATGATGCGAAACGCCTCAACCGCCCCTTCCGGCGTCACGCTGCCGCCCACATCGAGGAAGTTGGCGGGGTTGCCGCCGTGGTACTTGATGATGTCCATGGTGCCCATCGCCAGGCCAGCACCGTTGACGAGGCAACCGATATTCCCATCGAGTTGAATGAAGTTCAAGTTCGCTTTCCCGGCGCGGACCTCGGAGGGGTTCTCTTCATCGAGATCGCGAAGGGCGGCCACATCTTTGTGCCGGAACAGGGCGTTGTCGTCGAAATCGATCTTGGCATCGAGAACCACCACATCGCCCTTCTTGGTGATCGCCAGCGGGTTCACTTCGGCAAGACTTGCGTCCTTTTCCAGAAACACCTTTGCCAGCGCCATCATGATCTTCTCGGCCTTGGCGGCTTGTTCACCCGTGAACCCGAGATCGTAAGCCATGCGGCGAGCCTGGAACGGGAGCAAACCCGCCTCGGGCGTGAATGGCATCTTCAGGATCTTTTCGGGCGTCTCGTGTGCGACCTTCTCGATATCCATACCGCCCGCAGCGCTCGCCATGAGAACCGGCAGGCCGAAGCCACGATCGAACACCACGGCGACGTAAAACTCCTTTTCCGGCTCGGCGTCGGCCTGAATGATCAGCGTTCGGATGGGCTGCCCCTCTGGGCCGGTCTGAAGCGTTTTGAGCGGATACTTGAGCATCGTCTCGGCGAGGCTCTTCGCTTTCTCTTTGGTGGGTGCGAACTTCACCCCACCGAGTTTATCTGCATAGCCGACGAGTTGCCCCGCCCCGCGACCACCCGCGTGAATCTGGGCCTTCACCATCACGCCGCCGCCGTTGGCGAGTTGATCGAAGGCCGCAGCGGCTTCGTCGGGTGTCTTGCAAACCACATGCTTGGGCACATTCGCACCCGCAGCGGCGAGAAGTTCTTTGGCCTGATATTCGTGAATCTTCATATGCTTCGGTTCCGGCTAGTGGAAGGTGTGGCTGTTATACGGCTCGCGGTTGACCGCTGAAAGGGGTATCAGCATGAGGAAGATCACATCTGAGGAAGAATGAAGAACGAAGCACGCCATCGCCGCTCGCCGAACCGCCTGAACGTCTACAATAACCCATATGCTGCCATTACCTGAACTCCTCGCTGAACTTGTCCGTCGGCCATCGGTCAACCCGATGGGCCGCACCGATCTTTCGCCCGATATTCTCTACGAATCCCGCGTCACCGCGTTCCTGGAAACTCAACTCCGCGATCTGGGCGTGGAAGTTCGTCGTCAGACCGTGAAGCCCGGCCGCGACAATCTCATCGCCACCTACACTCCGCCGCACCCCGCCCCGTTCTCGGTGCTGTTCGAAGCCCACCAAGACACCGTGCCCGTTGATGCCATGATCGTTGAGCCGTACGGCGCGAAGGTGGAAGGCGGGAAGATGTATGGCCGCGGTTCGTGCGATGTGAAGGCGGGCGGAGCAGTGATGCTGACGGCGTTCGCGCGGTTGGTGAAGGAAAAGCCCGCGGGCAGCGCGAAGGTTACCCTGGCGTTCACGGTCGACGAAGAGCACACCTTTCTTGGCATTCAAGAACTGATGAAGTCCGGGTTGCGGGCCGATTTCGCGATTGTCGCCGAGCCAACACTACTGAACATCGTGAATGCCCACAAAGGTGTGGTCCGTTGGGTGCTGGACACAACCGGCCAGGCGTGTCACAGTTCGCGGCCCGAGAACGGCGTCAACGCGATTTATCGCATGGCACGCATCATGTGCGAAGTAGAAGCCTACGCCGAGCAACTGCGCGATCTGCCGCCCGATCCGATCCTTGGCCCACGCACGGTGTCTGTGGGCCGCATCACCGGCGGGGTATCGCCGAATACCGTGCCCGATGTGTGCCGCATCGATATCGATCGCCGGCTTATTCCGGGCGAATCAGCGGAGAACGCGGCGGAACATCTGACCGCGTTTCTCAAAGGCTGCCCGGCGATTGATTTCCCCTTCACGCTCAACCAAGCCCATGCCGCATGCCCGCCACTCAGCGCGGCGTTATCCGGTGAACTGGTGAAGCGGTTGGGTGCGGCCATCGACTCGGTTGTTGGTAAACACACGGCGCACCCCGTGCCGTTCGGAACCGATGCCTCCACTGTTGCGGAAACCGGCATTCCCGTGGTGGTGTTCGGCCCTGGTGACATCGCACAGGCCCACACCAAAGATGAATGGATCGATCTCGCACAGCTCGAACCGGCGGCCGAGATTCTGTTCCGCTTCGCGTGCGGCCGAGCCGTTTGAAGTGGCTTGCGGGATGGAATAGGAGAGGTACGCCACCTTAAAGGGAAACTTTTTGCGTTTCTCTGCCACTCGATGCGTGTCTCGCTCTGGCACCACTGCGCGGAGTGAGTTACATTACTGAAGAGTCCAAATTACTTGCCTATTGTGGAGACACCCGTGAGTATTGTTCGGATGGGGATGGCGGAAGATTCGAATTTCGGCAACGGCTACGACGCGATCTTCGGCAAGAAGTCGGCCAAGCCTGCGGCCAAGAAACCGGCCCCCGCGACCACAACCGCAGCCAAGAAACCGGCCCCCGCGACCGCTGCCAAGAAGCCCGCCTCCGCGACCACAACCGCGACAGCGACCAAGAAGCCCGCCCCTGCGGCCAAGAAGCCCGCTGCCAAGAAGAAGTGAGCCAAGCGCGACTCGCGTCACGCCAACAGACACACAGACAACGGCCGGGATATCCCGGCCGTTCGCGTTTCCATCTGAACCCGCTGCGGTGTCGCGGCGTCGGTTCTGTCGTAACATTGCCGATGACGTCGCGGGAGGTTCCGGCTGTGTGACCGGGTGCCACGCGACGCCAGCAAGAAGGACACGATTCCCATGGCGAGCGAAGCCGAACTGAAGGCCGCAGGCGACAAGTACGTTCCCAAAGACTACGATCCCACTCTCTACAAACTCCGGCACTCTCTGGCACATGTGCTGGCGCAAGCGGTGGTCGAGAAGTTCCCGCAGGCCAAGCCCACGATCGGCCCGCCTATCGAATTCGGCCTCTACTACGACTTCGATCTCGACGTGAACCCCAGCGATGGCGATCTCGAATGGATCGCCAACCGCATGCGGCAAATCATCAAGGGGAAGCATCCGTTCAAGGTGCGAGAGATCTCGGCCGACGAAGGCCGCGAACTCTTCCACACGAACCCCTACAAGCTTGAACTGATCGACGGTCTGGCGAAGGGCGGGCAAGACGAATACGGCAACGCCATCACCGGCCCCGCCACCATCACCGTTTACCAACAAGACACCTTTACCGATCTGTGCCGCGGGCCACACGTGGAAACCACTGGCGATCTGGATGCGAAGGCGTTCAAGATCATGCAAGTGACCGGTTCGTACTGGCGTGGCGATAGCCAAAACAAGATGCTCAAGCGCTTCCATGCCACCGCATGGGGAAGCGCCGACGAGCTAAAAGCCTATCTCGAACGACTGGAAGAAGCCGCCAAGCGCGACCACCGCAAGCTCGGCCGCGAACTCGAACTGTTCGCCAACGAACCGGTGTTCAGTTCCGGCTTCCCCATGCTGTTGCCCAAAGGCGCGACCGTGCGGCGATTGCTCGAACAGTTCATCACCGATTACGAACGCAAGAGCGGCTATCTTCACGTCTACACCCCGGACGCGGCGAAGAAGGAACTGTACAAGATTTCCGGCCACTGGGAGCATTACAAAGACAGCATGTTCCCGCCGATGGATCTGGGCGAAGGCGGGCAAGACGACGACGAACTCTGCCTGCGGCCCATGTGCTGCCCGCACCACATTCAGGTGTACAAGAACAAAGCTCGCAGCTACCGCGACCTGCCCGTGCGAATCGCGGAACTCGGCAAGATGTATCGCTACGAGCGTTCCGGCGTGGTGGGTGGGTTAAGCCGCGTGCGGTGCATGACGCTTAACGACGCACACTTGTTCGTGCGGCCGGATCAGGTGAAAGCGGAGATTGCCGGCGTTCTCGCGCTGATGAAGAAAGCGTACGCCGATCTGGGCATCAACGAGTACCGCTTCCGGCTCTCGAAGAACGACGACAAGGGGAAGTACGTCGATAACCCCGCGATGTGGGAGAGCAGCATCACGATGCTGCGCGAAGTGCTGCAGGAATCCGGGCTGCCGTTCTTCGAAGCCGATGGCGAGGCCGCGTTCTATGGGCCGAAGATCGACGTGCAGGTGAAGGACGTGATGGGCCGCGAAGAAACGCTCTCGACCATTCAGGCCGACCAACACTTGCCCGAGCAATTCAAGCTGGAATACAAGGACGCGGACGACCAACCGAAGCGGCCGGTCATGATCCATCGCGGCGTCATCAGCACGATGGAGCGGATGATGTCGTACCTCATCGAGCTTTACGCCGGTGCGTTCCCGGTCTGGCTTGCGCCGGTGCAAGTGGCGATCGTCCCCATTGCCGACCGCCACTTCGAGTTCGCCGAGAATCTCGCCGCCGATCTCTTGGAGAAAGATTACCGCGTGGATGTGGATCTCACGCATGGCCGCATGCAAGCCAAGATTCGCGACGCGGCCAAGCAGAAGATCCCGTACATTCTGGTGATCGGCGATAAAGAGATGGAAGCCAACCAGGTGGCCGTGCGGTTGCGCACTGGCGAAGACCTCGGTGCCAAGCCCGTGGCCGAGTTCGTGGCGATGCTCGAACAAGTCGTGAAATCGCGCACGCAGAAGTTGGTGCCAGGCGAGTAACGCATCGCGCCACACCGCAAGAGCGACGGGAGCACACACGTTCCCGTCGCTTCGCCTCCAATCACTTCTCGCTCGACCTTGAGGTAGTGAGCGCACGCATCAGGAAGTGGAATTGTCAGCAGTCGGATCGTCCACACTCAGCCCGTGGCCAACCAGTTCGATGAACACATCTTCGAGTGTGGGTTCGGTTTTCTTCAAGCTCAAGATGTGGCCGCCAGCTGTGGCGAGTGATTGCACGACGGCACCAATGGCCGGTTCCTCGAAGAGCGATACCTTCAGTTGCACGGTTGTGGGCGTGGTTGTGGTCGTGGCCTGATGAACGCCGGGAAGTTTCGCGATATCCGCCCAGCCGTTTTCGCCCGGTGCCAGCGTGAGTTCGTAAAGTGGGTAGCGCTGCACTTTTCGTTTCAGATTCGCCGGCGTATCGCAGGCCAGCACCTTCCCCTTATCGATAATCGCGAGCCGATCGCACAGTTCATCGGCCTCCGCCATGTAGTGCGTGGTCAGTAGTAAGGTGCGGTCGGGTCGCTCCGCCATCCATTCGCGCACGAATACGCGAATCGCCCGCGCACTGGTGACATCGAGGCCAAGGGTTGGTTCATCGAGAAAGAGAATCTTGGGATCGGTGATGAACCCGCGACAGAAGTTCATCTTCTGCCGTTGCCCGGTGGAAAGATACGTCACGCGGCTCTTGGCCTTTTCGGTAAGCCCGACCACATCGAGCATTTTGTCGATTCGTTCGTGGGCCACGGCTGTTGGCACACCGTAGATGCGTGCGAATAGCCACAGATTCTCGCGCACATTCAGAATGCCATATCCAGACGATTCCCCGCCCGAAACCATATTGATGAGTGGGCGAATCTTGTCGGCCTCGGCCACAATATCCAGCCCATCGACCCAGGCACGGCCCGCGGAAGGGGCAAGGAGCGTGGTGAGAATCTTGATGAGCGTGGTTTTGCCTGCACCGTTGGGGCCGAGCAGCCCGAACAGTTCCCCGGGGCGCACTTCGAGCGAAACGCCATCGAGCGCGACGAAATCCGTGGCGTCTTCGCCTTGCGACTTCTTACTCCACCACCGACGACGGGGTTTGGCGTAAGTCCGGGTCAGGTTTTCGGTGCGAATGGCGGCGGGTGTAATCGGTTGCATCACCGGTATTGTAGGAACGGGTGCAAATCGGATCGCGACAGCTTCACAAACTCGCGAGAACGCACCGCATTCCCTATCCCGTTCCACCGTTATCGCGGCCGAAGAGATGCGATCGAACTTCAAGATGCATCAGGACGGGCTTCGGAACGCATGCTCAGCCCGCCCCAGGATCTTCGTTTTTATTCAAGTTGTCATGCCGGCGGCCAGCACCCTGAAACGATGAAAAGGATGGTCGTCTGGGTGACTACGCGGCATTCGGCGTAACTACTTTTCTCCGCTAATGATCCGGTGGCTTGATCTGTGCGGCGACTGAGGTATTTTCAGAGTAGTTGGTTGGCCATGAGAGCAGTTCGGCGGAACTGCCGCACCACTCGACCGCGTCCGGCGGTGGGACGGCCGCCTGCTGCTCCAGGCGGGTCAACTCCGCGGTCGACTCGGGGTCGCGTTGTCGGAGCAGCCACCGTTGCAGTCGCTCCACCCGCTCCCGGTGAAGCCTTTCGGCGAC
>JBGSLF010000191.1:0-22388 GCA_041740855.1 Gemmata sp.
CACCCTCCCGCCCGGAGATCGCAATGTTGCGAAATCCCCTTGTTTTCGCACAAACCCGACTCGGCCGACGACCAAAATCGGCATCAGTCGAGCTAAGAGTCACGCCCGGAATAGATGTTTATTCCCCGAATATTCACCCCATCTTGATGAAAAATCGAGGAACATGTGGCACCGGACGAATCCTGTTTCCTGTCCTGATCGGAGTCGCGGATGCGTTATCGTAACCACAAACCATTCAGCCTGGCCTGTTGGGCGATTCTCGCCTTGGTGTCCGCAAGCTTTGCTCAAGAACCCAAGGAACCCGAGAAAACAAAAGAAGAGATTGCACGCGAAAAGCAGGCGGCTGCTGCGGCGGAGAAAGAACGAGTGGAGCTGTGGAAAGCGCGATACCGCCCCACGCGTGTTCCGGACCGCGTGATCCTGACATGGAACGGCGACCCCGCGACGAGCCAAGCCGTAACGTGGCGGACCGATACCAGCGTGAACAAGGCCATCGGCCAGATCGCCGTTTCGGAACCGGGACCAGCCTTCGATGGTTACGGCGGTAAAATCCGGCCCAACCCCGACAAAGTGAAAACGATCGATGCCAAGACCGAACCGCTGAAGTCGGACCTTGGCTTGGCCCATTACCATAGCGTCACGTTTAGCGAGTTGAAGCCCAAGACACGCTATGTGTATCGCGTGGGCGATGGCAAAATCTGGTCCGAGTGGTTCGAGTTCCGCACCGCCAGCGACAAACCAGAGCCGCTGAGTTTTATTTACTTTGGAGATGCCCAGAACGATCTGAAGTCGCACTGGTCGCGGGTAATCCGTGGCGCGTATTCGGACATGCCCAAGGCGAACTTTATTCTCCACGCCGGCGACCTGATCAATCGCGCCAACGCCGATGGCGAGTGGGGCGAATGGCACGAAGCGGCGGGTTGGATCAACGGCATGGTGCCAAGCATTCCCACACCGGGAAACCACGAATACGCCGCACCAACAGGAGCGTTGGCCAACATCGAAGGTGCGTTTGCGGATTTGGCAAAGAACGCTCTGACTCGTCGAGTGAGCCTGAACTGGCGACCCGGGTTCACGTTGCCGGAGAACGGCCCACCGGGGCTGGAGGAAACGGTGTATTACATCGATATTCAGGGTGTTCGCATCATCAGCCTGAACTCGAACGAGAAGCAAGAAGAGCAGGTGAAGTGGCTGGAACCGGTGCTCGCCACTAACCCGAATAAGTGGACCGTTATCACCTTCCACCATCCCATCTATTCCACCGCCAAGGGACGCGATAACAAAAAGCTGCGCGAACTCTGGCGGCCACTCTTCGACAAGTACACGCCCGATCTCATCCTTCAGGGGCACGACCACACCTATGGCCGCAGTGGGGTGATGCGCGAAGATAACCTCCTTACTGGCGCGCGGCTCAAAGACGAACGCGGCACCGTGTATGTCGTCTCGGTCAGCGGACCGAAGATGTACAAACTCGACGAAGAAAAATGGATGGCGGCCAGCGCGCAAGATAAACAACTTTATCAACTGATTACGATCGATGGCGATTCGTTGCACTATGAAGCGCGAACCGCCAACGGCGAGAAGTTCGATTCGTTCGACCTGACAAAGCCCGGCATGAAGAAGCCGATAGGCCAGGGGCAGGACGAAGAAGAAGCGGCTGCGATTCCCGCACCGGGCGGACCAGGGTTGCCGGTGTTCGTGGCCGTGGCGTTGGTCTTGGGAGTGCTGACCGTTCTTCTCGGGAGAATGTTCGTCCGCAAACTCGCCGTCTGATTCTTACAGGAACACCAAGCGCGAAGAACACTTCACCCGCTTGGTGTTCCGTGATGCCGTCGCCCCTTGCGGGCTGTTTTGTTAAAGTGAACCCTCCCACGAGGGTTTTCCATGGCGTCCACCGCCGATCAACGTTCCGCACTCGCATCGCAATACATCGATCAACTCCCTTATCCGCCGTATCCGGTTCAGGAAGAAGCCTTGCTTGCTTGGTTCACCGCGGAGCAGGGCGTGATGGTCTGCGCACCAACCGGCACGGGCAAGACCATGATTGCTCAGGCGGCGCTCTTCGAAGCGCTCCATACCAACACGATTGCGTACTACACCACGCCACTTATTGCGCTCACCGAACAGAAATTCGCCGAGATGCAGGCGGCGGCGGTGAAGTGGGGCTTCAAAGCCGATGATGTCGGGCTGGTCACGGGCAATCGCAAAGTGAACCCCAACGCGCGTGTGCTGGTTGTGGTCGCCGAGATTCTGCTGAACCGTTTGCTCCACGCCGAGGGCTACGACTTTTCGCACGTCTCCGCTGTTGTGATGGACGAGTTCCACAGCTTCGCCGATCCGGAACGCGGCATCGTATGGGAACTCTCGCTGAACATGCTGCCGAAGAACGTTCGGCTGCTGCTACTCTCCGCCACGGTTGGCAATTCGGTGGAGTTTGTGAACTGGCTCGATCGCGTGCACGGCCGGCAGATCGAACTTGTGGAAGGCCACGAACGGAAGGTGCCGCTTACTTATCGCTGGGTGCCGGATCAGTTCTTGAACGAACTCTTGGTGGATATGGCGAAGGGGAGCGATGCCGAACGGAAGACGCCCGCGTTGGTGTTTGCGTTCAACCGCGATGAATGCTGGAACGTGGCGGAACAGCTCAAAGGGTTGGATTTGATGAACGCGGCCCAGAAAACCGAGCTAAATAAGGAGTGCGACAAACTCGAATGGTCGCAGGGTGTGGGGCCGAAGCTCAAGCAAATGCTCCGTCGCGGCGTGGGTGTTCACCATGCGGGTTTGCTTCCGAAGTATCGCCGGGTGGTCGAGGAACTCTTCGAGAAGAAACTCCTTTCGGTCGCACTGTGCACTGAAACACTCGCGGCCGGCATCAACTTGCCGGCGCGTTCGGTTGTGCTCACGAGCTTGGTGAAAGGGCCGTTCGGCAAGGAAAAGCCAATCGACCCAAGCACCGCACACCAGATCTTCGGCCGTGCCGGTCGCCCGCAATACGACACCGAAGGTTTCGTCTTTGCTTATCCGCACGAAGACGATGTTCGAATCTTTCGCTGGAAGCAACAGTACGATCAGATACCGGAGACCACAAAAGATCCGGGAATGCTCAAGATGAAGAAGGCGTTGCTTAAAAAGAAGCCGTCGCGCAACTCGCAAAAGAAATACTGGAGCGAAACCGACTTCGAGCGGTTGAAGAACGCCGCACCCGCCCGCCTGTATAGCAAAGGCCCACTACCGTGGCGATTGCTGGCGTACCTGCTGAAAGTCTCGCCCGAAGTGGAGAAGATTCGCAGCGTCGTTCGCAAGCGGTTGCTCGATGGCCCGCGTGTGGAAGCCGGGATGAAGCAACTCAACCGCATGCTCATGACGCTGCACGAAAAGGGATTCGTGAAACTAGAACCGGAACCACCCACGCCAGACGCGAGCGTTCCCACGCCGACACCGGAGAAGCCAAAGACGGAACCAACACCTGGGCTGGTGTTCGATTTCACGCCGACGATGCTTGGCGTGAATAAGCCCACGACACCTGTTAACTCTCAAATGCCGCCCACGCAATCGAGTGCGGTGAACCTGCCGCCGGAGTATCAACCGGTGCTCGCCACACCGACGCCCGCGCTCGATAAACTCCTGGTGTTCCGGGCGTGCCACCCGTTATACGGTGCGTATCTCGTTAATCTCATGGGAATCGCAAGCCGCGAAGAACGGATACAGTTGCTCGAAAGCGTGCTGGAGTTGCCGCGGCCGTTGCTGCGTCACGTGCGAGTTCCCTGGGAGATGACACCCGGCCCGTTGCAAATCGAAAAGCTCGACCCGGAACTGATCGCCAAGGGACTCATCACCGCGAAGATTCCGCCGGCGGAAGGCGAAGAGGAAGAGGACGAATACGTGCCGTGGGACGAACGGCCGCCGGTGCTCGCGGATAAGGCACGCATGCTCTTCGATGCGTTGTATCCGGAAGTGGGCGACTTCAACACCACGGCGGTGTGGGGTGCGGGCGAAGTGTTGAATTACGGGAACTTCAACACGTTCGTCACCACCAAAGACCTGACCAAGCAAGAAGGGTTGATCTTTCGCCATTTGCTCCGGCTCATCCTCCTCACGGAAGAGTTCGAACAACTCGCACCGCCCGATGTGGAAGAAACGGTGTGGAAGGCGGACTTGAAAGAAATCGCCGATAAACTCACGGAGATCTGCCGAGCCGTGGACCCGACAAGCACGGAAGAGACGATCAAGAAGGCGCACGGTGCCGATGTGGTCGAAGGCGAAGAACACGCCAAGGCGATTGTGGCAGCCACCGCGACACCGCCCCCGTTGCCATCGGGCTTAACTGCGGATGAGGAAGATTCCTTCGGCGCGGGGTTGGTGGAATAAGACTTCTGCGGTGTGTCACATTCTCTGCATCGATACCGACATGCCGGTTCAACACGAAACACTCATTACCCAAACACGATCGCCGATGAAGAATACTGCTGTCTTGCTGATTACGTGTCCGGACCGCAAGGGCATCGTCGCCTCGGTGGCGGAGTTCCTGTACAAGCACGATGCGAATATCTTGCATGCGGATCAACACCAGGATGCGGAACGAAAGCTCTTCCTGATGCGGGTGGAGTGGGATCTCGCGGGCTTCGCGCTGGATCTGGCGGAGTTCCCCCGTCGCTTCGCCCCGTTGGTCGATCGCTTCGAGATGCACTGGCGGTTGGAGCGATCGGATCATCCGCTGCGCGTTGCGTTGTTCGTCTCCAAGTACGATCACTGCCTGATGGATCTGCTCTACCGGCATCAGACCGGCGAATTGCCCTGCGATATACCGCTCATCGTGGGCAACCACCCGGACGCCGAGAAATGGGGCAAGTTCTACGATGTTCCATTTCACCTTATTTCCATGCAAACGGGCGAGAAAGAAGAATCCGAACGGAAGCAACTCGAACTCCTCGCCGCCGAGAAGATCGATCTGGTGGTGATGGCGCGATACATGCAAATCCTCTCCAAGGAGTTTGTCGCCCGGTTCCCGCTACGCATCATTAATGTTCATCATTCCTTCCTCCCTGCATTCATCGGTGCCAAGCCTTATCATCGTGCGTTTGATCGCGGCGTGAAGTTGATCGGGGCCACCAGCCATTACGCCACGGAAGATCTGGACGAGGGGCCAATAATCGAGCAAGACGTCGTTCGCATCTCGCACCGCGACGGGTTGGAAGACTTGCTGGAGAAGGGCCGCGACCTCGAAAAAGTGGTGCTATCCCGCGCCGTTCGCTGGCATATCGATCACCGCATTCTGGTATACAACCGCAAGACTGTGATCTTCGATTGACGCTCATCAAGTGATGCCATTCGGAGTATCTTGTTAGGTGCGAGTCTCTCTCCCGGCACCGTTCCATCCGCAACAATCTGGGCCATGCCATTCGCGGGTGGAACGCGCTTTTCACAAACTTCATTCCCTCATGTCGGGTTAAGATCCTTCGTCATGCAAACATCATCGCAATCGTTACCGCGCGTGCTGGGTCTCTGGATCGCCACGGCGGTTGTCGTGGGCACGGTGATTGGCTCCGGAGTGTTCAAGAAGGGGAGGAACGTCGCCGAGAATGTGCCCGAGTTCGGCCTGGCGATGGGCGTTTGGGTGCTGGGCGGTGTGCTGGCATTGCTCGGCGCGCTGGCGTTGGCGGAGGTCGCCGTGCTGTTCCCGCGTGCGGGTGGCAACTACGTCTTCCTTCGCGAGGGCTACGGTCGCGGTGCCGGGTTCCTGTGGGGTTGGGTGGAGTTCTGGATTATCCGCTCCGCTTCGATTGCCGCGCTCGCCACCATGTTCACGGAATCGTTCCACGATGTGCTCATCCAGTCTTTGTATCCGGGCGAGCGGGTGGAAGTCCTGGGCTTCTGGCCGCGGCAACTCCTGACGGCGTGCGTCATCGCGGGTTTGGCTGCGGTGAACGCACGCGGCACCCGATTGGGTGGCGGGTTGCAACTCATCGTGACCATTGTGAAAGTCGGTTCGCTGTTGTTCATCATCGTGTTGCCGTTCATCGTTTATGCGGCGGTTTCAGAACCGGCCCACCCGCCGAAGTTGGAATACTTGCAACCCACATGGCCCACCAACTGGCTCGGCGTGAACTGGTCGCATTTCGGGGCCGCACTCATCGGCGTCTTGTGGGCGTACCACGGTTGGATGAACATTGCTCCGCTTGCGGAAGAGGTGAAGAACCCGAACCGGAACATCCCTCTTGCCTTGCTCGGCGGCGTAATCTTGCTGATTGGCCTTTATTGCGGGGCGAACCTCGCCTACTACCTTGTCATTCCGCGCGAAGAGATGGCGGGGTTGAAGGACACCACGGTTGCCACGGAATTCTGTTTCCGGCTACTTGGCCCGGTTGGCGCGGTGATCGCCTCGGCGATTGTGATGACATCCGTATTCGGTTCGCTTAACGGCAATTTGTTGGTTGGTCCGCGCTTGCTGTACGCAATGGGCAAAGACCGTCTCGCTCCCACATCGCTGGCCGAACTTCACCCGCGTTACCGCACGCCCATTCTCGCCACCATCGTTCTCGCAAGCTGGGCGTGCCTCATGGTGCTGGGCGTCGGCGCTCTCACGCAGTATCGCTTGCCCCTCATCCCGCTCGGATTCACGGAGTTGGATCTGAATCTTCCGATCGGCAAATCGCCGTTTGATGTCGTGACCGATTTCGCAATGTTCGGGGCCGTGACATTTGAAACGCTCGCCGTGGCATCGATCTTCGTCTTTCGCTGGCGAATCCCGGCTACGCCCGAGAATCGCCCGTATCGCTGCTGGGGTTATCCGTTCGTTCCGATTCTTTATGTCGCGCTGATGGCAGGCGTGATCGTCACGTTCTTCGCAACTCCGCAACAGCGAAGCGAGGCCCTGATCGGCCTGGGCTTCATGGGCTTGGGCGCGCTGGTGTACTTGCTGATTTATCGTGGGCGTTCCGCATGATAGATTGGCGCGAACAGCTTGAATCGCAGGGCTTCGCAATCATCCTGGCCGTGCTAAGTGCCTCCGAGATTGCGGAAGCGCTGGCACAGTGGGATGAAGTATGCCGGCGGAACGCGGAAGATCCCGCCCTGCTGGCGAACGATGGCCCTGCTTATGGTGCGAGGAACTTGTTGCAGCTTTGGCCGCGCGTTGTGGAGTTGGCCCAACACCCGCGATTGCGACAGCCCTTATTGAACGTGCTTGGCCCGTTGGCCGGTGTCGTTCGCGTGTTATTCTTCGATAAGCCGCCGGGGCATTCGTGGGCTTTGCCGTGGCACAAGGATTACAACATCGCAGTGCGTGAACACCGTGGCGGAGATGTGTTCACTAAGCCCACACGCAAGGCTGGCGTTCCGCATGTTATCGCCCCGGTTGAAGTGCTCAATGCCATGCTGACTGCTCGTGTTCACCTGGATGCTGCCAACCCGGATAACGGCACCTTGCGTGTGGTGCCCGGTTCGCATCGCCACTATCCCATGGGCGAAGATCCGTTGTGCGAACCGGTTGTTGTTCGTTGCCATGCGGGCGACGTTCTCCTCATGCGCCCACTCCTGACTCACGCAAGCGGCCATAGCAAAGTGGATCAGGGATTGCACCGGCGAATCGTTCACATCGAGTGTGCCGCATCACCCGAGTTGCCCGACGATTACCACTGGCATTCGTTTCATTCACTCTCTGAAGGAAGTTCACCATGCTGACTGCCACAGGTTGTCGCCAGCGTCGGCAACGGCTCCTCGATCGCATGAAGCCGACGCACGCTCTCGTGCTGACCGATCCTATTCATCTGCGCTATTTGGCCAACTTTCACGTTGATGCCATCAGCCAGCACGCGGATTTCGGCGGGTTGTTGGTGATTCAACCCGATGGCCAAACCAAGCTCTTCCACGATAGCAAGATGCCCAAATCCGTGGAGTTGGCGCATGTGGATGAGCGAATTCCTGTTGCGTGGTATACGGGGCAAGAAGCGGCACATGGCCCGCGACGCATGTCTCTTCGCCCGCACCTGGAAGCCAACGGTGGCCGCATCCACGATGGGCTGAGCGATCCGCTGGCCCCGCAGGTGTTAGCAACCCTCAGCGAGTTGCGACGCTGCAAAGATCCCGACGAAGTCGAGATGCTGAAAGTGTGCATGCGGGCGACCGATGTGGGGCACGCCTGGGGCAGGGCCAATGTGAAGGCGGGAATGACGGAACTCGATGTGTACGCCGGCGTTGCTCACGCGGTTTATGGGGCGCTCGAACACTGGGGCGTTGTGTATGGCGACTTCGCCGTAACGAACGGGACGAAACGCGGTGGCCCGCCATCCTCGCGTGTCCTCAAGAACGGCGAGACGTTCATTCTCGATTATTCCGTTGTCGTGCAAGGTTACCGCAGCGATTTCACCAACACGCTTGTTGTGGGGGGGCAACCCAGCGCGGAACAAACGCGGCTCTTCAACCTGTGCATGGAAGCTATGGCCGCGGGTGAACGAGCCATGAAGGCCGGGGTGAAGTGCCAGGCGGTATACGATGCGATTCATGGCGTATTCGCATCGGCAGGCGTCGCAGAACTCTTCACCACGCACGCCGGCCATGGGCTAGGGATCATGCACCCGGAAGCACCGTTCATCGTGAAGCACTCAAACGAGACGCTACTTGCCGGCGATGTGGTGACGCTGGAACCCGGCCTTTATGTCGGCGATATCGGCATCCGGATCGAGCACAACTACTTGATCACCGACGGCGGCTACGAGCGATTGAGCAACCACGTTATTAGCCCGGTGTAGCCGCAAGTCACTCACGCTAAACGGCCGGTTCATCCCGGCCGCACTTGTCCGCACGGCGTGTTCACTTCACACTCTTGATCATCACATCCTTGAAGTGGATCTCGGTCCCTTCCGATTGAAGCGCGATGCGGCCCTTCACGAGATTGCCATTCTTTCCTTCGTTCACTTTCACGCCGTTGACGACCAGAGTGATTGCTCCGCCCTTGCAGGTGATTTCGTAATCGTTCCACTCGCCGAATGGCTTCTCGGGTGGCTCCTTGGTGTCCATCCGAAAGAAGTGGCGGGCCTGTTTAGGGTCCTGGCGTTTCAGATCCACATCGAGCTTCACTTCGGGCGGATAGATCAGCCAGATGTCGCCCGCACGCCCGGAGGCGAGTTGTGCTTCAACGGAAGTCGGCCAGTAGTTTTCATCCTGAACATGCAGAAGAACGCCGCTATTGCCGCCTTTGCTATCGGCGGGGAAACGCCACTTCAGTTTAAGGACGTAGTCGCCGTATTCTTTGGCGGTCACCAGGCAACCGTTCGGTTTCCCCACGCAGCGTATCGTGCCATCCACCACCGACCATGTTAACTTCGGGTCCGCTTTCTTCCCGTCTTTGTCGGCCTTCACAATGTAGGTCCATCCTTCGAGTGATTTCCCGTCAAACAACGGTGTGAAATCCGAATCGGCAGCGGTGACGACCGGTGCGAGTGCTGCGAAACATGCAAGGGAGAGAAAGCGAAACATGGGAACCTCGGGTTGTGACAGGCACGCACGCAGAAAAGTTACTGCGGCGTTCAGGAGAAGAGTTTGGTAACGGGGTTGCCGGTTGTGATGCGGTACGGGCGATTCGTGGCATCGGCGTAATGGGCATCGGCGGGGATGCCCAGGGCGTGAAACATCGTGGCCGCGAGGTCGCCGCGTGTAGTTGTTGTATGCCCCATTCCGCGTCGTGGCGCGAAGTCGTAGCAGTCGTGACGCGCACTTGGTGTCCGAAGTTCGATGGATATCGGAAACACCACTAGAGACGATCGCGACGGTTGAACGATACTACGCAATCTGTGCTTCACCTCACCGGCCTTTTCGGGGTTGGCCCGATGCGCAATGCGGTCTTCTTGTGCGTCCTCCTGATCCCCGCGGTGAGTGGGTGCCGGTCGATGATTCAGAAGCCGAATACCCCGGCGGATAATCTGTCGGTCGCCGACCTTCTTGCGACTCCGGAACCCGCGGGCGATCGCTTTTTCTTGATCATATTCGGCTCGGAATCGCATCCGAAGCGGCCCAAGTATACCCATACCTGGGCGACTGTGGTGCGGGTTGCCGATCGCGGCCCGGGTTGTGCGCCCGCGTGCGAAGCAAGCACCATCAGTTGGATGCCCGCCACGCTGAAGATTCGGCCCTGGAACTTTCACATTGAACCGGGTGCGAACCTCGATCTGGATACGTCGATTCAGGAGATGCTCAAGCACAACGAGAAGATTGTGATGTGGGGGCCATACGAGATCTGGCACGGGGCGTATCGCCGATTCATGACGCAACGCGAGTTCCTGCAATCCGGAGCCATTGGCTACCAGTGCATCGATTCTGTGGGCGAAGCCGCCCGCACGGGGCTTGGCTGCGATTGCATTCACGCCATCACCGATATGGACCCGCAATTCGACCGGCGACGCTATCCGCTGCGTTACTTCGGTGTCGATGGGAGCCGCCATGCCGTGGAGCAGATTCTTACACGCCCGGTGGTGATCGACGCACCCAAGACACACGACTGGCTCATTCCCGCGTTGGGGCTCGATCGCTATTGCATCACCCGAGAGCAGTACCGCGGGGCTGCCGTGGCGTTTTCCGCAGAAGCGCTCGCCAACATCTGCGTCCGGTGAACCTTTCTTGCTCGGGCTATGTCTTGCTCGAACCCTCGCGGTGATCCTGCGGGGGTTTTTGCACATTCGGAAAGGATGGTGACCCATGCGTGCTCGTGTGATCAACACCCAATGGTGTCGCATGTGTTTCCCACTCCATTCCGGTATTCCAAACTATGAGTCGCAGACGAAAGAAGACGGATGACTTAACAGACCTCGCGGCCGATCTCGGTCACGAGGATGGCGGAGACCCCAAGGATTTCCACGCCAAGCCCTTGAACGCACCCAAGCAGGCCAGTCGCAAAGGGCAACAATTGTGTGCCCAGGTGAAAGAAGCCTTACAGGGGGCGCTGGGGGAATGTGTCGAAGATGCTCTGCGCGATCTCACGCTACTGAGCGTGGAACCCGCACCGCACACGGGCCGCCTCCGGGTGCTACTCATTGCTGGCGAGGCCGACCGCCACGCCGCAGGTGAGGCACTGCAACGCGCCAGTGGCTTCCTGCGAGCCGCCGTTGCTGTTGCTGTAAACCGACGCTACACGCCGGAACTGATCTTCGAGGTAATCGGTTGTTGATGCCATCACTACCGGCGCTCGGCGTTCAGGAGAAGAGTTTGGTAACGGGGTTGCCGGTTGTGATGCGATATGGGCGATTCGTGGCATCGGTGTAATGGGCTTCCGCCGGGATGCCCAGAGCGTGAAACATCGTGGCCGCGAGATCGCCGGGTGTGGTGGGTTCGGCTTGTGGATATGCCGCGTGGCGATCCGATGAGCCGAAAACCGCGCCCGGCGTGACGCCCGCACCGGCCAACACCACGGAGTAACACGCGGCCCAGTGTTTACGCCCGGGTGAGCCGCGACCGACGAAGTTCTTCTCCTCCGCCACGAGTGGTGCCCGGCCAAATTCACCCATGATCACGACCAGAGTTGTGGCCAGTAATCCGCGTTGTTGCAGGTCTTCAAGTAAGGCCGACACGCTGTGATCGAAGCGCGGCAGAAGCTGCGTGCGAAGATCATGGAAGATGTCGTTGTGCGTATCCCAGCCATATTCGTCGCTGATATCCGGGTAATCATCTTGCCCACGAATGCCGTGGTTGAAGAACACCGTAACCCACGGCACACCCGCTTCCACCATGCGGCGAGCCATGAGGCACGCCTGGCCGGAGCGATGCGTGCCATAACGATTGCGAACACGGTCCGATTCGCGTTGCAGATCCAGAGCGGCCCGCACCGCCGGCGCGTTAACCAGCCGGAACGCTTGCTGCGTGTGCGGATCGGTTATCGTCTCGGGATCGAGTTTGGCAAGCAGATCGCGGCGACTCTCCAGGCGTTGTGTCGTCACGTCGTGCGGCAAGTCGAGCGTGTCGAGAATGCGGGCGGATTCGGTCACGTTGCCAAGATCGGCTGGGTCGTAGCCACGACCAAGCAAGCCGCCATATTGGCCGGGTGAAACCTCACGCGGGGCGATGAGCGGGCCGTTCACGTGCACGGCGGTGTGCGGAAAGTTCTTGATGGGGCGATAGCGCGTCAGAGCCGCACCCAACGCGGGGTAGTCCGATGGCCGCGGCGGCGGGTTAGACGACTTTCGCGGGTGGAACTGACCCGTTAACGCGAGGTAGCAGGCGGAGCCGTGATCGAGATCGTCGTGCGTCATCGATCGAAGCACGGTGTATTGCTTCGCCAGTGCCGCGAGCCGTGGCAAGTGTTCGCACACCCGCAATCCCGGCACCGCGCTTTGCACACTGCGAAACTCCCCGCGAACTTCAACCGGGGCATTCGGTTTAGGGTCCCAAGTTTCGAGTTGGCTTTGTCCGCCACTGGTAAACACGACGAGCACGGATTTCGCACGGCCGAAACCAGGCCCATGCGATGATGGCGATTGTTCGCGCGCATGCGCCGCCGGCAAGCCCAACATCGCGGGAATGCCAATCCGCAGGCAGTCTCTTCGAGAAGGATGCCAACCGCGTGGCAATGAATTTGAGAGTAATTGGGACATCACTCTGTTATGCCCGATGAACGCCGCGCAGAGCAAGTGGTTTGTCGCAACTCTGTGGGCAAACTCACGCTTGCCGCGAACTTCGTTCCTGGTTTTCTTTATGGTTGAACGGGGAAAGCGAGTTGATCTGGCTTTGCGAGTGAAAAGCATTGCAATCGCGTGACAGTTGCCCGTGGCACATGAGCGGTCGGCCATACAATTGCCGCATGCGATTTGAACAGATCACCGTGATCGGGATTGGGTTGATCGGCGGATCGGTCGGTATGGCCGTTCGCTCGCGAAAACTCGCGACGCGCGTGGTGGGCGTGGGGCGGAACTCCGCAGCGCTATCGCGAGCCGTTGAACTGGGTGCGATTGATGCGTTCTCCACCGATCTTGCTGCCGGTGTGAAGGATGCAAACTTGGTCGTGGTTTGCACGCCCGTCGATCGAATCGCGGAGATGATTCTGGCAGCCATTCCGCACGTTCGCCCCGGCACAATCTTCACCGACGCAGGCTCGACGAAACAGAATGTCCTCGATGAGTTGGTGAACAAACTGCCGGAATCATTCGCATATGTTCCCGCTCACCCGATCGCCGGGGCGGAAAAAGCCGGCGTGGAACATGCTCGGGCCAACCTGTTCCAGGACCGCATCACGGTTATCACCGATCCGCCATCGGATGCGAAGGGCGATGTCGCTCGTGTTGTCGAGCAGTTCTGGCAGGCGTTGGGGTCGCGCGTGGTTCGGATGTCGCCGGAAGAACACGATCGCGTGCTGGCTTCTACGAGCCACTTGCCCCACGCGGTGGCATCGGGTGTGGCGGCCGTCACACCTGTGCCATATCTCTCACTGTCCGCAGGCGGCTTTCGCGATACCACGCGTATCGCCGCGGGCGATCCCGGGCTTTGGGCCGCCATTTTCCAGGCGAACCGTGGGGCGGTTCTGGCGGCGTTGCGAGATTTCACCGACCAAATGACCGAGTTCCAGCAACTTCTCGAAGCCGGCGATAGTCCCGGCTTGATCAAGTGGCTGGCTCATGCGAAGCAGGTGCGTGATGCTTTGGGAAGTTGAAATCCGGCCACTCGGGCGAGATGGCGAACGCGAGCGAGTGTGCGACGAGTTCGACTTGCTCACGCACGCACAGAGAGGCGGCGACCTCATCTCCGCATCGGCGCGTGGCTTTCTACTCGAAGGCGATTTGGGGGATCTCCACCTCGAACAACTTACCACCGAGGTTCTGGTCGATCCGCTGGTCGAGAGCGTGAGTGTGCGGCGTGTTGGTGGCCACGAAGGCGATTACTACACCGTGTTGCTCAAGCCGGGCGTCATGGACCCAGTCGCGCAAACCATTCTCGATGTATCGCAGATGCTCCGGATTCCGCTGCAAGGCGTACGGACCTTTCGCCGGTACTTCGGCCCGCAAATCATTCCCGCCAACGATCGCGATGTGCTGTTCCACAGGGTGCTCGCGAACGACGCAATTGAACAAGTTGTGGTTGGCCCGGTGAAGGCCGACCACCTCGCAGTTGGGTCGCCATACGCCTTCAACCTGGTCATAGTTCCAATCTCAACACTCGATGAAGCGGGCCTGACGAAACTCAGCAAAGATGGGATGCTCGCGCTCACACTCGACGAGATGAAAGCGGTTCAAGCACACTTCCGCACGCTGGGCCGCGAACCCACGGATGCCGAACTCGAATCCATCGCCCAAACATGGTCCGAACACTGCTCGCACAAGACGCTGAAGGGAACGATCACGCTCAAGGATCACACCACGGGCGAAACCCGCACTTACAAGAACTTGCTCAAGGAAACCGTGTTCGCGGCCACTCAAACGATTCGCCAGAATCTGGGTGCCAACGATTGGTGCGTGAGTGTCTTCGCGGATAACGCCGGTGTGGTGAAGTTCGACGACGCGAATCATCTCTGCTTCAAGGTGGAAACGCACAACCACCCATCGGCGATCGAACCATACGGCGGGGCGAACACCGGTCTGGGTGGCGTCATTCGCGATCTTCTCGGAACGGGCCTCGCGGCGAAACCGATTTGCAACACCGATGTGTTCTGCTTCGCTCCGCCGGACTTTCCGCCCGAGAATCTGCCGCAAGGCGTGCTGCATCCGCGGCGTGTGATGCGTGGCGTGGTGGCAGGTGTGCGCGATTATGGCAACCGAATGGGGATTCCCACCGTTAACGGGGCGATTCTGTTCGATGAACGCTATCTCGCGAACCCGCTGGTGTTCTGCGGCACCGTGGGCATCATCCCGGCAAACAAGGCATTCAAGGAAGTTCTGCCGGGCGATCTGATCGTCGCAGTGGGCGGCCGCACCGGGCGTGATGGAATCCACGGCGCGACCTTCTCCAGCCTGGAACTCACGCATGAATCCGAAACCGTGAGCGGCGGCGCAGTGCAGATTGGTAACGCGATCACCGAGAAGAAAGTGCAGGATGTGATTCTCAAAGCCCGCGACTTGGAGCTATTCACCGCCATTACGGATTGCGGAGCGGGCGGGTTCAGCTCGGCTGTTGGTGAAATGGGGGCCGAACTGGGCGCGACGGTTGAACTCGCGCATGCACCGCTGAAATACGAAGGCTTGAGCTATACCGAGATCTGGATTTCCGAATCGCAAGAGCGAATGGTGTTATCGGTGTTGCCCGCGAAGTGGCCCGAGTTGAAGGCGTTGTGCGAATCGGAAGATGTTGAGGCAGTAGTGCTCGGCGCGTTCGATCCGACGCAGCGATTGAAACTCACGTATCACGGCAATACTGTCGCCGATCTGGACATGCACTTTCTGCACGATGGTCGCCCCAATCAGGTGCGCAGTGCGGAGTGGACCGCGCCCGTGCCCGCCAAGCCAAGCGCGGAGATCGCTGCGATACCGCCACAAGAGGCTTTGCTCAAGATCCTCTCGCACTACAGCGTCTGTTCGAAGGAGTGGGTGATCCGGCAATACGATCACGAAGTGCAGGGCGGCAGCGTGATCAAGCCTTTGGTGGGCGTGAAGAACGATGGCCCCTCGGATGCCGCCGTGATCATGCCTGTGCCCGGTTCGTGGACCGGGGCCGCGGTGGGTTGCGGCGTCAATCCTCTCTACGGCGATATCGATCCCTACTGGATGGCCGCTGCGGTGATCGATGAAGCGATGCGCAACGTCGTCGCAGTGGGTGCCGATCCGGCCCACACTGCCATCCTGGATAACTTCTGTTGGGGCAACGTCAACGACCCCGCAGTTCTTGGCGCATTGGTACGCACTGCGGAAGCGTGCCGCGATGTGGCCGTCGCGTTTGGCACGCCGTTCGTGAGTGGCAAGGATAGCTTGAATAACACCTATGCGGGAAAGCATGGCGAACGCATCAACATTCCGCACACACTCTTGATCTCGGCACTGGGCCGCGTTCCGGATGTGCGGAAGTGCGTGACGATGGATCTCAAGTCTGCCGGCAATCTTCTGTATCTGGTGGGCGACACCAAGAATGAACTTGGTGGGTCGCACCTTCACGTTCTCACCGGGCAAACTGGCGGAAGCGTTCCGCGAGTTGATCTAAAGCAAGCACCCAAAGTGTTCGCGGCGGTTCATTCCGCGATCATGGCGGGGCTTGTGCGATCTTGCCATGATCTCAGTGAAGGTGGGCTTGCCGTAGCTGCTGCGGAAATGGCGTTCGCAGGTGGGATCGGGGCAGATATCACCGGCGTGCCGGGCGATCTTCCGGACATGGTGAAGTTCTTTAGCGAATCGAACACGCGCTTCTTGCTCGAAGTGAAGCCCGAACACTCTGCGGCGTTGGAGTCCGCCTTTACTGGGTTACCGCTGGCGAAGGTGGGCGTGACCCTTTCCGAACCGCGCTTGCGAATTGCGGGCGCGAGTGGCGAATGGTTGATCTGGGTGAAGTTGGCCGAATTGAAGGAAGCGTGGCAGAAGCCGTTGCGGTGGTAAATCGCGATGAGTTGCGGCCACGATGGGTGATCAACTTCCGCACAGTTTCATCAAGGACCTGTGCTTTTGAAGGTTCACGCTTGACTCGCGATTCTGAGCGGGGGAAGATCCACATACACGCCAGTGATTTCCCCCGTTGACTGTGGTCCGGTCAGCGGGTTATCCACCCACCGAGGACCAGCAATTATGTCGGTCGCACTTTGTCTCATCGCCATCGTGGCAGCTAATGAAGCGCGCGATCCCTTGCATGCTCGCATCGATCAACACATTGCGGCAGGTTTTGCCGACTATGCCAAGAACGCAGCACCAATCGCATCCGATGCGGAATTCTTGCGCAGGGTCTACCTCGATCTATCGGGCACCATCCCGACTGTGAGCGAGTTTCAAGAGTTCATGGCCGATCGCTCGCCGAACAAACGCGAGAAAGTGATCGACCGACTCATGAACTCGTTTGGCTATGTTCGGCGGATGGTTTGGTTTTTCGATGTCACGCTCATGGAGCGACGACCCGATCAGAAAGTGCCGCGAGCGGCGTGGGAAAGCTATCTGCAAACCGCGATTGCGGAGAACCGACCATACGACGTGCTCGTGCGCGAGATTCTTTCCAGCGATGGCAGCGAACCCAACACGCGAGCCGCTGCGAAGTTTTTCCTGGAACGGGACATGGAACCGCACCTTGTTACCCGCGACCTGACGCGAATCTTCCTTGGTCGCAATCTGCAATGCGCGCAATGCCACGATCACCCCAGTGTGGATGACTACTCGCAGGCGGAATACTACGGCATTCAAGCCTTCGTGAGCCGCTCGTTCCTGTTCCCAAACGCTCGCGCCGCGAACGCGGTGATCGCGGAAAAAGCCGATGGGATTGTGAATTTCGTGAGCGTCTTCGACAAGGCCAAGAAACAGTACACCATCACGCCGAAGATGCCCGGCGGCAAAGCTTTCGCTGAGCCGAACTTGGAAAAGGGGAAAGAATACAAGCCTTCGCCCGCAAGTGCGGCAGCGCCTGCAAGCACGCCACCGAAGACGAAGCCCGCCCCGGCAGCAGCAGCAACCGCACCGATTCCCGTGTACAGTCGCCGGGCATTGCTGGCCAAGGCCATGACCGAACCGGAGAACACCGCATTCGCGCGGACCGCAGTCAATCGGATTTGGGCGATGATGTTGGGGCGTGGGTTAATCCATTCGCCAGAATGGGATCACGAAGCCAACCCGCCGAGTCACCCCGAGTTATTGGAACTCTTGACTTCGGAGTTCGTGCGGCACAACCACGATATCAAGTGGCTGGTGCGCGAGATCGCATTAACGCAAACGTATCAGCGGTCCAGCGAGATTCCTGAATCGCTGGCCAATCGCGAAAGCATTCCCGCGGATCGCTATCTGGTTGCGGAACTCAAACCGCTATCGGCCGAACACCTCGCGTATGCGATATCGCAAGCGGGCGGGCAAACCGATACCGATCGGGCTGCACTCGGTCCAAAGGGAACAGAAGCTCAACTCGATGCCCGCGTTGCCCCGCGCATCGCACCGTTCCGTTCCACTTTCGCGGCCCCCGCAGGCGAGCCAGAAGATGGCTTCACGGCGTCGTTGCATCAGACGCTGTTCTTGAAGTATGGGGCAGCCGTTCGCGGTATGTTGGCCACACGAAGTGTTCAACTTGGCCGTTTAACCGATCCCACGGCGGTGGCAGAGCAGTTGTTCATCAGTGTGCTGTCCCGATACCCAACGGCCGATGAAGTAAAGGATGTGACCGAGGCACTCGGCACTGCGAGTGATCGTAATGCGACACTTGCGGAACTGACCTGGGCCTTGGTCGCGTCCGCTGAATTCCGGTTTAACCACTAACACCACCCATCAACGCAAGTGTGTGCGTGATTCCTGGAGATGCCCCATGCCCCGATGTGATTATGCCTGTGCGTCCACGGATCACGCGGTGAATCGCCGCGCGTTCCTAGGTGCAGCTGGCGCGGTTGCCGCGCTCGGGCCACTTGGCTTTGCCGCACCCGGTGCCGCGAAGCAACTCGCGAAGCAGCAGAAGCGAGTGCTTGTGATCTTCCTGTCGGGCGGTGTGAGTCAATTGGAAACGTGGGATCCGAAGCCCAACACCGATACGGGCGGGCCGTTCAAGGCGATCGCGACGTCGGTGCCCGGCACGCACATCTGCGAATTGCTGCCGCAAACGGCCAAGCACATGCACCAGATGGCGATCGTGCGAAGCCTGAATTCTGTGTCGAACGATCATGGTATCGGCGCGAAGATCATGCTCACGGGCCGCAAGCCGGAAGCCGCCCTGGAATACCCGCACATCGGTGCCGTGACCGCCAAGCTCCTCGGCGATACCTCGGGCTCTGCATTGCCCGGCCACATTCAGATTCTGCCCAAGGGCGGAAGCGGGTTCGGCAAAGGCGATGCCGCGTTCTTGGGGCCGAAGTTTGGTGCAGTCACACTCGGCGAAGGAAAGCCGCCTTCCGACTTGCTTCGCCCGGCAAACCTCACGGTTGGTTCCGATGCGGCTCGCGAGGCGTTCCGCCGCAAGCTCAACGAGCGTTTCGCCAAGTCACGCAAATCCGCTTCGACCGACGCCTACACAGAATCCTTTGCACAGGCCGAAGAAGTGGTGAAACAGGCCGAGGTGTTCGACGTCGATAAAGAAGATCCGAAGGTCGCCGATCGCTATGGCCGGCACGATTTCGGCCGCCATCTTCTCCTTGCTCGGCGTTTGCTGGAGTCGGGTGTTTCCAGTGTGAAGGTGTCGCATTCCAATTACGACACGCACCACGAGAACTTCGATTTTCACATCGAACAACTCGCGGAATTCGACCAACCTTTTGCCGCCCTTCTCGATGATCTCTCCGATCGCGGCATGCTGGATAGCACGCTCATCGTTGTGATGAGCGAGATGGGCCGCACGCCCAAGATTAACGATCGCTATGGCCGCGATCACTGGTCCAAAGCGTGGTCGGTCGCTCTCGCCGGTTGTGGCATCAAGGGTGGTGCGGTGGTGGGCAAGACGAACGCCAACGGGACTGCGGTTGTCGATCGCGAGGTGTATTCCTCGCATCTCTTCCACACCTATCTCGCCGCCGTTGGCCTCGATGCAACCAAGAACTTCTACCCCAACGAACGCCCCGTTCCGATTGGTGATCCGGAAGCCGAGAAGATTAGCGAAATCTTGGCCTGAGAACCTTGACCCGCTCCTTCAACGGAGTGGGCTTTGCTGCTTCCCGAGTTCACACCATGAATCCCGCCATCGATCCCACGGTTGCTCGATTGGAGCAGGAACTCAAGCACACCCGCGGGTTGATCGGGTGTCGCTTCGACTCAACCGGCCGGTTCCTTTTCGTCTCTTCGGAAGACGATCTCATCCATCGCTACGATCTGCTCGGAGGTGCGCCAACGCCTTTGGTTGGTCATAAGAGTTGGGTGCGCGGCATGGCGTTCATTGGCCCCGATGCGGCGGGTTCTGCCGAATTGGAAGCGTGGGGCCAACGAAGGCGAAGCCTGCACGCGGTCGCGGGTTTTGCTGGCGAAACACTTCCAATTCCCAAGCCCGCGCCGTTCGTTCTGGTATCCGGCGACTATCACGGCAATCTCATCTGGTGGCAGGCGGAACTTCCCGAACCGAAGCCCATTCGCACAGTCGAAGCGCACAAAGGCTGGGTGCGGGCGGTGACAACCAGCGCGGATGGCAAGACCATCGCCAGTTGCGGTAACGATAACTTGGTGAAACTCTGGAACGCGCAGACCGGCGCGTTCATCCGCAACCTCGAAGGCCACACGTCCGCGGTCTATAACGTCGCGTTCCACCCCGATGGCAACCGTCTCGCCTCGTGCGATCTCAAGGGCGTGGTCAAGGACTGGAACTGGAAGACGGGCACCGCGGAACGCGAACTCGACGCGAAGGTGCTCACCAAGTTCGATCCCACCTTCATGGCCGATATCGGCGGCGCGCGGGCGATACGATTCACGCCCGATGGCTCTCGCCTGGGCTGTGCCGGCATCGTGAATGTTACCAACGCTTTCGCCGGCGTCGGCAACCCCGCAGTGGTTATGTTCGACTGGAAAGCCGGTACCTCCAAGTTGCTCAAGACGAAAGAAGCCTTTCAGGGAACAGCGTGGGGGTTCGCCTTCCATCCCGAAGGCTTCTCAATCATCGCTGCCGGTGGCAGTGGCGGTCGCGTCTGGTTTGCGAACCCCGATGAAGCGACCACCTTCCACATGTTGACGGTGCCGATTGGCGTTCGCGACATGGACATCGCACCTGCGGGTAATCGCTTCGCGTGTGCCGGTGCGAATGGCACCGTATACATTTACACCTTCACGCCGGGTGCCACGCCCGCGAAACCCGCGCCCGCCAAGAAGAAGTAAAGCATTCTGTTAACCTTGCAGTGCCGCACTTCACAAGGAATCTCCATGTATCGCATTTTCTCCCTGCTGATCGCACTTTGGGGTACGACCGTACTCGCCGCCGATCCACCAAAAGGATTCACGCCATTATTCAACGCAACTAACCTCGATGGCTGGCACGGTTGGGCCATCCATGCCAAAGGTGGAACTCCCAAGGATCTCGCGAAACTCGCGCCGGAAGAACGAACCAAGAAAGAGCGTGAATGGACAGCGGATGCCAAGAATCACTGGCGTGTCGAGAATGGCGAGCTGGTGAACGATGGCAGTGGTGCGTATCTGGCGACCGAGAAAGAGTATGGCGATATCGAGTTGCTGATCGAGTACAAAACGGTGGCGAAGGCCGATAGTGGCATTTATCTCCGCAACACGCCGCAGGTGCAAATCTGGGACACGACCAAGGAAGGCGGGAAGTGGGATCGCAACGCCGATAAAGGTTCGGGCGGGCTGTTCAACAACGCCAAGGGCACGCCGGGGCAACTGCCACTCGTGCACGCAGATAAACCGTTCGGCGAATGGAACAGTCTGCGAATTTTTCAGGTTGGAGAGCGAACCACGGTTTACTTGAACGATAAACTCGTTGTCGATTTTGCTCGCATGGAGAACTACTGGGATCGCAAGTTACCATTGCCGCGCGTGGGAAAGATCTTGTTGCAAACGCACGGCGGGGAAATCCGCTGGCGTAACATTTTCATTCGCGAAATCGCTGGCGATGAAGCCAACACGTTGCTCAATAAGCACAGCAAGGTAGGCTTCAACAGTGTCTTCAATGGTAAAGACTTTGCGGGTTGGTCCGGACCGGTTGAAAACTATGAAATCCTCGAAGGGGCGATTGTTTGCAAGAAGGGGAAGGGCGGGAACATTTACACCAACAGCGAACACGGCGATCATGTTGTTCGCCTGGAATACAAGCTACCGCCCGCCGGGAACAATGGGCTTGCCATGCGATATCCCGGTATGGCGGTCCACGCCGCCACGCAAGGAATGTGTGAGTTGCAGATTCTCGACGACACGGCCACGAAATACCAGAAGCTCGACGAGCGTCAGTTCAACGGCTCCGCCTATGGCATGGTCGCGGCGCATCGGGGATTCCTGCGGCCACTCGGGGAATGGAACTTCATGGAAGTGACCGCTCGCGGGCACACGCTGCAGGTGGAACTCAACGGCACACGCATTCTCGACACGGATCTTTCAAAGGTGACGGAGTTCAAGAACAAGCAACCGCATCCGGGCAAGGAACGGCTGCGCGGCCACTTCGGCTTTGCGGGCCACACTGAACCCGTCGCCTACCGAAACATCTCGATCAAAGACATCGACATCGATAAGAAGTGAACGCTCACGAACCGAAACGCTGAGTGACTGTCCCATAAGGGGTGGTTGGGGTGGATAAAATGGCTCATGAGAAGCCAATCCTACCCCAGCGACCTCACCGACGAGCAGTGGGCGTTGATCGAGCCACACATCCCCGTCTACCCCGGCGGGCGTCCCCGC
>JBGSLF010000192.1:0-40029 GCA_041740855.1 Gemmata sp.
ACGCCGCGCGCAACCCCGCCCAGCCATCCGCCGCGCTCAATGGCGATTGCAGGGCGCGTAACGTGGCATCGGCTGGCGGTTCGGCCGTCGCCGTGCGCATCGCGGTTCCTCCGGTTATCTTTCCCAACGCTTCATTATTACCCGATCCGACCCGCCCTTCGCCACCGGATTAACCGGAAGTGCACCCAGGCCAATGGCCTGGGCTAAGGTAGGTCGGTCCTTCGGACCTTCACCGGTGATTACCGTCACCAGTGATTACGCGGGCTGAAGGCCCGCGCTACATCAGCCGAGGCCATCGGCCTGGGTTCTCTTGCCGGTGGCCACAATTCTGACAGTTCTGACGACAAACAAGATCAGCAAAGTACGGGAACATGCGAAATGGTATCAAGTTAAGCAAGATAGCCGGTTAATTTTGATTGCAGAGGGTTGCCGATCGTCCCGTTTATCGCAATAGTATCTGTGTCTTAACGACTTGATCAGGAACTGGACACGCGACGAGCGCAAGTTGGCTCGGTTGCGGCGTTGAATCGATATCGCACCGACACGACTCCATAGAAAGGGGATCGCGCCTCGCAGTCGGCACACCCACCCAACCCACACTTTACGAGCCTGTACCCACGGAGGAACAGTTTAATGTGTCGACTCGCCCGCCTATTTGGTCGGCTGGCCTCACGCCCGTCTGCGACCACGCTTCCGCTTCCGAACATTCTGCGGCGCGGTTCGTCCGTGCTGACAGGTGCGGACCTGACGCGTGCGTTCGGCAGTGGCGAAATGAGGTCGTATGCCCTCAAAGGCGTGTCGGTCGAACTCCGCAAGGGTGAGTTAAACTTGCTGATGGGGCCAAGCGGCTCGGGTAAATCCACGCTTCTGGCGGTGCTCTCGGGGCTATTGCGGCCCGATGGCGGTGCGGTCGGCGCGATGGGCAAAGATGTCTGGCGTATGTCCGACGAAGAGATGGAAAAGTTCCGCCTTCGCCACTGCTCTTACATCTTCCAGGGCTACAACCTCTTCCCCGCACTCACCGCTCGCGAACAACTGGAAATTGTGTTGAAGTGGGGCGAGGGCTGTTCGCCAAGGGAAGCACGCAAGCGTTCCGATCAGGTGCTTGGGCAACTCGGGCTTTCCAACAAAGCGCACTTGCGTCCCGCTCAGATGTCTGGCGGAGAGAAGCAGCGTGTCGCCATTGGTCGCGCACTGGTCAAGAACCCCACGCTCATATTCGCCGACGAACCCACGGCCGCACTGGACTGGGACAACGGTCAGCAGGTTGTGAAGCTCCTGACCGAGAATGCCCGCGAACGCGGGGCGATGGTGCTCGTGGTCACGCACGATCATCGGCTGGTTCCGCATGCCGATCGCGTGTTCGAACTGGAAGATGGGCTACTCAACTCGGCCGACACCGAGACTGCCGACATAGAGACTTCTCCGATCCGCCCGGAGATATCCGAACACACGCCCTTCCCGGTGCCATTCCGCCGCGGGCCACGGCTCCAACTTCACGTCCCGCACCCCGCGATCGCGTAAACAGCGAGTATGCTCGACTTTGGCACCACTGCGTTCGTATCGATCCTGTTTCTGGTCGATCCGCCCGGCACCATCCTGGCCTTCATAGCTCTCACGGCGCGGCAGTCGCCGAAAAGCGTCGCCGGTCGCCCCCTACCGGTCTCCCTTGAAAGGAGTAGTTATGGTCTTCGCGGTGATTTGTTGGATCGGCACCCTGGCTGCGTGGGAACCGCACATCGTAAGGCAGGACATGGCGATCCAGTGGGTTGGTCAGCACTCGGCGAAAATCGAAAAGATGCTGGGCGAGGGTCCAACGGCCTCGATGACCGCTGGCGGGACTGACAACTTGCAAATCATGCGATTCTACGCCAATGCCGGCCTCGTTGTGTGGTACGACTCCGACGGCATCGCGGTCAGGGTTCGTCGTGCGGTGAGATAGCGAGCCGCGTCAGTCATGACGCGGGTCGTGCAACACATCAGAGAAATCACGTACATCACGTACCGTGTTCCCAGGCGTTGACGTACTTCACCTGTTCGGGCGTCATCTCATCTTTGGCAAAGCCCATGCTTTCCAGTTTGGTGCTTGCCACGAACTCTTCAATCTCCAGCGGCACTGAGTGAACCTTGGCCGCCAGCTTGCCGCGATTCTTCACGCAATACTCGGTGGCCAGCGCCTGCGTGGCAAAGCTCATATCCATCACCGATGCGGGGTGCCCTTCCGCAGCCGCAAGGTTCACCAGTCGCCCGCCGCCGATCACGTAGATTCGCTTGCCGTTCTTGAGGCGGAACTCTTCCACTTCGTGCCGCATGTTTGGCGTGTACTTATCGGTGAGCTTGTTCAGCGCGACGAGATCGATTTCGATATCGAAGTGACCGCTGTTGGCCACCATCGCCCCATCCTTCATCATCTCGAAGTGTTCTCCGCGAATGATGTGCATATTCCCGGTCACGGTGATGAAGATATCGCCCACCTTGGCGGCCTCGGCCATGGGCATCACGGCGAATCCGTCCATGGCGGCTTCCAGCGCGCGAACGGCGCTCACTTCGGTCACGATCACCTGCGAGCCAAGCCCGCGTGCCCGGCTGGCCACGCCCTTGCCACACCAGCCATAGCCCGCAACGACAACCTTCTTGCCGGCGAGCAGCGCATTCGTTGCGCGGATGATGCCATCGATGGTGCTTTGGCCGGTGCCATAACGATTATCGAAGAAGTGCTTGGTTTCCGCATCGTTCACCGCGATCACGGGGAACTTCAGCACGCCTTCTTTCTCCATGGCTCGCAGGCGAATCACGCCCGTGGTCGTTTCTTCCATGCTGCCGATGAGATCGTCGAACAGCGTCTTGCGTTGTTCGGAAGTGAACTTCTCGGCCCAGTCGCGGACGGGCTTTTGCTTCTCGGGGTCGAACTTATCGAGCTTATCGAGTGCGATGAACGTCATCGCGGTGACGAGATCGGCTCCGTCGTCCATGGTCACTTGCGGGCGGTGATCCAGCGCCATGGCAACGTGTTTGTAATACGTCGTGGGCTTTTCCCCGTGGATCGCCGCAACGCCAATGCCGAAGTCTTTGACGAGGCTCGCGGCCACATCGTCTTGAGTGGAGAGTGGGTTCGATGCGATGAGCAACACATCGGCCCCGCCGGCTTTCAGTGCGCGAGCCAGATTGGCCGTTTCGGATGTGACGTGCAAGCACGCAGACATACGAAGGCCCGCAAGCGGCTTTTCCTTTTCCCAGCGTTCGCGAACCTTCGCCAGAACTGGCATGTCGTGGTCCGCCCAAAGAATCCGTTTCTTCCCCTTTTCGGCCAGGGCGATATCGGCGATATCGTGCTTGATGGAGGCGGCAGGAGCCGGAACGACAACGTTATTCATGCTGGTACTCGTGGATGTTCGGCAAAGATATCACAGACGATTGTTTTACGAAATGACCTGTGATTGGCGACCGCGACGTTTACGCGGTTCCACACGATCCCTTCGCACGATCCATTCCGGGGGAACGGCAACCGTAACGGCCACTTTTGCGTGTTGTCGCCAACGTAATTCAGCCAAGGGCGTGAAATATTCGCCGAGGCATCATTGTTTCGGATCGGGATATTATTTCACGAAGGGGGGTGCCGGTAGTGAATGAATCAATCCGCCGGCAACGCGAGTGGCCAAGTTTCAACCACCCATTCAACCACCCAGGATGGTAACGGTTCCGCGGCCGCCATCGACACGCACGATTTGGCCGGTCTTCAACCGATGGATCACGCCCGGCAAACCGGCCACAGCGGGGAGGCCGAATTCCCGCGCGACGATCGCCCCGTGCGACAGCACACCGCCCGTTTCCATGACAAGCCCCTTCGCCTGCACGAACAGCGGAACCCACGCGGGATCGGTTGTGGGGCACACCAGAATATACCCGCCCGCACCGGTGGGCGGCGCGGTCGGCTCGGTGAGCACCAACGCCGGCCCTTCGGCCACGCCCGCCGACAACGGCACCCCTTCGAGGCGATCTCCGCCTTCCGGCTCGGGCAAGGGGCGACCGATGGCGTCCAGATCATCGCTAAACAGCACAGGCGGCACTTCGAGCGAAAGCTCGGTTTGCCGGCGACGGCGTGCGGCAGCCACCGAACCCGATAGATCTTTCTCGGCGAGGAGAGCCGGAAAGTCTGCGGGGGTAAGGAAGAAAATGCCGCCATTGAGGCCAAAGCGGCGATCGAGTTCCACGAGCGTGCGACGGATGACCGCGTAGCCCAGCAACAAGTAGTGCTTGCCGGCTTCACGCAACCCAAGGTACGTTCGCAACTGTTGCACTTCGGAGCGGAAACGGTCGCGGGCCGAACCGCTCAACTTGGCCTCGTTGGCGATCGATTCCCAGAGGCTTCGCCCGATGTGCTCTGCGGGTCGCTCCATGGCAGAATCGCCACGCACAAGTTGCTTCAACTGCTCCGGAGCCTCGTTCCAGCGGGGTTGAGCCAGTTCCATCTCGTTGGTTGAGCGATGGCCGAACTGCTCCAGGAACGTGATGGAATCGATGACACCAGTCGAGAGGTCGCGCATCGCGCTGCCAAGATTCGCGTCGGGCGGCGGATGAGCACCCATGCTGAGTTCGGCCACGGCAGCGCGTGCGCGCTCTTCGCCCAACCGGGGCATTAAGGTGGCCGTGAGGTTGCTCCACGCTTGATCGGCCAGCACGGTCGGCTTCAGACTGTCGCGTGCGAACTCGATCAGAGTGCGATTCACCCAGAGATTGAACTCGCGGATGATCTCCGGCGGATCGAGTAGCGACCATTCTTGCGAAATCGCGGACTTCGCAGCCATTGCGAACGACGGCACAAACTCATGGGTGAAGCGGTTTGCGAAGGTATCGGCAAGTTGAGTCCGAATCCGCTTCTCGCGGTTAAGCCGCAGCATTAGCCCCGGAAGTTTGAACAGACCAATCAGGCAGCCCGATCCGCCCAAGGGATCGAGTATCGGTTTGGGTTCCAGTGCGAGGCGCGGATTGGCTTTGTAAGCATCGAAGGGGTAGCGAATCACGGGGCGTGCGAATTGCAGTTGTGGCAAGCGCGACAGGTTCGCCATCGGCCGGCTCGCGACAAGATCGAACGCGGACTGCGGTCCGAGCGCGGGGTGAGGCTCCGCACCGAAATCGCGATTCATGTCGCCGAATCCGCCGTCGGCCGCCAGCAATCGGCCGACAACCGCCCACGTCATCGGTGTGGGTTCCGGCAACACTTCACTCAAGTTGTAACGCACCCACACGGTGCCGCCTGGCTGGGCCTTCGCTTGCAACTCCGCGATCACGGATCGCCGCACTTCGGCTTGCTCGGCCACGCCGGCAACGGTGATAGGGCGAGCTTGCAGCAAGTAGAACATGCCAGCGGCATACGCCCACTCCACATCGCGTGCGTCGCGATAGTAGTTCTCCACGTTGCGGCCGAGTTCCGCGAGTTGCGTAAGTGCATGATCGCTCAGGCAAAACTGCTGTTGCTCCGCCGGCGGGACGTGCTCTTCTCCGTTCGCTGTGATCCGAATCGACTTCAATCCGAGATGTTTGTTCAGCACCGCTCCCGTGGTGCGATCGAGCTGAAAGCGATCCGGTTGCACGCGGCCCGAGACGACCGCTTCACCCAACCCCCAAGATGCTTCGGCGAGCATGGTCCTGCCTTTGACATCCGTAGGATCGCGGGTGAACAGCACGCCGGCCGCTTCTGCCTCAACGAGTTGCTGCACCACAACCGCCATCGCCAAACTGTTCGCCGTCACGCCTTGCTTTTCGCGATAGGCCGCGGAGCGATCCGAGAACAACGATTGCCAGCAACGTTCGATCGCGGTGATGAGCGCGTCTTCGCCTTGGATTCCCAAGTAGGAGTCCTGTTGCCCCGCGAAGCTGGTGTCGGCGGCATCCTCAGCCGTGGCACTGGATCGCACCGCGACCAGCCCACTACCGAGTTGGCGATACGCATCAAGCAGTTCTTGCAGAAACTGTGGATCGGAGCGCACGCCACGGGTGCGGAGTCGGCGAAACGCGTCGGTGGTGATCACGAATCCCGGTGGTACGGGCAACCCCGCAATGGCGGTCTTGCCGAGGCTGAGCGCTTTGCCGCCCACACGGTTCGCGTCCACTTCTGAAACCGATTCGAATAACAGAATGTCCCGCATGGCTTACTTCGCCTTTTTCTTTTTCAAAACGCCGCCCTCTTCGAGGATGGACCAGATTTGTTCCCACACCGCGTCAACCGGCACAGCGCTGAGGCCATTTGTAGCCCAGGTATGCGCTGCAGATTGCAAAGCGGCCAGCGCATCGTCGCGAACCGGTGCATCCGAGGTAGGAACGGTCTTCGCCGGGCCGGGTGCCGCAGACTTGGCAGAACTAGGTGTGGTCGCAGGCGCAAGCGGGCTGGTGTCCCCGCGTTTGCGCGGTTTGCCGTCGAGCGCCAGGTTGCCGAGCAGATCGGCACGCTTGTTCTGTGCACGCGGAACGTGCGTGATCTCGAAGTGCTCGAACCCCGCGGCCAGTTGCCGGGCTTCGCGGTGCAGCGGAATCATATCCGCGTGCTTCACCTTGTATTCACCGCGAATCTGCTTGACCATTAACTCGCTATCGCTAAACACCGAGAGCTTGCGCACTCCCAGTTCCATAGCGAGAGCAAGCCCCTCGACCAGCGCGGTGTATTCGGCGACGTTGTTCGTGGCGTTACCTATCGCATCGGCTTCCTCAACCACCGGTTCACCCGGTCGCGCGAGCACAATGGCATACGCAGCGGGGCCAGGGTTGCCACGCGAAGCCCCATCAATGTGCATGATTGCAATGTCGGACATTCCATTGATCCGGTAAGACAAAAGCGGTTCGTGGGCGGAGAATGAAGGGGATTCTAGCCGGAAGCGCCCGGCAAGAGAGCCTCTGAGGAGTGAAATGTCCGAATCGTGGCTGATCCTGGAAAGCTCTGGCCGCGTGGCGAAGATTGGATTGGCTCGCGATGCCGCCGTCATTCGCACCGCGAAACTCGACGATACCCGTCGGCATGTACGCGATCTCAGCCAAACCGTCGGAGCCATGTTGGCAGCAGAATCGCTCACACCGCAGCAACTCACGGGCGTGATCGTAAGCTGTGGCCCGGGAAGTTACACCGGCCTGCGGGTGGGGCTGATCTCTGCCAAGGCTCTGGCGTATGCGGTGGGTTGCAAACTCATCGTGGTGGAAACCTTCGCCGCCATCGCGCTGCAAGCACCGGCCGAAGCGAGCCATGTGTGGGTGATCGCCGATGCGCTGCAAGGGCTGGTGTATGTCCAGAAGTTCGCGCGAACCGCAGATCAATGGCAAGCGGAAGACGAGCTACGCATCGTTGCACTAGACGAAGGATTACGGGGTGCCAATCGCGTGACATGGATCAGCGGCCCCGGAGTAAATGTGTACGCCCCAAGGCTTCCGCACGAGTTCCCGCTTGTGCCCGAAGTGGATCGCGAAGCGCGAATTGAAAGTGTGTTCCAAGCGGGAATCGGCAAGCATTCGATAACTCGCGCGGAGTTATTCGCTCTGGAACCGCTCTATCTGCGTGGTAGTTCAGCGGAAGAAAAGTTGAAGCATGGGTAGATGCAAATGGCCCACGGGTGTTTGCCCGTGGGCAAGAGAATACAATTTAGTTTTAACGTTTGACAGGCAATGGGGCAGGAAGTTCGGCTGATGGAACAACCGTCGGGCCAGGTAACGGCATGGGCTGACCAATCATCGGAACAGGGCCAGATGGAGCCGGAGAATAACCCGCTGGTTGATGAACAACCATTGGCCCCCCAACTCCTCCGTTACACCCCACGCATGGTGGAGTCGCAGGGATCATCGGACCGGATGACACGACAGTCGTCGGCAGCGAACACGCTGAAGTGCATAGCGGAGCGCAACTGCCTGGACACTGTTGCAACCGCCAACCTACGTTGGGAAAGATGCAGTGGAAGGTATGACAGCCCGACGATGTGGAAAGCACACCGACCGCGAACACGGACCAGATTAGACGATGGAACTTCATGGAACGGAACCTCCTCTCCTGGAGTGCGGCATAGAGGTAAGGAGCAGCGCCCGCCCGATCCGTCGGGGCGAGTCGGAATCCGTTCCGATTGAGTGGGAAGCCCACTCGCACGCGGCTGTTCCAGTACCGACACAGCCATCATGCGCTGTCGCGGCGCAGTGGCAAATTCTGGACAGGCGGATTCGTCGCGTAGTTGGCGGAATTGAGAAGACCTGGCGCGACAGGCGAAACCTGCCGGGTTGGCGAAATGAGGCAAAGAAGCGCGGTTAGGCCGACTATGCGGCCAATAGCGCATGGCCGCACGACAGGACAGCAATTGTTCCTGGCAATTCTTACTGGAACGATACCGATGGCGGTGGTGGTGGCAAGAACCCCGGTGGTATCGCTTTGTCGCAGCAAGCCGGTGTTGGCTTGGGAACGCAGCAACTCGAGCTGCTGCCCGATCTGCGGCAGGAACATCCCACGGCGGGGATAATACCTGCGATGACTACCAGAATTACGATCAGGCGTCGGATCAGCATGATGTCGCTCCTTCCTCGATCGAGAAGCGGAAGCCTCGCATACACTGGCGATGTCCGCTCGGTCGAATGGCCTTCCGTGTGGTTAATCGTGTAGTTCAGCAGTTGCCCTGCAAAGTCGCACACGCGGCGCAACTCGCCCTCTGAACGTACAACTGTAGGGCTGTTTGCAACTCGCGCAATGTGGAACTTGAGGGAATAATCCGGGTTTTTCATCATCGCCGGCTGACTGTAGCGGTTCCGCCACATGAGGCGACCTGATGACCCGGGAAAACCTTGCGGATTGTGCGGAATCGGAGACTTGCAACCATGCCACCAGG
This sequence comes from Gemmata sp., assembly GCA_041740855.1. Lineage (GTDB taxonomy): Bacteria > Planctomycetota > Planctomycetia > Gemmatales > Gemmataceae > Gemmata. The sequence continues at coordinate 8,847 of JBGSLF010000192.1, forward strand.
CGAATTCACTGACGTGCGTATGAAGGGGTTTGGCGAACGTGCGGCTGTTTCCGAAGTGCTTGCCGTGCTGCAGGGGCGAACAGCTCCGCAATCGAGCCAGTGGCATTCCGTTGGGCAAGCTGCGGGTCACGTTTTGGCCAAGCTAATCGCTTCATCAATCGATGTGCCAGCCTTCGCCCGTGCCGCCATGGATGGTTACGCCGTTCACGCTGCCGACACTTCTCCCGCATTACCACTTACTGTGATCGGCGAGGCCATGCCTGGGCGGCCGTTTCCGGGTGTGGTGGCGACGCGGCAAGCGGTGCGAATTGCGACGGGTGCTCCGTTCCCGACAGGTGCGGATGCGTTGCTCCAGGCAGAGTTCGCACGGCTCGAATCCGATGGTGAACACGTGACGGCCGCACAAGCGGTGCCCGTTGGCAAGCACATCGTGCGAGTGGGCGAAGATGTACCGAAGGGGCAAACAGTTCTACATGCCGGGCGGCGCTTGCGGCCGCAAGATGTGGCCTTGCTGGCGAGTATCGGCGTTGCGGAGGTTTGCGTTCATCGCCGCCCGAGCGTGGCGATTCTCGTCACGGGCAACGAACTTCGCTCACCCGGTGCCACACCAGATGGTTACCACATCGTCGATAGCAATTCCCCCATGCTCGCAGCGTTCATTGAACGCGATGGCGGCGAGTGCCTTCCGGTAAAATATCTACCAGACAATTACGCTACCGTGCGGGCAGGAATTCTCGCCGCGATTGAAGTGGCCGATGTCGTACTCGTTTCCGGTGGCACGTCGGTGGGCACCGAAGATCACGCCCCTCGCGTTGCGGCGGAACTGGGCGAACTCGCGTTCCACGGCATCGCGATTCGGCCCGCTGGCCCCATGGGAATCGCTTTCATGCCTGTGCCTGGTTCCGCGATAACCGATCACACGCGATCGCACATCGTCACGTTCTTGCTTCCGGGTAATCCCGTGTCGTGCCTGTGTGCGTACGACCTGATCGCGGGTCGCGTGGTGCGTCGATTGAGCGGGCGTTCGTGGGAACTGCCGTATCCCACACGCCGCGTGCAAGCAGGTGCGAAACTCCCTTCCGCTTTGGGTCGCACCGATTACGTGCGTGTTCGGCTCGAAGATGGAAAGGCCGTTCCGCTCGCGACCGGCGGTGCTTCGAACCTGAGTGGTGCGGTCGCCGCTGATGGGTTCGTGCTGATCGAACCGGAGCGCGAATCGATTGAACCCGGCGAGCACGTCGAGGTGTCGCTTTACGATCTGCCCTAGACACCGGATTGATTCATTCACTACCGGCACCCCCCTTCGCGAAACAATATCCCGAACTGAAACCATCAGATGAAGGCGAAAGTTTCACGCCCGTGCTGAATTGTGCGGGCGATCACAACAATCATCACATCAACGGTTCGCTTAATTATGGCGAGCAGAACTCAGAGGGCGGCGCGATCTCCACATGCTGATACGGAATCTCCGCAAGTGTGAAGTCGCACGCCATCGCAGCCAACCTCTATACTGTCAGAAAGGAGGGCGACGAATGCCACGCGTGGTGCTGGCAATGAGTGGTGGTGTGGATAGCTCCGCGTCGGCCGTGTTGCTCAAGCGACAGGGCTACGATGTGATCGGGCTGTTCATGCGCACAGGCGTGAGCCACGGCAAGCCCGGCGCGGATCTGCGACCGGAGAACAAGAAAGGCTGCTGCTCCGCCATCGATGCCGGCGACGCACGCCGTGTGGCGGATCGCCTCGATATCCCTTTCTATGCGCTCGATTTCGAAGCTGAGTTTAGCCAGATTATCGATTACTTCGCGGATGAATACGCGCGCGGTCGCACGCCCAATCCGTGCGTGGTGTGCAACACCTGGCTCAAGTTCGGGCAGTTGTGGCAGTTCGCCAAACAGCTCGGAGCCGAGTTCATCGCCACCGGGCACTACGCCCGCATTCTGTCTGGCCCACACGGCCCAGAATTGCATCGCGGCGTCGATGAAGATAAAGACCAGAGCTACGTGCTTCACGGCATCGCGCGTGAAGTGCTCTCGCATTTGCTGTTCCCGGTTGGCGGGTACTCGAAGCCGGAGATCCGCGAATTCGCACGCGAGGCGGGCCTGGGTGCGGTTGCGGAGAAGCCCGATAGCGTCGAGATTTGCTTCGTGCCCACTGGTCAGCATACCGATGTGGTGCGGGCACGCCGGCCCGAGGTTGCAGTCGCAGGGCTGATTCGCGAGAAAGATGGAACGGTGCTTGGCGAACACGATGGGATCGATCGGTTCACGATCGGCCAACGGAAGGGGCTAGGAGTCGCGGCGGGACGCAAGCGGTTTGTGCTGGAAATCGTTCCAGAATCCAACACCGTGGTTGTGGGCGATGCGGAAGATTTGCTTTCGCATGGGTTGATCGCGTCGCGCATCAACTGGCTCTCGGCTCCGCCCACCGATGTGCTCCGCTGTTCCGCCAAGATTCGCTATCGACACACCGCCGTGCCCGCCGTGGCCACACCGCTCGACGATGGCGGAGCCAAAATCATGTTCGACGAACAACTTCCTGCCGTGACACCGGGGCAAGCCGTAACGCTCTACGACGGCACGCGCGTGCTGGGCGGCGGATGGATTGAAGCGGCCATTCGCGAATGAGAAGACGAGAGAGAAGACAGAAGAACCGGTGCCATTACTGGCACCGCTCGCAAAGACAAAGAGAAAAGATACGCGTCAGTGTTCCGGCGAGCCGCGTCAGTCATGACGCGGGTTCTCGCTAAAGAGAAGAGAGAAGAACCCGGTCACTGATGTGACGCGACTCACCCAGATGACGTGACTCGGCTCACCAAGACAAAAGACAGAAAGAAGTTCGCCTTTGCCAGCGACACACTGAAGGATTACAATCCTTCTCACCACCGACGACCCGTTTCACAACGCTCGTCTTGCTCGCGTTTCGATGGTTCGACAGTTTGGTTGTCTATCTTCCTTCCGGTCCTCCGGCACTCGCCCGATGACCCCCGAGTAGGATTCCGCATGTCCGACCCGCGCACTACGGCGCAGGGTGTGCTCGAAAAGCACCCCAAGGGTTATGGGTTCCTTCGTAACCCGGCCCGGCACTACGCCCCAACGCCCGCAGATGCTTACGTCTCCGGGCAACTGATCGATAAGTTCCGTCTGGCAGAAGGGCACTATGTGTCCGGTGCGCTGGAACCGGCGCGGCGCGGAGCAACCGGCCCACGATTGGCCACAATCGAACTCATCGAAGGGATCGAGGCGAAAGAGTTTCGCCGTCGCCCGTGGGATGAACTCACCGCGGTGGACCCCACCAAGTGGATTCGCCTGGAAACCGGCCCGGAACCGCTCACCACGCGGGTGATGGATCTCTTCACGCCGATTGGCATGGGGCAACGTGGTTTGATCGTGGCTCCGCCGCGCACCGGCAAAACGGTGTTGCTTCAGCACATTGCTCAGTCGGTGATTGCGAATCATCCTTTGATGCACCTGATGGTGCTGCTCGTGGATGAGCGACCCGAGGAAGTAACAGAGATGCGCCGCAGCTTGCGTGGCGATCCTGCGGCGCTGGCTGCCGGGGCGGTTCCGCCTTGCGAGGTGATCGCATCAAGCTCGGACCGCGACACCGCCAGCCACATTCGCATTGCCGGTTTGGTGGTGGAACGCGCCAAGCGGCTCACCGAGATGGGGCGCGATGTATTCGTGCTGCTGGATAGCCTCACGCGGTTGGCGCGCGCACACAACAAGACCGCAGGCAGCGGGCGAACCATGTCTGGCGGCGTGGATGCGAAGGCGCTGGATGTGCCGAAGCGGCTGTTCGGCAGTGCGCGGGCCTTCGATGAAGGTGGTACGCTCACCATTCTGGGCACCGCTCTGATCGATACCGGCAGCCGCATGGATGAAGTGATCTTTCAGGAGTTCAAGGGCACCGGGAACATGGAGTTGGTGCTTAACCGTGCCCTGGCCGAGCGACGCATTTACCCCGCGATCGATCTTGGCGCATCGGGTACCCGCAAGGAAGAACGCCTTTTGCCACCCGAGATGCTGGAACAAATCACGCTCGTGCGGCGCAGCCTGATGCAACTTCGCCCGGTCGAGGCGATGGAAGGGCTTGTGAAGCAACTGAGCAAGACCAAGACCAACGACGAGTTCCTCATGACCGTGAGCAAATTCGTGAAGTAACCCTGCGGATTTTGGCAAGCCGCGTCAGTTATGACTCGCCTTCGCGCGAAAGAGAAGTACCCGGTCACTGACGTGACTCGGCTCACAAAGACAAAAGGCGAGCCGAGTCGCGTCAGCGACCGGGTTATCACAAAAGGCGAGCCGACGAGCGTAAGCTCGCGGGTTGTGCAAGAGAGAACAAGAACACCGGGTTCCGGTTGGCGACGCGGCCGGTTCTGGTTTAATGGCGATATGCGACTTCTCCTGATTTCCACCGTTGCGGTGTTGTGCCTTGCGACTCCATCCGCGTTGGCGCATCCGCTCACCGACATTCGATTCGATCGAACCGCGGCCGTGCGTGTCTCGGCGACCGGGCTAGAAGTCACGTATACGCTTGAACTCAGCCCATTCGCTTTGCACCTCGACGCGGCCAAGCGACTCACCACCGACGATATCGCGAAGCTGGAAAAGACCGCGCGCGGGCTAGCTTCGGCCTATGCACGCCGGGTGGCCGCGGAACTCCTCGATAAGTTCCACGTAAGCGTAGATGGCGAACGCCTGCCATTGCGTGTGACCGCCATCGACATCACCACGACCGACCACGCCCTCTGTCGCTTCACGATTCAGGCCGACTGGCCACCAGGTGGGCGTGAGCGGAGCCTCGCTATTCAAGACAACACGTTCGATGGTCAACCCGGTGTCATCAACCTGACGCTCGATCGCAAAGGCGGGCCGCGCGACGGGCTGGAACTGCTCGAACTGGACGATCCGCCCGTTCGCGTGCGCACCCAGCATTCTTCCAAGCTTTCGGATGAAGATGCCGCTCTGGCGCGACGCGCTTCGGCCACGTTAGTGTTTCCGCTGTCTGTGGCCCCGCATCCGCGCGAAGTGGGCCGCGAGTCATCGCCTGTTATCGCACCTGCGAATCCGATACCCGAACCGGTTGTGAACGCGAATGTGGAACCCGCACCGAACTTGCTAACGGATCTGTTCCGCCGAGGGCTTCCCGCGTTGTTCGATTCGAAGCTCGGCGTGGGTGTGCTGCTGCTGGCGGCGTTCCTGTTTGGGGCGGCGCACGCGTTCACGCCGGGGCACGGGAAGACGCTCGTGGCGGCGTATCTGGTGGGCGAACGCGGCACTGTGAAGCATGCCGTGATTCTCGCGATTGCGACCACCGTAGCCCACACCGGATCGGTGATCGCCGTGGCGGCGGTGCTTTGGAGCGTGTACGGCGATAACATCCCTGTTGCGGCGCAAGGCACGCTGCAGTTTGTCGCGGGGCTGCTGGTGATGGCGGTGGGCTTGTGGCTGTTGCTGCGTCGCATCACCGGTCAGGCCGATCACTTCCACCTGTTCGGCGCGGATCATCACCATCATCACGACCACGACCACGACCACGACCATGACCATGACCATGACCATGACCACGACCACGACCACGACTATGCGCATGGCCACCATCATCACCACGGTCCGCCGCCCGAAGATGCGAAGAACTCGTTCGGCTGGGCACGCTTGATTCTGATGGGCGTGGGCGGTGGGCTTGTGCCATGTTGGGACGCGGTGTTGCTGCTCGTGGCCGCATCCGCGTTGGGCCGCCTCGGCTTCGCGCTCCCCATGCTGTTCGCGTTCAGTCTGGGGCTTGGTGCGGTGTTGGTGGTGCTGGGCATTGGTGTGGTGTATGCTCACCGCGCCGGAGCCACGCGATTCAAGGAAAGCCGGTGGTTCCGCTATCTGCCGATGGTGAGCGCCGTGTTGCTCGTGAGCATTGGCTTCTGGCTATGCAAGCAAGCCGTGGGAATGGCCATCGCGCGATAGGTTCGTGGCGCATCTTCAACATCCCAACACTTAACCACAAGCCCCCGCATGCGTGTCGTTGAACTCGAAGCCCGGCAAGTTCGCATCCCACTGAAACGGAAGGTGACGCACGCCAGCCACGTTCGCACCGTGACGGATAACATCGTGATTCGCTGCCTGCTCTCCGATGGCAGCACGGGATATGGCGAAGGTGTTCCGCGTGACTACGTGACCGGCGAAACCATCGACTCCGTATTCGACTTGCTCAAGCGATCGGACTTCGCGGCACAGTTCGATTCGGACTGCACGGAATTCCCGGCGGCGGTTCATCTCGCCGAGCGAATCCAGCTTGCTGCGATTCCGGGCGACGATCGCAAGATTCAGGGGAACGCGGCCCGCTGTGCGGTCGAGCTTGCGGTGCTCGATGCGTTTGGCCGCGCCTATGGCGAGCCGCTTACCAAGGTGACAGAGTTCGTGACGCCGGAACTCTATGCGTTCCGCCCGGAGGTGCAATATAGCGGCGTGATCGGCAACCCACGCAGTTGGAAGAAGCGGCTGTACCCGTTCGTGTACTGGGCGGCGGGCTTTGCACAGGTGAAGCTTAAAGTGGGCATCGCGGAAGAGGACGACGTGAAACGCACCGCGACCATTCGCAAATGGCTGGGAAGCAAGATCGATCTGCGCGTGGATGCGAACGAGGCGTGGAGCGTGAACGAAGTGGTGCAACGCATCCGCGAACTGGAGCCGTTCGGCATCACCAGTGTGGAACAACCGGTGAAGCACGAAGACGTGGCGTGCCTCGCGGAGGTGCGCAAGCAGGTGAAGACGCCGATTATGCTGGATGAATCGCTGTGCGGCGAAGTGGACGCGGAGTTGGCCGTGCAGCACGGTTGGTGCGATCTGTTCAACCTGCGGCTCTCCAAGTGCGGCGGGTTCATTCCGAGCTTGCGACTCGCGGCACTGGCGAAGCGGCACGCACTGGGCTATCAGTTGGGTTGTCAGGTGGGCGAGACGGCGATTCTCTCGGCCGCGGGTCGGCACTTCGCGACAAGCGTTGCGGGGCTGCGTTATCTCGAAGGAAGCTATGACCGGCACCTGGTAACCGAGCGACTCGCAACAGAAGACATTACCTTTCGGCGCGGGGGATACGCACCGGCGTTAACCGGCAGTGGGCTGGGCGTGGCGATTAACCCGGCGGCTCTCGATTGGGTGACGGTGCGGAAGGAGCAACTGCTTGGGTGAGATTGGCACCTTCCGGGCGTCGGACGGCTACCCCTTTTACTTCCGACATTACCCCGCGGCAACCGCCCGACCGCGTGGCCGGCTGATCTTCGTGCATGGCATCCGGAGCCACGGCGGGTGGTATACGCGCTCGTGTGCGGCGTTCGCAGCGGCCGGGTTCGAGGTGTTCTTTCTGGATCGGCGCGGGGCGGGCTTGAACACCGCGTATCGCGGCGACACGCCGAACTTTCGCCGCCTGTTGGACGATGTGGCGGAGTTCGCGCAGCATCTTCGCGCTACGCAAGGCGGGCTGCCTCTGTTTCTGTGCGGCATCTCGTGGGGCGGCAAGCTCGCGGTGGGTTTGCCCTACCGCAAGCCGGGGTTGATCGATGGGCTGGTGTTGCTCTGCCCGGGGCTTGCACCGAAGATCGCGCCGCCGTTTCTTAGGCGCATGCGAATCGCGGCCGCACGCGTGCTTCGCCCGGATCGCACGTTCCCGATCCCCCTGAACGAACCTGAGCTATTCACCGCGTCCCCAAAGTGGCAGGCGTTCATCGAAGCTGATCCGCACGGCTTGCGACTCGCCACGGCGCGGTTTCTCTTTAGCAGCTTCTCGCTCGATATCTATTTGAAGCGCGCGGCGAAGCGAATTGCGGTGCCCACACTGCTAACATTGGTCGAGCACGATCGCATTATCGATAACGCACGCACACGCGCGTTCGCGGCCCGCTTCCCCACCGCGACCACGGTGATCGAATATCGCAACGCGCACCACACGCTGGAATTCGAGCCGCCCGAACACCCGTGGATCGCCGATGTGCTGCGCTGGCTGGACGCGCGATTGTAAGCCGCGATTCACGATTGCGAATTGGTATTGATTCGCAATAACACATGCTCGATGAGCCAGCCAAGCAAGTTCAGCCCGGTGTCGCGCACGTCTCGCCCCGGATCGAATTCGGAGATCGATAACCCCACGACTTTGTCGCCCCACACCGCGTCGAGCAACCGAAGAAACGTGGGTGCGGCCAGTCCGAACGGCAGCGGTTGATGCACCGCGGGCATGATCGCGGGATCGAACGCATCGGCATCGATATCGATCCAGATGCGTTTGGCCGCGTTCGCCTTCGCCCGCAACGCCGCCACCACGCGCTCTGGGTCGCATGCCACATCGACTGCCGAATAAGTTTCCTCGAATGTCTCCGCGATTTCCTGCGATGTCAGGAACAGGTCGCGGTGCCCGACGTTGACGAGGTGCGGTTGCGGCGTCTCGAAGTGTTTCAGGAAGTTGCCATGCGAGAGTTCCGTGGTGTTGTCGTGGAACGCATACACATCGAGGTGCGCATCGAATTGCACCACGAGTGCCCCGCGGCCAAGTTCTTCGAGCACCGGTAAAACACTGAGATGATTGCCGCCGAGCCAAAGCAAGAACTCGCCGGCTTTCAGTGCCTTGCGGGCGGCACTGCGGCCGGTTTTGCGCCAGTCGCGCACTTGCTCCAGCGTTTCGAATGTGAACTCGCGGATGTCGATGTTGCCCCGCAAGCAATCGGCCCGGCACGGCCGCGATTCTTGCTCGGTATCGTCCAGAATCTCGTGGATCGCATCGCCCAGTAACTGCGCACCCGCACCGGTGCCCGCGTTGCCAAACAGATCGAAAGGGAACATCACAACTGTTGTTGGCATGGCGTTGTCCGTTAACAAATCGCGACGTGAAGCGCTGCGGGCATACAACTACCCACGATTCTTTGCGAGTCGCGAATAACTTACGAGGTTGATCGCCGAATGCGTCCGCTCTTCCTTGCCTCGAACGCGATTGTCACCGGCGATGTGACTATTGGCCCCGGCGTGAACATCTGGTTCGGTGCCGTGATTCGCGGCGATGTCGCACCCATCGTGCTTGCGGAAAACGTGAACCTGCAAGACGGCGTGATCGTTCATTGCGACTTTGGCTTCCCCAACATCATCGAACCGGGCGTTGTGGTGGGGCACGCCGCCGTCCTGCATGGCATTCGTGTCGGTGCCAACACGCTGGTGGGAATTGGGGCGAAGCTCCTCACCGGTTCCGATCTTGGCGAAGAATGCGTGATCGCCGCGGGGGCCGTTGTGCCGCCGGGAATGAAGGTTCCACCGCGCTCCGTTGTAATGGGCATCCCCGGCAAAATCGTTCGATCTGTTACGCCAGACGAAATTGCTCGCACACTCATGATCAACGAACGCTATCGCGAGATGGCCCGCCGTTATACTGCAGGTGAATTCCCCCTACTTGGGGACACTGCAACATGATTGACAATGCCACCTCGGCCCGCAAAGCCGAAATCGACGCGCGACAGGCCGTGCTAGCCACACTGCTGAAGTCTGCCGATGCGGAAGGAATTTTGCTACTCATGCCCGCACACGTGGCGTGGTTCACCGTGGGAATGAATGTGCGTGGCCTGTTCGCCGATTCCGAACGCCCAGGGATTTACAGCAACGGCCGCCAGCGCTGGCTGGTTTGCTCGAACACCGATACACAGCGCCTCTTCGATGAGGAACTCGATGGGCTGGGATTCCAACTCAAGGAATGGCGGTGGGAAAGCGGTCGGTCCGAATTGCTTGCCGCGATGACCGCCGGAAAGAAAGTGATCGCCGATCGGCCGTTCCCGAACACACCAATGGCCAACGATCACCTTCGCCCCATGATTCGCGTGCTCAGCCCGTTCGAGCAATCGCAATACGCCCTGGTGGGCAAGGCGGTGGCCCACGCGGTGGAAGCCACGGCGCGCGGCTGCGAACCGGGGCTAGCCGAAGCGGAGATTGCCGGGCAACTTGGCCACCGCTTGCTGCGACATGGCGTGGAACCCACAGCCCTGAGCGTGACGGCAGACCATCGCGGCGATAAGTACCGCCGGCCCGGCTTCGGTTCAACGCCGGTCACCCACATGGCCGTCATTCAAGCCACCGGGCACCGCGACGGCTTGTATGTTTCCTGTTCTCGTTCGGTCTGTTTTGGCCCAGCACGCGATGAATTCCGCCTCGCGCATGATCTGGCGGTGAAGCAATCGGCGTTGTACCGTTCGCTCTCGCGGCCCGGTGTTTCCATTCCCGCCATCGGGCAAGCGGGGCATATGGTGTTGGCGAACTCGCCACACGAATTCGATTGGCGGAAAGCGCCGCCAGGCTACGCAAGCGGCCGATTTCCTGCGGAAGAACTTCGCCGTGCCGGTCAGGAAGATCCGCTCGCCGCTGGCATGGCCGTGGTGTGGCAACCGCGTGTGGGCGCAACGGCCGTGGTCGATACTTTGCTCGTTACGGAAGAAGAACCGATCACGATTACGCCACCGGAAGACTGGCCTTTGAAGCGAATCTCTGTGCGGGGCGGCCCATACTACGATATACCCGATCTGCTCATTCGAAGCACAACAACCGATTGAACGAACATGAACTGTCGAGGCGATCCGACGAGCGTTAGCTCGCGGGTCGCTTAAAGCGCACAACCCGGTCGCTGACACGACGCGGCTCACAAGACAACAGACAGACACGACTGATTGGACAGCGAGCCGCGTCAGTCATGACGCGGGTTGAGAATGCCGGTGAGCCGACGAGCGTTAGCTCGCGGGTTCTTACAAAGGCGTTTCGCGCGATCACTTACTCGTCGTCACAATCTCTGGGCCTGTGAAATCCAGCCGGACGACTTCGCCCGGTGTGCCGGTGGCGGTTCGGGTTTGTTCGTGAATCGCCCCGCGTTCGAGCCAGCGCACCGTGACCTGATAGCTGATGTCTTTGCCGGCCGGTGTCGGCGGCGCTTCGAACACGCGATCCGTTCCGGTTTGCATCGTCTTCACACCGTCCACGATCACTTCGGCAGCGGGTTGCGGAACTTTGACAGAGAGAATCAGGCATCCTCCGCCAACCGGGGTTGGTGCCGGAAGCGCTCCCGCACCTGCCCCAACACCCGCCCCAACGAATGGCTGCGAGCTGAAGCGTTCCGCATAAGGCGGCCACACATTCACCGAGAGATGACGTGGGCGCGGAGACGCAGCGTAGATGCCCACCCAACCGAAAGGAATGCCGGCCGAAGGAACGGCACGCCATTGCCGCACCAGATCGTTATTACCGAACACGCCAGGAACCGGCCCATACACCGGCACCGGCGGACCATACAGACTCAAACCGTTGGACCAGAACGAACCGGCCCGCGGGCCATAGCCATAGTAACCCCACGGATAACCGACGAACGGCCCGCCCCACAGGCCCGGGTAACCCCACGGCGGTGCAGTGCGTGGTCCGTATGGCCAGCCGGAATGCCACTGCCCCGGCCCATACGGCGAGCCGAACGAATTGCCGAACGGTGCCCCGAGTGGCCCGCCGAACGGAGCGCCGGCGTATGCGCCGATTTCGCCGCGTGGGCCGCTCTTGAGGATTGTTCCACCGCCATACGGGTTGGCCTCTTTCACATAAGCGGGAACTTCGCCTTGCTGCGTCAGTCCGCGTTCGGGAAGGAACAGGCAAACCAGCAACGGCGTGGCCAGGCGAAGCGGGTTGTGTTTCATGGGAATCTCGACGGTGTTGTTGGCATCGAATCAGGCGAGCGATGCCCTACCCGTCAATAGAATCGGCCCGCCGGGCAAGTGAATCGCCGGGCGGGCCGTAGAGGTTGTCGGATTTCGAGGGAACGATCAGCGCTTCATCGGCTCGACAGGTGCAGCCGGCACTACCGGCGCTGCAAGGGCGGGCTTACTCGCTTTCGCAATCGAAATGATCCCGCGAATCGCCCCGATTCGACCATCCAGCGTATGCCCCGCAACGGTCACGCGATAGCCGCTTTCCGCTGTGCCCGCGTGGAATTCCAGCGTCGTGCGCCCATCGGATGGAAGCACGATGAGCGGTTGCCAGAGGACCGTGTCGGCGGCAAAGTCGTTTGCATAAGTGTTGCTTCCGGTTTGCGTTCCGGGTCGCGGCAAGGCGAACTCGCGGACCACCAGCGGAACGACCGTCGGGATGGCCGATTGCACGCGGGAGTGCGCGAAGAATTCGATCATCTGACCAAAGCTGGGTGCGGCTTCTGGTGGGGGCGTCACGCCTTGTGCTGCCCCTCGTGTCGTCCCTTGCGCGCCGCCTTCTCCGAGAATAGTCTGGCGCTCGATGCCATCGGTCATCCGATTTCGGAGCGATGCCGCCCGATCGGTCGTGTACTGTTTAGCCTTTTCAAGAGCGTCTCGGTAAGCGTACGTATTCGCGTTGCGTGGTTTATCCGAATTCTGTTGTGCTGCGAAATCGTGCGAAGGCTGATGGGGAGCCGGGGGAACGACCATGCCCGGAGCCGGGGCGACAACACTCGGAAGCATTGCGGTTTTGGGGTTGGCATTCGTTGCGTGCGTGTTGGCTCCGAAACCGGGTAAGGTTTCAAAGGTCTTGCGGCGAAGCAGATCATACTCTTTATCCGCCGCCAGTAATTGATCCGGAATGAGCGTTCGGCCGCTGTTGGGTTGCCAGCCGGCTTCGCTCATGGGCTTTAAGCCACCCGCCACGCCCCCTTTCATGCGTGGTTCCGTCAACCCACCAGCTAGCCCACCGCCACCGGCACCGGGCATACCACCGGGTGCGAACCCAGGCGGTCGCTGTTGTAGTATCCCGTTGCTCGGTGCGACGACATTCTTCGGTCCGAACGCAGGTTCCACTCTTAGTGCCTGAGCGCCGCCCATGCCCCAACCGAATTTGCCAGGGAACCCTCGGCCAGGAGTTGCTGGAGGGAAAACGCGACCGCCGGCTTGCACACGATCGGCTTGCGCAGGAAAAACTTCGCTCTCGGCTTTCTTGGGGTCCGTAACAATCCGCGGTTCCGGTGCGATTTCTAGCCGATCGGAAAGATCGGCGGGAGCTTTCGTGCGTATCTTGTGTTCGGTCGCAGCAGGCGCGGCCGCCTGCGTGGTGTCCGCCATTCCCAGAGCAAACGCCAGAAAGCCCACGATGCCCAGCGCGCCGAGAGTTCCGATACCAAACGGCAGCCGGTTGGCCGGACGGGTGAATGCGGCGACCGCGAGCATGACGGCCAGCAGTGCGAACCCGCCAGCGGCATACCAACCGGCACCGCGGAAGCGTTTGACGGGTTCTTGAGCGGTGATGGCGTGAGTTGCGATCGCTTTCGCTTCCGCGCGAACCACCTTGGCAGCCTTGGCCAATTGCTCGGCCTTCTCGTCACTCGTGCGGTCGGCCTCGGCGGCTTTCACGGCTTCACGCGCTTTATCGAGCGACTGCACCGCTTGTTCGTAACGCGGCCAATACAGTTCACGCAACCGGCGATGCTCTCGCAGCGGGGCGGGTTCCGCAGTCGTCATGAATTGCCCGTTACTCACGAGCAGATTGGCCCTCTGGGTATCGGGGGCGGCCGGTCGGCGGGCATACCCCTGGGGCACCTGCTCGGCGAAGCGTCGCCAGCCTTGCGTCGCCAGCACGCGATCGAGCGACTCCGCCGCCAGGGGATGATCCGTGAGCAGGAAGTCGGCGTGCTCCATTGCGTCCGGTTCCGTCACTTCGCCGGCCAACAGGAAGTGAGTTGTCAGGAGTCGATCGCTGGGCGTGGGGGCCACGGCGGCGTTCACCGTCGCGGCATAAATCACAGCGGCCGCAGGCTTGCCATTCTCATCCGTCGCGGCGATGTTGAGCTTCACCGGCGAATCGGTTCCACCTTCACTCGTTCGTGATTCAGTGGTGAAGTTGAAATTGAGCGATTCACCAGGGCGGCGGAACACGAGTCGCTCCGCGACCGGCTTGAGGTCTGCTTTCGGCTCGCCCGCAATCTCTTCAGGTTCTTCGAACACGGTGATCCTAACCACGCCGCCACGCAGATCGTTGGCGGGCATCAGTCGCACTTCTTCGGCGCGACCGGGTTCCACACTTATCCGCTGGGTGTCGGCCAACCGACCGCGAACGTATGCGCCCACCACAAGGTTGCGGGCTTGCCCGACCGACCAAAGGCGGACGCGGATCGGCTGGCCGGGCGAAGTAACGGCTTCGGGCACAGTCATCACCACGCCTTCGATTTTCGCATCGGGGAGCGGGAAGCCGGTGCGTGATGCGGTTACGGTGGCTGTTCCCGCCACGGCTGCCGCAACAATCGGGAAGCGATCTTTTCGGGGGAGCAGAATGGGGGCGAACGCGCCAGCAGGCGATTCGAGCGAAAGCCAAACCGGAAGGCCCAATTCTGGCGTGAAGGTGAACGCACCGATGCCGCGATTGGCACCAGGTTCGTTGGCGTCTGTCGCAGAGTTCACACGGGCCAACACGCGTCGCCCATCGGTGATCGCACCGGTCACATCCACGGGGTGGCCGGTGGGCGTGGTGGCACGGAAGTAAACGCGGCACGGAACGCCTGCGACAAGTTCGCCACCTTCCGGGAAGAATTCGATCACGATATTCCGGCCCACGACCGGCACGCGGCTGGCAACCACTTCCTCAATCGCCTTGTTATCGCGCTGTGTGCGGAACGTGACTTTCAATCGCACATCGCCCTGCTCCAGCGCCGACGGCAAAGCGAAGCGAAGCTGCACACGCCCGTTCGGATCGGTTTGCGCGGGTTGAATGTTGGTGATGTTCAGCGTCTGCCCGTCGGCCACAGCCACGGCCGCAACTTCGGCCCCCGCAACCGGCTTATCCTGGAACTTCAGTTCGGCCCACGCACTCACGGTGTTTCCTGCGGAATACGATGCGGCTGCGTAACCGGTTTGCTTGAAGTACGAGTCAATCGCGTGCGATTGAACCTTGATCTTCCGCGTGACCGGGAACGGAACCGCGAGCGGATTGCCGGCGGGGTGCGGCCGTTCGTGCATCACGAGTGTGTAATCGCCATCGGGCGATTCGGCGGGGATCTCAAACTCGCCCGTGCCAACTCCTCGAAGCGGTTTGCCATCTGGCCCCAGCACGGGAGTAACGTGACCATCGACGATGCGAACCAGATTCGTTCCACCTTCCGCCGTGCTCGCGGTACCGCCCGCAGACCGCACCAGATGCCCGCCGGGGCCGCGGAGTTCGTAGTGCAAGACTTGCTCGTAAGCCGGTGGCGTGAAGGTGCCGCGATCCAGCGTGAGCGACCGGAACCGCGCCGTTTCCCCCGGTCGATACGTGGGCTTATCGGTGGTGAGCATGGTCGAATACACCGGGCCAAGCAGCCGCACTTTGTCTTGCAGTGGTGTCTTCTCGTGCGTCTTTTCGTCCACGCGCGAAACCACCAGGAACAGTTCATCCTGTGGCTTGAGTTTGGCCCACGCCGAGGCAGGGAGGCGAATCGCGTGCTCGCTGCGGCGTTCGTGGTCGATCGGTTGCGCGTGCAGCACCGCGTCGGTTTGGTCGCGGAACTCGGCGATCACCTGGCCCGTGGGCGTGGCCCCGCGATCACGCACAACCAGCAGGAACTCGTTGGGCGCGCCTGGTTGAACAGCCGCGGGTTTCAGCACATCCCAGGTCAGGGTGCGGGTGGCGAAGCCCTCGGCTGCGGTTTTCTCATCGGCCACCCACTTCGCCAGAATTCCGTCGTGCGTTTGCCGCGCCGCGAGGAAATTCACCTGCGCCGTCTGGCGAACCTGGGCGGCCACATCGGTGGCCTTCGCGACAGCCCGCTCGGCGATCTCGGCACGCTCCGCCGCTGCGACCGCTTCCTGTCGCGCGGTTTCGGCTTGCTTAAACCAGCCAACCACCGGAACAATCGTTCCCGGCAGGGCCAACAAGATGGCCGCAGCAATCGCCCAGGGAAGTAGGCGGCCCAGTGTTGTGGAAGAACTGCGGGTTGAGTCTGCGGAATGCGCTGCAGTGCGACGTGGGCCATTGCCAGGGAAAGGCACCGTGGCCGGGCGAGTGGCCACTGGAACGGGACGTGGCTTGGGCATGGGCGGCTCGAAGCACACGGCCGGGAACGAGACGCGAGCAGCCTGGCCAATCAGACCCTGAACGCGCATCGCTTCGGTTCGCACGGCTTCACACGCCGGGCACGACGCAAGATGTTCCTCAACGATGGCCGCTTCGGGTGCATCGAGCAACCCATAGAGGTAATCGAGGATCTGGGGTCGGCAGTCGTTACAGCAGGACGGCATTGCAATTCTCTCCTTCCGGCAGCCGGGCCAGCCGGGAAGGTTTTCCTTCAGTGCGGAATGATTCCCGAACAGTTTGAGGAATTCGCTCAGGCGAACTCCCTGTTCCTATTGTTCGTGCTCTTCCTGGCTGGGAGTGAGCACTTTGCGAAGCTTGATCAAAGCCGTGCGCATCTGGGTTTTCACGGTGCCGACCGGTGCGTTTCGGAGTTCGGCAATCTGCTCGTAAGTTAACTCTCCGTTTTGACGCAGGAGGAAAACCTCCTTCTCGTCGGGGCGGAGTTGGGTAATGGCAACCCGCAATCGGTCGAGAGTTTCCTGTTCTTCAAGCGACCGACCCATTGTTGCTTCTTCCCGTCCGGGGGGCATGATCTCCTCCTCGGGGAGCGGCCGGCTTTTTCGGTTCCAGGCACTGCGTTGATAATCCTTGGCGGCGTTCATGCCAACACGGAAGATCCACGCACGCAAGTTCCGAACATCCGGCACCGACTGGCGAGCTTTCCA
Source organism: Gemmata sp. (assembly GCA_041740855.1). Taxonomy (GTDB): domain Bacteria; phylum Planctomycetota; class Planctomycetia; order Gemmatales; family Gemmataceae; genus Gemmata. The sequence continues at coordinate 25,564 of JBGSLF010000192.1, forward strand.
GCATTTCAGGAACGCTTCCTGAGCCGCATCCTGGGCATCGTCCGCGTTTCCCAGCAAATACATCAGCGTGCTAACCAGTTCGTCGCGACAGCGGTTGAACGTGACGATCAGCGTATCGTCTCCGGGCCGGTCGTCTCCGCAGAGCGGATCGATCGGTAAAGCGGCGGTGGGTTCCGAACCCACAGGCGGCCGCTCGATCGGAGTCGCGCCGAATTTCGCCATAACGTCCTACCTGAACGACGACAGACGACTGCGGTTGGATTGGCAAAACCCAAAACCGCAGGCCACATGTGTGTGGTTGGGCCGCGTCATCTCGCCATGCTATCCGCGGGCCGTGCGACCGGGCAAGGGCCACTTGCTCTCTGATTACGATTGTGACACACCCGTTGCGAATCCGATTGGTGCTTGCGTTGGCCCGTTCACGTGACTTGAAAAGACGAGACGCCCGGCCGAGTTACCCCGAATCCGGACGCCTCGCCAGCGGAACCGGATGGAGAACACCTCCATCCGCCGGGATGAACTGCGCGGATGGGGCAACTTGCGCGATTGGGTAGAGGCTTTGCACGTAAACACGCAAATGATGCGAAACTCCCATCTCCTCCAGGTGCCCGCTGTGGATTCCCGCGAGCCGCGGCACCATTGACACAGGTTGAGAATCCCGGCGAGCCGACTCGCGTCCGGGTTCTCACATAAGCGTGCGGCAGTCAGTCATGACGCGAGTTATGGAAGCAACCCATGTGCGAATGCGAATTGACATCACTTCAAAGGGCGTCAGCAGGTGTCTTCAGACTCGGGACTGCCAGATGGCCGGGTCGCGTGACGTGTGGAAGACGGCCAGTACCGTGATCTGGGCCGAATCGGACCGGTAGTAGACTGCGTAAGGGTAGCCGGGATACCCGCCTCGGGTACGTCGCCGTGAACTCATCGCCTGAACCGGCTCAGAGCCGCCGCCTCGACCTGCTCCCACGGCACGCCGTCATTGGGGTTTGCGACCGCGTCTGCGACTCGCCGGTCCAACTCCTCACGCTTGGTGACTGACAGTGGCAGGCGGGGTTGGTCGGCGGCCACGCTGTCCAGGATCTCCTGGGCCAGAGCCAACCGTTCGGCTATCGTAAGGCGATTGATCCCTAACTGCTCGAGCGTCGGCACGGATTCGTCCTCCAAGGCTAAAACCTATCCCAGCATACCACCCAAACGGCCAGCGGTGAACCGGGAACGGGACCAGGATCACTTCGCCGGCTGAAGGTGCGACCATGCCGCGTCCTCTTCCGGTCGGTTCCAGTCTACGGCCAGCGCCGCCTCGGCCAACAGCGCTGACTCACCAGGGATGGCAGCCGGCTCCTCCAGCACCATGACGAGCGCACGTCGCGGCCCAGAAATGTGAACCTCGCCTAGCAACCGAACCCGACCATCAGCATCGACAACTGCTTCGACCGTCTGAATCATGGGGCACCTCCGTGGCCATTCTATCACAGCGAGGCACCTCCATCGTGTTCAGCTTCTGCGGCCGAAAGCACCATGCAAGCCGTGTGCGTTATGGTGAAGGGTGATCGCCCTTCGACAGGCTTCAGGACGAGCGATCAGTTAGCCCTGGAATCTCCGCTTTCATTCAACTCGGTTGGCCATCAAAGTGGTTCGGCCTGCCTTGTGACTTCAATGGCAACCACTATGTATCATTGCGGGAGCAAATAACTGCCCCGAGTTTGCCACAAGGGGAAGGCCTTTGGTGGCCGGTTGGGCTCTCGGCGAACACACCGAAGATGATTACCACGGACACCCTCACTCCGGTGCCTTGTATGCCTCGGTCTTCCCTGCTTCTGGGCACAGCCTTTTGACCAAAGCCAACAACGTTCGAAGTTCGGCATCGATTGCTTCTTTCGGCGAGCGCGTCATGGTCACGCTGATGAGTTCGGGCTCTTTGTTCTCGGCGATTTCTAGGACAACTTGCTTCCCGTCAAACTGCATAACGGTGTAGCGATCCGCTTGTCCGCTGTCCCGCTTCCAGTGGTAGAGGTCGGGCTGGATAAAGATCGTGAACATCCGGATGCAGCCCATAATCCAGTCGGCGACGACGGGCAAATCAAACTGATCCCAGTAGTCCCGATACTCTGGCGTCAGCTTGTCTTTTTCGAGGTGGGCCGCGATTTTGTCGCGTGCTGTTTTCAACGGACTGCTGTTGGTTGTCGGCACCGCCTCCATGAAGATCTTGAAGTGGTGGGCGATGACCTTCTTCTCTTTGTCCATCAACTCGTTCGGGCAGTTACTGATGATCTCATTGTTCAGGTCGCGGAGGGTCGTCGCGAGGTTGTAGAGCGGCGTGATGCTCTGTTTCAGAACCCGCTTGTCCACGTCCCCGCTGGTGTTTTCAGCGATGGGCCGAAACGCCGTTGTCAGATCCCGGAGAGCCTCCAGGCACCGTGTCAGCTTGTTCGTCCGCTTGTCTTGGGGCTGCCAGTGTGTTAGGTCGAGCGGTTGTGACGGGTCTTCAATTCGCGGGTCACACGGGTCCAGGAACAAAGGGGTCATGGCGGATTTCTCGTGCGATTAGTGCTGTTGTTGAAGAGTCTTTTTCGCTGCTGGGGTGGTAATGTGTTGCTGCCTCATCGCCTTACATCACCGCATCACACCGCCAAGCTACGGTGGCCTCCATTCTTGCAGCCCGTTTCGCAAAGGACAGAGGGCGGGCATCCAGGGTTCACCTCACTCGCCGAAGTTGTTGTTAGCGTGCGCTGGTCGACGCCCCGACCAGCGCACGCTTTGTCCACTGATGATGCCAAATCATCGGCGAAACGCACATCTCGCGGATCAATAGGCGCAATCAAGCGCACTAAACGCCACTATGCGCGGTTATCGCTGCGTTCATTCTCGGAGCAATCGATCCGCATCACAAACATAACCCATCTCGGTTGCGTTAGCCCAATCGGTTTCGCGGCATCAATCGTGGCGCAACGCTTCGATGGGGTCGAGGCGAGCCGCACGCCGGGCCGGATACCAACCGAATAACACCCCGACACCCACCGAAACAAACAGCGACAGGAAGATCGCGGGGACGTGAACCTTGGCCGGTAACGGGTTGCTCGCCACCCAGCCCCAGACGATCGGAACCACGTACACCATGCCCAGCCCCAAGATCACGCCGCACAGCCCGCCGATGGTTGTCTGCACGACCGCTTCCACCAGGAATTGCAACGTGATGTCTTTCTGCTTGGCTCCCAGTGCGCGGCGAATTCCAATCTCGCGCGTTCGTTCGGTCACGGTCGCAAGCATAATGTTCATGATGCCAATGCCGCCCACCACCAGCGAGATAGAGGCGATCAACACCAGCAAGTTCGTGAACCGCGTCTTGGCTCGTTCGGCTTCTTCGAGGCGATCCAGCGGAATGGTAACGGCCCAGTCTTTCTTCGTGCCGTGTTCCATTTCGAGAATCGATTTAATCGCGTCGCCCACGGGGCGAACCTTATCAATATCCGACACCGTGATGGTAACCTGATTGAACTGCACGCGCTCGTTCATGCGTGCCCCGGACGAGCGGATGGAGATGATCTCGCCAAAGCGGGCCACACTGGTTTCGAGCGGAATGTAAATGTCGTTGTTAAACTCTTCGGCCGCCTGGCTTCCGCCGCTGCCGCCAGTCGGCATGCGTTCTTGAATCACGCCGATCACGGTGAAATCGAACCCACGCATCTGAACCGATCGGCCCAGTGGTTCTTCAAATGGGAAGAGTTTATCTGCTGCTTCCGAACCGAGCACGCACACGTTGAGCAACTCTTTGTTGTCGGATTCGATCAGGAAGCGACCGCCAGCCAACTGGAACTTCTGCACATCGGCATACTCGGGCGTGGTGCCGATCACGCGGGCATTCACCAACCGTTCGAGAAATCGCGCCTCGGTGGGGAACACGCGAAGCGGGACGATCCGCAGCACGGAATCGCCGAAGGTCTCGAAGCGTTCCAGGTCGCGGCGAGTTAAGCCATAGGTGGTCACATACGATCGCTGTGCGGTGGCGGAATCGTCCGGCGGCTTCACGCTGCGCACAATCAGGTTGGTCGCGCCCTGGCGTTTGATGTCGTCGAGCGCATCTTGCATCGAACCTTCGCCGAACGCCATTAGCGAAATCACGGCACTTGTGCCAATGATGATGCCGAGCACCGAGAGGAACGCTCGCAACTTGTGGAGCCAGAGGCTTTTAACCGCCAAGCTCAGACTGCGGCGCAACTTCACCCCAATCGCACTGCGACTGAGCCGACCAAAGCCCCACACGCCCAGAACCAGCAACACCACCAGAATTGCGGCAGCCACGAGGAGGTTCGTCTGGGTGGGTTCGAGGTAAGAAGTCATGGCACGGCAAGGAAAGGGGAAGGTGGAAGAAGGAATGCGAGCGAACCCGGCGTGAACGCAACTGGCGGAGCGTTACACCGCCACGGTGCCGCGTGTGTCGTTGCGGGTATCCGATTCGACACGCCCATCGCGCAGGCGAACGACGCGGCGTGCCCACTCGGCAATGTCGTTTTCGTGCGTCACCATGATGATCGTTTTGCCCGATTGATTCAGCCCGCGAAGCATCTGCATAATCTCGATACTTGTCTTGGTGTCCAGGTTACCGGTGGGTTCGTCCCCCAGAATCAGTTGCGGATCATTCACCAGACTGCGAGCAATCGCGACGCGCTGTTGCTGCCCACCGGAAAGTTGCAGCGGGCGGTGATCGAGCCGCTCCGCCAGCCCCACCATTTCGGCCAGCTTGATGCAGCGATCGCGTGTGGTATCGTCCAGTTTGATCCCCTGATATAGCAGCGGAAGCTCGATGTTCTCCACCACGGTGTATTGCGGCAGGAGGTTGTATGACTGGAAGATGAAGCCCAGATACGTGCTGCGAACTTCGGAAAGCTGATCGTCGCTCATCTTCGCGACATTGGTATCGCCAAGGAAATACGAGCCGCTGCTTGGTTTGTCGAGGCAACCAAGGATGTTCAACAGCGTGGACTTGCCGGAACCGGATGGCCCCATGAGCGCCACGAAGTCGCCCTCTTCAAATGAGAGGTTCAACTCCTTGAGGACGTGAACCGTCTGCGTCCCCATGTGGTAATTCTTCACGAGATCCGCAACGCGAACGATGGCAGCCATGGAGTCTGGGGGTGAAGTGTGATGGGGAAGGATTCTTGGGCGGCGGATGCTTGGAATGGAGCATTCGCCGCCCAAGGAATGTCGGCATGGCTACATGCGATTAGCTTGCAGGCGGGCCACCACCGCCGCCACCCGGAGGGCCACCGCCGGGGCCACCTTTGGGGAAGCCGCCCTTCTTGCCGCTCTTCTTGGGAGATTCGCCGCCGTCGCTGCCAGCGCCACCCGCACCAGGCGGGCCACCGCCACCCGCACCAGGACTGCCCGGCCCCTTGGGGCCGTCTTTAGCTTCGCCGCCCTTTTCGCCGTTAGAGCGATCACCGCCCGACTTCGTGTCCAAGGTTTCGCGCGTTTTCGTACGGTCAGTTTCGTCCATCAGAACCTTCGGGTTGATGACGATTTCGTCGCCTTCTGTCAGGCCTTTGCGGATTTCGGCCATCCGTTCGTTCGCAAGGCCGACGAGAACCGATCTCCGCTCGAATCCGTTTCCACGTTTAACAAACACTTCGCGTCGCTCTCCCATCTCGGCTCCTCCCAGAACGGCCTGGATCGGAACGGTAAGCACCGGGCCAGACGCGGCATCCACACTAATGACAACCTCGGCGGTCATGTCGGGTTTGAGGCGTTCGCCTTCGAGTGGCAGAATCGTTTTGCCATCGGCCGCGAGTTCGCCTTCAATCCGAATCAGCGTTTGATAGAGCTTGACATCGGAGAGCCACGAATCCGCCTGACTGGCGACCGCGGCAACCCGTTGCACCTGGCCCACGAATTGCCGGTTGGCGAGCGAATCGAGCCGAATGACGGCTTGCTGGCCATCCTGGATTTTCTTGTATTCGAATTGCGGATCGAACTTGCGGAACTCATCGCGCACCATGTCGGCGATTTCGGGCCGGTACGAAGACAGCCGCATGAGTGGGTGCAGGTTGGCGAGGAACGCCACCTGGGTGAATTCCACCGCCTTGGTCGGCACTCGCACATCGCCACGAATGCGTGACACCATGGCTTCGTGCACCTTGGTGCTCACTTGCATCTTGGAGAGGTTCGGAATGCGGAGGAGCTTCTGGCCTTCCTTCACCTGCGCCCCCTGCTCCACGAGCGCTTGCGAGTTGCTGGAGAAGCGGCTCGAACTCTCGGACTTGAAGTAGACGACCATCGAGCCTTCTTCAATGTCGTCGGGTGCGTAGATCTTGCATTCCTTGAGTTGCTGCAAGATGCCATCGCGCGGGTCTTCGAGTTTGGCCTTTTCCTTGGTGTAAATGTAAGTGCTCTTGTCCAGTTCTTTCTGTGCGAGCGAGATTTTGGCCTGGCCTTCGAGATCGGCTGTTTCGAGCGCGAGAAAGGCGTTATTGCGTTTGCTGGTGAGATCCGTGATGCGTTGCCGGCGGTCGTGCGAGATCAGCAACGATTTCTTGGCATGCAGGCTGCGAAGGTTCTCAACCGAACTGGCCAACTTGGAATGCTCGGCCTGGGCTTGCGCGGCGGGCATGTACGTGAGCTTCACCATGCGATCGGCCCACGCGGCTCGTTCCTGACTCTGCTCCACGGTGGCCTGCGCGAGCGAGATTTGCCCACTCAGGTCATCGAGTTCTTGCCGGTACGAGCCACCTTCCGTGAGGGCCGCGATGGGGCTGGCAACGGCGGCGAGCGAGCGGAGTTCGGGATCGAACGACAAGCCCGTGAGCTTATCTAGTTCAATCTCGGACAGCGTGAGAGCCGTGCGGGCCAGTGCCAGGTTGCTTTCGTGCTGCAACTCCGCGATCTGGAGATCGGTCTTGGCTTTCACCACACTGGCTTCCGCCAGCGCGATGGAGATGACCTGTGCGTCGCGTTGATCTTTAAGTGCCGAATCATCCAGTTCCATCAGAAGTTGGCCGGGCTTCACACGCGAGCCATCGTCGATCACCCAGTTGATGGAAGTCGAGAAGCCTTTGGTGCCAGCCCGCACTTTACAAACGAGGTCGATGTTGCGGGCGCTTTCGAGGGTTCCCTTCTCAGTCACGCTGATAATCAGCGGTTCTTTCTTGACGGTGTGCAGGATGACGTCGAGGCGTTCCGCTTCGGATTGCGTGTAGAAGTACACACCAGCCGCAGCGGCACAGCCGCCGAATCCCATCGCAACAAGCCAAATCCAGCGGTTGCTGCGGTTCGGCGGTTTAGTGGGAAGCGAGCGCGGAGCCGGTGGGCTACTTCCGGTCGGCTGGCTCCACGCCGCGGGGGGCGGGGAGCCGTTCGATCGGTTGTTGCTCAGGTCCGGATCGTGGTACGTCGTCTGGTCTGCTTGTTGGTTCATCACACCACACCCCGCGTTCATCGAGTTGCATTAACTCGAGGTCGAGATACAGGTTCATCCGTGCTGTCGTATAGCTGACCCACAGGCCATAAAGGGCGTTCTGTGCGGCCAGCAGGTCGCGTTGGGAACGCAGCACCTGCTCGGTTAGGGCGGTCGCGCTTCCTGCGTCGGCCCGGGCATCAGGTCCGGGCGGGGCGAATAACACCGCCTGTGAATTATCTACCTGTTCGTATCCGAGTTCCACTACTCGTTGTTGGATCTTGTAAAGCTGTGCCAGGGTTCGCAGTTCCCGGATATCGACGCGAACATCGTTGGCAATGTTGTCTTCGAAGGCCATCAGCGTTCGTCGTTGCCGCTGATAGCTGACGAGGGAGGCCCGATAGTTATTCCGCTCGGCCCGGCGAACCAGAGGCAGTTCGCCCCGGAACGTGAGCGTGTGGCGGGCACGGTCGGAGGAAAACGCAAACGGTTTACTCTCGTTGACCGGTGTGTTGATACGGTAATCATAGCCGACATCGAACACACCTTGCAATGAATTCGCCTGAACTGCGATGTTCCGGTACGCGTCAACCACCTGTCCTCGTGCGTTCATCAGGTCTAATCGTTGGCTCAAAGCGGTCTGAATGCCGGTGGTGTAAGCGGTATCGAGATCAGTTTCGAGCAGATCAACCCCGTTAACCGGCAAGCCCGGCAACTCCGGCCATTTGTCGCGCGTTTGGATCACACGCTCGTTGCGAGCGCCCAAAGCGACGATGTAGAACGCCTCGAACACCACACTGAACGCGGCCGATTCGGTGGACGGAATGCCAACAATGGGCGGTTTCGTCCACGGTTTAGTTTCGTACAGTCGGATGGCTCGTTCCAGCGCCTCGAGATCCAGTTCCGCTTCAATCTCCGCGATACGTTCGGTGGCGGCGGGCGGTTCGGGCAGGTTCTTCACCTGGCGATTGGTTCGCTCATCAAGGAGCTTTCGCCGTTCTTCCGCGAGGCCCTTGGCCTTTGCGGCGGCTTCTTCGGGCGTGAGTTTCGCCCACGCATCCCACCGGGCGCTAATACCCTTCACGAAGGCGGTACCTTTCACCAATTCCGACTCTGTCAGCAACTTTCGCCAACGGTCGCGGAACTGGTCGATCGGTCCATCGTGGCCGTAACTCCGGGCGGCTTTTTCGAGATCTCGCAAATTCGCGAACAGTTTCTCGAATCGGGCGAGTTGCTCTCGGATCGGTTTCAGCGGAGCGCTTTGCGGGTCCAAGGCAACTGTGATCGGTAACCCAAGCTGAAGTTTGAAGTTATCGAGTGCGTCGAGATACTGGCGAATGCCGGGGTTGTTGCCACCGCCACTCAGAAGCGCGCCGCGACTGGTCAGAAGTTGCACTTCGACTTGCCCCACCTGCAACGGCGACACCTGCCCGCCATCTTGCGAGGCTTTGTAGATCCGGAACAATCGTTCGAGTTCCGCCACGTTTTGTTCCTGGTTGGCGATCTGAGCGGCCTGTTGGAGCAACGCCAAGAATCCCACGCTGGGAGCCGTTAAGTTGCCGCCAATGCCGCGACCCAAGTTGGGAGACAAGCCCTGAAGGCCATAAGGGTTGTTGGTGATGTTCCCACCTGCCACAATCCCGACATAAAAGATCTTGCGGAAGCGCGCGTACGACCGCATGGCGTAAAGCATGTTGCGCTCGGCCGATGTCAGTGCTTCGAGGTTCACCGCGAGGCCGCCGCCACGCAAGAACGGCTGAATGAAGCTCAGGCTCAGGTTCGAAAAAGCGACGTCGAGTCGGTCCGATCCGAGATCGATCACCACCTGATTCGCCATGCGAACCAGAAGCGATGCCCCGGTAGCGAAGTTCTTGCCGAAGCCCGCCGTGGTGTCGGCTCGCCATAAGCGCGCGCCGCCGTCCAAATCGCTGCCGATGAAATCGCGGACGACTTGCTCCGTGAAGAACGCCTGGGCGGCGAAGTTGTAGCGTTCCAGCGTGACCGGTAAGGCGGCGAGATATAAGTCTTCGCGGCGATCCTGGAATTCGCGACTGTTGATGAGTGCCAGTTGAACGGCTTGTTCCAGCGTGATGCGGAAGCCTTCCTGGTTGGTTCTCAGTGCGCGGGCGTATTCTTCGTTACCGCCAAGAACGGCCAGTTCTTCGCCACCCGGAAACTCACCCGGAGGCATTGGGCCTTTGGCGTCGGGCGTCTTCGCTTGCGGCGCGTTGCCCGGGCCGATTGGTTCTTCGGGCACCGGAATGATCGGAAGTTCGCTCGGTGGTTGCGCGTTCGTTTCTGCGGGCACGAGCGCGATGGCGGGTACGAGTTTGTCGCCTTCAACACCTTCGCCAGATGCAGATGCAGATTGAATCGCCCCGACACCCGATGCCGCGCGATTCTCCGCATCCCACGCGGCCAACAGGTGAATATAGCCATCGCCATCGTACCGCCCGGTGCCGTTCTTCTTGGTCGGATGCTGCGGGTTCGGCGAAAGCACGCGGGCCGCGTAATCATCGACCGGATACGGCGGCCGATCCGGATTGAACGGATCGGCAAAGCGTGCGCGCGGGTCCGGATAGACGTGCCAGTTCTGCACTTCCCACGCCGGGAACACGTTCTTCTGCGTAATCACACCGGCCACATCGGCATCGGTCCGTTCGCGGAAGAACTTACGGGAACAACCTGGCCCCGCAAGCAGGACCAAGGCGACAGGCACGAGGAGGCGGACCGAACCGTGCATGAATGACTCCGCATAATCCGGAAGGGCGAAACATCCGGTATTCACGGTATCGGCAACGCAGATTGCCAAGTTGAGGAAAGGTGTTGATGAACGCGATCAATCTGGCGGTCGTTGGGCTTGCAGAATGCACGGATTGCAGCGAAATTAGGGACTGAGCCGATTTTTCAACCGGAAGTGCCGCGTAATCCGAACTCGTTGCCCTGGGGTGCCTTGTGGCCGGCTTTCGCATGCACATTACGGTTTCAGGCGTCGTCGGATTCATCTACGGCGGCGCGGCCGTGCAACCACTCGGCTTCCCGACCGATGCGGCCGTTCTCGCGGCGGGCCTCACCACTGTGGGAGGCATGCTCCCGGACCTCGATAGCGATTCGGGCGTGCCCCTGCGGGAAATGTCCGCCCTCTCCGGTGCCGTGATTCCCATCCTGTTCGTTCCGCGCATGATGGACGCGGGCATGTCGCGCGAAGAAATCCTCACGGTGCTGCTCTTCGGTTATATCCTCATGCGCTATGTGGTGCTGAGGCTGTTTCGGCACTTCACGGTGCATCGTGGGATGTATCACAGTATCCCCGCCATGTTCATTGCGGGGTTATTGGTGTATCTGGCATACGATTCGCCCGATCGCCGCATCCGCTTGTTGCTCGGTGTGGGCGTGATGCTTGGCTTTCTGTCGCACTTGGTGTTGGACGAGATCTATTCCGTGGGCTGGAATGGCTTGGTGCCGAAACTGAAATCCTCGGCGGGAAGCGCGGTGAAACTCGGCTCGTCGTCGCTGATGGCCACGGTGTTTTGCTATGTGCTTTTCGGGGGCTTGCTCTATCTGGTTGCGCTGGATCTTGGGATCATTGAGCCGTGACGCGAGTCGCCGGGCGTGGCACTGCAGGGTACAACATACCCACCACTTCGACCTCTTCCGGAGATCGCCATGCGCACGTTCGCCTTGCTTTTCGCACTAATTAGTGTGGCTGGAGCCGTATTCCACGCCTACTCGCTGTTAGAGGACGCACGCCAGAAAGTGACACAAAAGGAAGTTCCGCTTGACGTGCAAGAGGAGCGAAAAATCGGCATCGGCATGGTCGCAGCGGCGGGGTTGGGCGTGCTGGGCGGGTTGCTTCTCTTGCGCCGAAAGGGAAAGTTCGCCGCGGTGATTTTGCTCGCGGGCTTTCTCGCCCCGTTGGGTGTGCTGGCTTCTTTTCCCGGCATTCAAGCCTCGGACACACGCATTCCGCCTGTGCTCATGTTTACGGTGGGTTTACTGATCGCGGCAGTGTGTGCGCTGTTTGTGAAACCTGTTGCTTTGCGAAAGAAGGGGAAAGGCAATACGGGCATTCCGAAAGATTTCGACATGGTGGGTTGATCGTGCAATAGCCTCAATTCCCGCGTTCGCCTCTTGCTTTCCGTCGCATGCAGAGACACAATACCCTACGAAACAACCACGACCCATCGATGCTCCGGCCTCGGGCCTTCACATCGGGGTGTCGGGATTCGGTTCGCACCGCGTTTGTCTTATGGCAAACCCGCTTCGAATCGCCCCGACTCCGCGGCGTGGAAAGACCCCAGGCCGGTTTTAGTGTTTCCATTTGAGCGTTTGCATCGAGCGTTTGCACCAAGTTCCACCAATTCGATGGGTGGGCGATCGAACGGCGGGAGGTGGCCAAGATGATCAAGAAAGAGAAAGACCCGAGCGACGAGATTCTGAAGCTCGTGGAAAAGCTTCACGAAGATCGCAAGATCCCCCGCGAGACCATCTTCACGGGGATCGCCTCCGCCATTCAGGTTGCCGCCGAGCGACATTTTGGCGTGGAAGAAGGTGTCTACGTTCACATCGACCCCACTACCGGCCAAATCACGGCCCGGCATGGCGAGGTGGAACTGGACCCCGAAACACTGGGCCGAATCGCAGCCCAATCCGCCAAGCAGATGATCATCCAGAAGATCCGCGAGGCGGAATCTGATACGGTTTTCAATGAATTCGCCGGCAAAAAGGGTGAACTGGTCGTTGGCACCGTCACACGCGTGGATGCGGGCACCGCGATCTTATCGCTGGGCAAAAGCGAATCGCTCTTGCCACGCAGCGAGCAAATTCCCGGCGAAAGCCACCATGTGGGCGATCGCGTGAAGGCCGTGATTCTGGACGTGCGCAAGCAAGGGCACCGGGTCAAGATCGTGCTGAGCCGCTGCCACCCAGACTTTGTGAAAGCGCTGTTCGAAGAAGAGATCCCAGAGATCGACGAGCGAATCATTGATATTCGCGCAGTGGCACGCGAAGCGGGTTACCGATCCAAAGTGGCCGTTACCAGCATCGATCTGAAAGTGGACGCGGTCGGCGCGTGCGTTGGCGTGCGGGGAAGCCGAATCAAAAACGTGATTGAAGAACTCAACGGCGAACGCATCGATATTGTTCGCTGGAACGACGCACTTCAGGTTCTGATCCCCAACTCGCTGCAACCGGCCCAGATTTCAGAAGTCTTCACCTATGCCCGACTTGGTCGCGCCATCGTGCTGGTGACCGACGATCAACTCTCGCTGGCGATTGGTCGCCGCGGGCAAAACGTGCGGCTCGCCTCGAAATTGGTGGGCTGGGACATCGAGATTATGACGCACGACGAACTGGCCGAAGCGCTCGAACGCGCCGAGCGCTGGTTCGGCCAACTTCCGCACGCCAGCCCCGAACTTACCAACGCTCTCATCGATCAAGGGTTCCTCTCTTACAATGACATCACTATGACCGACGCCGCCGGACTGGCGGAATTCTCCGGTCTCAACGAGGATATGTCCGACGAGATCGTGATGTACGCCGAGGAATACTCGGATGTCATGGAACAGAGCGTTGAGGAAGAACGCCGAATGGCGGAGGAAGCTGCAGAGCAAGCCCGCATCGAAGCCGCCTCGCAACCGATCGCAGATGAAGATAGCATGGAGGAAGGCGAGGGCGAAATCGACGCAGAGGCTTCTTCGGAAGTTGCAGCGGAAGACGAATCTGCGGAAACAGCTGCATCGTCTGAATCAGTAGAAGATGTAACCGAAGACGTGAACTCCGAACCGGCTGCGGTGTCTAGTGGAGACGAAACGCCCGTCGAAGGAGCCGAAAAGCCCGAGGAATAATGGGCCAATTTCGCGTGTTATTTGGAGTGAGTTTGGTTCAGCAATTGACGCAGCCAATCCACGAAAGTAAGCTCCTCGCTACGCTTGCCGAAATCCTGCCGATAAGCGCAGCTTTCACGACTCCCCTTTTCATCAGGGATCGCGGGATTAGAATATAACATATTCGGGGTAAAGTCGGTCGATCCGGCACGCCCACGGCGCGGCCGTGGACCGGTTCGGGGGCTAATCGGATAAAAACCCCCCAAGGAGTTCCGCTTGTCGAACCCGCAGACGAAAGATAAAGACGCGAAGGAAAAGAAAGTTCGTGTGTTCGAACTGGCCAAGCAGTTGGGCTTGACCAGTAAGGACCTGGTCGCCGTCGCGCAGGAACTCGGGTTCACCGGGCTGAAAAACCAATTCAATAACGTCGAGCCAGAACAGGTCGATGCGCTCAAAGATCGCGTGAAGAAAGGTCCAAAGTCTCCCGCGGCGGCCCCAGGGGCAACCGCTTCTACGCCCACCAAACCGGTGATTCCACCGGTTGCCAAGGACACAAAGATTCAGACGATTCCGAAGGCGAAACCCGCATCGAAGCCGGCTACCGTTGCGGAACCTGCCACGATTGAGCCGGTCGAAGAACCCGAATCGGAAGCCATTTCGGCCCAATCCGAACCAACGGTAACCAAGCCCGCAGCGGTTGCGGAAACGCCAACGCCATCGGTAGCGATGCCCGCGCGGCCCGAGGCTATTGCCCCGGTGAAAGCCAAAGTACAGCCACCGGTTGTACCTGCGCCACCCGTGCCCGTAGCCCCGCCTCAGAACGTGATTCCTTCCATGGGCGGCGGAGGCATGCGCAACCTGAACATGGGTGGCGGCCGAAACGTGGCGCCTTCGCGACCAACAGCAACCCCACCCGCGCAGCCAGTCGCACCCGCAGTAACTCCACCTGCAGCGGTAGCCCCGCCGACAGAAGTTGCGGAGCCTGCTACGCCTGAAACCACGAACGAAGCGCCGCCGACACCGGCACCGGTAACGCCAGCACCGGTAACGCCTCGACCCGTTGCACCGGCTCCCCCCACACGCACCAGCCCGCCGAACGTGATTCCGCCGAACATGGGTGGTAGTTCAAGCGGCCGGCCAGATGTGCTCAAACGGCCTCCACAAGTCGCACCACCGAAGTTCATCGCCGGCCCTCGCACAGGCACGGGTGCTCCCCCGCCAGGAAGCGGGCCTCGCCCAGGCGGACCGGGCGGC
>JBGSLF010000193.1:0-67875 GCA_041740855.1 Gemmata sp.
GGTTGCAGACGCTCGATCGTGATGTGTCGCTGCGCATTGTGCACGAAGCACGCGCCATGGATAAGCGCGTGCAGGAGTGTCAACGGCAGGTACTCGTGCTCGCCTCCTCCTCCACAACAAAGGTCGCGACGCCCGCACCGGTGCCCACCCCGCCACCCGTGGCAACAGCCGTCAAGCCGCCCGTGGCTTCTCCCACGATGCCGCCCTTGGCGCCGCCCGTTCTGACGATTCCACCCGAAGCGACCGTGGCGAAGCCACCTGTCGCCGAACCACCAACCGCAACTGTCGCGTTGCCACAGATTCCCGCAGCAACGCCTCCCGCAGCAACGCCACCCGCAGCACCGCCTGCTCCGGAACTGCCGCCTTCGCCACTAAAGGTTACGGCACCACTGCCAACGCCAGCCGTCGAACTTCCTGCGACAAAGGTTACGGCACCACTGCGAACGACGCCTATCACACTGCCTGCGACGCCGGAGATTGTGGTTCCAGAAATTCCCGCGGCTCAGAAGACATCTGCCGAGCCGCCCCGCACGGCACCGGTGACTCCGGTCGCACCACCCACGCCGGTGATTCCGTTGCCCGCAACGCTTCCGATGGTGCCGCCGTCGGCCACCACGCCCGCTCTACCAAGCGTTCCGCCCGCAGGAATTCCGGATGCCGGTTCGCTGCCTGCGATCCCGCTTCCGCCGGATAGCATGTCGGCCAAGCCAGTGATGTCGCCGATGTCGCCAATGGAGAAGCCAACCGCGAAGCCAGCAGAACTAGCAAGCCCGGTTGTAACACCCGTGACCGCGAAGGCAATGGATACGATCGAGCCAGCGGTGAAACCCGCAGCAATGCCCGCGACAGTTGCGCCTGTGGTCAGCATGCCCGCACCAGTTAAAACCGCACCGGTGGTGGTTGTGGTTTCCGGCGAGTTCGCCACGCCCGCCGGGCAGGCGATGCTGGCGGACATTCAACCGCACATCTCGAATCTGCAATCGGCCCTGGCTCCAAGCCAGCGAGCGTTGGCGGCACGAGCCTTATCGAGTGGGCGACATGGCAGTTCCGATACCGTGAAAGAGATTCTGTTCCGGGCCGCGCAGCACGATCGCGCTTCGGTGGTGCGAGTGGTGTGCATCGAAGAGCTGTCGAAGCTCGGCTACTACGATCCCGGCTTCTCCGCTTTCCTGATGAAAGCGTGCGAAGATTCTTCGGCTGAAGTGAAGGCAGCAGCCAAGCAAGCTCTCACGCGAATGACGCCAAGCCGGTAAATCGGCCGCACGCCACAACTTCAGAACCACAATCGGCCGCCGTCGTTACTCTCTGAAGAGTGACGACGGCGGCCGATTTCGTTACAACCCGATTGACAAACGAGAAAGGTGAACAAGATTAACTTGTGTTCGTTTTGATATTGCATATCCCTTTCGACCGGGTACGATAGCGCCAGTTATAACGTCTCACTTAGATCTTTCAGTTGCAACGTTCAGCTTACTACACTCGCTGTTCTTTCTGACTTAGTTTTGTTTTTGTCCGCTTTACCATCCTCGAAACGTTTGTCTCTATCGAAGAGGTCGAAAAGCGATAGCGGGTCTTCGGATCTGAAATCTCTCCCAACCTGGACCGAGAACGAAACATGATTGCCCATCATGCCAGAAAAGCCCGCGTCGTTGCTCTATCGACTGTCATGCTGAGTTTTGCTTTGGTTGTCGCGGCTGTGCCATGGTGGGCAAGCGAGGCAGGCTTGGATGTTTGGAATCTCTCGGCGGTTCGCCAACAACTCAGCGATGTGGATCAGCAACGAATCGGAATCGACTCCAAGTTTCGCGAATCGCAACGGGAGAAGGAAGCCTGTGGCCACATCGCAACTCAATTAGTGAACGGCACGATTACGCTAGAGCAAGCTGTAGCCGAACTCTCGCCGATTCTGGCGAATCGCGAGGGGTTTTACGCAGGCTGGAAGCACCTGTACAAAGTGCCCACATTCAAGCACGGCGTTGCACGCTATGCCATAACACGTGCACAGAGCTTACTTGAAGGCGATGCCGCACGGTTCGCGGAAGTGACCGAACGCCTCGAACGACAGTACGCCGCCATCGGGTAGTAATCTCCGTATAGCGCACGGAAACGCGATTGTAACTAGTGCACCGCGGTGCTCGCGTTGCTCTTGTGTGCCCAAATTTGCGTTGTACAGTTAGAGTGTATTACAACGCCGAGCAAGCTAATTATCCGCACTCAAACGTTTCCGTTTAATCACCCGCAATTGGAAGTCTGGTTCTCTTCTCCTCTCCGTTCTGTTTTCGCTTTTGAAATGTGCACGGTTCTCAAACGTATTGACTGTGAATGACAACCTGACTCACTGCTCCCTTTCTGAAGGAGTCTGTCATGATCGCCCGTCGAATGAGAAGAATTCCATTAGTTGCTGTTTCGAGTTTGGCTTTATGCATCGGAGGCGCAGTCGTTATTGCGCCCGGCTGGCTCGAACGAATGGGGCTGGATTGTTGGCATTTCGGAGACGTTCGCCGTTCGCTCCGCGACGCGGGCCAACGTACGGCGTTGTTAGAAGCGAAATCCATCAACCTGCATCGTGAAACAGAAGCTTGCAACCACATCGTGATGCAACTGGCACGGGAAGAGATCACGCTAGAGCAAGCGATTACAGAACTGACCCCGCTTTTGAGAGAACGAGAAGGCTTTTATTCCAACTGGACGATCATTTACCGAGAACCGACTTTTCGCCATGGTGTGGCTCGTTACGCCCTGATTCGCGTGCAGACGGTTCTGGAGAACGAACCCGAACGCCTGGCGGCACTGGTGGAACCCCTGGAAGCCCAATACTACGCCATCAAGTGATCGGAATAGCCTGAGGCGGGAAGCCGCCACGAAAATCGATCTATACAACGGCACGCGGATGGCTAACCTGTCCGTGTGCCGTTTCGTATTCCGAGGTTTCCGATGATCGCACTGGACTTCACCGGCAAGATTGCCCTCGTCTCTGGCGTTGGCGATAACGAGAGCTTTGCCTGGTTCATCTCAAAGGCGTTGCAAGCCGCCGGTGCCCGCGTGGTGCTGGCATGCCACCCGCGCGTGACCGGGATCGTGGAAAGCATTCTCACACGCGAAGCCGACCGCGAAAGCCGCTTGCTCCCAGACGGGAAGACGGAATTCAAGCCCGAGAAAGTTCTGCCAATGGATGCCAGTTACGACACCATGGCGGATGTGCCCGACGAAGTGAAGAACGATCGCCGGTTTGCCAAGTTCCCCGAGTATTCCATTCAGGGCACCGTGGACGCCGTGGGTAAGGAATTTGGCGGCATCGATATTCTGGTGCATTCGATCGCGTTTAGCCGCGAAGTGACCAAGCCACTCATCGACACCAGCCGCAAGGCATACCACGAAGCGATGGGGATATCGGCGTATTCCCTCACGAGCATGGTGCGAGCGGCAGCGCCACACATGGCGAATCGACCAGGCGGAGCCAGCGTGGTGGGCTTAACGTATGTGGCGGGTGAAAAGGTCGTCCCGCATTACGGCGGCGGCATGGCGACGTGCAAAGCGGCCTTGCAGATTGACGCGAAACAACTCGCGTGGTTTGTGGGCGACCGCAACGTGCGGGTGAACTTGATCTCGGCCGGGCCATACGCCAGCCGCGCCGCCCGCGCGATTAACAAAGACTTCGATAAGCTCATCGAGCATGCCGCCGAGCATTCGCCGTTGCGTCGGGCGATTGGCCCGCAGGAAGTCGCCGATGCCGCGTTGTATCTGTGTAGCCCACTCGCCTCGGCAGTGACCGGCCAGATTCTGTATGTGGACTGCGGATATAACATCATGGGAACGTGAACCCGAATCATTTCGTTCGCAATCGCGGCGAGATCGGGTTTGCCCCGGGTGCAGGCAAATCATGCTCTCGCCACGTATTTCACTTCGCCGTCTGCACGCGGATCTCGCCGCGAGCATGGCTCACCTTCGTTCCAACGATTCCGCTGTCGCAATTAGCCGAGAACGCGTTGAAGCCGCCATCGCCGATGGCGCTGCACACTACGGGATCAACACGGGCTTTGGAGCGCTCGCCCATCGCCGGATACCCACAGAGCAACTGCACCAACTCCAGCGCAACCTGCTGCTAAGTCATGCGGTGGGCGTGGGTGAACCGGTGCCACGCGACATCACTCGCCTGATGCTCCGGCTCAAGATTCATTCGCTGGGCCTGGGTTATTCCGGCGTATCGTTGCCCACATTTCGCCGATTGCTTGAGTTCGATCGCCTCAATCTCACCCCGGTGGTGCCCAGTCGCGGAAGCGTGGGTGCCAGTGGTGATCTCGCACCGCTGGCACACCTGTGTCTGCCGTTAATCGGTTACGGCGAGTTCTGGGACGATGCCGGGCGCGATCCCGTTCCCGCCGCGGATGTGTTGCGAGCCTATGAACTGGAACCGATCGAGTTGGCCGCGAAAGACGGGCTGGCACTGATCAACGGCACGCAGTTCATGAGTGCGTATGGGGCGTTCATTCTGGAGAGGTGCGTGCGGTTGCTCGATCTCTGCGATCTGGCGGCGGCCATGTCGCTGGAAGCATTGCAAGGCAGCGCTCGCCCATTCGACCCGCGGCTCCACGCGGTGCGGCCACATCCGGGCCACGGGATCGTTGCCGCGAACATCTTGCGATTGCTCGAAGAGAGCGAGATTCTCGAATCGCACCGGAACTGCGGCAAAGTGCAAGACCCCTATTGCCTCCGCTGCGTGCCGCAAGTTCATGGTGCCAGCCGCGACGCACTGAACTATGCACTGGCGGTTCACGAAACCGAGGTAAACGGCGTCACCGATAACCCGCTGGTGTTCGAGAATGGCGATATCCTTAGCGGCGGAAACTTCCACGGTCAACCACTGGCACTGGCGCTGGACTTTAGCGCCATCGCCCTTGCGGAACTGGCAAGCATTTCGGAACGCCGCATCTATCTATTGCTCGAAGGAGAAGACGGATTACCCAAGTTGCTGATGCGAGAAACCGGCTTGAACTCGGGGTTCATGATTCCGCAATACACCGCGGCCGCGCTGGTGAGCGAGAACAAAGTGCTATGTCACCCGGCCAGTGTGGACTCAATCCCAACGAGTTTGGGCCAGGAAGATCATGTGAGCATGGGGAGCATCTCGGCGGTGAAGTTGTTGCGGGTGTTCGAGAACGTCGAGACTGTGCTCGCCATCGAATTGCTAACCGCGGCGCAGGCGCTCGATTACCGGCTTCCGCTGCAGCCCGGTCGCGGGGTGATCGCGGCCCATCAACTCGTGCGACACACCATTCCGCACCGCGAGGCCGATTATCTGTTCCGCGAAGATCTGGCCAAGATGTTCACACTGGTTCGCGGGCCATCGCTGCACGAAGCCGCGGGTTTCTAAAGCCACGGCCACAGGTTTAGAACCGGAACATGAGGGTCGCGAAGTAATTGAGCGAGTTACGTTGGCCGGCACCCGGGTTGCTATCGAAGCGTTCCTGAATACCCAGCCGAAGCACCATGCCGTGATCTGGGTCGATGATGATTTCGTACGCCGCTCTGGCGCGAACACGATACTCGCCAAGTTGGCTCAGACTGGGATAGATATCCACGCTCGAAACGAAGCCCTGCCGTTCCGTGAAGCGGTGGTTGAAGTCGAAACCGAACACGGCTTCCGGCACCCAACGGTCGGCCGGCGGGCCGGGGCGTGAGTTAATCTCGCGCGTGGCACCGGCACCGGCTCGCGTCTTGAACAGCGTTGTGCCGTTATCGAGCCAGAGGTAACCAAAACCGCCATACACGCCGATCCGGAAATCGTAGGATCGCAAATCGTCGTATTCCAACTGCACCGCCGTGAACAGACTCCAGGGCGAATCGGGAAACAGTATTTCGTCGCGTGCGTTGAGCAAAGCCTGATTCTGACTGACCGAACCGTTTTCACGGTTCAACGTGTACAGAAAATCGAGATGGAAGGTGTTGCTCTCGGTCTTTCGATCCAGGAGCGAACCAAGTTTGATGTTCAGCACATTGCTATCGCCCTGACTGCCGTTCAGCCCGAATTCAAGCCCACCCGTCCAGATCTTGCGTGGCGGCGGCGTGGGCAACGAACCATCCGGAACCACGACTTCCGCGGGCTTGGGTGGCGGTGGTAGAGCAGGAACAGGTGGCAATCCCTTGAAGGCGGCCTTGTCGTCGAACTTTTCCGTGGGCGGCGCGCCGAAGAACTGCGTACCACCTGGCGGCGGAACAACAGCCTGACCGAACCCCACGCTACAACCCAACAGCACCACGCAAACCGCAATGACACCCTGCCGCATTCGTCACTCCACGGGAGAATTCGCTGTTCAAAGGAGATAACGCTTCACATGCGAGAAACAAGGCGAAGTGCGGAGCGACAGAGGCTATCGATTGATTTCACAGATCACGCGGATCGCTTCAAAACCCAATACTTACCATCCGCAGATTTCACAGAAGACGCAGATTTCAAAACAAAACACATTCGTCTTCTGATTTCCAATCTGTGTCATCTGCGTAATCTGCGGATCGCTCCTCTTATCTGCGGATCATTCCAAAATGTAATCTCTGATCCGGCATGGCGTGCGACTTATCCCTTGGTTTCAAGTGGAATCACGCCAGCCCAGTTTGCCGGCGGCGTGCGGTTGTGGTGCAAGATGAATCCGGTGAGCAAATCTTTGCCGCGATCGGTTGGCGCTACGCGGTGCAGCAGGTTGTAAGCGCTTTCCCAATCGCCCGCGAGAAACGCATCAAGGGCTTTTTCGTAGGCGGTCACATCTTCGTTCGAGAGCGCTTTCGCGGTTCCGACAGGCGGAATCAACTCCGCCACGGTGAGCGGAGTAGAAAGCCCGGAAGGTCGGACGTGCGCGAGCCGCCGCACACGAGCCACATCGGGGGAAGTGTGTTGCCGCACAAAGTTTGCCGTGGGTTCATCGACCAGAATGGGCACGCGCAGGAGTTTGGTCATGTCCTGGAGCCGCGAGGCGAGATTAACGACTGATCCGAACACCGTAATTTTCACCTGCTCGGCCGGGCCGATCCCACCGGCAACAGCACGCCCGGAAGCGATTCCAATTCCCACGCGAAACCCGTAGAGCGGGTGCGCCGGATCGCGGCTGATTTCTTCAAATGCCTCGCGAATGCCAAGCGCGGCCCGACAGGCGTCTTCGGTCTTGCCGGGGTTATCGATGGGCCAACCCCAGAAACCCAGCGCCGCATCGCCCAGGAAATCCGCGATCGCCCCACGGAACTCAAGAATGTTTCGCGTCATCACTCCGAGTGCGGTGCTGACGCGGTTCAGCACGGAAAGTTGGTCGTCGGTCGAGGCTTCCACTTTCTGCGAGAAGCCCCGCAAGTCGCAGAACAGCACGGTGATATCCGCTTCACGCGGTTCGAGCGAATGAGCCGCATCTTTACCGGAAAGCAAGTTCATCACGCCGGGCGAGAAGAACCGCCGGAACACGCCCTGGCGTTCACGCAGAACATGAACCTGCCGCAACGCGCCAAGGATATCGGCGACCAACTCCGTAAATTTCACATCGTCGCGCAGTTCATTCGATTCCCATGGCGCAAGCAAGGTGCGGGCATCGAGTCCGGAAAACTGACCCGCGACATACAGGCCCCAACCCGGGCAACCTTCACCCGGCACTGGTGTGCAAAACGCCCAATCGACACCGCCAAGTTTGGTGAATCGATCGTTGGGGCGGGCGTGATCTTTGGTGCCATCCCAGACGTGCAACACCGTTTGGTTCTGGCGTTCGACCGCCTCCATGATGAGCCGCCGGCTCGGTTCGAATGGCCCATCTGCCACGCGTCGCCGATCCCAGTGCAACACACGCGATGCGTTAACCAATGCGACGGCATCGGCCTGGCGAACTCCTGCCAGAAGCATATCGCCCAGGCGAGCGAACAGATCGGAATCGTCTGCGGCACTGGAAATCACTTCCGGTAACTTGCTGAGCACATCAAGCCGGTGCGGTGCATCGCGGAACGCAATGCGGTCCAGTTCGCGGTGCATCACGGTCAGCGCTTCGATCGGTTCGGGGCCACTATCGGGCGAAAGAGTGGACACAAGCCCCGCAGGATCTGCAAGTGAGAACACGGTGTGGCCAATAACGAACGTTTCGCCGGGGTGAAGATCAAAGGCATCGCAAGGCTTGCCGCCATGAAAGATCGGATTGGTAGCAGCCAGCACACGTTGGATACGGAAATGATCGTTATGCGCGGTGAGTTCCGCGTGCTGGCGGGCGAGAAACGGTTCCCACGGCGCGTTCCAATCGGGGGACTCGCGTCCAAGTGTGATTGTTCCGCCCTGCGGGAGTGCCCGTTGCCAGGATTCGCCGCGATTACGTCCTTGTGCGATGAGTAGCATGAAAATCTTCTACCCGCACGCGGGGCGATGTGCTACCCGACTCGTGAAGTGTAGCGAGTATTTTCGGCAGAATCTCTGGGCGGCTCACACACTCTTGCGTTCGCCGGCACCGCCGGTGTCGGCCGTGCCCAGGCTTGCACTGACGGAGGAACTTCCACTGATTCCGGTTGGTAACCCCGCCCAGCGGCGCAGGAGTCGGGTGACTCGCGATTTGGGCGCACCATCCAACACCGAGATCGTTCCCGCCCAGATCAACGCAACTATCACCAGAAGGAACAAGCCCGCACCAATGGCCCCTAAACTGAGCCGGTTGCGAAGCTCAGCGACCGGCTTAAGCACGTTCTCACGCCTCTCTTGCACGATCACCAGAAAGCCACTGTCTTTCGGATTCGCGCGGCCTTCCCGAACGATGACACGCTCGGCCGCAGCGAGCCAATCCCCGGCGAATTCTTTGTCGGCGACAGGATCTTGTAAGTCCGCCAACTTCCAACCCGATTGATGCGGGGAATTGCCCGCTGGATCGAACGGTTGAACCCGCGCCAACTCCACGAGCCGCTCGTTGTGAAACAATGGAACTTGTTCATCTGGCAAATCGGCTGGCAGTTGAGCGAAATACGGGTGGCGAACGACTAACCCTTCGATGCTCTTCCCATCGGCGCGCGTGTCGATTAACACGGAGAAACGGTTGTGCGGGTTAGTGGATTGTGTGATATCTTCGGGCTTCAATTCCACGGACATGGCCAAGACGCCCACAGGCTCAGCGCCAGCTTTAGTTGAGAGAACGGGAACGCTGAACGTGACAGCCCAGGACCGAGTGCTCTGGCGACGGTATACCAGTGAGCGATATGGCGCATCGATGATTCGGCTCGGTGGGCCTTCGCGTTCCGTGGAGTTGTGGCCCGCGCCGGTAAAGTAGTCGCGGAAACCGAAGTACTTGCCGACTTGCCCCGGGAATGGCGGATCCATGCCACGCATGTGGCCACTTTGGCTAAGCGCCATCCACAGCGACGCCTGTGCTTCCAGGCGGAAGTCGGGGTTGTATTTCTCTCGCTGGCCATGGAGCCAGTGTTCAATCTTTTCTGTGGGCGGTTCTATCGCGGTAAGCCACTGGCGCAATTCCGGATCGCTCGCGGCGAATTCCAGCACCCGCCAGCGGTGCTCGATCTCCAACGCCATTTGCTGTGCTTCCGCCCGCGCTGCGAACTGATTGGCTTCCAGAGTTCGGTTAATCACTTCCTGTTCGGCGGTGTTAACCGTATCGCGAAACAGGTAGATTCCGAGGGCTGTCATCGCCAGTAAGAGCAGGCCGAAACCGATTCCCGAGAGCAACAGCAACGGGCGACGCACGCGTGCCAGGCTCCAGGCGTCGAGCGCGGCGACCACTTCGTGCGGGCTGGGGTAACGCTTCGCCGGGTTCGCTTCCAGGCAGCGATCCACGATGCGAGCCAGCCCACGATCCACGCCGCGAATCTTGGTATGCGAATCGGGCTTTGGGGCTTGCTGAATCAGATTGCGATACGATTCGAGTTGTTCTTTCAGGTTCGCGCCCGGCAACCGCTTCTCGCTGTAGTGCGGCGGCTCTCCGGTTAACATGCGATACATGACCGAGCCAAGCGCATAGACATCCCATCGGGCATCCGGCGTGGCGTTCAAATCGGCTTGCTCGGGGGCCATGTAGTACAGAGTGCCCAGTGCGGGGTCCATCTCGTTGGTCAATCGCGATTGGCCGAAGTCCGCGAGTCGCGGTCGCCGGTCTTGATCGAGCAAGATGTTGGCCGGCTTCAGATCGCAGTGCAGAATCCCTTTGTTGTGGGCATGGGTGAGTGCCACGGCGATTTCGCGGAACAAGCCCGCCGCTTCGTGCACGGAAAGCGGTGTCGCCCGAAGCATCTCTTCGAGCGAACCGTTCTCCATGTACTCCATCACGTAGTAGGGCGGCTCCGCCTCCCATCCCACTTCGAACAATTGCACCACATAGCGATCGGAGAACAGATAACGCAGCTTCTCCACCTCGCGAGCCAGGTTCGACCAACTCACGCCGCTGCGACGGGTATAGAACTTGATGGCGACTTTGCGGCCGCTGTTCCGATTAACCGCAACCCAAACTTCGCCATACGCTCCTTGCCCCAGAAATGCGTAGTCGTCGTATCCAGGCACCGTGGCGGGCGGACGAACACCGCGCATGCTCAGCGTGCGAGCGATGGCTTCATCGGCTTCGTTCATTACTGGTGTTTGCATAACGCCAGCCACGCCATCTCCTTAAGGCAACATGCTTACCTATTTCAAGTTGTTAGGCCCCAAGCCGCGTTGTCTCTCTAACGATCTATACGCAAATGCCATGCGGAAGCGGAAAGGAATTCGCGGCCTGCCACATCATACGATAAATTTGGCCACCTGTTCCGCGCTTCGAATGGGACGAGTTGGCTTATGATGTGTTAATTCTAAACGATCAGCGTTTCACCCACGAGAATCGCCATGACACTCTCCCGTCGTCACTTTCTGGCCACGACAGCCGCCTTGGCAGTGCCAGCCGCATCGCCCGCGGTGTTCGCACAGGAGGCGAAGCCTAAAAAGCTCGTTCTCATTGCGGGGTCGCCCAGCCACGGCCCCGGCGACCACGAATTCAATGCCGGCGTGCTTCTCCTCGACGATTGCCTGAAGTCGGTGAAAGGGCTTGAAACCATCGTGTTCCGCAACGGTTATCCAGAAGACGATTCCGCACTGGATACCGCGGATGGCATTCTCTGCTACGCCGATGGTGGCGCGAAGCATCCACTCGTACGCGAGAAGCGATTGGAACGCATCGGCAAGCTGATGGATAAAGGCGTGGGCTTGATGTGTGCCCATTATGGCGTGGAAGTGCTCAAGGATCTGGGCGGGCCAGAGTTCCAGAACTGGATCGGTGGTTATTACGAGAATTCTTTTTCGTGTAACCCGATGTGGTCGCCGGAGTTCAAGGAATTCCCCAAGCACGCGATCGCCAACGGCGTGAAGCCATTCACCATTCGCGATGAATGGTATTTTAACATGCGTTTCCGCGACGACATGAAGGGTGTCACACCCATTCTTTCCGCCGTGCCCAGCGATGCCGTGCGCGATGGCCCTTATGTGTACCCCAAGGGGCCATACAAGCACATTCAGGACGCGAAGGGGCGGGCGGAATCGATGATGTGGGCGTTCGAACGCAAGGATGGCGGCCGCGGCGTGGGCTTCACCGGCGGGCACTTTCATCGCAACTGGAAAGACGATAACTTCCGCAAAGTTGTTCTCAACGCCCTTCTGTGGATTTGCAAGGCCGAGGTGCCGGCGGATGGTGTGAAGTCGTCGATCTCCGATCAAGAGATCTCGGCGAACTGGGACGACAAGAAGAAGAAGTGATTGACTTCGATTGTAAACCAGTCCGTGAGCCGAATCGCGTCAGCGATCGGGTTCTCGCTTCGGAGTGAGCCGAATCGTGTGAGCGATCGGGTTCCAGCAAATCACGGCGGGTCGTAGCCGCCTGCGGTCCACGGATTGCAGCGACAGATTCGCCATGCGCCTTTCGCACAGCCGAAGACCGGCCCGTGCTTCTTGACTGCAAGCACGAAGTATTCGCTGCAACCCGGCTCGAAGCGGCACATCGGCGGGAGCAACGGCCGCACGCACTTCTGATAACCACGCACCAGACCGATGAGCACTGCGGAGAACAGCCACATCGGCCCGTGCCAAAGGAAGCGAAGATACCGCATGGCCGGTTAACTCGGCGGCAGTGCCGCGTCGGGGTTTTCGCCACGAGCGGGCGGAGGACGCGGAGCATCAAGCCTGCGTGCGGCTTGCCGGGCCAGTTTCAGCAGTGATTCGCGAACGGATTCCAGCGATGGTTCTGGCCCCTGTCGCGGGATCAGGATGAAGTCTGTGTCGGTGGGCAACTCATGCTGCGCCAGGCGGAATGCTTCGCGGAACAGTCGCTTGTACCGGTTGCGCACCACCGCGTTACCTACCTTGCGTGACACGGAACAGCCCAACCGCGAATGCGTGAGGCCGTTCTCGCAGGCGTATACCACCAGCACGTTATCGGCCGCCGACCGCTTCCGCTTGTAGCAGCGATCGAACTCGGCCGGTGTCTTCAACCGGTGCGTTTGCGGAAACGTGAAAGGCGGTGGGTGGCTCACAGAATCATCCTTCGGTCGGCCGCTGTTTCGCTTTCTCGCAAGCCAAGCGAGCGGAACCGGCTAAGCAGACACATCACACCCAGGGCACGTTCACCCGCGGGCTAACCGGATTCCGCGTCGCATACTCTTCGATGAGCTTTCGGCTTTCGTCGTCGGGTTCGCCCGGCGGCACTACCACCTTGAACACAAGGTATTGGTCGCCGCCGTTGATCCCTTTGCCGCGCAAACGTAACTTCGCACCGCCCGATGTGCCGGGCCGCACTTTAACTTCCAGCCGCTCGCCGCCCACGGTCGGAACTTCGACTTTCGCCCCAAGAATGGCTTCGGCGATGGTAATCGGCACATCGAGCAGAATATCGTTGCCGTCGCGTCGGAAGTATGGGTGCGTTGCGACTCGCACTTTCAAGATCACATCGTGCGGGCGACTTTCATCGCCCCGCACGCGAAGCTTCTTTCCTTCCTCAATCCCGGCGGGAATGCGCACATCGATGTTGTCGGAACCAACCTGAATCGCGATGGTTCCACCGTTGGCCGCCACATCGAAGGGAACCGTGACTTCGGCTTCAATCGCCTCTGCGGGTCGGCGTGTGGCGCGTGGCCGCGCTTTCCTACGGCCGCCGCCAAGCAGATCGCCAAGATCGAAGCCGTCCGCACCACCGCCGCCGCCAGTGAATCGCTTGAAGAGTTCCTCGGCCATTTCCGGATCGATGGTCGCGCCGCCGCCGCCGGGGAAACCACCGGGAAAGCCACCACCGCCGGGAAAGCCGCCCGAATACTCGCCGCCGCCGGGAAAGCCGCCTTGCGGTGGCCCCGCGAAGCCGAATTGGTCGTAGTTCGATTTCTTGGTGGCATCGCTGAGAATCGTGTATGCGTCTTGCACTTCCTTGTACGAAGCGTCGGCTTGCTTATCGCCGGGATTGCGATCCGGGTGATGTTTCTTCGAGAGCTTGCGGTACGATTTCTGGATCTCCTCCGCGGTTGCAGATCGCGTCACGCCGAGAACATCGTAAGGATCGCGGGGCATAGTTTGTGCGGTCTTGAGTAGTGTCGTGGGATTTTTACGATTGTACCGTTCCGGAGAAATCAGCCGGAACGCAAAGTATTAGAGGGATCATGTTCGCCAAGAGATTCGCCGCAAACAAACGCTCTCTCGCAATCGCCAGAGAACGCGCTTCAAGCATCACTTATCCGCCAATTTCTTGATGGCCGCATCACGAATCGGATCGTGTAACTGGGAGAAGTAGTAGAAGAAGTTAGAAGCGGTCTTCTCGCCGAGTGCGAAATCGAAGTACACGCGCGAGCCACCGCGTGGCCACTCCACGCCATCGATGATGGTGAGGGTATTGATGATGCCAGATACGCTTTCGCCGGCTTTCAATTGCACCGGTTTCGCAGCCTTCGCCCGCCCCGCATCGCCCAACATCAGCGGTTGGTTCTGATACATCACCAACATGCTATCGCTCCAGAAGATGGTCTTGCCATCGGTGAGCAGAGCGGGCACTTCAATCGGCTTGTCCGAGGTGTTCTTCACCGTCACCTTGAACTGCCCGTTGCCAAATGGGTTGCGGAATTCCTGGACCTTCTCGGGAATCACTTGTTCAACGGTCATCGCAACCGCATCGCCCGCGAACAACGCAGGGCGGCCCGATTTGGCACACGACGGACCGGTCGGTTTCGGTGCGCCTTCGGGCCAGGCGTACGTCTTCAAACTCGCCCACGGCGACACCGGCTTGCCATCGGTGATCGTCCAGCCAACGGGCAGAGCCAACAACGATTTCGCGATGGCGATCGAATCTTTGTCGGCCGGGCTAATGTGCGAGACCACCCAGCCACCATCAGACTTTTTCACTGCCACGAGGAAGGGTTGATCGGGCGGAAACACCGGCGCGTTCTTCTGCCGAATGGAATAGCGGAACGCCTTCACATCCGGTTTTTTCCCACGCAGGTTTTCCGTTGCATCGAACGACAGCGTGAACGTAAACAGCGGCGGATCGCTGAGCCCGACCGGCCCGGCTTGCGCGTTGGTCACTTTACCAACGAACACCCACTGGCCAGTTACGACAGAAGCTAATTCTTTTTCGTCGGCCGCAGAGGCCGTTCCACTTATTGTGGCAAGAATCGCGGCGATCCCGGTACGAAAACCCGCTGATCCGAACATGAGAGGCTCCTGTTAGAGAATGCGAAGCTGAGCGTATCCGCTGGCCGGTTGCTTTGCCACAATCTGCCAACCGGGTAGACTGATTGTATTCCTGCCGGCACCGCACACGAGATGATCGAGCATTGCCATGATGAGCTTTCCCCGCATGTTCGCTTCTCCCGAATACGCGTACGGTTCTCGCCGAGAGTTTTTCGCGCGTGCGGGCGGCGGTTTTGGCATGCTCGCCCTCGCGAACTTGCTTCAAGCGGCGGAACCAGCGACAGACACTTCGCTTTCGCCACTTAGCCCCAAGGAACCGCACTTCGCCGCCAAGGCCAAGCGGGTGATCTGGCTGTTCATGAACGGCGGGCCAAGCCATGTGGACACCTGGGACTACAAGCCCGAGTTGGAGAAGCGCGATGGGCAAGAACTGCCCGGATTCGACCCGAACACCGGCTTCTTCAATCAGCAAGTCGGCCCGCTGATGAAGTCGCCCTTCGCGTTCACCAAGCATGGCCAGTGCGGGAAAATGGTATCGTCGCTGTTCCCGCACATGGCCAAGCACGTGGACAAAATGGCGTTCGTTCACTCCCTCTGGAGCGATTCGAACAATCACTCGCCCGCCCTCTTCAAGATGAACACTGGCATGAGCCGCATGGGGTTCCCCTGTGTAGGAAGCTGGGTGACATATGGCCTGGGCACCGAGAGCCAAAGCCTGCCGGCGTTCTGTGTGATGTACGACACGCTTGGCCGCGGGATTCCGAAGGGGCACGCCCTGAACTGGGGCGCGGGCTTCCTGCCAACCGTTTACCAAGGAACGGCGTTCAAGCCGCAGGGCGAGCCAATCGAGAACCTCACTCGCCCTTCGGATCTGAGCGCCGAACGCCAACGGCAACAACTCGATCTGCTCGCGAAACTGAACCGTTCCGGCTCCGAGTTGCAGCCCGGTGAAGCGGAGTTCGCCGCCCGCGTCGAGACATTCGAACTGGCGTATCGCATGCAAATGGCCGCGCCGGACGCGCTCGATCTCAACAAGGAAACCGCAGAAACGCAAAAGCTCTACGGGTTGGATAACCCCAAGGCGACACACTTCGCCAAGCAGTGCCTCATCGCCCGGCGACTCGTGGAACGCGGCGTGCGGTTCGTGCAGATTTATAGTGGCGGCATGGAGAACGATTTGAGCTGGGACGGCCACAACAACATCGCCAAGAACCACGGCGGCTTCGCGGCGGAAACCGACCAACCGATCGCGGCGTTGCTCGAAGATCTTGAACGGCGCGACATGCTCAAAGACACACTCGTGATTTGGGGCGGCGAGTTCGGCCGATTGCCGATTGTGCAAAAGGGGAACGCCGGCCGCGACCACAACCCTCACGCCATCACTTACTGGCTCGCCGGTGGCGGGGTGAAGGGCGGCGTAAGCTATGGCGAGTCCGACGAAGTGGGCTTCAAAGCCGTGACCGATCGCGTGAGCATTAACGATTTCCACGCCACGGTTCTGCATCTCATGGGGTTGGATCACAAGAAGCTAACTTATCGCTTCAACGGCCGCGACTTCCGCCTGACCGACGTGGCCGGCACAGTGGTGAAACCGATTCTGGCCTGAGTCATTCCGATACAAAGCATCCGGAGCCTTGATGGCGTTTCTTACCCGCTTGCGAACCCGCGAGCGGATTCCCGAACTGATGGACGACCCCGGCCTCGACTCGGCCGAACACCACCGCGCGCTTGCGGGGCTTGCGCGCATCAATCGCCTCACGGATAGCGCGGGCGTGCTCTGGCCCGCGATTCGCGAACTCGCACGCGAACTGGCGCGGCCCGTGCGTGTGCTGGACGTGGCTACCGGCAGTGGCGATGTGCCCGCAGGATTGGTGCGCAAGGCGGAACGCACGCACACCGCGATCGAAGTTGCGGGTTGCGACATCAGCCCGGTTGCTGTTGCCGCTGCGAGTGCGAACTGGCCCGCCGGGCGATTCTTCGTACACGATGCCCTTCGCACCCCGCTGCCGCAAGGCTCCGACGTGGTGACATGCTCGCTGTTTCTTCACCACCTTTCCGCCGACGAAGCGGTGTTGCTTCTCACCCGAATGAAAGCGGCCGCCGGGCACCTTGTGCTGGTGAATGATCTCGCCCGTTCGCGGTTCAATTACTCGGCGGTCTGGACGGCGTGCCATCTGCTGACTCGCTCGCCCGTAGTGCGATTCGATGGCCCCGCGTCGGTTCGCTCCGCGTTCACGCCGGCCGAATCACTCGATCTGGCGAAGCAAGCGGGGCTTGATGGGGCCACCATCCATCACTGTTTCCCCTGTCGATTCCTGATGTCCTGGAGGCGTTCGTGACCTGGGACTGGGACGCCGTTGTAATTGGGGCCGGGCCAGCCGGGTCGGTAACGGCTCGCGAACTCGCACGGCTCGGATCGCGCGTGCTTTTGGTGGATAAGGCCACGTTCCCCCGCACCAAGGTTTGCGGTTGCTGCCTGAATGGCGCTGCTGCGCGAACGCTCGCACGCCTCGGTTTGCAAGACACGCTTCGCGATGCCATCCCGCTCCGGCGTGTTCAGGTGGCAGCCGGGAAGCACGCCGCCGAGTTGCGATTACCCGATGGGTGCGCGCTCTCGCGCGAAGCCTTCGACATGCGATTGATCGACGCGGCGCAAGCAGCGGGCGTCGAGTTCCGCCCCAACACGGTGGCACGCACGCACCACGCGGGTGAAGTGCATCTGGAGGGCGAAACGCACACGGCTCGCGTTGTCATTGTTGCAACGGGGCTGGCGGGCGGCGAAGCCACACCGGAAGCAGGTTCGCGCATCGGAGCCGGCGTGGTGCTCTCTGCCACTGCGGCACTGGCGTTCTTCACTCCTGGCACCATTCACATGGCCACCGGGAGCGGGGGCTATGTTGGCTTCGTTCGCGTTGAAGATGGCCGGCTCGATGTCGCGGCGGCGTTCGATGCAGCATTCATGAAGGCCAACGGTGGGCCTGGCCGCGCAGCGGAAGCCATTCTGCAGCAAGTGGGCTGGCCGGTTCCTTCCGGATTCGCGACCGCCGCGTGGAAGGGAACGCCGCCGCTCACGCGCCGCCCGCTTCACTTGGGTCGCGAGCGCTTGTTTGTGACGGGCGATGCGGCGGGTTATGTCGAACCGTTTACCGGCGAAGGAATGGCGTGGGCGATCATGTCGGCGGCCGCACTGGCTCCGCTAGCTCATCGCGCGATTACGAAGTGGGATAACAGACTCATTGCCGAGTGGGAAGCGACGCACCGCCAGGTGATTGGCCGGCGACAGCGTGTGTGCCGAATGGTGTCGCGGGTGTTGCGTTCCCCGGCTCTCACCACAATCGCGGTTCGCAGTTTGCGAACCTTCCCCGCGTTCGCTCGCCCGGTGGTATCGTCGCTTAACCGCCCCTCCTCATTGCCGCACGGTGCCTCCGTATGAGTTTCGCCATTCACGGCCTTGGCACCGCGTTGCCTCCCGACACGCTTTCTCCGGACGATGCGCTCGGGGTGGCGCGCTTTATGGCCGGGCCAGATGTCCGCACTTCAACGTGGCTTGGCCCGGTCTACACCAACAGCGGCGTGAGCAAGCGGCATCTCGTTATCGCGGGGCCAGTCGTTCGCGATATTCTCAATGGCACGCGGCACACCGAATCGCCGTTCATCCCAACAGAAGCGAACGATGGCGTCGGGCCAACAACCGGCGAACGTATGGGTGTGTATGCAGTCGAAGCCCCTCCGCTGGCACTGCGCGCCGCCCGGGCTGCCATTGCGGAATCCGGCTTCGATGCTCGCTCCTTCACGCATCTGGTAACGGTATCGTGCACGGGCTTCGGCGCACCCGGTGTGGACTATGCGCTGATTGAAGGATTAGGGCTGCCACGCACCGTGCAGCGCACGCATGTGGGCTTCATGGGTTGCCATGGCGCACTGAACGGCCTGCGCGTGGCGAATGCCTTTGCGTCTGCGGAACCGGGTGCGCGTGTGCTCGTTTGTGCAGTCGAGTTGTGCAGCCTGCATTACTACTATGGCAACGCCGCCGACAAACTCATCGCCAATGCGATCTTCGCCGACGGCGCTGCGGCCGTGGTCGGTGCGAACATCGCGGAAACGCCGGGGTTTCTTACCCTCGCGGCTTCCGGCTCCTGTCTCATTCCAGATTCCGCCGCCGATATGGCCTGGACGGTTGGCGATCATGGCTTCGCGATGACGCTCTCACGCCGCGTGCCGGGGTTGATTGCCAAGCACCTGCGGCCGTGGCTCGAAGGATGGCTTGGCGACAACGGGGTGTCACTGGCCGAAGTGGCATCGTGGGCGGTTCACCCCGGCGGGCCAAAGATCCTGGTCGCAGTGGAAGAAGGCCTGGAGTTGCCGCCCCACGCGCTCGCTCCTTCGCGCGAGATCCTCGCCGAGTGTGGTAACATGTCCAGCCCCACCGTGCTGTTCATTCTCGATCGCTTGCGGCGAGCGAAAGCCCCGCGGCCCTGCGTGGCTCTCGGGTTTGGGCCAGGGTTGGTGGCGGAAGCCGCCTTGTTCCGGTAACATCTCTGCGCATGCTCACACCAGAGGTTCCATTCATGTCATCCGATTCCCTTTCCCGTCGCGGTTGGCTTGCTGCGGCAGGCACTGCGGCTGTTGCCGCTTCCGCACCGATTGCGGCCGCTCAGAACGCACCCGCCGCGCCCGCGTTCAAGTTCTGCTTGAACACCAGCACTGTGCGCGATGCGGAAGGAAAGCCGCGACCCATCGTTGAGTTAATCGATATCGCAAAGAATGCCGGATACGACGCGATCGAACCGTGGGTGTCGGAAATCGATGCATACGTGAAGGCGGGTGGTACGACGAAAGAACTCCGCAAACGCCTCGAAGACGCGGGGCTGAAGGTTGCGGATGTAATCGGCTTCGCGGAATGGATTGTGGAAGACGAAGCGCGACGCAAGAAGGGGTTGGAACAAGCCAAGCGCGACATGGGATGGGCCGCAGAGATCGGCAGCCCACGAATCGCGGCTCCACCCGTGGGAGCCACTGGCGGCCAAAGCAAGCGAGACGATCCGAAGTT
Organism: Gemmata sp.; assembly: GCA_041740855.1. GTDB lineage: Bacteria > Planctomycetota > Planctomycetia > Gemmatales > Gemmataceae > Gemmata. The sequence goes on from JBGSLF010000193.1 coordinate 19,692, forward strand.
CACGCAACCGGTGATCGATCTGCTCGCGGCGGCCGATCGCTATCGAGCACTTCTGGAAGTTGGCAAAGCAGTGGGCGTTACGCCCATCGTCGAGATCTGGGGCTTCTCGAAGACGCTCCGCCGACTGGGCGAAGCGCTCTGCGTTGCCGCGGAAAGCCGAGAAGGTGCGGCGTGTATCCTCCCCGATGTGTACCACCTTTATAAAGGCGGATCCGACTTCGCGGGGCTGGGTCTCCTCTCGGCGCAGGCCGTTGGCATCTTCCATATCAACGACTATCCCAAGATCGATCGCACCACCATCACCGATGCGGATCGCGTGTTCCCCGGCGACGGCATCGCGCCACTCAAAGAAGTGTTTGCCACGTTGCGAGCATCCGGCTACACCGGCTTCGTATCACTAGAACTGTTTAATCGCGATTACTGGAAACAGAACCCCAACGAGGTGGCGAAGACCGGCCTCGCCAAGATGAAGAAAGCAGCAACTCTGCTATGAGTCATTCTCCACCGTTAAAGCGGCCGATGGAATGGGTCGATCGGCTCGCGAAACTGTACACGCCGGTTGTCGCCGATGTGCTGGACAAGTTGAGTTTCCGCAACCAATCGATGCACCCGCGGCTTCGCCCGTTATGGCCGGAAGCGAAAGCGGCCGGGTTCGCGCTCACGGTGCAAACGGTGCCCGCCCGCGAACAGGCTCCCCTTCATCCGTATGCCGGCGAGCTTGCCGCGGTCGATTCGCTTTCAGCTGGCGATGTGCTTGTGGTATCCGAATCCTCCGCGAGTTTCTGGGGCGAACTCCTCTCGACGGCGGCGAAGTATCGCGATTGTCGCGGCGTGATTCTCGACGGGCCAACCCGCGACTCCGGCGCAATTCAAGCCATGGGCTTCCCGGTGTTCCATCATGGGTTCCACCCCGCCGATAGCCTTGGCCGCATTGATGTGATCGCGCATAACACCCCGATCGATTGTGGCGGCGTGTTGGTTTATCCAGGTGATTTGATCCTGGCCGATCATGATGGCGTGGTGGTGATACCGTATGTTGCCGCCGAGGAAACGCTGCGGCTTGCGGAAGAGAAAGTGAGTGGCGAGAACCTCGTTCGCAAGGCGCTCGCCGAAGGGATGACCACCGCCGAGGCGTTCAAGAAGTTCGGGATTCTGTGATTGCAATCCGCACAACGAGCCGCAGTCGGTCATGACGCGGGTTGTGTGTCATGTTTTGACGAGCCGGAAGCATCAGCGACGGTTCTTGCTCAAACCGTCGCCCACGCTTCCGGCTCGTCAAGAAGGAGCGTCAAGAAGGAGCGTCAAGACAGCCGCACGCCGAGCTTCCCGGCATCGAACGAGTTACTTCTTGCTCACCTTCATTTCCAAGCCCGAGCCACCCGGCACGGTGTAAGTGATCTTGGAAGTGTTAAACTTCAGGAATCGCTCATTCACCGGAAGCACCACAGGAGCATCCGCCTTGACCTTCGGGTTCTGATTCTTGGCCTTGGTTCTGGCTTTTCCTTTGGACTTGATCGGCTTCCCGTCGTCATCGAGATAGTTCTCCGCTTCCGCCTGTTCGGGCATTTCCGATAGCACAATGCGGACCAAGTGCGTGCCTTCCACCGCTCCCAAAAACGTTCGGCCGTTGTGCGACATCTGAATATCAAAGGAGCCGTCCGATGCGATCTTGCCATAAGAGCGGATGCTTGGGTCGCTCTCGAGTTGCAACTCCACACCCGCTTCGGCGTCTACTAGCGATTGGATTTCGCCATCGGAAAGGATGACTTTGCCGCTAACGGGATGGGTCTTCGGTGCGTCATCGCCGCAACCGCACAGGCTTACACAAATGGCAAGCGCGAGAGTGCTCAGAGCAATTGGGCGAATATATGAGAGAGGTAGAAGCGTCATGGCGATAGTTCCGTGTTGGTGAAGCGATGGAAACCCTCTGCGAAGGGACGTAATCCGATCGAGCATTCATGTGTTAGGGGAAAGAGAGGAAACCAAGCCACGAGAGAACGACCGGAAGCTCCGATTGTTCTCTCGCGATGATCGGCTCGATATTCTCGACCGCAATCAGTTCAGGCTAACGGGCTGGCCGTCTTTCCGTGCGGCAACATAAGTGAGCACGAGTGGGTTGATCGATAACGGAATCATGCGAACGGAGCCATCGCCGAACACGAACATGCAGCCGTTGCTGTGCGGACCACCGAAGGCGGAATTGGCCAGGGGATGGGCCACTTCCGTGGCGTTCATGATTGGTCGCACGTTGGTCACATTTGCGACCACAACCGGGAAGGCGTTCGTTTGGTAACCCGCCATGCGGCGGTGATTGTTGACGTTGTTCCCCGTGAAGACGGATCGATCTTCGCCGGAACCGCGATCAGTTGTAGGGCGAACGTGCTTTTCGCCGAACATGATGGTATTACTGGTGCCGTCCGGTATACCCGACAACGTCACAGTACCTTTCCAGTCGGTCACGATGATTGCTCCGCTCGCATTGGTCCCGGTTACAACACCGTCTGGTGGAACTATCAGGCCGTTCGAACCGTTTGCACCCACAACGCAGGCGTAGTCGCTGAGCGCGCCAGGTTGAGTATCGCCAGAGCTGGGAACGGCAGGACCACGACCGGGACAGATGAATGTCTTCGGCTGGTTGCGAACGGCGCTCGCGACTTGTGCGGAGTAGGGAAGCTGGAGATTCCACTGCGCGTATTGCGGGCCTTGCTCGATGTGCGGGAGAATCACGACGGCCCACGTCGCCCAGCCATCCGTGCCGCCTGCTCCGTTGCTTGCGGCGAGAGTCGCGATTCGTTGCGGAGGTAAGAAACCGGTGGCATCGTGGTAGCCGTGCGTGGCCAACCCAAGTTGTTTGAGATTGTTCGAGCACGACATCCGAGCCGCCGCTTCGCGCACTTTCTGCACGGCGGGGAGTAAGAGGCCAATCAGGATGGCGATGATAGCGATGACGACCAAAAGCTCAATAAGGGTAAAACCCTTACGCATGAATGGACGGTGCATTGTGATATACTCCTACGGAACGAAATGGAGAGTGTGAACACGATACCGAATCGTTCATCTCAGTCAGTCAACGAAACCCGATCCGAGTTGGGCAAATGCCCTTGTAAATGAAAGCTTTGGAAATGAAGCATACCGAAAGACCATGAATCAACGCACGTTCTTGTGTCGTCGCTGCATCCACCATTACGTATCGATCGCCATCCCACGTATTAGGTTTTGGCGATGATAAGTTGTTTGTGATAAACAACCCGCAACGGTTGCTGCTTAGATCTCGGCTAATTCATCAATTGGAAATGGTTCTACGTTCGTTAGCTGGCATGGTTAAATGTCAACTGCAAACGCATTTCCCGCACTCTAACCACAGTTTCACAAGTTGCCAACAGCAAAATGATGAAATCGGGTGAGCGTCATTTTCTATTTGCAGTTGCCGGTTGTTTCCGTTCTCTTCAGACATTGTTATAGGCTTACCCAAATTTCAATGAGGAATTGCCGTGTTGCGTTTCACTGTTGCGGTCGCGTTGATTTGCGTACTGCTATTACCGGCTCCATCACCTGCGCAAACGCCGCGTGAGAAGAAAGTGCGTGACGACAAGGTGAAGGTCGAGGCCGATGGATTCTGGATTTATAACAACCTGCCCAAGGCGATGGCACAGGCCAAAGCCGAGAACAAGCCGGTGATTGTGGTGTTGCGGTGCATTCCGTGCGAGGAGTGCGTGAAACTCGACGATGATCTGGTCGATTCCGATCCGGTACTCAAGCCCCTGCTCGAAAAGTTCGTGCGGGTTCGCGTGGTTTCCACCAATGGCCTGGATCTGTCCCTGTTTCAGTATGACTACGATCAGAGCTTTGCGGTGTTTCTGCTGAACGCCGATGGCACGATTTACGGTCGGTTTGGCACGCGGTCGCATCGCACCAACTGGGTGGGCGATGTTTCGCTCGATGGGCTGGCGAAAGCGTTGCAAGGCGCGATCGATCTGCACGCCGGCTACCCCGCCAATAAGGATTCGCTTGTCGCCAAGCGTGGCCCCGCTCCGCTGTTTGCGGTGCCCGAAAAGTTCCCGTTGCTTGGCAAATATGGCTCGGAACTGGATTACAAGGGGAACGTGGTTCAGAGTTGCATCCATTGCCACCAGATTGGCGACGCGATCAAGACGCATTATCGTTCCAAGGGCGAACCGCTGCCCGAAGAAGTGCTGTTCCCGTATCCGCACCCGAAATCGCAAGGGTTGATCCTCGACCCCAAAGAGCGGGCGACCATCAAGAGCGTGACACCCGGCAGCGTCGCCGCGCGTGCCGGCTTCGTGGCGGGCGATGCGATTCAATCGCTTGGCGGGCAACCCTTGCTATCGCTGGCCGATGTGCAATGGGTGTTGCATCACACGCCGGCGAGCGGCGGCGATTTGAAAGCGGTGGTAACGCGCGACGGCAAACCGGTCACGCTCACGCTGGCATTGCCCAAAGGATGGCGACGCAGCGATGATATTTCGTGGCGAGTCGGCTCGTGGATGGTTCGCGGGATGACCACAGGCGGAATGGTGCTCGAAAACATTGAAGGCGAACGCCCCGCCAATCTTCCCGCCAAGGGAATGGCGTTGCGGGTGAAAAGCGTCGGGCAATATGGGAAGCATGCCGCCGCGAAGAACGCAGGCTTCAAACCTGGCGATGTCATCATCTCGCTTGATGGCAAGACCGACATGACGAAGGAAGCGGATGTGTTCGAACACGGCTTCACCCGCAAACCGGGTGTGAAAGTGCCCGTCGTGGTGATGCGCGACGGGAAGAAAGTCGAACTGATGTTACCAATGCAAGAGTAACGAGTGTCCGGCGGCGTGTGGTGGTGTTGAACGCATTCGATCTGCAACACCACACGCCACGCTCGCAATCACTTCGACATCAATTCCAGGTTCAAGTCGTTCGTCCCTTCCTTGATGGTGGCACGCAACGGCGACACTCCCGGTGTGGCGTATTGTGCCGGTAGCGCGTTCTTGGCTGGCTCGCCCTCGGCGGGCTTGGTGTTCTTCACGGCGGTGAGTGTGAACTCGCCGACCGGCGCGCCATCGAAGCGATAATAAGTGGTGACCTGGAAGCGGCCGAGTTCATCGGTGCGGCCATCGCAGACCGTGGCGAACTTCTCGGTGTCCTTGTTCAAGCGGTGGAACGCCACGGTCGCACCGGCCACGGGTTGGCCATCGAGAACGAGTTTGCCATTCACCGGATGCACGGGCACCTTCTTGGTTGGTACGCCCTTCTCTTCGCTGTCTGGCAGTTTCATGTCGTCCGGGAAGATCCCTTCGAGCATCACCTGAGCGATGAGCGGAGCTTCTTGCTTCATCGTTACCCACGCGACGTGATCGAACTCGCCATACTCCGGTCCACGAAGCCGACTGCCGCCACCGGTGGTGGCGAGTTGGTAATACTTCATCCCGTTGCGTTCGAAGACCTGATAGCGGTGAACGTGCCCACAGAACACGTTGTAATTGCGACCCGCGAGCGCTTTCTCAACCGGCCCCCAACCGTTCTTCTCCAGGTCGGTCGCCGTCCAGATTGGCTTGTGCAGGAACACGAACGTCCACTTCGCATCCTTGTTCGCCGCAAGCGTTTTGGCGGCCCACTCTTGCTGTTCCTTGTCGATCGTCCCCATGTCGGGCGGGTTCTCCGAACAAAGGCACATGAACAGCACGTTCTTGTAGGTGAAGTGGTAATACTTCTTGCCGTAGCGCTCGCCCCACTTGGTGACCATCGTCTCGTTCGTGAGATCGTGGTTGCCGGGTACATAGAAGAACGGCATGGAGAACCGCTTCACGAACCCATCGAATTCATCCCACTCGCCTTTGATCTTATCTTCGACGAGTGTGTACCCTTCGATGAGATCGCCGACCGACATAACGAACTGCGGCTGCAACAGATTCACTTGCTGCACCGCTCGCGAGAAGACCTTCGCCCGGTGCCCGCCGGTGCGATCGGAGACCACGGCGAACTGGAACTGATTCGGATCGTTATTGAGCTTCAGCGAAGTCCAGGGGTTCCGTTCCCCCGCCTCGATCTGAATCACATTCGGATTCGCGGTCGTCTGGTTCTGAGCGGTGGTTTCCGAACGCGAAAGCGCGATGACTCCGGCAAGAGCCGCCGCAGTGGCGACTCCAAAGACGAATTGCTTCATGGCAGAACTCCGGCGGAAAAGATTGGCCGAAGTGCTCCGGCCCTGAGGCGAGCATATCCAGGTCTGACCTCCGCGGGCAACTGTTCCGTGCCGGCTTAACCGAACTTTTGCCGAATGTGACGAACACGACAAAACGTATGAATGGCGGGATCTTTCGGTTTCGGAATTGGGTAGAAATACCAGATCGGTTTGTTTACGATGCCAATTTGTCGATTTTTGTGAAGTAATGATGGCTAAATGAGAGGTTTCTCGGGTAGAATAACAATCTGGTTGGTACTTGTCGTTCTTACTCCTTTCCCCACTTCTCTTTCATTCCGAGGACTTATTATGCTTCTCCCGTTCCATCGCCGATCACGCGGGTTCACATTGATTGAACTGCTGGTGGTCATCGCGATTATCGCCATCCTGATCGGGTTGCTGCTCCCCGCCGTGCAGAAAGTGCGTGAAGCGGCCGCTCGCATGAAGTGCCAGAACAATCTCAAGCAACTCGGTATCGCGATGCACGCATATCATGATGCGAACGATCGCCTTCCTCCAGGCGGAACTGGCAGCAACACTAATTCCCCGAACACCGCGCGCGTTGGAATGACCGGCAATATTGGGTACACAGTGTACATTCTGCCATTCATTGAGCAGGATAACGTCTTCAAACAAGCCAGTATGACCGCAGCATACAATGCTGCTCCGAACACGGCGATTAACACCGTCAAGATCAACACGTATTTCTGCCCATCGGGACAAGTCGAAGATTCGACATTCGTAACGGGCAAGACCATTCACTATCAAGGCGTAATGGGTCCACGCGGCACCAACGCCGCCAGCGGGACGGCTTACACCACAGCAGGCGCAGCAACGCACGGACCAGTTTCGCGGCACGGCATTCTCGGGCCTAACAGTGCAGTGAAGTTGTCGGGTGGGATCGTTGATGGCACATCCAACACCTTGATGATTGGCGAAATCTCGTTCCATAACGCTGCTTGCTACCGCCCCTGGACGCGCGGTTGGGATGGCAACGCGATGGGCGTGGCCAAGAACGTGGTTAACCCCATCAACTCGACCCCCTACAACGGCTCAAACAACTTCAACGATGTCAGTTTTGGTAGCCCGCACACCAACGGGTGCAACTTCTTGATGGGTGACGGTTCGGTGCGTTTCCTGAACCAGAACGTCGCGATGGCCAACTATCTGGCTGCGGCTAGCCGCGACGGTGGCGAATCGATCTCATTGAACTGATCCTCTCGATGCAGTAAGCGAGCTTCGCTTCGCCCGGTCGAAAGACCGGGCTTTCCCATTTGAACCACGACACACACCCTATTTGCGGAGACTTCTCCCATGCGAATTCATCATGCGGCCCGGAAGGTCGTCGGCTTCTCGCTCATGGCTTCCGTTCTGGCTTTAACACTCGGCTGCGGCGGCCAGAACACATCTCGCCTGAGTGGGAAAGTGACATTCAAAGGCAAAGCTATTCCAGCCGGCAAGATCTACTTCTTCCCGGACACCACCAAAGGGAACACTGGCCCTGGCGGTTATGCCGATATCAAGGATGGTGAATACGATACCGCTTGGACCGGCGGAATGGGCGTTGTGAGTGGGGCCATGAAGGTGGAGATCGAAGCCTGGGAACCGGGTAACAACGCCAAGGCGGAAGACACTGAAGTCTCGAATAAGGCATTATTCCCGCGATATGCGACCGCGGCCGACTTGCCCAAGGGCGATGGCACCAAAGACTTCGACGTGCCCGCCAGTGCTGCCACCGCCAAGCCAGCCGGGCAGAATGAGCATACTGGCCCCTGATCGCGGTTCCATGCGCGGCTGTGATACGAATCCGCTCACCAACCGGTGAGCGGATGTTTGCGGTTCTTCAGTGGCAAATCGACCGGGCGTTCCTGCCGATGCGATTCATACACCGCTAACACCATTTCCAACGCCGCTCGCCCATCCGCCAGGCTATCGAGCGGTGCCCGATCCTTCTCCATCGCTTCGATCAAATCGTTCACGATGTAGATATTGCCGTTCTCCAAACCCTTGGTGTCCACGGTTTCGGGCTTTCCGAGTCCGGCGGATGTAATCTCTTGCCACGTTGCCTTGGTGCGGCCAAACATCCCCGAAGGATCTTCGCACAAGAGCGCCACCGGCAAGATGCCGAAGCCGAGATGAATGGTTCCCTTGGTGCCGCGGATTTCGAGCCAGTAGCGCGAACCGACGCCGTGCTTGGCCAGTTGATGCGTGGTGAAGTGGCCGGTGGTTAGCCCGGTGAAGCCGTACGTGGCGGTGATGTGGTCGCCCACAATGGGGCCGATCTGTTCGCCGGCTTGTCGAACATCGCCCGCAACCGCCTTGCGGCCCTTCTGCTGAATGCGGGCGAAGCACCATTTCGCGTCGCCCGCCAGATGCCGCATGAGATCGAACGTGTGCGTGCCCAGCACCATCAGATCTTCGCCGCCACCGCGGGCATCTTCCTTGCCGTGACCACGTAGTTCCAGAACGTCGCCGATCTTCCCCTCGCCGATGAGATCTTTGATCACCTTCACGCGCGGGCTATACACAGTCTGATGCGCGACCGCACACTTCACATGGTGTTTCTCGCATGCGGCCACCATTTCATCGGCTTGTTGCAGCGTGGCCGCGACGGGCTTTTCCAGAAAGATGCTCGCCCCAATATCGGCACAAGCCAGAACCATATCGCGGTGACAATCGGGCCAGCGGGGTGCCACGCTCACAATCTGCGGCTTCTCTTTGGCCAGCATGTCGCGATAGTCCGCATAACTCTTCGGAGCTTTCAAGCGTTTCGCGGCCGCATCGCGACCCGCCTCGTTCTCGTCGGCCACGGCCACAATCTCGGCGCGATCGCTCTTCAACCACACGGTATCGAGGCCGTGCCCGTAGTTCCCTTTGCCCGTGCGACCGATCACCGCCACGCGATACTTGTTCATGGGAATGCTCCTGGGAGGTGAAGGATTGTCACGCGCCGACCGGGCGTTCGCAATGGTGTAACGATCGGTATGATGAGAGTAACGAACGGAGGGCGGGGCGATGTCGGTTTATACCATGCGGCTGGTGTTGGGTGTGATGTTCCTGATCCTGGGAACCGTGATCCTGACGCGGAGCTGGTTCGCCCCGGGTCTCGGCCAAGGATTCGATCCCGTGCGGTTGAACCTGGGCGGCGTGTTCTCGCTCGTGTTCGGCGGGTTGAACATCGCACGCTGGTATACCATGCGGGCGTTTCGGCGGGCACGCGCCACACCCGTGCGAACCAGCTTGCAACCCGATCCTTCCGCTGTGCGGCCCCAAGCCCCGATTCCGGAATTCGACTTCACAAAGGATGATTGCATGAATGAAACCAAAGACGAGAATCGATATAATCAAGATCAGTGACAGCAGAGTGTCACTAATCTTCTCACTTCACGGGCGGCAGGCCCAGCACTTCGACCGGTTGCCGACCGGTGGCGGTTTCGGCTTCCATACGCATGCCGGGTTCCTGATGCTTCCACCGCAAGTACGCGAGCGCCACCGATTGGCCCACGCGCGGCGAGTGACAGCTTGATGTCACTCGCCCGACCTCTTGCCCATCGTGGAAGAGCTTCGCGCCGGCGGGCAGCGCGTCGCCTTCCAGCACCTTTAATCCAAAGAAGGAACGCACCGCGTGGCCTGTGCGATCGCGCGCCATCACGATCGGTTCTTGACCGAGGAAGCAACCTTTCGCGTAGCTTACCGCACGATCGAACCCGCCCACTTCCATCACCGCGCGGTCTGCATCAATGTCGCGGCCAAAGAGCGGCGTGCCCGCTTCGATGCGAAGAATCTCGTAAGTCTCGGAAGTGCCGGGTGTCGCTCCGGCGGCGATGAGCAACCGTTGCACGCCTTCGCCCCGCTCCTTCAGGCACACGAGATCGAAGCCTTGCACGCCCAGCGGAGTGCGGAAGCGAATGCTGCATGTGGCTTGCCCGCCGAAGGTGCGTTCCATGTGCGAGAACTCGGGCAAGTCCGGCACCGATTCGCCCAGCGCTTGCCGCAGCACCCTCGCCGCAGCGGGGCCGGCGAGATGGAACTGTGCGAAGCGATCGGTCACATCTTCGATCTCGACTTGCTCGGAGATGAGATAGCGATCGAGGTACTTCACCAGGTCCGCATTGCGGCCGGGCGTGGTTTCCACCCACATGGCGTGCCGCTCGTCGCTGAGCCGCACATGATAGATCCAGACTGCGAATTGCACCTTCGCGCGGGCATCGCAGAAGTACGCTTCGCACCCGCCGCCCAGTGGCAGATTCTTGGTATCGTTGGTGCAGAGATTACTCAGGAACATCGGGGCATCTGGCCCGGTGAGCAAGAGCTTGCCAGTGGCAGATGTATCGAACAGTGCGGCCGTGGTGGTGGCGGCGGTGTAGTCGGCGGGTGTCATGCGGGGTGAACCTCGATCATGGCTTTGTGAGCATCCGGGATCAGCAAGACTTTCCCGCCGACATCGATGAGCCGTTGCACTTCCGTTTGTGTGCGAATGGGCGTGGTGAAGAGTTCTTCGGCCACCTCATCGGGGTACGCACTGGCGAGATAAAGGCTGTGGTTGCGGGCGGCGAACGCCCAGAGCCACGCGGCGGGCCAGTCGGCGGGCTTCATCCGGGCGAGCAACTTGCGTGCGCCGCTTGGGCCATCGAGCGAGCGAAGGAACATCGCCCCTTCGCCCAATTCTGGGGCCGCCGTGGTGAGCACTGCAATGCGGCCACCTTTGCGCACCACACGCGCCGCGGTCGCAGCGGCCTTGGCCAGATCCAGAAAGGTGATGCGGCCGGCGTCGCCCGATACCGCCGCGATCACCGTATCGGCTTCTTCATCCACTTCGCTGCGCCAGCGGGCATCCTGTCGCCGCACGCCTTCGGCCGAGCTATCGGGCAATCCGACAATCACATCTTGCACATCGTCGCCGCCCGCCTCGATCACTTGCACCAGGAACGGGAGGCCGAGCAACCGGAGCACTTCGAGCGATTCGGCTCGCGCTGGCCACAGTTCGCCGCCCACCGCGGCCGCGGAGAACTGACCCGCGAAGCCCGTGCGTGCTTCCTCATCGGCCAGCGCGGGGAACACCGCAGCTTCCGCCCCGCCATAGCCGGTGAGCGGATCGTAGTTGCGGCCGGTGAGCACAATCGCGAAGTCCGCATCCACGAGCGTGCGATTCAAGTAGATTCGGCGGCCCGCCTGTGTGGAAGCGAGATAGGCCAGTTTGTTCCGGTCGGCGGGGTCGTGCGTCTCGGTCAGCACCTGCGAATACTCATCGGCCAGCTCATCGATCCACCCACGGAACGCATCGGACGGCGTAAGCACCGTGACCGCTTGCGGCGCGACGCCAGCCGAACCCAGATGTGCGAGCACTTCGCCCAGCACTTCGGCCACACGCGGAACCGTGGGATCGAGAACAATCGTCACGCGATCGTCGGGCGTGAGCGCGCGGCGAAGCGGCTCGAAGCCGAAGGGTTGCTCCAGTGCGGCACGCGTGAGTTCGGCCGCCGATGCGGTGGGCGTTGCAACGGCATCGCGGCGCACCGAAAGTAACCGTTCCGGCGGCACCGTGACTGGCCACGGTGTGTTCCCAACTATCAACGTGTGTGAATCGCTCATGACGGCCCTTCGCTGTGAAGCACCATCATTATAAGTGGCAGAAGTGGCGAGTGAATCGAGAGACAGAGTTCGTCGCAAATGCAGGGCGTGAAGCAGACCGCCACGCACCCGAACGCGTGTTTCGGGTGCGAGGCAGCACGAGATGCGAAAGCCGAATCATCACTCCGTCAGCAGTGTCGCAGCGGCGTAGCGTTCGAGTGCGGTTTCCACCGCCTGGCCCAACGCCTGACGCAGAATCGCCGGGTCCGTGATCTTCTGGCCTTCCTTCTGCACATTAATCTCACCGGCCACGGCGAGTTGCACGAGCTTATCCAGAATGGCGTCGCGATCGTTGTTGCCATCGAGTAGCGGAATCAGCCGAAGATCGAGGTCATTGGTGCGGAAGTATTCATGCCGGCGGGTGGCCGCACCGCTCTGGCCACATTCCAATCGAGCGCGGGCGGTCACCATCGCCTTGGGCTTCGCACTCACGGGCACCGCCGGCACCGGCGCGGCGTGGAACTCGATCAGGTTCGACGAGAGATACGTGTTCAACAGCGACACCGCCAACGTGTTCCCGCCATCGGATTTGATGTCGAGCATCTGCGACACCGCTTCATCCAGTTCCGCGAACGACAGCGAACCGGGCCACTTCTGCGCAATCACCTTGAACGCCGCCTTCAGAATGGGGCTGTTCGTGGTCAGCGTCATGCCGGTCACGGTGGTATACGTCGCCTGATCGGGCGACTTCGGATCGATGGTGTCGTCGCCCGGCTTCTTGGCGGCGGTGATGTGAAGTTTGCGGACCGCTTCCGGGCGAATGGCCCAGTTCGGGTTGGCCTGCGGGCGAACCAGAAGCGTTTCGCGGAACGTGCGATTGCGAACGAAATCCAAGTATTGCTCAATCTGTATCTGATCGCTGGCAACCGTGGCAATGGCCTGTCGCACGTCGGGCGAGAAGTTCGCCGTTACCATCGTGGGCAACCGCGCCTCGCCCAGATAACGCAGATTGTGTTTGGTGGCCATCTCGATGAACTGGTGGAAGTACAGAGGGTCGTTCACTTCCTCCAGGTGCTCGTGATACAGATAGTTGTCCGATTGGTGGCGAAGCCCTTCGAGTTCTTGCCGCAGCAGGGTGCCATATGGCCCGGTATCGTTCTTGGCGGAATTCGCAAGGAAGTCCAGTAGCGCGCGGGCTTGTTCCACGCGGCGAGCGGGCGTCTCGAAGCGAATCGCATGGAAGCGCATCATGTCGCGAATCATGCCCCGCATGCGCCAGCCGGGGTAGGTGTTGTACGACACATATCCCACGCCGTTGGGGTTCAGATTCGCGGAGCAGATCGAAAGAATCTTCTGCCGCACATCGTCCGGCACCCACGAGAAGACGCCATGGCAGATGATGTAATCGAAGGTGCCATACGATTCATCCACATCCGTGATGCTGGCGTGGCGAAGCGTGATGTTCTTCAGGCCGGCCGCTTTCACGATCCGCTCGCCATCGGCCACCTGCCGCCCGGAGAGATCGATGCCCACGAATTCGCTCTCGGGGTAAAGCTCCGCGAGCGGGGCAATGTTGCCGCCTGCGGCGCACCCGAGTTCCAGCACGCGGCACTTTTCCACCGGAGCGCTCGGAAGGCCAAACAGCGTGGCCACGGTGGCCAACCGCGACGGATGCGTTTGCGAAAATGGGTGGCTATCGTAAGGAAGATCATCGTAACTATTCGATGACGACGACGCGGTGGTCACCACGGTGCCCATACGCGGCGATGCCAGGCGTGGCCCCTGCGGAGGCGATTGCACCTGCGTACCGGCTTGCTGAGGTCGCGGCGCGGTCGAGGCAGGCGAGGCTGCCGGGGTTTCCTTGGACATGGCCATGATTCCTGACTTGGGTGAGGGCGTTTGAAGTTTTCCTGAAACCAACCGCCCGCAACCGGCGGTTGGAAATCTCGGGTTGCGATGGCCGTTACGTTGCGGAACTCCCCGCAACGCGAACCGGCTTCCGCTGCTGATACAGTTCGAGCCGCGATCCGAAGTCCGCTTCCTTATCCGGGTCTTCGGGGAGAAGGTCCATCGCCTTCTCTTGCCACTTGACCGCGTCGTCGAATTCGCCGCACTCTGCGTAAGCAGCGGCCAATGTGTCGAGGAAGCCCGGCTCGCTCCATTCGGTCAGTTCGCACGCGCGAGTGGCGCACTCGCGGGCACGCTCGCCATTGCGCACATCCGGATCGGGGCAAGTGCTCCAGAGCCAGCCCAGTTGGTTGAACGTGCCGGCGTGGCGCGGATCGCGCTTCAACGCCTCCATGTGATCGCGCACGGCGGCGGAGTAATTCTGGCGCGAGTAGTGAACACCCGCCCGGTAGTTGTACGGCATAACCGTGGTAGGGGCGAGTTGGATCGCCTCGTTGAAGTCTCGCAGCGCGCCATCCAGATCGCCCAATGCTTTGCTCGCGGTCCCGCGAAGTTCGTAAGCCTTCACCAGACCGGGCATCAGGTTAATCACTTTGTCGCAATCCGCGACCACGGCGGCGTAATTGCTCTGCGATAAATGGCAAATGCCACGGCCCAGCCATGCCAGCGGGTGCTTCGGTTCCTGGCTCAACGCGGCGGTGAAGTCCGCGATCGCACCATTCAAATCGCCCACCTGCTGGCGAATAATGCCGCGTGTATAATACGCCTCGGAGTTTTCCGGTTCCGCCTGAATCACCGTGGACACATCGGCCTCGGCCGCAGCGTGGTCATCGCAATCGAGGTGCAACTGCGCCCGCCACAGCAAGTAGCGCGGCGCGTTCTCGGGATCGTTGCTAATGGCGAAATCGTAGTCCTTCAGGGCATTGACCGTATCCCCGCGATCGGCGTGGCATCGCCCGCGCAGGCCATAGATGGGCGCACGCCCTTCATCGGCTTTCAGCACGCGGTCGCAGTCCGCAATCGCCAAATCGAACGACTTCTGCGTGTAGAGTTCGGCCGCGCGATCGGCGTACGTTTGCAGATCATCCGGCTTAAGTCGAATGGCCTGATCGAGATCATTGAGCGCGCTCACGCGATCGCCCAGTTCCAGATAGGCATACGCCCGGAACCGGTAAGCAACCGCGACATCGGGCCGCAGCCGAATGGCGCGAGAGAAGCACTCAACGGCCTCGCGGTGGTCGCCAGCGTTGAACGCCTTGTGCCCGCGGGTGAACAGGTCTTGTGCGTCTTCGGTGTTCTGATTGCGGGGCATGATGAGTGGGTGGGTTGTCGGGAGCCGGTTTAACCAACTAACAGGACGGTCAACAGCCGCCGCCGGTTCGAATAATCTTATCGTAGTTTTGCGTGGCAATACACCCCAGCGGTGCTCAGTGGGTGCGGTGGTCGATTTTGGGCATCTTGGCGAGCGGTGTGTGTAAACACACGGATCTTTGCCACAACCCCGTCATGACTGACGCGGCTCGCCAATGACTTGCATTTAAGAGTTATCCGCATTTAAGAGTTATCCGCAGATAAGAGTTATCCGCAGATTACGCAGATTACACAGATTTGAAATCAGAAGACAAACAGCAGAGATCAAAGAGGCTCACATCCTGACTTCCGATTTCTGCTCTTGGTTTTGAAATCTGCGTCTTCTGTGTCATCTGTGGATCACTCGGCTTTGGTTTTAAGAGTTATCCGCAGATTACGCAGATTACACAGATTTGAAATCAGAAGACAAACAGCAGAGATCAGAGATCAAAGAGACTCACATTCTGATTCTGACTTCGGCTTTTGGTCTTCGTTTTGAAATCTGCGTCATCTGTGTAATCTGCGGATAACTTGCCTTTGGCTGAAGATTTACCCACGTGCGGTGTGCGGTCACGCTTTTACCTCCGTGGCCGCATCGCAAGGCGGTTCGCCAAAGCAGGGGAATAGCCCGTAGGCCACTTTCTCGAAGCGGTTATCCAGATACGGGTTCAACCCTTTCCGCCAACAGAGCAAGCTGGAAAGCCCATACATCGGCAAAAAGAACGGCCCCCAGACCATGTATTGCGAAACGTGAACATGTTCGTGATCGCGCGTGAACTCGAGCATCGGTTTGTCGCGGGCCAGAATCACGTGCCCGAGTGTCATGGCACCGGCTCCGCCCGCCATCTTGCGCAGGAACCACGCTGCGAATCCGCCGTGCATTTCCACCACGCCGCGATGAAAGCGAGCACGCCCGCCGGTTAACAGCACGAGCGGCAAGCCGGACAGCCCCAGAACGGTGTTCGGGAGCGCCCACATGTAGCCAAGGGTATACGCGGTGTACCGGATCACGGTTGCGGCCTCGCGTCGTGGTTCCGCTCGACGAACCCAATTCCTTTCTGGATCTCGTGCGGGCGACCGAAATAGTTATCTGTAATCATATTGTCGCTTCCGCCCCGCGCAACAAGCGATTGCGAATTCGCGGCCGCCCGGTCGTCTCGATCGTCGCGGATCAGACAGCCCGCCACGCGCGACCGTGTCACATCTTTCATGAGCAATGCGACACCATCGCAATCCAATATCGTCAAATTTGCGACATTGAACCGCGAACAGCGTTCGAGTGCCAGCCCGGCGTCTGCCGCTCGGGTGCGAGTGAGCGTGAAACCGGTCAGTGTGCAATCCTGGCAATCGCGGAAGGCGATGGCGTTCGCGGTGGTCGGGATTTCCTCGCCGCCATAGCGCGGGTTCCGGTCGAAGTTATTCGGCCCAACGGTGACCGCAATAGAGTTCTCGACCAGCAGATTCCATTCATACGCCGTCCAGAACGTGTTGCCGCTAATCACCACGCCGCGCGCGTGATCGAGGTGCACATTCACTTTCACATCGCTCAGCACGTTCCCCGTGATGGTCACATGGCCGTCGCGCAGTTCATCTGTGAGTTTGGACTTGGTCACACTTGGCCCCTTGATGCGAATGTTGGCGGAACCGGCAGCGTTGTGATTGTGCTGAATCGTGCAGCCCGTGATCGCCACTTCCGCGTTCGATCCGCCGGTGCTATCGACGAGAACATTCGCCGTCGCGGGGCGTTCCGTGCCTTGATTGCTTTCGATATCGCAACCGGTTATGTGCAGATTGCGCACCTGCCCCGCCTTGCATACCACGCCGCCATCATCGCAATAGCTGATGTGGCAACCGGTGATGTTGATCTGGTGCAGGTTCACATCATCGAGAAAGACGCCAATGCCGCGGTTCTCGTAGATGTGGCAATCGGCGATCAGCACGTTCCGGTTGCGTGTGGTCAGGTGAATACCGTGGCGACACTTGCGCACCAACAGGCGGGTGATGGTGAGTTGCATGGTGCCCGTGGCTTGCACGCCATCCGCGTTCGCATGGTCGCCCACAATCTCGATTCCTTCCACACTGGGCATCCGTTCCTTCGCCCACACGGCGTCTTTCACGCTTTTCGGATCGGCTGTGCCGCCATGCGTGCCCACAAACTGGAACGCCGCCCCTTCGCCCGCCATGATCACGCGTGCCACGCCTTCGCCACGAATCGCGGTGAAGCCGACTTTCGCCAGATCGATGACAACCGGCTTGGTGATGCGATACGTTCCGGACGGGAAACGAACCACGCCATGGGAAGCGTGAACGCTGTTTTGAATCGCCTGCCAGTCGTCGGTGGTGCCATCGCCCTTCGCACCGAAATCGCGAACGGTGCCCGGCTTCACTTCGGCAATCGGCTGCACCACGGGCTGCGCCTGCGGCGTGCGAGTGGTGAACGCCATCGCCATGATCGTGGCAAACCCCGCGATCAGAATAACGATGGGGAAAGCAAAGCGGCGATTCATGGTTGCGCTCCAGAGAGGAATGACAGGAGTGTACCAGAGGGAACCGCGAATAGGAATAAAGCGAACCGCTTAACGGGCGATTCTCAGCAAGCTTGTGAACAAAGGTGAGATTGCCGGGTGGCACCACTGCGTTGGTGATGCGCACGACTGCGTTCGCCCGCACGATTCAGCAAGGGCGTGATAATTACACTGCCACCAGATGATTTCACTTTGGGAGATTGTTTCACGGAGGGGGGTCCCGCTGGTGAATGAATAAATCCACCGCTTCCGCAGGTGTGGTTAATCGCGGTCCCAGAGTTCGTCGGTTTGGCCGAGGTCGAAGAGCTTTTCTTCGTCACGCACTGCCGCAAGGCCGGGTGGATCGTTCGGCGGGAGTGGGTTGCGGGTGCGATCGGTGCGAGCTTCCACGTGCCCATCGAGGAACACCACATTGGCGATATCGCCAAAGAACCGGTGGTGAACGCTGGGGAACATGCGGCTGGGCGGTTCGGCCGCACCGGTCTCGATCAACCCGGGTCGACCGGTGAGTGGCGAATTCGCATGGCCAGCCGCAGCGGTCACGAAGCAGACAGTCTGGCTGGTGCTCTGCACATGCTCCAGTTTCACGCGATCCCACACTTCGCTTCCATCCGAGAGCAACCGCACCGGTGCCAGATAGCGAAAGTTGTAGCCATAGCCACCGGTGCCGCCATCGTAAGTGAGATACACCTTGCCGGGCGACTTCGCAGGCGTGCGTAACGCGGCCTGATTGTTCTCCAGATACGGCATGAGATGCCCCTGGCGGAAGTCGATCAGCTTGCCGGAAGGATCGCACAGCCCGAACCACCAACGATAGGCGTTGCCTTCCCAGGTTCGCGCGGGCGGAAGCGTTCCATTGTTCGCCGATGCGTAGTTCTGCACTGCCAGCGCGAGTTGCTTCAGGTTGTTCTGATCCGCAATCCGTTTCGCAGCGGACCGGACCTTTTGCACGGCTGGCAGCAACAGACCAATGAGCACCGCGATAATGGCGATGACGACCAGAAGTTCGATGAGCGTGAAGCCGCGGCGAATCAAAGCGGAAGCCCTCTGCACCACTTCATGATGACCGATAACAGCAGGTTCGGCAAACCTATCAACCCGCGACCGTGGCGAGCGTTGGCGGCGAAGTGGCGTTCTGGCCTCTTGCTTTTGGCTTGCCGCCCGCTCACAATGCCCTCGCCCAGTTGTACTGGGCTCCCGCCGATCGATCCCGTTGATCCCTCACCCTGTTTCGGAGTTTCGCATGTTCCGCTTCGCCGTTCGGGCCGTTGCTGTCACGGCCGCAGTCGTTTTCGCTGGGGCTATCACTGTCGCAGACGACACCATGCTGAAGGTGAAAGTTGGCGACAAGTTCCCCGATGTGGCCCTGAAGGCCGCCCAGATCGACAAACTCGGATTGAAAGACAAGGCAACGGTGTCCATCACCGACCTGAAGGGGAAGAACGTCGTGGTGTTCTTCTACCCACGCGCACTGACCGGCGGTTGCACGGTGGAATCGTGCGGGTTCCGCGACGCCCTGAAGGACTTCCCAAAGGATGTGGTCGTGCTCGGTGCCAGCAACGACGACGAAGCGTTGCAACAGAAGTTCATCGACAAGAACATGCTCCCGTACCCACTGTTGTGCGACACCGAATTCAAGCTGATCAAGGGGCTTGGCATCGCCAACGCGAAGACCACCGCCGCGCAACGCGTCACGTTCGTGATCGACAAGGAAGGGAAGATCGCCAAGATCTTCGACAAGGTCACCCCGGCGAAGCACCCGGCCGAAGTGCTGGAATTCGTCAAGACCTTGAAGTGATCGCCACAGTGAAGTGATCACCATACACAGGCGGCCGTCGGGTTCCTGGGAATCCGGCGGCCGCCGCTGCGTTTGCTGCGGTGTCAATCGGGTAAAATGGATCCGCAAGCCGTATCGCCCTTGTGCCCATTCGGAGGTATTCGCATGACACCGCCTCCCTCGACCAGTCTCTCTGTCATCTCCGAGTCGGCGATCGATCCGGTGTGTGGCATGAGCGTCGATCCCGCGACCGCGGCCGCGTCGATTGTTCACGCGAACACCACGTACTACTTCTGTTGCCGTGCCTGCCAGGAGAAGTTTCGTGCTAACCCGGCGAAGTATCTCGCGAAGACCACCGGGGGCGAACCCGATTGCTGCGAGAGCCACACCGCGACCCCACCGGTTCCGGCCGCACCCGGCTCGAAATACACCTGCCCGATGCACCCGGAAGTGATCGCCGATGGCCCTGGCACGTGCCCGAAGTGCGGAATGGCACTCGACCCCATGACGCCCTCGCTCGGTGCGGAAGATGATTCCGAACTCCGCGACATGACACGCCGGTTCGTGATCGCGGCGGCGCTGACACTGCCGATATTCGTGCTGTCAATGGCCCCGATGATTCCGGGGCTGAACCTGCCGCACTCGCTCATGACGATTGCGAATTGGGTGGGGTTGATTCTCTCGGCACCGGTAGTGTTCTGGGCGGGGCGGCCGTTCTTCGTGCGGGCGGTTGAAGCCTTCCGGCGCCGCACCGCGAACATGTTCACACTTATTGCGATCGGCACCGGAGCCGCGTGGTTCTACAGCGCGTTGGCGACGCTCACACCCGGACTATTTCCGCCTGGCTTCGCGGACATTCATGGCGTGATTCCCACATACTTCGAATCGGCCGCGGTCATCGTTACGCTGGTGTTATTGGGGCAGGTACTCGAACTACGTGCCCGCAAGCAAACCGGCTCCGCGATTCGCGCACTTCTGGCGCTGGCCCCCACCACCGCTCGAAGAGTGAACGCCGATGGCACCGAAACCGATGTGTCACTCGAATCGGTGCAAGTCGGCGATCGATTGCGTGTTCGCCCCGGCGAGAAAGTGCCCACCGATGGCACCATCGCCGAGGGAACGAGCAGCGTGGATGAAGCGATGCTGACCGGAGAACCGATGCCGGTGGCCAAGCGGCCGGGCGACATGGCGATTGGCGGCACGGTGAATGGCACAGGTTCGTTTGTGATCACCGCAACGAAGATCGGCAGCGACACCGTTCTGGCTCGCATTGTCGCACTGGTCGCGGAAGCGCAGCGAAGCCGTGCCCCTGTGCAGAAGCTCGCCGATCGCGTGGCGGCGTGGTTCGTTCCTGCTGTCGTGGCTGTGGCACTTCTTACGTTCATCTTGTGGGCGCTGTTCGGCCCCGCACCGTCGCTGGCGTATGCCCTGGTGAACGCCGTTGCGGTGCTCATCATTGCTTGCCCATGTGCGTTGGGATTAGCCACACCGATGTCGGTCACAGTCGGGATTGGGCGCGGCGCGACGGCGGGTGTGCTCATCCGCTCGGCCGATGTGCTCGAACGCATGGAGAAGGTCGACACCGTTATCGTGGACAAGACTGGAACACTCACGGAAGGGAAGCCGAAAGTCGTGGCGATGCGAGCGGCGGAAGGTTTCGATGAAGCGGAACTCCTGCGTGTGGCGGCAGCGCTGGAAGTGGCAAGCGAACATCCGCTGGGGGCGGCCATCTTGTACGCCGCAAGTGAACGCGGAATCACACCCGGTTCCGTGCAAGACTTTCAAGCGGTGACGGGCAAAGGCGTGCGTGGCAGCGTGATTGGGCAGGATGTCGCTCTTGGCAATCTCGCAATGATGGAAGCCAAGGGCGTGCGCGTTCCGGAAGCCATCGCGGCCGAAGCAGACACGATGCGTGGTCGCGGCGAAACCGTCGTGTTCGTCGCGAGCGGCGGGAAGTTAGCCGGCTTCATCGCCATCACGGATCCAATCAAAGCCACCACACGCGAAGCGGTGAAACAGCTTCAAGCCGAGAACATCACGGTTGTGATGCTAACCGGCGATAACCGCACAACGGCGGAAGCCGTGGCCCGCGAAGTGGGCATCACCGAAATTCACGCAGACGTATCGCCCGAACACAAAGCCGACGTGGTACGGGAACTGCAAGCGCGTGGCCGCATCGTCGCAATGGCCGGCGACGGCGTTAACGATGCACCCGCCCTGGCGACGGCCGATGTGGGCATTGCAATGGGCACCGGCACCGATGTGGCGGTGGAATCGGCGGGCATCACCCTGGTTCGCGGTGATTTACGCGGCATCGTTCAGGCCCACACGCTAAGCAGCGCCACCATGCGCAACATCCGCCAGAACCTCTTCTTCGCCTTCGCTTACAACCTTCTCGGCGTACCAATCGCAGCCGGCGTTCTATACCCCATCACCGGCATGCTCCTTAGCCCCATGCTGGCGGCCGCGGCAATGAGTCTCAGTTCGGTCTCGGTGATCACCAACGCACTGCGACTGCGATCTTTGCGCTTGTAGTGTACCTCGCAGTTTACGCGACTCCGGAATCGAACACCGGTTGTTGCAGAACGCCGCATCCGCACCTGTTTGCCTGGCACGACCCGTTGCGTATCGCAAAAATGCGTCATGAATACTTTCACCGCAAGATTATCATCAAAAGCAACTTGTGACGATTCGATATCGTTCCAACTTGGTGAAGCCCGATGTTTGGCACTGAGCTTGCTGTATCTGGTTTCGAGTCGGTAGCGAGTCCCGACTCAAGATGACAACAGCTTTCCATTCCCAACATGGGCACGAGAATAGCTAGGGGTATGCGAGTCCCCCTTGCCGAATCTCGTGCCCCACTTCTTTTCTCAACTGAAGTCACTTCGATTACCATTCTTGGCGTTTTCTCGCCAGTATTCAAAATCATCAAAGCCCGATTATTCGCCAAACTGCTCACCCCAAAGCACTAACGAGGCGGTAAAACGATTGTGTTGGGATTTTCGCGTGCCGTTCTTCGTCGCAACTCAAGACATCATTAGGAGGATCATCATGTTCCGCTCGATCGTTGCATCCGTTGCGGCCTTGTTTGCTCTGCCCGCCATTGCACCGGCGCAGTTTCGAACCGTTGTTCCGAATGCTGGCTTCAGTGGCGGCGCGTTGGGCAACGGCTTGACTGGCGGAATTCGGCCGCTTGGCCCGGCGATTCTACCCGCACCCACGCCGATTGCCCCGCCCCGATTCAGCATGGTGGGCCGAGGAAGCATGGGCGGCGGTATACTTCGCCCCGTGCCACCGATCTGGCAGCAAGGCGCAGGGTTCCCCTTCTCGGGAGTTTGGCCCGGTTACGGCTACGGTGGATGGGCACCGTTCTATCAAGCCGTTCCGGTGATGCCCATGCCGGTTATCGTTCCGTCTACTGTGCCCAGTAGATTGCCCTCAGTCAATCAGAGCGTGGTTCTGGCGAATCAGTTTCCCGCCGTGCTGACGATGGAATTTCCGGGCATGGCCGAAGTGTGGCTCAATGGTGAGAAGGTGAAAGGCGATCCCTCGACCGAGTGGACGCTCACATCTCCCCGACTGCAGCCAGGCGGAACGTACACGTTCGAGGTGAAGGCCAAGTGGACATCCGGCGGTCGGATGTTCACAAGCGAACGATCCATAACCGTGGCTGCGGGCAACCGGAGCCGGTCGCTGGTGGTGACCGGAACCGAAGTAAAGTAACAGTGCGTTCGCCGCACACCCCGAACGGATGTTCATCCTTCGGGGTGCTGGTTTTCCCACGTTAAAATGTGATGCATCAAATCTGCGGGATCAACCGAAACCGTGGGCAACGGCCATGCGAAGCGTTCGGCGGCTGCGAGTTGCGAAGCCGCTCCGCGACTGTCGGGGTTGGTCCAGAGTTGCACGAAGCGGCTGATCGCCCGCCCGCGGCGGCAGAGCCGGCGAACGCACGACCAAGCATCATCTTCGGTTCGGGCCGCTTCCGATAGAAGTTCCGTCCAATCGGCCACCCATTCCACAAGCATTCGCGCTTCGATGTCACCCAACCCGCGGGTTAGCGCTTCGTCGCGTAATACGTGCCGAAGCAGCGGGTCGCATAGTGTCGTCATTCGGTCCCCCAAGCCCATTAACTGCGCGGAGAGAGCGCAGTCGCCCCCTTACGACCGCCACCGGGCGGGTCCCCCACCCACCGCGGCGCGGCCGTCTTCATCTGTTCCGTCGTCATGCCTTGTCGTAGAGCGGGGTGTATATCGCCGCCTTCATAATGGTGCAAGCGGACTCATGAAGAATCCGTAACAGCGTTGCGGTTGGCAGCGTGGCCGCTGTCCCGTAATCTGTGCGGCACTCTGCTAATTCCGTTTGCGGCCAACAGGCATCACGCCAACAGGCATCACCATGTTCGAAGCTCTCTTCATTATTGCTGCTTCGCTTTTCGGATACCTAGCCTTGGCGTGGATCTATCCGCCACTGCTGCGGCCGGTTCTGTGGTTGCTCGCCCACACGCTTTATCGGTTCCGCGTATTAAACAGCGAGAATATTCCGAAGGTGGGCGGAGCGCTAATCGTGTGCAATCACGTCAGTTATGTAGACTGGCTCGCACTGTGGGTGGCCTCTCCGCGATCGGTTCGCTTTGTGCTCTGGAACGGGTATTACCGCAACCCGCTACCGCGATTTCTGCTCTCCTGGGCACGCCGCAATACCATTCGCATCGATGATCGCGTGAATCGGCCGCACGCTGTGGTGGCGGGTTTGAAGCAAGTGGCGGCAGCGCTGGACGCGGGCGAGATTGTCGTGATCTTCCCGGAAGGGCAAGTCACACGCAGCGGGAACATGTTCCCGTTCGGTCGCGGGATCGAGCACATTCTGAAGCACACGGCGACCGCGGTGCCCGTGATCCCGGCTTGCACGGGCGGGTTGTGGGGCGGGTTCTTCAGTCATGGCCACGGACCGGCCCTTCGGAAGTTCCCCAGCGCGCTGCGGCCGCGGGTTGCGGTCTGGTTCGGACTGGCGTTGAACAAAGGAATGAAGGCCACCGACTATCGCCTCGCGGTGCAAGAAGCGACAGCGGATTTGGCGATTCGCCAAAGCGACGACATTCCGCTGGTGCATCGGGCGTTCCTCCGCAACGCGACAAGTCTCCGCAATCTGTTTCGCCCGTGCGCAATCGATAACTCCACGGGTACCCCGCGAACGCTCACCTGGGGCAAAACGCTTGTCGCGGCGTTGTGCGTGCAGCGTGCCTTGCGAACGCGCGTGGGCGATAGCACCAACATCGGCATATGGCTGCCCACAAGCCTGGGCGGCGCGCTGGCCAACCTCGCGGTGGCGTTCATGGGCAAAACCTCGGTGAACCTCAACTATACCGCCGGTACGGGGCCGGTTCGCTCGGCCGTGCGTCAGGCGGGTGTTCGCGTGGTCATTACATCCAAACGCTTTCAGTTTCGCGCTCCGCTCGATCTTCCGGAAGATGTGCAGCACATTTATCTCGAAGATGTGATGGCCGCGCTCAGCAAATGGCAACAGATCCGCACGTTCCTGGCGGTGCTGCTCTTGCCGTCGTGGGTGCTCGATCGCTGGCTCGGATTGCACCGACACAAGCCCGACGACACGCTCACGATTGTCTTTTCCAGCGGCAGCACGGGCGAACCCAAGGGCGTGATGCTGACGCATCGCAACGTGGGGCACAACGTGCATTCCACCATCGACACGATTGGCATCGAGCGCACCGATCGCCTCTTCGCGGTGCTGCCGTTCTTTCACAGCTTCGGCTACACCGTGTGCATGTGGGCACCGCTAGTGGCGCGATGTTCCGCCATCTTCTATCCCGATCCGCGTTCCGCAAAGGAAGTAGGTGATCTCGTTCGCCGGCATCGCGCCACGCTCATGCTGGGCACCGCGACTTTCCTCCGTTTCTACCTGCGACGGTGCGACAAGGACGACTTCCGCACCCTTCGCATCTTGGTGTGCGGGGCCGAGAAACTCCCAGTTAAGTTGCAGGAAGAGTTCTTCGCCAAGTTTGGGCTATTGCCACTCGAAGGGTATGGCTGCACGGAGCTTTCGCCGGTGGTGTCCGTGAATCTGCCCGATGTCGCGGCCGATGAGGTTGTGCAACAACGCAACACACGTGGCACCGTTGGCCAACCGATTCTCGGCGTGTGCGTTCGTGCGTTCTCGCTCGATGAAGCACGCACCCCGCTTCCCGTTGGAGAAGAAGGCGTTCTGTGCGTGAAGGGGCCAAATGTGATGGCGGGCTATTTGGATCAACCCCACAAGACCGCAGAGGCCATTCGCGACGGGTGGTACAACACCGGCGATGTGGGCCACATTGAACCGGACGGCTTCATTCGCATCACAGGCCGCGTGTCGCGCTTCGCCAAAATTGCCGGCGAAATGGTGCCGCTCGAGCGACTCGATGAAGAACTGCACGATGTGCTTGGCACCAACGGCGACCGCGTTCTGGCCGTGGCTGCCGTTGCGGACGAGAAGCGCGGCGAACGCCTCGTGGTGCTGTATTTACCCGCCGCGAGCGAAAAGTTAACCGATGCGCTCGATGCACTCGCCAAGCGCGGATTGCCGAACTTGTGGGTACCCGATCGCCGCGATTGTTACCCCATTGATGCCATGCCCGTGCTGGGCAGCGGCAAACTCGATCTGAAGAAACTGGGCGACCTGGCGAGAGAACTGGTCACGAAGTGATTACTCACCTGCCACACGCTTGAGATCGGCGCGCGTCCCTTCATACGTTTCATCGAACGCCTGTGCGGCCGCGTCCGGCGTGTCGCCCAGCGAGCGGCACAACTCTTCGTACACCGCGGGCCACCAGTTCTCGTGCGTCGTCAGCCCTTTCTCTTTCACCGTGGCCCAGTTGCTCAGCACCTTCGACCACGCCTTGTCGCCGAACTCCAGCGCCTTTTGCAGTGTGCCGAACTCCGGCACATACCAGAGGCGGCCGATCTGCGAGTGAAGCACTTCATCGGCCCAGTCGAAGTCTTGAATCGTGGCCATCAGTGGCAGCCCGGATTGCTGGGCAACCTCGAATTCGTAGCGTTTGCCCGTGCGCGGCATCAGCCCTTGCTCGATGAAATACAGCACGCCGTGCCGTTCGAGCGGGTTGCATTCCGTGTTGAGCCGGTACGACCAGTTGAAGGTGACCTTGGCCTTCGTCCAGTCCACGCCCAGCGCGACGAAGCCGACTTCGCCCATCATCGCATGGCGGGCTTCGTCCCAGAGTTGGCGGCTCATGTCGCGGTAATAGCCCCAGGGCTTGCCCGGGGTTTGCACAATGATCGATGCCATCATCTCCGGAACATCGATCTCGCGCATCCGCTTATACAGCATCATCAGGACTTTCGCGCGGGGCGGATACGCTTCGTTGTAAAGGAAGCTCTCGGCGTTCACGCCCTGGTTCCACGGATCGGAGAACCGCTCGTCGCGTTGTGGAACCGGGTCGTACTCATACGGCGTTTGCGAGTGCCATCGCGGTAATTCTGCCCCGTCGCGAGCGGGGGCCAGTGGCGACCCGCTGATCATGTCGCATGCCAGCAGAAGGTGATCGAGAACCGAGGTGAACCATTCGCGCATGTGGGGTGGCGACCCCAGCGCAGCCAGGCACTTCAGCCCGAACTGCAGCATCTCGTCGAGTTCCAGAAGGGCGAATCGCAGCACACGCCGGCTGGGTGCATCCGTCAGTGGGTTCGTCTCGGCCATGTACCGTTCGATCGCCAGGTGCAACGCACCGGTGGCGTGCCCATACACGCCGGCCAGCAGTTCGGGAGTAGTGGGGGCGTTCAGAATCTCGTCGAAGTAAATCGCCAGTGCGGGGTGCGGCACGTCTTCGAGGCCCAAAGGCGGTTCGCGCATCTCGCCGATGCGAGCACGCAGCGCCGCCACATGTTCGGCACACAGATACGCATGATGCGCGAAGCCGGTCTTGAGTTCGTAGATCGGCTCGGCGGTGAGGCGAGCGGTGAAGATGTGGTGCAAACGCTTGAAGGCGTAGTGAATGCGTTTCAACTGCAGCACGCATTCCTCGATCCCTGGCCCTGGCCTGGCGGCCTCCTCCACCGTGCATAGCCCAGCGAGTGGCGGTAAGTCCTGATAAGATTGATACTTCGGTAACGAAGAAGCAGACATGATCTGACCCCACAGCATGAAGACAACGGATTCATTCATTCACTACCGGCACACCCCTCCGCGAAACAATTCCCCAAACTGAAATCATAATGCTGCAGCGAAATTATCGCGCCTGTGGTGAATTGTTCGGAGCAAGCGGAGAGAGGACATCGCGGATTCGGGTGCCTCGTGGCAATGACGGCTTCAACCGTTGACTCAGTTATGAGTAATCGTGCCAAGGTTATATTCAGCACCAACTTGCCACATCAAATCTTCACGAAGCATTCGCGATTTAGTTCTGGCAAATCTCGTGCGTACCCGTAAATATATCTCCTAACCTCTCTGATTTACCATCCTGATTGTGCAACCGAGACGGGGTGTAACGGTGAAATTGGCACGCCTTAGTTCGCTCGCGGTGCTTGCGCTCGTAGCCCTCGCGAATCTCAATACTCGCGCCACCGCACAAACCACCTATACGTGGAATAACACCGGAACGACTTGGACAGCCGCGGGAAGCTGGACACCAGTAACCGGTTCCGGAACGACGTTCCCGGGTGATGGCACAACCGATGACACTGCACAGTTCAATGTGCTAGGCACTTTCGGCACAGCGACACAGAACAACCCCGTGTTGAACTCTGCGATAACACTCAATCAGTTATCGATGGCCGGGAATGCGAACTTCACCGGTTGGTCACTGACAGGAAGTGGCGGCATTACCGCAGGTTCTGCGTCCGTCAACGGCTTGTACGCCCGTGGTTTTGGTAGTCACGTAATCAATCTAGGTGATGGCACTACAACGTCGCTCAACCTAAATGGACCTACGGGTACTTCCGGTGGCGCGATGAATATCGGAACTAGTTCAACAGTTATTCTGACAGGTAACACTGTTGTGAACACGGGAGCGACACGCTTTGCCATTCGGGGCGGAACTCTTGTTCTCGATAATTCGCTGGGAAATCCAACCAGCCAACGATTGACGAGTAGTGGTCTCGTAAACCTGAATGGTGGTGGCTCGACGATCGAGTTTCGTGGTGCGGCATCTGGCACTACCTTTAATGGTTTAACGGGTCAGCTTGAGGCGTCTGGATCAGGAGATACCTTCGTTAGAACAGTCGCAAACGGGGCTGCAGAACTAAATGTAAGCTTCGCGTCCATGAGACGAACCAACAATGCGGGGTTTATCTTTTTCGAGAACATCGGGAACGGCTTTGTCGGGGATACTGGAAACTCTGTCAGGTTAACAATGAATACCGATCCCGGTGGTTCCAACTGGTTTGTAAATAGTGGAATGATCTCGACTTCAGGTGCAAATCCGCTGGGTTATGCTCTTGTCACAAACAAAGCGAGCGCAGGGCCTAACGAGATAATAACCGGCCGATGGGCCAATTATGTTGTGGGCACAGGTGTCGTTGCAGTCTCAACGACGGATTATTCCGGCAATGTTACCATTGCACCGAGTGAGAATACTGGTGTGCTGTTTAGTCCCACTGTTTCAGGAAGTTATACTTATGATGTTCTCGACAATCCGCGTATACAATCAATAACATTTGAACCGACTGCTAGTAATGTGTCGCTTGCAATTGGCGCAGGGATTAACACCAACAACATCCTGCTGTCAGGCGATCAAGATATGCGTCTCACAGGGACCAATGTTTTTGGTGGTACCGCTGGAACCCGAAATATTGTGGTCTTAAACCCAGACACAACTCTAACAACCACTGCATCATTCAACATCATCACTAACACTCCTGTTGTTGTTGGTGGCCATGGTTTTGTTGCTCTTGATGGCACCGGCAACATGCTGGGCAGTCCGGGATCATCAACAAATCTTGTTCTCAGTGGTGGCACACTTAGAGGAAAAGATGAGAACCTCGTGTTCAACGGTGGTGGTGGTGTTAACCTGAGATTCCGAGGTGGTGTGCTGGAGTATGACGTTAGTTCTGGAAACGCGACGTTTGGGCTAGCACTAGGTACTTCCGCAGGAACAGTTAACTGGACTTCAAATGCTGGTAATACTGCAGCAACAAACGTCGGTGGCGGTGGTTTCTCGGCCTACTCGACTAATCCTGCCAATAGCCTGACGGTCAATATCGGTGGTTTGTCCGAACAGTTGGAGTGGAACAGTGCTTCTCAGTTCTTTGTTACCGACGGCTATGCCCTCAAGTTCGGTTCGACGCAGTCGAATGCCACGCTGCGGTGGCAGAACCCGATTGCACTGGATGACGGCGCTGCGGGTGACTATCGCGTTCGCGAGATCAACGTGACGCGCGGGGCGGGGACAGCGGCGGATAAGACCATCTTTGCCGGCGCGATTACTGGCAGTGCTAGCACCGACTTGCTCAAGACCGGCAACGGTGCGTTCGAACTCATCAGCAACAGTACGTACGTCGGAAATACCCTGATTCAGGGTGGCAGGTTCATCGTCGCTGCCCGGTTAGGAGACGGCAGCAATCCAACCGGCAATGTGGTGGTTGGTAACGGTGCCACGCTCGCCGGCCTTACAGCAAGTGGAGTTGGCCCACCGCCAACGATTTATGGCAATAGCTCCGCAGTGATCCATGTGAATCCGGGCGGAGCGATTCGCGGCGGCAACCCGAATGATACAGTCGCCCCCGCAGACCGCTTGGGCACGCTCTCCACCAACACCGATGTGGTGCTTCGCAGCGATAGCACCAATCAGGCCATCCTTCGCTTCGAGGCGAGCCGCACTGGAGCGGGCACCGCGAATGCTAGCAAGATCAGTGTCACCGATCAGAATCCGCAAACGACCAAGGTGTTCAACTTCAACATTGGGTCCAACGGGTTCATCATCGATCTGGTGAACGGGGCGAACTCGCTGACGATTGGCGAATCGTATCAGGTGGATCTGCTGACGGTTCAGACGGCGGGCAACATTCAGTTGAACGGCAGCCCACAGTTGGCCAACGCCATTATCCCCCCCAGCAGCTACACGCTGCAATCGTCCGCGTTTGCGTTCGAAGAGGTGGACCTGCTGGTGAGTAGTAACGGACTGGCTCTGCAACTCAGTTTCACACCGGTGCCGGTTCCGGAACCCGCCACGGTGCTGGGGATCGCGGGGGCGGCGCTGGGCTTGGGCGGGTTCATTCGGCGTCGCCTGCGAAAGAACACGAGCAATGCCACGCTGACCGCGTGAGCCACACGTTCATGGTAAGCCCATACCAAACCAAAGCCCGGCGAATTCGCCGGGCTTTGGCCTTGGGTGTTTGGTAACTAGCCCAGGCGATCGAGATCACGCAGTCGGCGATCGGCATCGAAGGTGGGAGCGGGCAGCGATTCCGCCCAGCGCAACGCCTCGTCTTCGCTCAAGTCTGCCTTCGCCACGCCATGCCCGCGAAAGACCGGGAGTTGCTTCTTCAGTGCGATGATCTCGCGCCGCGTGCGGCCCTTTTGCGCGTCGGTCCAGCGGCCGATTCGCTCGTGAAAGTCGAAGAAGAGGGGCGTAATCTCGCGAATGTACTTCCAGTATCCGGGGTTATCGGTCTGCACCACGAACAGCCCGCCCGGCACCAAACTGCGATGCACCCGCGCGAGGAACTCGGGCGTGATGAGCCGCAAATACACCTTCGCGGGGTCGTAGTAGGGTTGCGGATGATAGCAGTGAATCTCCGCGACCGAGTGCGGCGCAATGTGCCGTTCGAGGAGTTCCCGGCCACCGAGCACCGCGAACTTGAGATTCGCCAGCCCGCGTTGATTGCCACGCTTGCGAGCATAACGAATAACGACGGGAAGCGTATCGATCCCCAGATGATTGTGATCGGGCCGCGTGAGTGCAGAGCCGATCAAGTAGCGGCCGTTGCCGCAACCGATATCGAGAATGATCGGGGCGTCGCGGCCAAAGAGTTCCGGCATGTTCAGCAGGCCGTCGGGCATCGCCTTTAGAGCGGTCTGCGTCCACTTTGTTGAATCGAGAATGCGGCCCGGAAAGGCCACGCCGAATTCGCGTTCAACCCGATTCGGCTCGGTCATGGCTCACATCCGGCCAGAGAATGAAACGAGCGCGGGGGTAAGCCCGCGCTCTTCGATTGTGTGGCGAGGCCCGTTGGATCAGGCCAACTTCGAGCTAATGTTCACGAACGTGTGAATGTGCGGCAACGCGCGGAAGCTCCAGACAAAGCCGGGGCCTTCCAACCGCCAGTAGCTCCACGGTTCCTTCGCGGTGCTCTTCCCTTCTTCGTAGAAGGCGATGGCGATCTTCTCCATCCCGCCGTTCGCTTTCACGATCTCCATCACCTCGTCGCCATCTTCTTTGCGATACGGCGAAACGAGTTCCTTCATCACGTTTTCCACCAGTTCCTTCTGATCCTTGCTCAGTTCCGTGAACGCAAGCCCTGGCCCCTTGTGATCCTTGGCGGGGAGTTTCATCTTGCCGTGCTCGTCCATCCACTTGCCCGGCATCAGTGCCACTTTGCGTTGCTTTTCATCGAGTGCGCCGAACATCTCCATCGAGACTTTCGCCTGACCGTGGAAGACGTTGGTCGCGGCGAACCCGCTGGGGCTGTGACCGTAATACAGCGGGCCACCGAAGGCGGTCTTTTCTTCCGAGTCGCCATCGCAACGCACGGTGATGTGGTGACCGCTAAAGACGAGCGAGAACTTCTTCCCTTCGCCCGGTTCGCCATAGATCAGGGCACCGATGTTCTCGAACTCGCCGCTGCTATCGAACTTGTTGTTGCGGCTAAGCTTCTTGTAGCCTTCTTCGCCGTTGCTGATGGCCTTGAAGATCTTGTGCAGCAAGTCGGCTTGCGTCTTGTTGTATTCCAGCCCAACCACGGACTTGCCCACGGCCCCGTTGGCGGTCATGAGGCGAGCGGGGAGCGGTTGGTTGCCGGTCTTGTGATCCCAGGGAAGAACGAGTTTCTTCTTCTGGTCGCCGTCCATCGATTTGAACAGCTCCATCACCATCGCTTCGGCTTCGCGTTGTTTCGCAGCCCGTGCCGCCCGCGCTTGCTGCAGCGGGGTAAGGCTGGAAACCGCCATCGCGGCGGCCGACGCAGTCACCACGCGGATGAAATCGCGGCGAGCGAAGGTGGGTTGGGGCGGGGTGTCGCAATCGGGGCAGGAATTGGCTTTGTCGGCGGGCAGCATGTGAAAGGCTCCGCAAGGGGACAGGGGAGAAACGGGCGAGAGAACCACAAGGCGCATTAAACCCGATCCGCGAAAGATTGTCACGCGCGATCGTGATGAGAATTCGATGACGGTGCAAAGACAAGCCGCGTCATGACTGACGCCGGCTCGCCAAAATACAAGAAACACACGCGTTCGCGGGCGTCACACTTTCCCCTTGAAGAACACAGCACCGAGCGGAGGAAGATTGAGCATCACGGAATACTTGCGGCCATGAATGGGCGAGAACTCCGCATATACGCCGCCCGCGTTGCCGACATTGCTTCCGCCGTAATGGCCGGCATCGGTGTTGAGCACTTCGGTCCAGAAGCCCGCTCCGGGCACGCCCACGCGATAGTTCGGCCGTGGCACCGGCGTGAAATTGAACACCACAAGGATAATGTCTTCGTTCTTCCCTTTGCGAATGAAGCTGAGAACGCTGTTGGCGGCATCGGCACAATCGACCCACTCGAACCCGCCAGGCTGGTTATCGAGTTGGTGCATGGCCGGTTCGGAAGCGTAGAGCTTATTCAGATCGCGCACCACCGATTGCACGCCCTTGTGCGAATCGTGTTTGAGCAAGTGCCAGTCGATGCTCGAATCGTGCTTCCATTCCTGGCGTTGGGCAATCTCGCCGCCCATGAACAAGAGCTTCTTGCCGGTCATGGCCCACTGATACGCGAAGAGCAATCGCAGCCCGGCGAACTTCTGCCATTCGTCGCCGGCGCACTTATCCCAGAGTGGCCCCTTGCCATGCACGACTTCATCG
Organism: Gemmata sp.; assembly: GCA_041740855.1. Lineage (GTDB taxonomy): Bacteria > Planctomycetota > Planctomycetia > Gemmatales > Gemmataceae > Gemmata. The sequence goes on from JBGSLF010000193.1 coordinate 53,012, forward strand.
TGGCTCAGCGGAAGTACGAAGTTCTCGTTGTACGCATAGAGCATGCGGAACGTGAGATCGTTCTGATGGTACTGGCGGTGAATGGGATCGAGCTGGGAGTAACGCAGCGTGTCGTGCATCCAGCCCATGTCCCACTTGTAGCCGAACCCGAGGCCGCCAACGTATGTGGGCCGCGACACCATCGTCCACGCGGTCGATTCCTCTGCGTAGGTCTGCACGTCCGGGTAGTGCCGGTAGATTTCTTCGTTGAAGCGACGCAAGAACGAGATGGCGTCGATGTTCTCTTTCCCGCCATACTCGTTGGGCACCCATCCGCCATCTTTGCGTGAGTAATCCAGATAAAGCATGGAGGCGACGGCATCCACGCGAATGCCATCGATGTGGTATTTATCGAGCCAGAAGAGCGCACTGGAGAGCAAGAAGCTGCGGACTTCGTGCCGGCCATAGTTGAAGACGAAGCTGCCCCAATCCGGGTGAAAGCCCTGGCGCGTGTCGGAGTGTTCGTAGAGGGCAGAGCCATCGAAGTGGGCCAGCGCCCAAGCATCGGTGGCGAAGTGACTGGGCACCCAATCCAGAATCACACCCACGCCCGCCTGATGGAGCGTGTCCACCAGATACATCAGATCTTGCGGGGTGCCATATCGGCTGGTCGCCGCGAAGTAACCGGTGGTTTGATAGCCCCACGACGCGAAGAACGGGTGCTCCGTGATCGGCAATAACTCGACATGCGTGAAGCCCATGTCCACGCAATACGCCGCCAGCTTTGTGGCCACGTCGCGGTAGTTGAGTGAATGATAAGGCGGGTCTGCTTCGCGCATCCACGAACCGAGGTGAACCTCATAAATGCTGACGGGCTTATCCTGCGTGCTCTTCTCCCGGCGATGCGCCATCCAGTGGCTATCGTTCCAGGTGTAAGACATATCCCAGGTCACGCTGGCCGCCTTGGGCGGAATCTCACAGGTGAAGGCGAAGGGGTCGGTCTTCTCGGCGATGTATCCACCGGGGGCCGCGACATGATACTTGTAGCAAAGCCCCGGCCGCGCGCCCGGGATGAAGCCCGCCCACACTCCGCTACTGCCCACCGGCCGCAGCGGGTGCCGGCCTTTGTCCCAGCCGTTGAAGTCCCCGATCACGCTCACATAGTCCGCATTCGGTGCCCAGACTGCGAAGTGAAAGCCTTTCACCCCGCCGCTGGTTGTCGGGTGTGCGCCGAACTTCTCATACAGCCGCAGGTGGCTTCCTTCGTTAAACAGGTACAGATCCTGCGGGCCGAACCACGGCTTATCCGGATCGGCAACCGCTGCGGGCGCAGGCTCGGAGCCAAAGGGAAGGTATTTCGGTCCGCTCGGATGACTCATAAGACCACTCGCCGCGACAGGACGGACAGGAGAAGTTAATAGAAACAACTAGCGGATATGGTGCCGAAATGCCACACAAACCGCGGGTTTCACACCAAGCCCTGATCAGTCAGCGAGATGAACATCGCTTATTGGCTCACGGCCACACCATGCACCAAACCATCCCATGTGGCTACGAGAACCGCATGGGTATTCGTCGGCGGAGCAGTTCCCGAATAGCTCACACGGGCATACACCTTCGCGAACGCGGCGAATGCCTCCTGCAATTCCGGAAATGTCTCTTCCAGGCGAGCGATAAACTCCAACGGCGTTTCACCCGTGGCGCGGCCAAGGTCGCGATCCCACGCCCAGGAATCGAGCGCGAGGAACGTGTATGCGACCAGTTCGTGCGGACTCCGACGCCGGGCGGAACCATCCTCGAACGGGTTGGCAAAAGTGTGGAACGGCGGGGGGCGAAGCGGGCCAAGTTCTTCCGTCGCGACCTCGCGGTTCGCGCGTTCGCGATTCCCTCGATTCCACAACCCCGCCCACCAGTTGCGAATCGCGTTGAGTAAGCGTTGTGCCCAGAGTGTGAACGGGGCCAGATAGCGCAGCAATCCCAGCACGATGGCCACAACCACCAGCACTGCGACAATCGCGAAGACGAGCCACTTCAACACTTCGGCAATCTTTTGCAGCGCCGGTGCGAGTTGCGAAGTGAACTGCGAACCGCCTGCTTTTTCACTACCGCTATTCCCCTCGCTGGTTTGGCTCTCGCTACCACCGCGCCCCTCACGCCCCTCACGGCTGTCATCTTTCTTGGCGCTGTTATCGCGATCTTTGCCGCCGCCATCGCCCTTGTCACTACCGCCCGATTGATCGCCTTTGCCTTCCGATCCGCCCTTCCCGCCCTTGCCTTTTCCTTTGCCGCTCTTTTCGCCCTCTTTGCCACCGCCGGGTTCGCCGTTCTCACCATTTGCCTGGCCGTCGCCCGCCTGGCTTTGGTTGCCGCTCGCGCCATCGCCTTTGCCTGCGCCACTCTTTCGCATGGCATACTTCGAGGCGTCGCGTTCCGTTTTCCCGGCACGAGGAATACCGAACCACGGCACTTCCGAATGGGGGCGAGGGAAGAATGCGCCGAGTAGCAGAAACACGACGATGAAGAGCGCGCCTAACCCGAGCCAACCGCCCGCGAGGCTCATCGGAATCTTCGCCTTGCGTTGCCGCAAGTAGCGCCGCAAACCCAGCAAACTCGTGGTAACGAGCAACCCGAGTGCGCTGCCCACATACACCACCATTTGCAGGAATGTGGTGTGTCGGCGGGCGGCATCGTCTGGGTGAATGAGCGATTGCCCGAGTGCGAACAGCGGCAGGGCGGCGAGCGCGAAGTAAATCACCCACACGCCCGGCGTGTGCGGCGATTTGCGGCGATCTTCGCGATGTTTCTGGTATCGTTCGATCCAATCCCACAGACGCGAATCGGGCTGCGCTTGTTTCTTCCTCTTCTTCCCTTTCTTCGGCTTCGCGATCACCACAGGCGGGGCTTTTGCAATACTTGGCTCCGGCTTCTCGCCCTCTTGAGCATCAGCGTCGAGTCCTGCGGCTGAGAGCAAACCGCGACCCGCACCTTTTCGGCGTTCATCGATGTGCGTGCAATCCCATGTGAGCTTGTGGGCACTCCACCAAATGAGCAACATCAGCCCGAGATTGATGAGCCAACCGAACGACTTGAGCCAACCGTTACTGGGATAATCCACATAACTCAGCAGGGCGATGTATGTCGCCCCGCCCAATAGCAAGCCGTAGAGCGAAGCCCGGCTGGCGTCCGACTCAATGGCAATGCGAGCAATCAGCACCGCCCCGACCACAAAGAAGAACAGCGTGTAGAGCAACCGGCCGGAATACTGCCCTTCATACAGCACTTCCACGAGAAAGAAGACGAGACTGCCCACCATCAGCATGACAAGCACTGGGCTAAGTGCGGTCACGATGTAATCGGTGGCGGTCGGTGGTTCGCGATCGGTAGCCATGCCATCACTTTATCGTTTCGCCGAAAGTGTTGTCGCCGCCACATGAAGACGCCTGCGCCCGTTCGCGGTTTCGCCAAGATACAAGTGACCCGTGTGCTCACGCACATCGGCTCGCCAAGATAAAAAGAAAACCGTGTGCTCACGCACATCGGCTCGCCATGGAACAAACCCGCCGCATTTCTTCAAATGAGCCGCGGTTGACACGTTCTCCCCATCCCCGCTAAACTCCCGCCGAACCTGAACCCGCCGAGAAACGAACGTGGAGAAAACGTGGCTTGCTGTTGTTCGCGGGGAACGCCGTGGACCGCTCGCCATGCTCGCTCGCTCGGGTCTGAGGATGGCAAGTTGGCCGTATGGGCTGGGCGTGCGATTTCGCAACACGCTCTTCGATCGCGGAGCGAAACGCATCCATCGGGCTGCGGTTCCGGTGGTCAGCATTGGCAACTTAACTCTCGGCGGCACCGGGAAGACGCCCTGTGTGGAGTATGTCGCCCGGTTTTACCGCGATCTCGGCGTGCAAACGTGCATTCTGAGCCGCGGTTATGGAAGTGAAGCTGGCCGCAACGACGAAGCCATGGTGCTCGAAGAGAACTTGCCAGATGTGCCGCATCTGCAAGGGGCGAACCGCGTGGAACTGGCAACGACCGCAACCGAAGAGCTAGAAGCGGAACTTCTGGTGCTGGACGATGGCTTTCAACATCGCCGATTGCACCGCGACCTGGATGTGGTGTTGATCGATGCCACGCGACCGCCGACGCGAGATTACCAGTTCCCGCGTGGCACGCTGCGAGAACCGGAATCCGGGCTGCGACGCGCCGGAATGATCTTGCTCACACGATGCGACCAGGTGTCGGCCACGGAACGGGAAGCGATTCGTGGTCGGCTCGCCCGCCGATTTCCGCACACGCCCATCGCGATGACGGAACATCGGGCGAGCGAATTAATCGGCGGAGAGGAACCCGAACCAGCGGAATCTCTGGCGGGGCGGAGCGTGGCTGGCTTCTGCGGAGTCGGCAACCCTGCGGGGTTTCGCGCCACGCTCGAACGACTCGGCGCAACGGTCGTGGAGTTCCGCACCTTCCCGGACCATCATGCGTATTCGCGTGCCGATGTAGACGATCTCACCCGCTGGGCCGGTTTGCTTTCCGCCGACACGCTGATTGCGACAACGCAGAAAGACTGGGTGAAGTTGCGAATGCCAGCGCTCGCCGGTCGCCCGCTTCGCGCGGTACGGATCGAGTTAGCGTTCCACGCTGGCCAGGATGAATTCGATGCCGCGTTGCGAAGGATCGCACCGGCCGGAGTTGAATAACGCCCGACACCACGAGTTGCACGGATGCGACCATTCGACCTGAGCGGATTGCGCACTTACGATCTCCACACCCGCCCGAGCAAGGTGTTGGTCGCGGATCTTGGCCGCCCCGCCAACCCCGCCGCACCACTGAGCGACTTCCTCGATACGCTCCCCAAACAACTCGCCGCCAATGAACTTCGCAAAGTGCGCGATCATGTTGTGCGTGTTCATCGGGCGGGAAAGTCCGTCGCCATTGCTCTGGGCGGCCACGTCATCAAAACCGGCTGCGCGCCGTATCTCATCGATCTCATTCAGCGTGGCGTCATCACTTCCGTGGCCATGAACGGCTCGGCGGCGATCCACGATTTCGAGCTAGCGTTCTGCGGCAAAACAAGCGAAGACGTGGGCGCTCAACTGAACGCGGGCAACTTCGGCATGGCACGCGAAACGGCCGATGCGTTCGCTTGCGCCGCCCGCGAAGGTGCGAGTAACGATCGCGGTTTGGGGGCGGCCCTCGGGGCGTATCTCGATCGCCTCGGCTGCCCGCACCCCGATGCGAGCCTGGTGCTCGCCGCACATCGGGCCGGCATCCCTTGCACCATTCACGTTGCTCTGGGCACGGACATCGTTCACATGCATCCGCAAGTCTCGGGTGCGGCGCTGGGCGAAGCCTCGATGCTCGACTTCCGCATCTTTTGCTCGGTCGTGTCGCAACTTGGCGGCGGTGCGTACCTGAACCTCGGGTCCGCCGTTGTGATGCCCGAAGTGTTCCTCAAAGCGGTCGCGGTGGTGCGGAACTTCGGCCACGATCTCGATGGCATGGTCACGATCAACTTCGATAAGGAATCGAAGTATCGCACGGGCATGAACGTGCTTCGCCGCCCCGGATCGGAAGGGATCGAAGTGATCGGCCATCACGAGTTACTCATACCACTCTTTCACATGGTCGTGAGCAGCCAACTGGCGAAGGCAACGCAGACGCCCGCAACGCAAGCGGCGGCGTGAAGCGCGGCACGCGGTTCCGGTGATCGCTGCCCCAAACGAATGCAGAGCAACCCATGAACGACCTTGCCGAACTCGTGCAACATCTCGGCGCCCCACGGATTCTCGTGGTGGGCGATGTGATGCTCGATCGCTACGTGTGGGGCAACGCCGAGCGCATTAGCCAGGAAGCGCCGGTCGTGCTACTGCGGGCCGATTCACGCGAAGAGCGACTTGGCGGGGCCAGCAGCGTGGCGATGATGCTGCAAGCACTCGGCGCGAAGACCAGCCTGGCGGGCGTTGTGGGCCGCGATTCCGATGCGCTGCGCGTTCGGCAAATCTTGCTGAATCAAGGGATCGATACCGACGGAGTTGTCGCGGATGGCGACCGACCGACAACTGTGAAAGAGCGATACATTGGCCGCGCGCAGGCTCGCCATCCGCAACAAATGATCCGCGTGGACTACGAGAACCGCGAACCGATTGGCGACGCGGTTGGCCGTGAGATCGCGGCCATTGTTGAAGAGAAACTCCGCGACACGGATCTGGTGTTGATCAGCGATTACGACAAAGGCGTTTGCACGCCCGAGTTCTTGGGGGCGCTGATTGCGGGGTGCCACTCGCGTGGCGTGCGGGTGATCGCGGACCCCACACGCGGCGGCGACTACGCCAAGTATCGCGGTTGTTCATCGATGACGCCGAACCGCCTCGAAGCCGGGCTTGCCACGGGCCGCACCATCACCACAACCGAACAGGCGTTGCGAGCCGCAGCAGAGCTTCGCGACCGATACCAACTTGAAGCTGGCATCGTCACGCTGGACAAGGACGGCATGGCACTCGCACACCGCGATGGCCGCTCCGCCATCTTCCCCACTCGCCCGCGGCAGGTGTACGACATTACCGGTGCCGGCGACATGGTCATGGCCACGCTTGGCCTGGCGCTGGCAGCGGGTGCCGACTACGACGCGGCCATTCGGTTGGCGAATATCGCAGGCGGGTTGGAAGTCGAGAAGATCGGCGTGGCGACCGTGACACGCGAAGAAATTCTGGCGGATTTGTTCCACGCTCCGTTCCGCGTCGGCGATCCGCTGCCCGGGGCTTCGAAAGTGCTTGGCCTGCCGCAACTCCTTGCAGACCTCGAACACCGCCGCAAGATTGGCCATCGAATCGCGTTCACCAATGGCTGCTTCGATGTGCTGCACGCGGGGCACGTTCAGTATCTCGCGGAAGCCCGGCGGCAGGCGGATTGCCTTGTGGTGGGGTTGAATAGCGATTCCAGTGTGCGGCAACTCAAAGGGCCAACGCGGCCCGTTAATCCGGTCGAAGCCCGCGCGCTGGTGTTGGCCGGGCTGCAAGATGTGGACTTCGTTACCATCTTCGCCGATGCGACTCCGCTCGCCCTCATTCAGGCGGTTCGGCCGGAAGTGTTAGTGAAAGGATCGGACTACCAGAAATCCGAAGTGGTGGGGGTCGAATGCGTGGAGAGTTATGGCGGCCGCGTGCACCTGGCCGAGTTGCGTAACGGCTTCTCAACCACGGGAATCATTGAGCGAATGAGGGCGGCTTGAAGTGAATTCTCACACGGGGAGCGCGGGCACTTCGCCCGTAGACGATGTGAACCGGATCGCGCTATTCCTGCCGAATTGGATTGGCGACGTAGTCATGGCTACGCCGGCGGTGCGTGCATTGCGGGCCACGTTCCCCGCTGCGGAACTGCTCGCGGTGTGCAAGCCATATGTCGCGGATGTGCTGGCCGGTTCGCCGTGGTTCAAGGCCGTGATTCGCTGCGATAAGAACGGCCCGCGTTCGCAACGATCGCTTGCGGTTTCTCGCACACTGCGCGAGAATCCGCCCGATGCCGCCATTCTCTTCTCGAACTCGCTTCGCACCGCACTCATCGCCCGGTTGGCCCGCTGCGAACGCATCGTGGGCTTTGCTCGTTATGGCCGCAGCTTCTTGCTGAGCGACCGCCTGCACCATGCCACCGATGAACACGGCCGCTTCATCCCAACGCCCGTGATCGACGACTACAACCGCCTGGCGATGGCACTGGGCACGCCCGATCCGGGCCACCGGATGGAACTGTTCACAACCGCGACCGACGAAGCCGCGGCGGATCGCGTGTGGGATCGCTTCCGCCTGGCGCAGTATCCGCAAGTGATCGCGCTCAACCCCGGTGCGGCGTTCGGCGCTTCCAAGCACTGGCCGGTTGAATCGTTTGCCACACTGGCACGATCGCTCACGGCGAAGCTCGGCGCGGCAGCGCTGGTATTGTGCGGCCCTGGCGAACGGGACAGCGCGCGGCGGATCGCCGATGCCGCCCGCAGCCCGCATGTGGTATCGCTCGCTGACACTCCGTTGTCACTCGGGTTAACCAAGGCGATCGTTCGCAGGGCGAGTTTGCTCGTCACCACCGATAGCGGGCCGCGACACTTCGCCGCAGCGTTTGGCACGCCAGTTGTAACGCTCTTTGGCCCCACGCACATCGAGTGGACGGAAACCTACTTCGCCCAGGCCATTCACTTGCAGAAGAAGCTCCCATGCGGGCCATGCCAGCAGCGCGTTTGCCCACTTGGCCACCATCGCTGCATGCGAGAACTCGCCCCTGCTAACGTGCTCGCCGCGGCCCTGCGCCTGCTCGAAGGAAGTGGGGTGCGGCGTGCCGCGTAGCGATGTGGTATACCGGCCGACCACGCCCGCAACCGGCGGGCATTGCGCGATTAACCCGCAGTTCGCCGGCGTGTTGGCGTCGCTTGGCATCGATTCACCTGGGGGGTTTCTCGAACTGCCCGGCGAGATTATTTGCGGCCACCCGGATCGCCACGTTGTGCGAGTCGTGCTTCCGTGCGGCACGTTCTATGTGAAGCGGCAGCACGCGGTGACCCGACGCGAACAACTGCGAAATTGGTTCGCCGGGTTCGGCCTCGTGTCGCGCTGTCGGCGGGAAGCGGCGATTCTGCAACAGTTGGATTCCGCAGGTTTGCCGTGCCCCAGGTGGGTCGCACAGGGCGAAGACGGCCGCGGCCGCGCGTTCCTCATGATCGAAGAAGTTCCGAACGCCGTAGACCTGCGGGCGATGCTCAGTGACACCGGCATGTCATCGGATCGGCGGGCACGCTTCGCGGAGCAAGTCGGCCATCTGATTGCCCGCATTCATGCGAACGGCTTCACGACGCCCGATCTCACTGCGAAACACTTGCTCGTTTCACCCACGGGAAACGTGACGCCGATCGACTGGCAATCATCGCGGTTCGGGTGCGAGCTTCGCCATGAGGAACGAATTCGCGCGCTGGCAGCGTTGCATGCTTCCGTCGCGAATGAACTTGCCACCCCACGCGAGCGGCTTCGCGTGCTGCGTGCGGCGATGGCACACGGTCACGGTGCGGCGTCCGCTCGCCTTCGATTTTCGGTTCTGGCTCGTCAGGTGCATCGCGAAGCCGAGCGATTATTCTCGCGGCGATCGATTCGCGATCAGCGGCAGCAATCTGCTTCACTTTCGCCGCAACGGCTGGTGTGGGTCGCGGGGGAAGCGGTGTGTGCGGTGCCAGATGTGGCGGCTCACTGGCCGCGGCCCGCCATCGCATCGCCCTTCTACAACTGTGAACCTGCAACGCTCGACATCCGCTTGCCGAACGGTTGCCATGCTCGCCTCATTCGCGGCCGCTCGCATGCGCCATACGGGCGACTTGTGGCACACCTTCGCGGTAAGCCGTGGCGTTCGCCGGGCGTCACACTGGGCCGCGTGCTCTTCCATCTGGAACGATACGGCATCCCCGCGCCGCGCTTGCTCGCCTTTGGGCAAAGGTTCATCAATCGCACCGCCGCCGAGTGGTTTGCGGTTCACACGCGAACGACTAGCCCATTGCCCCGCGACATCGATCCGGCCACGGCGGAATCGCTTGGGCGATTGCTCCGAGCGTTGCACGATGCCGGCTGTTGGCTCGCGGGCGAATGTGATTCTCGTGCGGTCTTCGGGCTAAGCGAAGATGGCGTGTGCGTTCACGACATCACACGCATTGCGATCGCGAAACGGTTGACCCATCGAGACCGGCGTAACGATCTGGTGGCACTCGTTCAATCGCTCGTTCCGAATTGTCGCATGGCGGCCGAAGCCGGTTATTCCCAGGCTGCAGGGGCAACACATCGCGCGATGCCGCGAGTGGCCGCACCTTCGTTCCCCGTTGAAGTGGGCTGATGAACGATAACGCACCGCACTCGAATGTCCGGCATCCCTCACGCTTGATCCCTGCGGTCGGCGATCCCGTGTCGTCGCTGTGGCGGCGATTGCGGCGTGGCACGGGTCTGTTTCGGCGGGCCATCGACTGGGATCGATTTGTTGGTGAAGGTTGGGAAGGCCGCATCATGGCGGAACCGGTAACGGATCGCCTGCACGAGAAGCAAGGGCGTTCCATCGGTCGCCGGGTGTTCGCGGATGGCACAGCTCAACTTCGCGTATATCTGAAGCGGCATTACCAATTGCCACGCTGGCATGGCGTGCTTGCCACGCTGTTCCCGGATCAAGCATGGTCGCCGGGGTTGCAGGAATGGCAGCACCTCGTGTGGGCCGCGACGGAAGGATTCCCGGTGCCACGCCCCATCGCCGCGGGGCAAATGGTGGGGCCGTGGTTCCGACTGCAAGGGTTTCTGGCGGTCGAAGAATTGCACGGCATGCTCCCGCTGCACGAAGCCGTACCACTTGCCGCGACGCGACTCGATCCGCAGACGTTCGCACGCTGGAAGCGCGACCTGACGGGCGAACTCGCCCGGCTCGCACGCGATTTGCATCGCCGCAAGGTGTTCCACAAAGATCTGTACTTCTGCCACTTCTACATTCCCGAATCGTTCACACGAGTGCCGCCCGCGCTGTGGTTCAACAAAGTGGTGATGATCGACTTGCACCGCCTGGCGCGGCACCGCGTGGGTTCGGCGTGGTGGCAAGCGAAAGATCTGGCGCAGTTGCTGTATTCATCCGCCGTTCCCGGCGTGACCGCGCGCGACCGCGTGCGATTCTGGAAACACTATCGCCAGGAATGGCCCGGACGCGCCCCGAGTAATCGCTTGCTGCCACTGATTCGCTGGAAATGGCAACTGTATCAACGGCATGAACGTCGCCAGGCTTCAAAGGAGTGACACCGCATGGACATCGCCCTCTGTTACGAGAGCGTGCTTCCCGCTCGTGGCGGCGCGGAAACGTATATCGGTGATCTGGCCCGGCGATTGGCACGCGACGGGCACGCGGTTCACCTGTACGCCAGCCGGTGGGATGCGCAATCGCTGCCGGTGGCCACGCACTTTCACCGCCTGGATGTGCCCGCCGGGCCACGCTTCTTGCGGCCGTGGCGCTTCGGTTCGGCATGCGAACGCGCACTCGCTTCGCAAAACCACGACGTAAGCATTGGCTTCGATAAAACCTGGGGCCAGGATGTTCTCTATCCGCAGGGCGGGCTTCACTCCGCGAGCGCGGCCCACAACCTGCTGAAGTTCCCCGGTGCAGTTTCTCGATCACTTGCGGCCTTCGGCAAGTGGTTCGATCCGGCCGCGTGGTCGTTCGCCAAGCTGGAACGCAAGCAGTATCTCGCGCCTAACCGCCCGATGATAATTGTGAATAGCGAAATGGTGCGGCAGCACTTCGAGGATTATCTCGGCGTATCGCCCGAGAGCGTGCGTGTGGTGCGAAGCGCCATCGACCCGTTGCGATTCGCCGCCGAGGACCGACCGAAGCGGCGACACATTGCACGCCGGCAATGGGGCATCTCGCCCGATGATACCGTTGGGCTGTTCGTGGCGATGAACTACCGGCTCAAGGGCTTGGCCCCACTGCTGAACGCATTCGCACTCACGCCGCGAAACAAACCGCACCGGTTGGTGGTGGTCGGGCACCCGAAGTTCGCGGCGTATCAACGTCAGGCGAAGCGACTGGGGCTAGGCGACCGCGTGACGTTCATCGGCCATCGTGGCGATCCCAAAGATTGCTACTTCGCCGCCGATTATCTCGTCCATCCCACGTTCTACGACCCGTGCTCGCTGGTCGCGCTGGAAGCACTGGCGTGCGGGTTGCCAGTTATCACTTCGCGCTACAACGGCGCATCGGAATTACTCTCGCCGCCGGTTGATGGCATTGTGATTCACGATCCGCACAACGCCCCCGCACTGGCAAAAGCGATGGCAAGCATGACCGACCGCGGCTATCTTTCTCAGGCGACTGCAGCCGCACGCCAAACGGGTAACCGCTGGACATTCGAGCAACATTATCAAGCGTTGCTTGAGGTATTCACCGAGGTGCGGCAGGCGAAGCGAGCGGCATAATCCAGTGGTGTGTTCAGGTAAACACAGGCGTGGCAAGTTCACGCACGCCGCACCCCGCGCGAAACATATATCAACCTCATGTCACCCTTTGCCGCCGCATTACTCACGCTGGTTCTCGCGTATCTCATCGGTGCGATACCGATTGGCTATCTCGTGGGCCGGGCACGCGGGGTGAACCTGTTCGCGGTGGGTAGTGGCAACATCGGGGCGACGAACGCCGCGCGTGTACTTGGCACGCCCTTCGGTGTGCTCGTATTCGTTCTGGATTTTCTCAAGGGCGTTGTTCCGGTCGCGGCGGCTTTGCCTGTGGCGCGGCTTCTGGCGGAAGGAGCCGATACCGCTCTGGGCCAACCCGATGTTCTCCGCGTGGGTGCGGCCGCGTTGGCGTTTCTCGGGCATCTCTTCCCGGTGTATCTTGGGTTTCGCGGTGGCAAGGGCGTGGCCACCGGTGCCGGCACGGTGTTCGTGCTCTCGCCCGGTGCGGCGGCGCTCGCCATGCTATTCTGGGTGGTAACGTTTCTGGCATCACGAACGGTTTCGCTGGCGTCGCTTGCCGCGGTGGCCGTGCTCGTTCTGGCTCGATTGATGGCCACGCCGGCACCATTCTCCCCGCAGGCGTTACCGATCACGCTTTACCTGATCATCGGCACGCTATTCGTGCTCGTGAAGCACCGTTCTAACATGGGGCGTCTCATGGCTGGCACCGAGAGTCAATCCCTGGGGAACAAATCGTGGCGGCGCACGTCCGTTCGCGTTGTGCATCTGCTGGCAGTGGGGCTTTGGTTCGGCGGTGCGGCGTTCTTCAACTTTGGTGCGGCACCCGCGATCTTCGCGTCGTTCAAGGAAGTGGTGAATACAGGCGCATCGGACCGCACTGCGGGGGAAACGATCATCGCAGCGGATGCGAGTGTGGCGAGAAAAGACGCACTCGCATCCGCGCTGGCGGGGTCCGCGGTGGGGCCGGTGTTCCCGCGTTACTTCGGCATGCAAGCGGTGTGTGCGGGCTTGGCGTTGGTCACCGCGTTAAGCTGGACGCGGTTGGGCCGCATCCATCGATGGCGTGTGCTGGTAATTGCGTTGGGAGCGCTAACGGTCGCGGTTGCGGTGCCCATTTCGGATCAAGTGAGCACGCTGCGTGTGCAACGATTCGATACCGATGCCGCGATTGCCGCCGCTGCGAAGGCCGCGTTCGGCCCCTGGCACCACGTGAGCCTCTTCCTGAGCTTTGTGACGGTCGGCCTCGCCGGCTTGGCACTGGCACTGGCGGCGAAGTTGCCCGACGATTACGACTCCACTTCCAAATCCGCCACAGCCGGGAATTGAGGCGCGGGTTCCTGCTGCGTCATGCAGTGGAGCGTGCCCAAGCCCCACACGAGATCGACGCAGTGGATGCCGATCACCTCGCGATCCGGGAACAGTTCCGCCAGCGTGCCAAGCGCAATGCGATCAGCCGGGTCGTTGAATGTCGGCACGATCACCACGCCGTTGGCGATGTAGAAGTTGGCATAGCTCGCGGGCAATCGCACGCCATCGAACACCAGCGGTCGCGGCATGGGTAAGGTCACCACTTCGAGCTTTTGGCCGTCCGCATCGGTGGCCCCTTGCAGGCGTTCGAGGTTCTCTTGCAGCAGGTGATAGTTCTCGTCGGCGCAGTCCGATTCCACCACGGTCACCACCGTCGTGGGATTCACGAATCGGGCGAGATCGTCCACATGGCCATGCGTGTCGTCGCCCGTAATTCCGCTGCCCAGCCAGATCACTTTCCGCACGCCAAGATAATCCGCGAACACTTTCTCGTAGTCCGCCCGGTCCATGGGCGGGTTGCGGTGCTGCGTGGTGCTTAGCAGGCATTCTTCGGTTGTCAGAAGCACGCCTTGCCCGTTCACATCAATGCTTCCGCCTTCGAGAACCACACGCCAGCCGCGAAGGTTCGGTTGCCAGCGCTGCGTGCCAAACTGTTCCGCCACGAAGCCGGGAATGCGGTCGTCGTGCGTCCAGTCCGGGTACTTGGCCCATGCGTTGAAGTGCCAATCCAAGACGGCTTGCTCCCCGCGATCGTTCACGACGAAGATCGGCCCGGAATCGCGAATCCAGGAGCGATCGGTTTGGCACACCCACCCGTTCACTCGATCAAGTGAAATGTTGGCCCGTTCGAGCCGTGCGAATGTCGTTTCGGCATCGGTAAGCAGCAACTCGACTTCTTCGTTGCGAGTAAGCGCGCGAATGATCTCGGTGTATACCCACGTGATGGGCGAGAACTTGCCGGGCCAGTCCGATTTGCGATGCGGCCAGGCGAGCCAGGTTGCGGTGTGCGGTTCCCACTCGGCGGGCATGCGAAACCCACGGGCGGCAGGCGTATTGGCGGCTTCAGTCGAAGTCATGAGTTCAGCGGGGCAAGTGTGAAGGTCGCGTCAAAGCGTGGCCGGCTCCGCGATTCACTCCGGACACACCTATGGTTGTATCGGTTCCCAACCACTCGGATAATGCCTTCAAGTGCGTCACTCGCGTGATGACGTGGAGTTCTTGTTCTGAAGTTCAAATCACAACAGAGAAGAACCCGTGCCATGACTGGCATCGCTCGCCCGAGACGAAGAAAGGTGAGAAAATCACTTATCTCTTTTCACACTCGCCATCTGTCGATACTATTATCCTTACCTACCTCCCGATGGCTCGGACACCACACCGAACATCATCTTATTTCTGAACGATTTATCACCACTAGCTCACGACGCTCTCACAGCTTGCAGGCTATAACTTGAACAACTCAGGGCGTACCCCAATACTGTTCGGCACGGTATTTGTGCTTGGTGCGAAGTGGTCGTGCTTCCGTCTCGGCTCCTGTCGGCGTGTGGCGTTGGCCTCGTGAAGGTCATGAACCCCGACGACATCGGGTGAGTGGCGTTCGTCACCGCGCAG
>JBGSLF010000194.1:0-3207 GCA_041740855.1 Gemmata sp.
TTGTGCGAAAACAAGGGGATTTCGCAACATTGCGATCTCCGGGCGGGAGGGTGGGGTGTCCAAAAAACTCCGCCACCCCAGCGGAATCGCTTGGAAACCGAGCGATTCTGACACCCGAAAATCGGCATCAGTCGAACTTAAACCCTATCGCGGGCGCGATGCGGCTCGGCGGATTTGAATGGCGAGCCGCGTCAGTCATGACGCGGGTTGTGTCAGAAACCCGTGTGTTCACACACACGGCTCGCCAAGATGCCAACATCGACACCTGCACCCGGTGAGCAAGTTGGGCTGGAATTGCATCGGCTCGTGGGATTACTCTTCCGGCAATTCCTAACACGACGACGAGCAAAGGACGCTCCATGAATCGTCCACACGATGTTCACCCCTCCGCAGTCATCTCCGATTCCGCCCGGCTCGGCGAAAATGTTCGCGTGGGGCCGTTTGTGGTGATCGAGGGCGAAGTGACCGTTGGAGCCAACACAGTTATCCGCCCGCATGTGCATCTCATGGGGCCGCTCACTCTCGGGGCGAACAACGATGTTGGCTCCGGTGCGGTGCTGGGCGGAGCGCCGCAACATCTCGGTTACAAGGGCGAACCCACGAATGTTGTCATTGGCGATGGGAACACGTTTCGCGAGCATGTCACAGTTCACCGCGGAATGCCTGCGGGCGTTGGCCCGGGCACGGGCGTGACCCGCATTGGCGACCGAAACCTGTTCATGGCCGGAAGCCACGTCGCGCACGATTGCGTCGTCGGCAACGATTGCTTGTTCGCAAACTCGGCGGTCATCGGCGGGCACGTGGAAGTCAGCGACCGCGTGTTACTCAGCGGAAACTCCGCGGTGCACCAGTTTTGCCGCGTCGGCCGGCTCGCGTTGCTCAGCGGCGCTTCGGCTTCCAGCAAGGATATTCCGCCGTTCTGGGTGATGCAGGAAGTGAATCAAGTGTGTGGCGTGAACACTGTCGGGATGCGGCGAGCGGGCATTCCCACGGCCGAGATTCAAGCGGTGCGGCGGGCTTTCGGGTTGATCTACAAAGATCGCCTCCCGATCACGGCCGCCCTGTTGCAGATCGAAGCCGAATTGGGATCGTTCCCCGCGGTGCGGGAACTCCTGGCATTCATCCGTTCATCGAAGCGGGGCATTTGTGGCGCGCACAAGTTTCGGTTGGCATCTGAAGGGGGCGACGCGGCCGCGGCTTGATGTGGCGAGTTCGCCTTGAAATCGGTTGGCTATCTCGCGTCTAATCCCGGCACCGTCACGGAGGACGCACCCGATGCTAAGCCGGCTTCTCGAACACTCCGCGCCCGTGGCGAGAGCTTCTACTCGTGTTAAAACTCTCGACACGGGCTTCGATGCGATCTCTCGGTTCGCTCAACTTGCCCGCGACCTGGTGCACGCCACGCACACCGTTCCGCGACGATCACGCTGGAACGAACCGAACGTCTTCTTCTTCGATCGCCATCGCCAAACGGAACTTGAAGCGTCCCGCCACACATCGCTTCCCGCCAAACCGTTCGCAGAGCTTGCGGCACGCATCGCGGCAGAGCTACTGGTATTAACGGCGACGGTGGAGTTGCGACACATCGCACGGGCCACCAAAGGATTGATGGAAGCTGCTGCGGAGTTGAAAGGCGTGTGCCCGGAGGCGGGCGAACTCGCGGCTCTGCTGGCGATCCCGGATGACGAAGTGGTCACGGTTCTTCAGCCGAAATTGCGCGTCGGTTTTCGCATGATCACGCGAGGCGTGGCGGATATCGGACAGTTCCACATCCTGATGGCCGATGCAATCGACCGGGCCGCGCCGCAAGGCTGGCGGAAAGCATCAACAGTATCCGGGCGACTCGTGGCCGCGAATCGCGACGCCCATTCTGGCGAACGCGATGCCACTCCGCTCATCGCCGAGGCACGTTGCCAGTTCTATACCCCCGCCGCGTTGCTTCCGAATGGCGAACTCCCCGCAGGGTTCGCGGGTAGCGATCACTGGCTGTGGCCGCAATCGCCCTTCGCAATGGTTCCGCGCATCGGTGGCGAACGGGTGCTTCTGATGTGTCCGCCGGCGTTTCGCGCCACATGGGAAGTGACGCGGCGATTCCCCACACTTGCCGCAGAAGTGGAAGTGTTCGAGACACTCGGCCCGGTGCAGGCGACAGAGCGACTCAGCGCGATCACCGGCCAACCACTCGCACCACTGCCGTTCACTAAACCAGAGCCAGTATCCGCGCGAGCCGCATAATCGGGCGATTCGCCCGCAAAGCCTGTGCATAATTTGGCCGCAATCGCTGCTGCATTCCACGGCAACAGAATCCGGCACACCGATAATGCACACGCACGGATTAAAAGATAGTTCGCATCGTAAACGATTTATGAATAAGGCTTTAAGCGAAACAATGCGAATAGAGAGCGGGCGAGTTAGATATTTGGCACGCGTCCTGCTCATAATTTATTTGAAGGGATAAGTCAGATCCGCATCACTCACAGAGGGGAGAGGCTGTGCGTGGTGGTGTCAGACATGCCCAACAAACTATCACCGGAGTTTTGGTGGAGGGGAGAGGCCACCAAACACTCCGGTGATTTTTTTATTGATACTTATCCGTGCAACTGTAGGAATGGCGAGCCAGAACCACCTGCGGATAACAGTTAACCCGCCCGATATTCACATCACCAAACGTCTCTTAACGGCTCGCGAAGCGTTGCAATCCGCACAAATACCACGAATCACCAGTGTGCGACCCGCCGCCCGGAACTGATGCCCGCCCGCCACTTCTTGCAGAACTTCATCGAGTTTGGTGTTCTGGAACTCAATCATGGTTTTGCACTGTTCGCAAACCATGTGATCGTGTGCCGGATAGCCATAATCGTGATCGAAAACCGTGTGGGAGCCGAGTTCGATGCGACGCAGCAGTCCAGCATCGACGAGCTTGGACAAGGTGCGATAGATGGTCGCACGGCTCACGCGGCGACCCGCTTTCTTGAGTTCATCAATGAGTTGATCGGCCTCAAAGTGCGAATGTTTCGCGAAGATATGTTCGACGAGCTCCCGCTGTTGCTCCGTGAACCGCTGCGGCTTCGCCCGGCTCGATAAGTATTCGCGAAACTTGTTTTCGGGTGTCTGCGACACCTCAACGGCGGGCAGTGACACTTCAAACCCCTCTGACCGGATGAACGCCCAAGTTGATTATAGCCGAATCGTGGGAATACCCCCCCC
>JBGSLF010000195.1:0-76064 GCA_041740855.1 Gemmata sp.
AGTTTGGTGATGGTGGTGATGATGCCACGCACGGCCTTGACGCTGGTGATGCGTTGGGTGCCCGGGCCGACTTGCGGATCGACTTCGGTGCCCAGATCGATGGCGTAAGACACAAGGCGTTCTTCGTCAGGTTGCACATCCAACACGCGGGTGTCGCCGGCGTAGATGCTCCCTTCGAACACCGTGATCGGCCCCTGATTCAAGTGCGCGCCACTTGTGTTCTTGAACTTCAGGCCAAGCAGCGGGTGCGTCTTCTGCACATTCTGGTTGTAGATGGAGACTTTGCGTCCATCGATATCTTTACCGATGATCGGGAGCATGGCGCTCTTCTGGCGAGGCAGCGTAACGGGGTGATCGATGGCATACTGGAACACGTCGCCCAGTGCGCCCGCCGTTGCTGCGTTGCCCACCGCGCCGAGTTCGGGGCGACGGCCAAATTCCTCCGTAAGTTGCCTGGCGTAGTTGGCATTGCCCGACGCGGGACCCGCCAGCGCCAGTTTTTCCTTCGCGTCTTGCTTGAATGTGCCACGGTCCGCGTCTCTCAGACTCTTTTGCAGTTCCTCGCCGCTTTTGCGTCTTTCGTCTGCCAACTCCAGCGAGGCAAGGTTCTCCAGTTTCTCCATTTGCTTCAGATCGCCGAATCCACCGCGATAGGTGACGGGTCGAAGCGATGCGAAGAGTTCCGGTTCAACGGTGGGGCGGTTGATGAACAGCGGGTTGTACAGATCCATCTTGAACGAGATCGGCCGACCCGAAATCAACGCCATCTTCACGCCCGACCAGTCTTCGTCTGTCGGGTTTTCCACCAACGCCCAGCCTTGCAGATATGGCTTCGCCTTGTCCGCCAGCACCAGGCGATAGCTCGTCTTCCAGATCGGCGCTTCGACCACATAGCCAACTTGCACCTTGCGTTTGCCTTCGCCCGCGAAGTGCAATGACACCGCCTTCTTCTGCGAATCGTGCGTTAACGCCAGTGTGTCGAGCGCTCGGCGGAATTCGCTTTCGATCACAGGGTTAGCGAAGCGGAGTTGCTGCACTTCGGGGAGCTTGACGCTGCGAAGCCCTTCCGCACACCACATGTTGAGGAACTCGGTATCAACCGTGGCGTTGCCGACGGGCACCTTTTGCGTTTCGACGCCAACGATGACCCCGCTCAACTTGCCGGGTTGGTTGGCAGCGGTGGGTGTGATGACGACATCGACGCGTTCGCCCCGCATTTGCGAGAGAATGCCGGCGAAGGTGGGGTTGCCGTTGAGGTTGATGGCGAAGCTGGCGAGCGTGCGAGTGATCGGTTCGCGTGAGTCGTAGGAAACAGCAGCGATGCGACCGCCATTGAAGTCTTCGAGGACCATGCTTTTGAGCAGGTCGTTGATGTCATTTTCTTGGAAGCTGAGATCGACGCGAGCATCGTTGAGAACTTCGCCGGAACGGGAGAAGTAGCCGACGCCGGAGTTGAACATGACGACGCGTGTGACAGGCAGCGAGATCGCGGGCTGCAGATCTTCGGCGGCGGCCGCAACTGGTGCTGCGTCAGCAGTGGTGAGGAGCCGATCGGCTCCGATGCCCGCACCCACACCCAAACCTACCGCACCCGCTACAGGAGCGGCTAAATACCATTTCTTCGCCATGGAGAGAACCCTCGTGATGGTCCCGGAAAAGCCCAATCTGACTGAATCAGGCGCATAAGTTGCGGGAACACAATACCGACGAGAGTCACGGGGAAATCGCTTGACCGATCCAGGCAGATCAGTTTTTGCTTTGCGACTTCACGATTTAACTTCGCGCTTTTAAATGATTTGCGTCGCTGGATTTGCGATTATCTGCCACTGCGTGCCACACGGTGTGCAGTTTCTCGGCGAGTGGTTCCCACGAATACCGGCTTAACACTTTGCGGCGTCCGCTTTCGGCAAGTTCGCGGGCTTCATCGGGTCGCGCGATCGTTTCCAGAATAGCATCGACCATGCTTGGTGCGTCTATCGTCAGGCTCAGATCGTGCCCGTCGAGAAGTTGCAGTCCTTCGGCCCCGATTCGCGTGCTCACAACGGGCGTTTCCGTTGCCAGTGCTTCGAGGATCTTCAGCCGCGATCCGCCGCCAATGCGCAGCGGCACCACGAGCATGCCGCAACTGGCGAGAAACGGGCGGACATCCGGCACATTCGCGAAGATGCGAACGCCCGGCGTGGCCGCGACACGTTCGAGAAGGCTTTCCGGCGGGCGGCGACCAACGAGTGACAACGTGGCATTGGGAATGCGAGCACGCACACGCGGGAAGATGTCGTCGAGTAATAGCCCGATGGCGTCGAGGTTTGGCCGCCAATCGAGGCTACCCATGAACAGCAGGCGGGCTGGATCTCGTTCCACATCGCGTTGCGGCTTGAAGAACTCGACATCCACCCCGTTTTCAACCACATCAGCCCGACTCGCCCCCATTCGCTCACGCATGAGGCGGGCGTCTTCGTGGCTCACGGCAATCGCGCGCGTCGCGGCGCTGTATGCCCATTGTTCGAATCGCTCGAATTTCTGCCATTGCTTGGCGATGTACCAACGCTTGATCGGGTTCGCCTCGGTCTCGGTGTAGCGTTGCCAGATGAGCGATTCGACATTGTGGGCCATAACGGTCCACGGCAGCGTAGCCAATTGATCGCCAAGCCCGGCTTTCAACACCTCGGCGTAGGGCGTCCATTCGCAGTGCCACACATCCACAGGGTTTTCGCGGGCGAACTGCTTCACGGCATCCGCGAGGCTTGGCCCGGTGTGCGTGGCAACCGAGTACGGCAGTGGTGAAAGCAAGTTGCTCGCGAGGCGTGCGTAAAACCCCGCACCCGATTTAGGCGGAACCGCACGATCGACTACAACGGTTTGGATGCCCAACTTGTGGAACGCCTCTGCGGCCGCGAGCGATTCATCGCGGTCGGGGTTCTGGTGGCACAAAATCGTGATGCGGTGCCGCTGCGCAAGGCGGGCAAGCAGATTGAAAGTGCGAATCCGTTTCCCCGATGTGAGTGGGAACGGCAATTCCTCATCAAGCACGGCAACGTGAAGCGGACGCACGGGGACTCCTTTCCGGCGAATCGCCCGAATTGTGCCCGCTTGGGTGGCGAGCAGTCAACTCCACTTCCTACGGCGTGCGCCCCCGAAATTCAATCGTTCGAGCCGGTATCACTTCCCCTGGTTCCAGTAGATGCGGGCGTTACCCGTGGCCCGGCCCACGGCGATGATGTCGATCTTTCCATCGCCATTGAGGTCTTCGGCGCACAGATCTTCGACCGCGACTCCGCCATTCTCCAGGATCATCCGTTCCCAAACGCGGCCTTTATCATCGGTGTTCTTGTACAGTCGCACGCCGCGGCGTTCGGTGTGTTTGTCGCCGAGTTTGGCATTCGGATCGTCCCGCACGCCGATGATGAGTTCTTCAATGCCGTCGCCATCGAGATCCGCGAACCAGACGCCGTGGCCCCAGCGGAGTTGCTCGTCGATCACAATGCGATCGTACGAGAACGCCTTCTCCGGATTGGGCTTTCCCGATGCATACACCACCACTTGGTTCCCGTGCCAGGGTTCAATCGTGGCAATCACACCAGATTTCGAAGTGGTGCGTTTGATCTCGCTGGCCCCGCGATTCCCGTTGGGGTTGGCCTGATTCCCCTCGTGAACCAACCGCGTGGTCCACTTGTCGCCGGTTCCTTCTGGGTAAATCAGGCTCACGCCTTCGTAACTTCCCACGAGAATCGAACACCCTTTGCGAGCGAATCCGCCTTCGAACGACGGGGCGAAGTTGTGGGCCACGTGCAGCGAATCCGATAGCACCATGGGCTTCCAACTCTCCGCTTTCTCCGGGTCTTTATCGGGCACCTGCAATGCGATCACGCGCAGCGGGCGGCCATCGATCCAGTTCTTTTCCTTGGTGGAATCGCGGCCCATAAGCGGAACGTGAACAATCTCGGGCTTGTTATCGCCATTAATATCGAAGACGCGAACGCGGTGAACCGTCGGTTCGTCGCACGGTAACGGGTGATAGGTCCATGCGTCGTCGAGCGTTTTGCCGCGCTTCACCCAGCCAAGTTGTGCGGCGTTGGCGGTGTCGAAGGGTTTCCACGCCGAACCGATCACAATCTCCGGAAGGCCGTCGCCAGTGATATCGATGGGTGCGGCACACACGTTATCTGGCCGCGTGATGCCATCGAGCATCACACGTTTCTTCCACTCGCCGTTGGGCGTGCCAGGGTTCTGATACCAGACAAGCTTGTGCTGATCCACAACCACAATATCCGGCTTCTTATCGCCATCAATATCGGCGGTAAACACCGCGTAGCCGATCTTCAACCCGGAGTCGATCTCCTGAGTTTTGAACTTCGGGAACTCCGCGGCGTGGGTTGTTGCGATGGGGAAGGCAGCGAGAATTGTAACGGTGAAGAGGAGACGCATGGGAGAAAAGCCCTCTAAGCGGCGACCAGGAACAACGGGCCAGTTGTGGCAAGAGCCGGGAGCATTAGCGAGAGGGAGCCAATTCACTCCTTCGCTAGCACTCCCGGCTCTGCGGATGATCACTTTTAAGATCACTTTGAATCGGCGAGGCCGATTAACCTTCGACCACTTCTTCCTCGGCTTCGCTCTTGAACTTGGCATCGGGGTCGTAGGAAGAGTGTGCGTGTTCGTCGTGCCCTTCGCCGAACGCCAGCAGAAGCGGAGCCGCAACGAAGATGGAACTATACGTTCCCACGAGCACACCGATAACCATTACGAAGGCGAACAGGTGAACACCTTCGCCACCGAAGATGTACAACACGAGCGACACCAGGAGCACCGTCATGGATGTCAGGATGGTGCGGCCCAGTGTTTGGTTCACGCTCTCGTCGATCATCTCTGGGGTGAGCTTGGGATTCTTCCCGCGCACCTCGCGGATGCGATCGAACACCACGATGGTATCGCTCACGGAGTAACCCACGAGGGTAAGCAACGCCGCGACCGCAGCGAGATCGATCTTGAAGTCTTCGATCCCCAGTAGGTTCATTCCGGGGATGGTAAAGAGATAGTGGCTGACCGCAATCGCACCGAGCGCGAGGCAAAGATCGTGGACCAGGCACAGCACCGCCGCCAGGCCGAACGTCCAGTTGCCGAAGCGGAACCAGAGATACAGCAAGATGGCGACCCAACTTGCGAGAATGGCGTAAAACGCCTTGGTGCGAGTGTCCTTGGCAAGCTGACTGTCGAAGACTTCCAGCCGTTCTGGCTCTGGGGCCGATTGGAAGCCGAGTTTCACCTCATCCAGTGCTTTGCGGAAGTCTGCGGCCTGGGCGGCGAGCTTATTCCGGTCCTCTTCCGTGGCGGGGGCTTCCGTTAATTTCAGCATTCCCAGAGCGGGGTTCTCCGCCACGTTCAGAGTCATCTTGGTGTATCGCTCATCGACTTCGGTGTCCTTGACACCGTTAAGCGTGAACGATGCCGCGTCAGTCATCGCACCAACCTTGCGTAGCTCTCGCGTGATCAACTTTTGCATGTAGATGAGTGAGGCGGGCTGCGAGAACGTCAGTTCCGCCGTGGCCCCCTTGATATCCATTTCCATCGTGGCACCGGCCATTAGCGATGTGCCATCGTCGCCACGAAGGAGGCGGTTGAGTGTCGCACGCACCAATTCGGGTTGGCGTTCGGTGGTGCGAATGGTGAAGTATTGGCTCTTGCCATCGGGGAAGCGGGTGCCCGTCAGGAACATTTGCTCGACCGACACATCGGGCAGGGTGCCCGCCCGAGCCAGCACGTCGGCAATCATCGCCTCTTCGTCGGCTTCTGCAGCGCCAAGCGGAGGTTGCGTTAATTCGACTGTCGCGGTGCCGCCATCGGCGTAGGTGATGGTGTACTCGAAAGTGTCTTGCTGACCGATTTCAGCCGCTGTCAGTTTACCGTCTTCGCCGCGTGGCGTGGGCCGGTTTTCCCATCGGGCCGAAGTTGCGTTCAGGCGATCTTTCTGTCGCGCTTCGCTCAAGAGATCGCGGAACCCGGCCTTGCCATCGGCGGATGTAGTGAGGGCGCGTTCTTCGCCTTCTTTGAGCTTGCCCGCGAACACCGTTCCGCCGCGGAAGTCCACGTTCAGACCGGATTCGCCACGATACAGGAACAGCAACAAGCCCGCGATGGTGAGCAACCCGGTGATCGAGAACAACCACCAGCGATATTTCATCGGGCGGAAGCGAGTCTTGCCAATCAAGCGGAGCATGCTCAGTTTGGTGAGCCAACCGCGGTGCATCCAGTAATCGAAGATCAACCGTGTCATGTACAGCGATGTGAACAGACTGATAACAAGGCCAACCGTGAGGCTAATCGCGAAGCCCTTCAGTTGGTCGGTGCCGAAGGTGTAGAGCACGATCGCGGTGAAGATACTCGTCATGTGCGTATCGATGATCGTGCTGAACGCACGATCGTAACCATTGCGAATCGCGGTGAGAAGGTTGGCCCCCTTATCGCGTTCTTCGCGTATTCGCTCATAAATGAGCACGTTCGCATCCACCGCGATACCCAGCGTGAGCACCAACCCCGCGAGACCCGGCAGGGTGAAGGCCGCGTTCACCGCCACCATGAACCCAACCGTGAGGAGCAAGTTGGCGAACAAAGCCACGCACGCCACCAACCCGGCGAAGCGGTAGTAAAAGATCATGAACGCCAACACCGCGAGGAACGCCAGGCCGATGGCGGTCGTCCCTTTCAGGATGGTGTCGCGACCAAGGGTTGGCCCGATGGTGTTTTCGCTCACAGGCTTTTCACGCAACTCGGCGCTCAAGGCACCGCTGCGGAGGATTCGCACCTGTCGTTGAACCGTTTCGAGATCGAACTTCCCGGTGATCTGGCCGCTCGAAGTAATCTCAGACTGAATGTTCGGAGCTGAAACAACTCGATCGTCGAGCAAGATCGCGAGTTCCCGTTTGATGTTGCTCGAAGGCTTGTTCCGCCGGGTGATTTTGCCAAACTGCGAGGCCCCGGCCGAGTTGAACTTGAAATCGACCGCGGGATTGTACGACTTGTCATTCCCCACGGTGGCGGTGAGCGTGATGTCACCCCCGACTCGCAAGGAATCCTCAGGCGAAACTCGCGTGAGCACGAAGTATTCGAATCGTTTGCGGTTGACGAGCTTTTCCGCTTCTTCTTCCGATTTACCTTCCCGAATAAGGCGTTCTTTCTGCTGTTCTTCGTTGCCAAGGCCATCGCGGCTTTGCGCCACCCGGCTGAACATCACCATCATGGCAGTGGCGTTGTCGCTAGTCGTGACATAGCCACCTTCCGGATTAGAACGCACGGCGAAGGTTTTGCCCGCCGCTCGCGCTTCCGCCGCAGCGGCCCAGAGGCCACCCTGACCTTCGCGCGAATTATCCAGGCCCAGATCCGTGCGGTATTCCTGCCCGAGTTCGGCCCATATGTAACGGACTTTCGATTTCACTTCGTTGATATCAACGCTGAATGTTTCGTCGGGTCCGGGCGGTGCTCGCCCTTCAATGGCGAACTGGCGCAATTGATCTGGGGTCATGCCATCGACTACCGCACGAGCCGCGGCGATGCCGTCCTTATCGTCGGCCCCGTTGGCCAGAATGCGGAACTCCAGCACACCCATCTGCGAGATGAGTCGCTTGGTTTCCTCAATTTCCTCGGCCGTCAGATTCTCGCGACCACCGGCAGCCGCGCCGCCCGTGGGGAGAATAATTTCGATGCGGCTATTGCCAAGCGGGCGAACCGTGACGTTCTTGATGTCTGTTGGGTCGATTCGCCGCTTGATTTGCGCAGCGAGTTGATTCATCTCATCGGTGGTCAGTCCGACAGCCGCCTCTGTGGCGGTGGCACTGACCCCTTCCGAAATGCCAGCCGCTTCTTTGCGCTGTTTAGTGCGTTCGAGATTGATCTCGTACACGAGGATCGTGCCGCCCGCGAGATCGATCCCGAGGCGGTACTTATCCAGCCGGACCGCGAAGATGGCGGCCACGAGGCACGGGATCAAGCAGATCAAAAACCCGCGGAGGAAGTTCCGTTGCATGGTGTTCCGTACCAGCGTGACGGAAACCGCGGACGGCGGGAGCCGGCGCGTTTTCCGCTTAATCAGTGAGAGAAGTTACGCCGACCGGCCCGCGCCGACCGCTCGCCAGGGTCACGACTTCGCCACCTCGGCTTCATCGGTCCCAATTACCTGAACGACGACATTTCGCTTGATCCGAAGGCGTGTGTCTTCGGATCGAATCACAATCTCGTCTTCGCCATCTTTCGCCGAAACGATGGTGCCCACAATGCCACTGGAAGTCAGCACGCGCGAACCACGTTTCAGGCCGGCCAGCAGAGATTCCTGTTCGCGCCGCTGTCGGCGGTTCATAGCAGGCATCACGACGACAAACATGAACAGCATGATCATCACGAGGATGAACAGCGGATTCATGGGACCGCCAGCACCGGGTGGTGCTTGCTCCGGTGGTGCGGGATCTTCGGCAAACAGTGTGTACGTCGTCATGAGTGCCCTGAGAAGTCCCCCGCAATTTCGCTTCAACTTTCAAGCCAGAAAGTGGCGGCGGCCCGCACATCCTCTGAGCCGGTTGCAGCCAAACTCGGAATAATCGGAAATCTCAATCTAGGAAGCCGCCTTCCACCGGGCAAGGCAAGTGGCCTGGAACGCCGCGAACCGTTCGTCGCGAATCGCCTGCCGTGCTTCGCGCATGAGCCGCAAGTAAAAGGCGAGATTGTGCAAACTCAGGAGCGTTGGCCCCAACATCTCTTCCGCCGCGAACAGATGATGAAGATACGCCCGTGAATAGTTCGCACAACAGTAACAGTCGCAATCGGACTCGACCGGGGCGGGATCTCGCCGGTGTTTCGCGTTGCGTAATCGAATCGGGCCATCGGCGGTGAAGGCCAAAGCGTTGCGACCGTTGCGGGTCGGCATCACGCAGTCAAACATATCGATTCCGGCCGCCACACCCACGAGAAGATCTTCCGGCCGGCCAACACCCATGAGATATCGCGGCTTCGCTTCGGGAAGCAGAGCGGCGCACGCGGGAAGTGCGGCGTGCATGGCTTCAGGTGCCTCGCCCACACTGAAGCCGCCAAGAGCATAGCCGGGGAAATCCATTGCCACGAGATCTTTGGCGCATTCGGCGCGTAATTCGAAATCCAGTCCACCTTGCACAATCGCAAACTGCGCCTGGCTGGCTCGCGTGTGGTGCCGCTGGCATCGCTCCGCCCACCGCACGGTTCGCTGAACCGCAGCCCGCACTTTCTCCCGTGTGGTTTCCTTCAGTGATGGGCATTCATCGAGCACCATTGCGATGTCGGAGCCGAGGTTCTCCTGAATCTCGACCGCGCGTTCCGGTGTCAGTTCAAGAGGCGAGCCATCGATGTGGCTTTTGAACTTCGCACCGTGATCTGTGATCTTCACTTGCGTGGCCAAGCTGAAGACCTGAAACCCGCCGGAGTCGGTGAGGATGGGGCCGGACCAGTTCATGAACGTGTGCAGGCCACCCAGATCGCGCACCAACTCGTCGCCGGGTCGCAGTGCCAGGTGATACGTGTTACCCAGGATGATCTGTGCCCCGGCGGCGCGAACCATTTCCGGGGTAAGGCCTTTGACCGTGCCTTGCGTGCCCACGGGCATGAACACGGGCGTATCGATCGTGCCGTGCGGCGTAACGATTCGCCCGGCGCGGGCGGCGTGGTCCGTGGCTTCGAGGTGGAAAGTAATCGACATGGGTGGGTTCAGATCTCAGTCCAGGCTTGAGGAAGGAACAACAACGGGCGGACCGGTTCAGGGGAACGGTGCCGCCCGCGGATCGCCTCAATCACCAATCTGAAATCCCGCTAGCTTAGTCGCCCCGCAACTTGAGATTGAACAGGACGAGGCGTTCGCGAACCTCGGTTAGCGATGTCATGCCGAAGTTCTTGGCTTCCAGCAGTTCATCGGCGGTCCGCTGGACTAACTCGCCAAGCGAGCCAATGTTCAGGCGATTCATGCACTTCCTGGCACGAACCGACAGATTCAAATCGCTGACTGGCTTGTTCAGCGTGGCCTGCTCTTCGGGGCTGAGATTCTGCTGCGGGCGGTAACGGAATTCGTATTGCTGGCCCTGTTCCAGCGACTGCCCGATCCGCAGCGACTTGGCGTTCATGATGATCTTGATCTCATCAAGCGAAGTCTCGCCGAAGTTCTTGCTCGCCAGCAACTGCGACTCGCTTACGCGGGTTAAGTCGCCGAGCGTGCGAATGTTCATCCGCTTCAGGCAGTTGCGGCTTCGCACCGAAAGTTCAAAGTCCGTGATGGGTACTTCCATCACTTGCCGCTGAATCACGTTAACCTGTTCGTCTTCAGGGCTGTAGTGCATCGTGAGCGAGGCTTCGGCGTCCTTCACGAAGAGCTTGGCTCGTTCGTCGCGTGGATCGATCTTGTGAAGGCGGCGGAAGCACTCGGTGGCTTTGTCGTAATGATCGTGGTCTTCGTAAAGAATGCCGAGGTTGTACAGCACACCCTTGCCAATGGGCGGGTATTTCAGGCACTTCTCGTAGTAGCCGATGGCATCTTCATCGTTGCCTTGAAGATCATTGAGGAAGCCCAGGCGGAAGAGTGCGCCAGAATGGCGTGGCTCCAGTTCCACCGCCCGAGCATATTGCTTGGCCGCGCGAATCGAGTCGCCTTCGAGTTCCGCGATCGCGCCTTCCTGGAAGTAATACTCGGCGTTGTGCGCCGCCGCGTCTTTGAGCTTGGCGAGCAGAGTTTTGGCTTCGCCGACGTGGCCTTGCAGCCGCAATACGCCTGCTTTTTGCAATTGCACTTGCTGAGGAGCGTAGCCGGCTTTTTCCGCTTTATCGAAGGCTTTGGCCGCAAGATCGAGGTGATCAGTGGTATCGCCGTCGTCGTCGGCATAGGGTTGCGCCTGCCCCAGATACATGTGCGCCTGGCCCAGATAGAATGCGGCCAGTGCGCCTTCCGCCTGGTTCAGGTTCTCAATCGCGGTGCGAATGTTTCCGATGAAGTAATAAACGATGCCAAGTTTGAGATGAATCTTCTTTTGCTGCGGGGCCGCTGCGACTGCGAGTCGCTTGGTAAGGATATCGGTGATTTCCTTCAGGTTGCGGATCTGCGCGCCACCCTGAGCCAACCCTTCGCGCAACCGCGACACCATACCGCCTTCGAAGTCTTCGCGTTCAACCAGAAGTGCCCGCAAATCAATAAGAGGTTCCGTCGTCGTCACGAGTCACTCTCCACGGGCCAACGCCATGCCATCACTCGCAGTGCGAATGTTGGCGGAGTTTGGCTCCGAAACCTGGGCCGGGCCTTGCCGCGTGTCGGCAGATCACGCGAGAGCCGGCTGTGCAACGTGCATGCCGAAGATCAGAATTGTATGGCCCACCCTGGCTTCCCGGCAAGCCCATCCTCGATTTGCGCTTTGAATGGTCAGCGAACCCGCTCGAACATCACGCCCCGCTTGCCGCGTGCGATTTCTCGCCATCGTTCGGTGTGGGCAAGCAAATATTCTTCAATCGAAGAACGTTTCTTCCCGGGTGGGCGGGCCATGATCACAGCGCGATCGAAGCCATACTCATCCGCCCACTTCTCGAAGATTGGCCCCAGTTCTTCCGCGGGCAATTGCATGGCGTCGTAGTAATTCTTGAGCCATTCATCGCCGTAGAGTTCGCACCGATCATCCATGAAGATCTTCAAGCCAGGAGCGTGATAGATCAGGTAGCCGCCCAGATTCGCATCGTTGAAGATCCGCGTTCCTTCCGGCACACGGGCCGCGTATTCTTCCACTGCGGAATTCAGATCGCCAGGAACGAAGTTGGAATCGAACCGGACCCAGCCGTGGCCAATCACCGGAACGGGAACGCGGGCGAGTTGTAGCGCGAACGCGGTCAACACCACCGCAACCGGCAACACCCACCACCACGCCCCGCGGGCGGCCGCGAGCCGCTGCGAATCGCACTCGGGATTCCAGGCCAGAGAGCCATCGCCATGCTTCACAAGTAATCGGTGCCAGAGTGTGTGCCGCCACATATCCGCAATCGCAACTGCGGCGACGATCGCAAACAGCGGAGCCTGGCGAATGCCCTTAAAACTGAGCACAAACCACACAAGCGGGATGAGCCACGAGATGTGCGGTCGCCGTGGTAAGGTGCCCGCAAGCATAAGCAGGTAAAAGCCACCCAATCCCACAACGGCCATGCCGAGCGGAGTTGTGGGGTCTGTGGGCATGTGTTCGACAATTACTTCGGGCAGCACCTTCGAGCCAACAATTCGCTCCCAAATGCGAAGCATTTCCATGCCGTGTGGGTTCACGAATGGCGTGAGCAAACACGCAAACACAATCGCAATGAGAACGAACGCGGTACGCCAGTTGCGGATTGGTGAATCACGAGCCGACGCCAGGAACAGCAAGCCCCAACCGCCGACGGCCAGGCCCAGTGTCATGGTTCCACCGAGAACGCCGCCGTGCAGATTCGTCCAGAGCACATAAAGCGGAATCAGAGTTGCGAGCCGTGCTATCGATGCCGTGCCCCGCTCGAAATCAACCACGCACATCATCGTCCAACCGAGCAGCGCGATGGTAAACATGTGCGGGCGAACGTAGTAATGGAACGAGCCAACAAACAGGCACAGCCCCACAACTAACGCCGCAAGAAGTGGCCCCATTCCGCCTTGCACACATCGCCGAAACACCAGCGTGAACAAGAACGAAACGCCCGTGACGAAGGCCAGCAACAGCGCATCCAACCCCGCGGCGTTGTGCGTGAGCGCCATCAGCACTTCCGCCGCCCACTGTTGCGGAACCCAGCCATGCCCTTCGAAGGTGTAACTGAACGGATCGGTTTGCGGCATTCCTTCGTTAAGAATGATCTCGCCCACTTTGATGTGCCAAAGTGAACCAGGGTCGTAAAAACCCCGCTCCCGGAACGCCAACAGGAGCAGCAGCCAAACGACCAGGAAGAATACCGTATCCGGCCGGAACAACCGTTTCATCCGCTGATGCTCCCGCGATTAGGCCGGATTCGCCGCTTCGCAAACGTAGAACACGTTGCGCGGCGGGGCGTGCGAGGGCATCCGGGCACATCCGGGCACATCCGGGCACGTGCCGGGCGAAACCGGCGTAATTGGCGGGCAAACTCGCCCAGTTTCGATCACGGGTTGCTAAACTGACCAGAACACACCCGCGGAGCACTTCCGATGTACGATCCCGACGAAGCCCCCGAGAAGTTGCCATTCGACCCCGCCGCGTTCGAACGCGTTCGTGCGGCGTTGGCTTCGAGCGGTCCACTCGCCGCAGCCGATAAACTGGTCGCGGAACTCCGGGCCGCCGAAGACTTCCAGGGTCTCTTCTACGCCTTACTTCTGAAGAAGCGAGTTGAACTCGGCGTGTCGCCGTTCCCCACGGGGCCAGCCAACGAGTTGCCGTCGGAATCGCACGAACCCTATGAGCAGGCCATTCGGGAAGCGGGCCGCGAAGTGGGCAACGCGCTACTGGAACGGAAGCAGTTCTCGCAGGCGTGGGGGTTTTTCCGCATGCTCGGCGAACCCGAACCGGTGAAAGCCGCGTTGGAAGCCTTCGATCCTGGCCCGGACGACGATATCTATCCCGTTATCGAAATTGCCTGGCAAAACGCCGTGCTGCCCAAGAAGGGCTTCGATCTGGTGCTGGATCGGCATGGCGTCTGTTCCGCGATCACCATGGTGAGCAGTTCGGATGTGTCTGGCAATCCGGACCTTCGCGATCACTGCGTCGGCCGGCTCATTCACGCGCTTCATCTGCAATTGAACGAACGACTTCGCGGCGAACTCACAGCACGCGGGGCGAAAGTCGCGGCCGGTGCGACAATCGCGGAAATGGTCGAGGCTCACCCGGAACTGTTCGCAGACGATGCGTACTACATCGATACTTCGCACCTGTCGAGCGTGGTGCAGATGGCCACGCACTTGCCCGCCGGCCCCGAAAGCGAACTGGCCCAAGAATTGTGCGTCTACGGGCGAAAGCTCTCGCCGAGCTTTCAGGGCCACAACGATGCCCCCTTCGACGACGGCTACGACGATTACCTGGCCTTCTTGAAGATCATCGCCGGAGCGCCCAATCCACCTCGCACGGGTAACAAGGCTGATGTGGATGCAGGGTTGGAACGCTTTCGCGCCAAAGCCGAGCGTGAAGCGGCCGAGGGAAGCACATATGCGGCGCAGGTGTATGTCAACCTGCTACTGCGAGCCAATCGCCCCGCCGATGCGCTCGCCGCGGCCAAAGCCCACCTGCTTGCCGAGGACGAGCGGAACATGATCTGCCCCGGCGTGAATGAACTCGCCCGCAAAGCCGGCGACTTCGACACGATTGCCGAAGCTGCGAAAGCACGGCAAGACCCGGTCGGGTATTTGGCTGGCCTTATCGCGGGTCGCAAGTGAGTAATCGGAAGTGAAGTAAATGGTGAAGTAAGCACCCTTTGCACTTCGCTGATGCTCTTGGCTTTCAATCTCTCGACATCCACACTCGCGCTGGAGTAGACTGCTTCTTACCAATTCGGCCAGTCGCACGATACCCCTTTGGGGTTCCGAACATCTTCGGTCGACTGGCCATTTCTCTCCTGGAGTGGGCGATGAATCACAGCGCTCGCAAGCAACAACACGAACAGGCCCGTAAAAAGCATCGACAGGATCATGAAGAGCATTTGCGAGAACTCTCGCGGCAGAAGCGTTCGACTCTCCCGATGTGGTTTCTGGGAATCGGAATCACACTGCTACTTGCGCTCGTGGTGGCCGCGATGTTGTACTGATGCCACACACCGCCTGGTACACAACACAAAGGCCGGTGGAGTTTCCCCCACCGGCCTTTGCTTGAAATTGCGTTACCGACTTTACTTGCTATCCGGGCGAACCGGCCGCTCGTTCGAACCACTCGGCCGACGCGGAGCATCATTATCTGGTCGCTCGGCTCCCGGTCGGCGTGGCGTGTCGGTGGCTGGTCGTTCGCCACCGAGCCGTCCTGGCCCTTGCATCAATTCTTCCACTCGCCGCACCTGATCTTCTGACAAAACGGAACGAAGCTCTTTGAACAGTTCGCTGCGAATTTTTTCCATTGCGGCACGGGCATCGATCGGGTCGAGATTACCCCCGCGAACCTTTTCCATCATTTCGCGCATTTTCGGCCCGAATTCGCTTACAAGGTTGCGAATGCGGTCTGCCTCTCGTTCGGGCAGTTTCAGTTCGCCGATGATGCGGGCTGCCATGTCCATACCACCAGGGCCACGAGCGTCTGGGCCTTTGGGTGCAGGACGATCGCCGGGTCGCCCATCCGGACCTTCTTTGGGTGCAGGACGATCGCCGCGGTCGCCAGGGCCACCCATCGGTCCCATCGGGCGACCCGGTCCCATCGGTCCCATTGGTCCCATCGGTCCCGTTCGTGGGCCACCGTCGCCCGGGCGACCATCCAGACCCATTGGGCCACCCGGCCGACCCATTGGCCCCATTGGTCCCATCGGGCCACCCGGCCGACCCATTGGCCCACCAGGACCGAACGCACCACCGCCAGGACCGCCAGGGCCGCCGGGGCCGCGTGCGATGCCGGGTTGACCACCAGTTTCGCGATGGCGTTCGATCATTGCGATTACATTGCGTGCGGCGACCGCTTTCACGTTGTCGCCACCTTCGGCCAGTTGACGCAAAGTCGGAATAGCCTGCGGGCCAACGTGAACCAACGCCGCCCGAGCGCTATCGCGAACGGTATCGTGCGGGTCGGCGATCTTCTCGACCAGCACTTTCACCCATGCATCCACGGTGGCATCAGGTCGCGGGCGTTCGCCCATTGGCCCCATTGGACCTTTGCGATCGGGTTGTTGCCCGCCGCGTTTATCGTCTGGACCTTTGCGATCCGGTTGTTGTTCATTGCGTTTGTCGTCTGGCCCTTTGCGATCGGGGGGCTGTGCGACAACCGTAGCAGCCGCCACAACGCCTGCGATAAGCATGGCAGGGGCGAGCACCTTTGATACCCAGAACATGCGTTGCCTCCGGGAGAGTGAATTGCGGCCGCACGAAGAATGACGGCCCCAGGAGTGAAAACGGTAACCGATGCGAACCGAGACACACCAGCCAGATTTTTGGCTTGTATGCCCGCGATCGTTTTCTAGCTGACGTGGATTAAAGCCGGGTTATAGTCTTTGGCACAAGCGGAATGAATTGGCGTTACATATCGAAGTAGAGCGCAAACTCGTACGGATGAGGGCGAACCCGCACGGCGGCGACTTCTTCCTTGCGTTTGTAATCGATCCACGTTTCGATCACGTCTTCCGTGAAAACGCTTCCCTGCAGCAGGAATTCGTGATCCTTCTCCAACGCCGTGAGTGCATCGTCGAGCGTTTGCGGCACGCGCGGCAGGTCTTTGAGTTCCTCCGGCGGCATGTCGTAGATGTCTTTATCGAGCGGCGGGCCAGGGTGCGTTTTGTTGCGAATGCCATCGAGCATGGCCATGAGCATTGCGGAGAATGTGAGATACGGGTTGGCGGTGCCATCAGGCACGCGATATTCCAATCGCTTCGATTTCGGGCGTGAAGAATAGACAGGAATTCGCACGGCCGCGGACCGGTTACGCTGGCTATAAGCCAGGTTGACCGGTGCTTCGAAGCCGGGAATCAGCCGCTTATAGCTATTCGTCGTGGGATTGGTAATCGCACACAGAGCAGGTGCATGCTTGAGCAAGCCGCCAAGGGCGTACATGGCTTCGTCCGAGAGATTCGAGTAATCGCTGCCGGCAAACCGATTCACGCCATTCTTCCAGAGCGAAACGTGAACGTGCATGCCGCTGCCGTAGTCGTCGAAGAGCGGCTTGGGCATGAAAGTGGCGGTTCGGTTGTTGCGGCGTGCCACATTCTTGACGATGTACTTGTACTTCAAAACGCTATCGGCCATCGGCACAAGTTCGTCGTAACGAATGTTAATCGCGCACTGCCCGCCGCTCGCCTTCTGGTGATGGTGGCTCTCAACGGTAAGCCCGCACTGCATCATGGCGAGCATCATCTCGCTACGGAGATCATGAACGCTATCGGTGGGCGGGCACGGAAAGTAGCCCTGGCGATACGGAACCTTGTAACCGAGATTGGGCTTCTCGTCGCGACCGGTGTTCCACTCCCCTTCGCCGCTATCGACGTAGTAGAACGCGGAGTGCGAAGTCTGCGCGAACTTCACATCGTCGAACACAAAGAACTCGAGCGAAGGGCCGAAATACGCGGCGTCGGCCACGCCCGTGCTCTTCATGTAGTTCACGGCCTTGCGGGCCACGTTTCGCGGATCTTTGCTGTAATCTTCTTTGGTGAGCGGATCTTGAATGTTGCAAATCATCGCCAGCGTAACATCGCGGCAGAACGGGTCCAGAAACAGCGTATCGGGTTGCGGAACCAGAAGCATATCGGACTCATTGATCGGCATCCACCCGCGCAGGCTGGAGCCATCAAAGCCGATTCCGTCCTCGAACACCGCCTCTTCAAGTACCTCGGCGGGAACCGTGAAGTGCTTCCATTGGCCGGGGAAATCCATGAAGCGAAGGTCAACGGCCTTCACTTCGTGTTCGCGAAGCAGAGCCAAAACCTCGCGGGGAGTGCGAGCAGGTTCTCGGGTGGACACGACGGATGTCCCTCAATTGGCCGATGGGAAGATGGTGGCGGACGCGGGAGAGAGATGTGCGTCGGAAGTGTGTTATACGAAATCTGCCACGTTGCGGAACCCCGGGCACGGTAATGGATTAAACGTGGTGGTGCAGGAACGAGAACATGCCAAGAGCCGCGATAAGTTTGCCAGATTTCGCACCAGCCGAGTATCTGTCATCAGGCTTGCGATTCGTAGCGAATCGATTGGGCGGTAGTCGCGTTGGAGACAACCCGCCACGGACTGCCTTCCTCTTTGCGCACGGCCTTGAGTCCGTGAGCGGTGAGAATGGCCGTCATGAAGTCGCAGCAGGTGGGAAAGCGATCTTGCGGTGCGGGCGACAACGCACGACGCAGCGCGGGGCGTTCTGCTTCGGTAACGAGTGAAAGGTCTACTAAAGGTTGCGTGCTACTGCGTGAGAGCACATCGGGCGACGAAGAGAACGGGAACGAACCAGTGCGAAGAACATGGTAGGTTACCGCCAAACTAAACTGATCGGATGTGTCGGAGTAGTAACCGAGAAACACTTCGGGCGCTGCGTATTCACGCGTTCCTTGTCGCGGGCATGGCGTGTTGGAACCATGCGTGGGTGTGGCCAACCCGTGATCGGTCAACTTCGCCGTGTCGCCCACAAGCAGGATGTTGTTCGGCTTCACGTCCCCATGCTGAAACCCGACTCGCCGCCCTTCAAGCGTGTGCCGCCGCGAATTCAAGAAATCGAGCGCCGTGGCCACCTGCCACATGTACAGGCCCAGTAGCGGAGCATCGATCCGCTGGCCCAGTTCGTTGTGGTACACCATGAGCAAGTCGAGCAGCGTGGCGTCAGCCAGCTCCATGTTAATGACGATGTACCCCGGAACCGACCAAACGCTGTTTGTCTGGATCAGGTGCGGGTGGTTCATTGCCAGAAACGATTGCATCGATCGCACTTCGCGTGCGGTGGTGCTGGAGTTTGAACTCAGGATAAACTTCAACGCCACCGGTACGCCCGACGGGGAATATGCTTCCCACACTTCGGCGAACCCGCCCCGCCCGCGAACTCGCCGCAGTTTATAACCTGGCGAAGGTTCTGCACCGGCCTGAAGAGAGAGGGCACCAGGCGTACTCGAACGCACTTTTGGGAAGAAGGCCAACACCGCCTCCCCTTTACAACAATTGGAATGACAATGAAGACTCGCGGGGCCATGCGAGCGAGGTTGAGGAACTGTAGCACACGATCAACCGATACGTGTGACAGGCAACGGATTAACACGATCCGGTGTGCGGACGCCCATCAGATTAAGAGAGCTGCGAGTTGTTCACGGTGCTGTAAGACCATCCAGCCGGGCGGCCCGCTTCATAAGGCATGACGCCGTGAAACTGCGGCGATTGGAAATCAAAGACTAGCGGCAAGAAGTAGCGGTCGCCTTCCCAGAGTGGCAAGCACGGAACTTGCTCCACCGCGACCCATTCCAGCGAACCCTCCGGATTCGCCTTGAAAGGCACACCCGTAAACGCGGTGATGCGGAAGATAAAACCGAACCAATCTTCGCCATGTTTGCCAAATCCCGGCCACGAAATGGTGCCCGCCAGTTCCAGTGCGTTGCACTCGATCCCCGCTTCTTCGCGAACTTCACGCCGCAAACCGGCCACCACATCTTCGCCAGGTTCCAGCTTCCCACCCAGACCGTTGAACTTGCCGAAGTGCGCATCATCTGGCCGCGCATTACGGTGGATCATCAGCACCTGACGTTGATCGGGAGAAAACACATACCCGAGTGTGGCGAGAATGGGTGTGTAGGGCATAGTTATTCCGGCCGCGATAACTGGCCGGTCCCGCGACATCGAACGGGCATCATTGCTTGGGAAGTGCGGCGATGGTCTGGCGTACGTCGTGCAGATCGCGATCGGAAACACCTTCGCGGCGTTGATAGCGGCGTTCAAGCGCGTCGAGAAGGGTATCCCACATTTCGCGAGTAACTTCCGCTGCGGGTTCCCAGTTCGTGCGACGCTTGAATCGCACGACAAACTCCCAGGCGCGGGCGAACTTCCGGGCGCAAACAAACCGCCGCTCGCCGGTGAGCGGGTCGATATCAGTCCACTGGATTTCCACGGAGTGTTGTCCTCGGCATCGCAACTACAATAGCAGCACGATAGTATAATTCACCTTAGCAGAAGCCGCGTGGCTCGGTATAGCCCGGTCCGCACACGGGTTGTGGAGTCGCGATATGTTACTTTATGCAGACCACACCGCCGTCGTTTCCGCCCTGTCGTTCGCGCCAGATGGCTCAACATTGGCGTGCGGTTCTCGTGATGGCTCGGTATTCCTACGAGACGCGATTGGCACGCGGCAACCTCTCACGGAACCGGGACCCGATGGCCTTCCCATTCAAGCGATTGTGTACACTCCGGACGGATCGACTGTTCTCATAGGAGGCGCTTTCGGTTGGCTCGGCGTGCGACAAGTCGGCGAAACATGGAAGATCTTCGGCCCGCAACAATCCGCCCCGGTCACATCGCTTGCGATGCTCGACGACCACACACTTGCGGTGGGCACCGGTGATCGGGCGAAGACCAGTGCCGGGAAGTTCGAACTCTGGGATGTGGCAACCTGCCAGAAGCGGTCGCCGTGCTTCCTGGAACCTAACGGGGTGCGTGCGGTCGCCGCGTGCCCGGCCAAGCGGATGGTTGCGTGGGCAACGGGGCATCGCAAGATCTGCGTGTGGGAAGTGGTTAAAGCCAGCCCGATCGAGTTCCCGCAACCCAAACCGTGTCACGCGGTCGCCCTTGCGCCAGATGGCACGCAATTCGCTGCTGCCGTGGATTACGCCGTCAAGGTTTACTCGGTGGGCGGGCGACGCGAGCGGCTCGAACTCAAAGGGCACAAGGGGCAAGTCTCTGCGGTCACGTTCAGCCCGGATGGCGTAACGCTTGCCACGGGAAGCTGGGACGGAACCGTGAAGATCTGGGACGCGGCCACGGGCGGCGAGCGTGAAACCTTCCGTTGGCCGGTGGGTCGCATCTATAGCTTGGCTTACGCACCAGATGGGCTTCGACTGGCCGCCGGCGGCGATACAGGCGGCGTCGTGGTCTGGGACATGGAATAACGGCCACACGCCACATCGCATTCGCGCTCGCCAATCACTTCCGTTAAATCTCGCAGTATTGTTACAATCACGGCTATTCCAGATTCCGGCTTTGAGTGGTATCTCTACACATAGGCAATCGCAGAAATGTAAGGGGTTGACAGGCGAAGGCAATCGCGCCATCGTCTAGGTTACATCATTGGGCAAGCGAATCCTCTCTGACGGACGATGGCACGCTCCATCGAGAATCGAATGGCTTCACAAAAGATCCCGTATCCTCCTCCACCTGCAGATATCCCCGAGGGATTAACGGATTATGCGGACTCATTTGTTAAGCAGCAAAGCCTGTTGCTGGCCGGGCTGTTCGTGTTCCTGATCTTCTACATCTTCATGGTCGTTCTGTTCGGGATGCTCGCACTCTGGTGCATGCTCACATTTTCGAGCGCAACCGTATTGAAGATCATTGGGTTGGTGCTAAGTCTCACGTTCTTCCTGTTCCTCGTGAAGGGTTTCTTCAAGAACCCTGGGGCCAGCAAGGATATGCACGTGGAGATTACCGAAGATGAACAACCCCTACTGTTCAGCTTCATTAATCAACTCTGCGACGAAATCGATGCCCCATTACCCAATCGGGTTTATCTTGCACCAGACGTGAACGCGGCGTGCATGTCGCGCACTTCATTGGTGAATCTGTTCGTGGAACCCAAGCGCGACTTGCTCATTGGCTTGGGTCTGGTGAATTGCATGAACCTGAGCGAATTCAAGGCGGTGCTCGCGCACGAGTTTGGCCACTTCTGCCACCTTGGCAAAACGAGCAGTTACGCCGTGGTGGTGAAGCGGATCATCTTTGATCTGGTCGAAGGGGAAGACTGGTTCGATCGACTGATTATCTGGTGCAAGCGGCAAGAAAGCGCGGTGGGGGCGTTCGGATACGCAATCGGCGGTTGCCTGTGGGTGGGGCGGAAAGTGCTCTGGTGGATGCTCAAAACGATTGCCCTGCAAGATCGGGTGGTGTCGCGCGAGCAGGAATTCCACGCCGATCGCGTTGCGGTGAGCGCCGCCGGCAGCGATGCGGCCACGCATGGCTTGCTGCGTGCCCGCTTCGGCTTCCAGTGTTTCATGCAAGCCATCGATGATCTGGCCACGGCACTCGATCACAAGCTCTACACCAACAATTTGTACTTGCACCAAGATCGAGCCGCTGCGGTGGTGCGACGCAAGAAGAAAGACTACACACTGGGCCTGCCGCCCGAACTTCCCACGCTCAATTCCGGGGCCAAGATCAAGGTCTTCGATGCCGAGCAGGATGAAATCGAAGACCAGGACGATACCCCGCCGATGTGGCGAACGCATCCGGCCGATGCGGATCGCGAAGAGAACGCCAAGGATCCGTTCGTCGCCGCTTCGCAGGACCACCGCTCACCGTGGATTCTCTTTTCGGATGTTCCCGAACTGAAAGAGCGATTGACGTACAAGTTCTACCGCGTACAGCTTCGCATCTC
The DNA here is from genome assembly GCA_041740855.1 of Gemmata sp. Taxonomy (GTDB): domain Bacteria; phylum Planctomycetota; class Planctomycetia; order Gemmatales; family Gemmataceae; genus Gemmata. The sequence goes on from JBGSLF010000195.1 coordinate 22,191, forward strand.
GAAAAGCACCGAACTGACCGAAGCGCAGAAGGTCCAAGAATACATCGATAACGAACACGCCGAAACCACCTACGACCCCAAGTATTACGGAGCCTACGACGACCGCCCGATCGAACCCGGCGACTTGAGCGAACTGAACACCGCGATCGAAGATTCGCCGTGGGATGAAGAGCGGATGGAAAAGGTATACGACAAGCTCTTTGATGGGTGCAAAGCGCATGCGGAAGCCCATGCGGAACTCCACAAGGAGATGTACGCGCTGGAAGAACGCGTGGTGGGGAAACCATCGAGCAAATTAAAGAAACAGATCGAGGCGCAACAGGAAAAGCTGGATGAAAACTGGGAGTGGTTCAAGGCGTTCGACCGCCGCGTGTACTTGCTTCACATACAGATGGCCGCAGAAGTGGATCCGCAACTGAAGCAGGAACTCATCGAGCGGTATCGCTTTCAGCTTGAAGTGCAGCGGCTCTATAAAGAATCCCGTTTCAACTACAACAAAGCCAATGCCTACCTGAACGCGCTGTTTAATGCCGATCCCAATAACCCGCCCCCGCCAGACTTCGGGGCGGAGGTGATCTCGGTCTTGCGAAAGGCGTGGAAGTCGCTCAAGACGATGATTCAGGATGCACGCGAGATTAACCTGCCCGCAATGAAGAACTTCGCCGAGGGAGATCGCCTCGCCGACTTCATTCTCGAAGGGAAGTTGGTGCCGGAGCCTCCGCTCTCGGGCGTGAAGGGTGTCTGGATCGATAAGCTCATGACGCAGCTCAATCGCGTGCGGAACCGCTGCTTCCGGCTTCACTTCAAGAGCGTCGGTGGCATCCTCGCGCTGCAAGAGAAGATCGCCGCGGCGTGGGTCGCAGCACGTGTGCCCGTTGCGTCCGAAGTGGCCGACTTCGTGGCGGAATCCGACGATGTGCTCGCGGCCGAAATCGTCGATGCCGAACCGGCGCGGATCTACACTTCTCTGGATGAAGTGCGAGTGGAATCGCTCACACGCGGGCCAAATGGCAAGCCATACCCACTCGACGATGGCGAAGCGGTCTTTGAGATTGTCGATGGCGAAGTGGTTGCGGAACCGGCCGGGTTGATGGATGGCCCGATGTCGCTGGACGATATCCGGGTGGAATCGGTCGGCTCGCCGGGGGTGTTCACGGCGGCACCCATGGCCGCGTTCAAAGCGCATCCCACCGCACCACGCACCGCAACGCCTGCACCGCCCGTTGCACCGCCGGCCGCCCGACCTGTGGCACCGCCCGTTGCACCACAAGTCGCGCGACCGGTGGAACAGCCCAATCCGTTCGCTTTCGGCTCTTCGGCACCACAGGAACCAGCCGAAGTGGTCTTTAGTCTCGTTGCGGATCCGATTGCAATGCCTGCGGCAGAGCCGATTGAAGAAGTCTTCAGCCTGGATGCGAGCGAACCGGTGCCAGTCATGCCGCCGGCACCTGCGGCACCGGTTGTTGCACCGGTCGCAAGCGTTGCGGCTCCGATCGCACCATTGGAAACCATTACCGTGCCGCCGGTGCTCAATGGCATGAAACGAGTCGTGGAGAAGCCGGCAGAAGGTCGCCGACCGGCTCTGAAGATCACGTTCGTGCTACCCGGCGAAAAGGCACCATTCGAGAAGTGAAAGCTCGAAAGTGCGGCAATTACTGTGCGGTGAACACCACGCGTTCACCGTACTTGTGCCGCAACTCCGCCCGCGACTGACCGCCGAAGTCGCCACCGCTCAGCACGAGTGCGGCCAGATCGCGTGGCACCTCGGCATCGAGCAAGTATCGCACACCCATGAGCGAAACCGGATTATCCCGCAGATCCAATTCCACGAGATTGGGCCAGAACTTCGCGCGGGTAATTCGCCGCAAACCTTTATCGCCAATGCGGCACCCGTGCAAATCCAGCGACCGCAACCCCGCCAGCGGCCAGGAAGCCGACAACACCCGTGCGGCACGTGGTGAAAGCGGATTGCGGCTCAGATCGAGGCGACGCAGGCTTCGAAGATTCTCGGAGCGAGTGAGCGCTTCCAAGCCATCGGCATGGCCGCCGGCTTGAGCCATTCGCAAGGTGTGCAGGGATGCGGGCAACGCGCCGGCCAGCACACGCAGCCCCTCGTTGCCGAACGGTTCATCCGAGAAACTCAATTCGCTTAACCCCGCCATCGTGGGGCCATCACTCAACCGGCGGATGAGGTCCGAAGTCATTCCCATTACGGAGAACGAAAGCCGCTCCAGTGTGGGGCGAGTGTGCAGCGCATCGATCAAGTCTTCAAGCGATTCATACCCCACATGGAAATGCAGACCGCGAACGACCGAGCCAAGCGGAGATTGCAGCAAATCTTCGATCACAACCGGCATACCCGCCCCGCCGGATCGCTCGAAATACAGATCCGTGAGGCCAAGCGCTTCGGGGCGATCACGCAGCACCCGCAACGGCTCGATCGGGCTGTTCACGAAGTGGAGTTTCTGCAACTGTCGAATCACCGGCGACTGCGCGAATCGAATCCAATCGTCCAGTGTGGCATTCCACAGACGCATTTCGCCAATGGGTGCAAGGCTTAATACTTCGGGTGCCGCATCCGGCCATAACCCCACCGATCGCACATTCAGCCGCCAACCCAGACCGCGCCGGAACGCCTCGTCGTGCCACTCCAGATGAAACCCATCGAGTGGCGGAAGCGTGTCGCGGAACGATTTGCCCGTCATCCGCTCCGGATACCGCCAACGACACGCAACGGCAAATGGCTCCCATTCAAGCGTGCGTGCCAGCGCGATCTGCTCGCGAACGAATGCGGCCCGCTCGGGTTGATCGTGCTCTTCGAGCCAATCCGCAAACGCGAGCCGCAGCGTATCCTCGCCCGGATCGGCACAGATGGCGGCCAGAAGTGCGTCGTAGTCCGACATGGAGTTGGTTTATGGTGTCGAGCGAATCTGACTCACTTCGTGGGATTCGCTACAATGGCGTTATCGATTCGAATTCGCGATATTATCGGGCTTGCTTATGGAACTGCATCAGCTTCGCTACTTCGTTGCCGTTGCAGAAACGGGCAGTTTCACGCGTGCGGCCGAGCGAGAAGGCGTTACGCAGCCCACGCTCAGTGAACAGATTCTACGACTGGAGGGCAAGCCGCATGGCGTCGGTCGCCGGCTGTTCGATCGCCTTGGTAGAAAGGTGTTGCTGACCGAAGCGGGGCAAATGCTTCTGGGCCACGCACAGGTGATTCTTGCGGCGGTGCGCGAAGCCGAACGGGCGGTCATGGATTCAGCGGAAGGCGGGCGATTGCGTGTGGGTGCCATTCCCACGGTGGCACCGTTCTTGCTTCCGCGGGCTATTGCTCGCTTTCGCAAAGAGCACCCCACCGTGCAACTCCGGCTCGACGAAGATTTAACCGATCGCCTTTTGGCCGGGCTGCATTCCGGCGAGATCGATGTCGCGCTCATGGCGCTTCCCATTCGGGACGAACGATTGCATGTCGAAAAGCTCTTCAGCGAGCCACTCGTGATCGCAATGCCCCCGCGACACCGCCTGGTAGCGAAGTCAGAAGTGCGATTGAGCGACGTGGCCGACGAACCGTTTATTCTGCTCGATGATATCCACTGTTTCGGCGATCATGTGCTTAGCTTCTGTCGCCGGGGCGGGTTGGAACCGCGCGTGGTTTGTCGCGGGGAGCAGATCGTGACTCTTCTGGCGATGGTGGCGACAGGCGCGGGCGTTTCGGTCGTTCCCGAGATGGCCGCGGTAGCGGACACCGCGAAAAGTTGCGTGTATCGGCCACTCGGCAAGCCATCGCCCACGCGAACACTTTGCGCCGTCTGGCATAAACAGCGATTCCGCCCCGCTTCGCTCCGCGCGTTCGTTGATGTGGTAAAAGGTTAACTCGCAACGATTTGGCATCGATACTTCAACGCGCAACAGCGGTGAAAAGCAATCCGCAATAGCTGCTATCTCGTCTAAACCCACAGAAGCCGCGGCTTCCAACCGTACACGCTCTGTTCCCTTACTGGATGGCTTTATGACTTTGCAAAAGCGTCTCATCGCTTTCGGCGTCTCAACGGTGTGCATCGCTGTTGGAGTAACGCTCATGGCTCGGGCCTTTACGAACGCTCAGTTGCCACGCGATGAACGGTGGAAAAAGGTTGCGGAAGCCAACGCCAAGGGGTTGCCTCGCACGGCGATTACGGAACTGGAACCGATCATTGAAGGTGCCATCAAGGACAAGGACTATCCCGAGGCGATCAAGGCCATCGCCACGAAGATAAATCTGCAAGGGAACATTGAAGGGAACAAGCCGGAAGAGAAGATCATCCGGATGCGCGAAGCCATCGCAGCGGCACCGCCCGAAATGCACGCGGTGTTGAACGCGATCCACGCCCACTGGTACTGGCACTACTTCCAACAGAATCGCTGGCGGTTCATGCAACGCACGCAAACCGGGCAATCGCCGGGCGAAGATATCCAAACCTGGGATCTTCCCCGCATCTTCGCCGAGATTGGCAAAACCTTCGAAGCCGCACTCGCCAACGAGAAAGAACTGAAAGCCACGCCGATTGGCACATACAGCATTCTGCTGGAGAAGGGCACCATCCCTGACAAGTTCCGCCCCACGCTCTTCGATTTCCTGGCGTTCGAAGCACTGAGCTTTTACTCGTCCGCCGAGCAAGCCGGTGCGCGACCGCAAGACTCATTCGATCTGAAAGCGGATTCGCCCATCTTCGATAGCGTCGAGAAGTTCCTTGCGTGGACGCCGCAAACGACGGACCAAGGGAACCGCACGATCAAGGCCATCAAACTGTTTCAGCAGTTGCTTGCGTTTCACAAGGGCGATGCGGAATCGGCCGCGTTCCTCGATGCCGATCTGCACCGCCTGCGGTTCGGGTGGAATAAAGCGGTGGGTGAGGACAAGAACGCCCGCTACAAGGCCGCACTCGAAGCCTTCGCCAAGGCGAACCGTGATCACGAACTGTTCGCGATGGCACAGTATCAGTTAGCTGGCGTGTTGCAGGCGGAAGGCGAGTTGGTGAAAGCGCGAGAGACCGCACTCAGTGCCCTGAACGCGTTCCCGGAAAGCCCCGGCGGCAAACTCGCGTTCAATCTCATTCAGCAGATCGAATCGAAGTCCGCGAGCATCACCACGGAACGGGTGTGGAATGATCCGCTGCCGGATATCCGCGTCTCATACCAGAACATCACGAAGGTCTACTTCCGCGTCATCAAGTCGGATTATCTTGATCGCCTCAAGACCGCACAGTGGCGGCCCGAGCAGTTGAACGAGAACGAAGCCAAGATGCTCTTGCGGCAAGACCCGACGCAATCGTTCGAACACGATCTGCCCGCGACCACCGACTTCAAAAATCGCACCGAAAGCATTCCCGCACCCAAGGGCCTGAAGCCCGGCTTCTACTACATCTTGGCGGGGCACGATGAACAGTTCTCCGACACCACGCCAGTGAGCTATACCGAAATCTTCGTATCCGATCTGGCGATTGTGGAACGGCGAGATCATTCCAGTGGCGTTGCCGCCGGGCAAGTGATGCTGGCGAGCGCGGGCACGCCGATCGAGGGCGCACAGGTGCAAACCTGGATTCGCCAGAACAACGGCGGGTGGGCCACGGGTGGCATCGGGCAAACGGACAAGAGCGGCCTCTATCGCATTGCGGTGCCCATGAATCGCGCGCACATGGCGGTGGTCACCCACAACGATCAACTTCTCGCAACTGCCAACGATTCGTATTCCGGCGGCCGTCGCGGGGAACCGCAGGCCCATGAGCAAGTGGTGTTCTTCACTGATCGATCGCTGTATCGGCCGGGGCAAACAATTCAATTCAAGGGAATCCTGATTCGCGTGGATCAGGCAGCAGATAACTACGCCGTGGTGCCCAACCGTGCGATCACGGTGCAGTTCAACGATGTGAACGGCAAAGTAATCGGCAAAGTCGAGGCGACGAGCAACGATTACGGTTCCATTTCCGGCAGCTTCATCGCCCCGCGCGACCAGCTCATGGGTCGCATGCACATCAATGCGATGGGGCTTAACGGTGCCGCTTCGTTCAACATCGAAGAGTACAAACGCCCGAAGTTCCGCGTTGAGGTGGAAGCACCGAAAGACGCCTTCGCACTCAACGATACAGTGAAGGTGCCGGGCAAGGCGATGCAATACAACGGCGTGCCCGTGGGCGGTGCCAAGGTTGCTTTCCGCGTCACACGCGAGGTGCGATACCCGGACTGGTTCTTTGAGTATTGCTGGTGGCGACCAATCCCGCGTGGCCCCGCACAGGAGATCGCCAGTGGCATCGTGATGACGGAAGTCGATGGCTCTTTCGCCATTCCGTTCGTGGCTCGCCCCGATCTCTCGGTCAACCCCAAGGATGAACCTGCGTTCCGCTATTCCATCACGGCGGATGTCACCGATACCACGGGCGAAACGCGCACCGGCACGCGATCCGTGCAAGTGGGCTACGTCGCCTTGCGTGCCACCGTGACCGCAGATGCGTGGTTAATCGTTGCGAACGATGTGAAGTTTGACATCAGCACCACGACGCTCGATGGCGAAGGCCAAGCCGCAAAGGGCACGCTGAAGGTGTTCGCACTGAAGCAGCCGGCGAAGCCCGCACGCCCCGAAGTGCAGGGGCAAGTCTGGTGGCCGCGCCTGAAAGAAGACGAAGTGCCGAAGCCCGACCCCGCCAAGCCGATTAGCTGGGAACTCGGCGAAGAAGTCTTCGGCACGGACTTCGCCAGCAACGAGAAAGGCCAGACGAATGCCAGCACCAAACTCCCTGCGGGCATCTATCGAGCCGTTCTGGAAACCACCGACAAGTTCGGCAAGAAGGTCACGACCCGGCACCAGTTCACCGTGCTCGATCCCGCCGCGAATGCGTTCAACGTGAAAGTTCCCAATCATGTTGCCGCACCGAAATGGTCGGTCGAACCGGGCGAGGAATTCGTGCTGTTCTGGGGCAGTGGCTACGACACCGCCCAGGCGTTCATCGAGGTCGAACACAAGGGCCAGATTCTCAAAGCATGGTGGACCGAACCGGGCAAGACGCAGCACATCGTGAAGCAACAAGTGACCGAAGCCATGCGAGGTGGCTTCACGGTTCGCGTGACACAGGTGCGCGAGAATCGGGCATATCTCACCAGTCGGCAGGTCGAAGTGCCATGGTCGAACAAAGAACTCTCGGTGAAGTGGGAGCGGTTCGTCTCGAAGCTCGAACCCGGTCAGAAAGAAACCTACACCGCGATTGTCAGCGGGCCGAAGGCCGAGCGGGCCATCGCGGAGATGGTGGCCGGCATGTACGATCTGTCGCTCGATGCGTTCCTGCCGCACCAGTGGATGGAGCGGTTCAGCGTGTTTCGCCACGATCACACGTGGATTAACTTATCCTTCGAGAATGTCCCCAGGCACTTCAACCACTTCAAGGGGCAGTGGCCTCACACGCACAAGCCGGTGGATTTGACCTATCGCGGTTTCCCCGGCGATCTCACCACCAACTACATCCGCTACGAGTACTTCGGCAAGGGCGGCGGATATACGTTCGGCAACCAACACTGGGGATTGGAACGTGGAGCGATGTTCGATGGCGTCGCTATGCCTGATGCCCGACATGGTGGCTTGGCCAACGGAATGCTGGCAAAGGGTGAGGCCCAAGGTGCGGATGGCGCACCCGCTGCACCACCGGCAGATGCTGCCGCTCCCGGCGAAGGAGGAGGAGCAGGCGCTCCGCCTGCAACGAATCCCGGGCCAGACCTGGGCAGCATTAGCCCACGCAAGAACCTGAACGAAACCGCGTTCTTCTTCCCCAATCTGGTGTCCAACGCGGAGGGCGAAGTTCGCATCGAGTTCACCGTGCCCGAAGCACTCACGAAGTGGAAATTCATGGCGTTCGCCCACGATCAGAACCTGCGCAGCGGGTTCCTGCGTGATGAAGTGATCACGGCCAAAGACCTGATGGCCCAGCCCAACCCGCCGCGATTCCTACGCGAGGGCGATGTGATTGAGTTCACCGCCAAGGTGAGCAATCAGGGCAAAGCTGGCCAGAAAGGTTCGGTGAAACTCGCACTCGCGGACACTCGCACGCAGAAATCGCTCGACACCGAGTTGAGCAATACCTCGGCCACGCAAGAATTCGATCTGCCAGCCGGCGAAAGCAAGACCTTCTCGTGGCGGTTAACGGTGCCAGACGGCACGGGGCCAATCACTTATAAGGTCGTGGCTGCCAGTGAACGGAACTCCGATGGCGAGGAAGGGATTCTTCCGGTGCTGTCGCGGTATGTGCTGGTGCAAGAATCGTTGCCGCTGCCGATCCGCAACCCGGGCAGCCGCAACTTCGAGTTCACTCGCCTGCGTGAAAGTGCGCAGAGCGAAACCATTCGCCACAAGAGTTTCACCATTCAGATGGTGTCGCAACCCGCGTGGTATGCCGTGCTGGCATTGCCCTATCTGATGGAGTTCCCACACGAGTGCAGCGAGCAGACTTTCAACCGGCTGTATGCCAACGCCCTCGCACACCACATCGCCAGCAGCGATCCCAAGATTCGCAAAGTGTTCGATCAGTGGAAAGGAACCGATGCTCTGGATAGCCCGCTCGTGAAGAACCAGGATCTCAAGAGCGTGCTGATCGAGGAAACGCCGTGGGTGCGGCAAGCTGTGCGTGAAAGCGAAGCACGGCGAAACGTCGGCATTCTGTTCGACGAGAACCGCTTGCAGTTTGAAACCACGATGCTGACGCAGAAACTCGCGCAGATGCAGAATCCGGATGGGAGCTGGCCGTGGTTCCCCGGCGGCAACGGCAACGATTTCATCACGCTCTACATCACCACCGGATATGGCCGCCTACGCCAACTCGGCGTGAAGATCGATACGGCCGCAGCGGTGCGATCGCTCAACCGGCTCGATGATTGGGCCGATCGGCAATACCAGTGGGCGATGAAGAACAAGCCCGACGAGAACCACCTCAATCCATCGATCGCGCTTTATCTGTATTGCCGCAGCTTCTTCCTCGCGGATAAGGCCGTGGACAACATTCATCGCGAGGCGATCGAGTACTGGCTCGGCCAATCGCGCAAGCACTGGTTGCAACTGGCCAATCGGCAATCGCAGGCCCACCTCGCGGTTGCCCTCAAACGATTTGGTGACAAGGAAACCCCGACCGGCATTATGAAGTCCATCAAGGAACGCTCTAAGACCGACGCGGAACTTGGCATGTACTGGCGCGATCTGGAACTCTCGTATTCCTGGTTCCGCGCACCCATCGAAACCCAGGCGATGATGATCGAGGCGTTCGATGAAGTGATGAACGATGTGCAATCGGTGGAAGATTGCAAGGTTTGGTTGTTGAAGATGAAGCAGACGACCAACTGGAAAACCACGAAGTCCACGGCGGATGCGGTCTATGCGTTGTTGCTGCGTGGCGACAACCTATTGAAATCCGATGCGCTGGTCGAAGTCACTGTTGGGAACCAGTTGATTCAGCCCGAGAAGATCGAAGCGGGCACCGGGTTCTACGAAAGGCGTTTCCTGGGTGCGGAAGTGCAACCGGCGCTGGCGGCGATCACGGTCAAGAAGACCGATCCCGGCGTGAGTTGGGGCAGCGCGCACTGGAGCTATCTGGAAGACATCTCCAAGGTGTCTCGCCACGAAGGCACGCCGCTGCAACTGGAGAAGCGGCTCTTCAAACGAACCAACGCCAAGGCGGGGCCGGTGATTAACCCTGTCGCCGAAGGCGAAGTGCTCGCAGTGGGCGATGAACTGGTGGTGCGCATCGTGCTACGCACCGACCGTGACATGGAGTTCATCCACCTGCGTGATCAACGCGGTAGCGGAACGGAACCGGTGAATGTGCTTTCGCGATACAAGTGGCAAGATGGGCTTGGTTATTATGAAAGCACCCGCGACACCGCGAGCCACTTCTTCATCGATTACTTGCCCAAAGGCGTGTATGTGTTCGAATACCCGGTGCGGGTGCAGCACCGCGGCAAGTATCCAACGGGTTACGCCAACGTGCAATGCATGTATGCCCCGGAGTTCAACAGCCACTCCGAGAACATTAACCTCGAAGTGAAGTGACTTGATGTGAACGCTCAAACGCCCACCCGTAAGCACGGGTGGGCCGCTTTAACCGAGCCAGTCGTCAGAAGCCCACAGACATTCGCTGTTGCTCCGACCGGCGGATGCGGCGAAACAAACCGAACGCTCCGACCGACACGACGCAGATTGCCAGCACTGATCCCGGTTCTGGAACCGGCGTGAAACCGTAGAGAACGATATCGTTCCCACCGGTCAACGAAATGTCATTGCCTGTCAGATTGCCTACATAACTCAACTTAAATGTCCCGGCTGGTGAGTTATTGCCAAACACTGCGTTAACAGTCCCATCTTGTGCGACCCCCGCGAACATGCCGTCAATCTGGTTGGGAGTTTGGTTGTCCAGAATGGTAAATCGTTCGCTGGATGACGGGTCAAATCCAATCGCCAGGCCCACTGTCAGAACGGAACCCGTCACATCCACCGTCCCCGTACCGCGGACAGTCAACCGACTGTAGCTGTTTGGGCCACCAGCGGGGTCGAAGTTTGTTCCGTTCAGCAGGGCCAACACGTTCGACGAGGTACGGAGCGTAACCGGTGTGTTCACACCGTTAGTGCCGATCTGCAGATGTCCCGGTATGAACTCGCCATTGTCAAGGAACACGAACGCACCTGGCATCGCGGTAAACCCGTTTCCACTCGAAGGCGCGATGATCCCGTTGCCACGGAGTGCATCGTTGATGATCACGCGGCCGGTTCCGGTCGCCGACCCTGTAGTGTTGCTGATCAACAGGACACCGGAGTCCACGGATGTGCCGCCCTGGTACGTGTTTGCTCCGGTCAGTTCCACCGCTCCGCCCCCGGAGAAGGATAGCGACGAGTTGGGGCCGCCGGATATCACCTGTGTGAAACGAACGCGAGAAGCAATGCCCCGGGAGCTGGTTTGGGAGGATGGCCCCTGAAGCAGGAGTTGCCGAGTTTCGGGCGGATTCGCGGCCGACCCGTCGTCGAGGGCAAGAGCGTTCGCAAACGTGACAATGCCGGTCGAAGTGAAATAGCCGAACCGCAGGGCGGCCCCGGACCGGACGAAGTACTGGCTGTCGCCTGTCGTCCCGTTCCAGAGGAGTTGGTGCCCGTCCCCGCCGATGTTCACCGTAAGGTTCCCGTTGATCGCGGCGAATCCACCAGACCCGCGGTCCGCGACGTTCGGCGTGTTGATCCAGTTGACTTGCCCTGCACCAACCCCAAGTGATCGGGTGAAGGTACTCGTCCCGCCGCTGGCATCGACCTCCAGTATCCCGCCCCGGAACGCCACGGAATTGTTCAGCCCAAAGTTCAGTGTCGGACCGTCGATCCTTGCCCGGATCGCCCCCTGATTGATGACCACATAGTTGTTGATCGCCATCTGATCGGTGGTCCCCGTCAGTCGCAGTGTGCCGCCACCGGCCTTGACCACGGCCGCACCGGGCGCGAACGTTGCTCCCATGCTCAGCGTGGTGGTGTTGGTCCCGAGAACGAACACATTACGGACACTCGGCCCATTCCCCGCGACGATCCCGTTGGTGATGGCGAAGTCGAACACCGTCGACCCAGTTGTCGCCCGTTCCAGCATCAGCCCAGCGGTCGCGATCGTGTTCCCGTTGAGGTTGATCGAATACCCGTTGACGGGCGGTTCGAGCACCAGTGTCATCGGGCTGATGCTGTTGGTCAGAGTGGCGGTCGATGTGGAGGTCGGCTTGTAGATCACATTCGACCCCGGAAGGGCGGTCGAGAGGTTGGACTGGTTGAGTGTGGTCCCGAGTTGCGCAGTCACCTCGCCGGTGGCCGGGTTGATCGTGGCAAACCGCCCCCCGAAACTGACACCGGTGACAGACCCCGTCAGGATGACGTATGGCGAGCCACCACCGTCGATAATCACTCCATTCTGGTTGGGGATGCCGAACGGCCCAGGTGCCAGGAACACCGAACCGACCGCGCCGGTGAAGCCTGGAATCGCGCCACCGAAAGCGAACTCCAGGGTGCCAGACCCGCCACTAGGTGGGGTGCCCGTGAACCGGTCGATTCCCGACTGCAGAGTTGAGTTACCAAGGTTCAGGCGGGTGGTCGGGGTGATTCCAGAAGACCCGGCGAAGACACCCACGCTGGCGTGCCCGGACGCAGCAGCAATCTGGTTCAGGTTGAACACATCGTCGAGCCCATCCGCTCCCTGGAGGCTCAGATTGCCGCCACCCTGGAATCGAATCGCCCCTTGTGCGTTGTTGTTTACCCCAAGACCGTTGGTGATGCGGGTGCCCGAACTCAGCGCAACCAGCGTCCCGCTGATCGTCAGGTTGTGGTTCGTCGTTCCGGCCGCGTCGATGAGGCGGAGTTCCGACCCATTCTGGAGGATGAATCGGGAATTGAACCCCGAAAAGTCCATTGCCCCGACGTTACTGGCGTAACTCCCTGCCGCATACGAGGTGCCAGTGGCGATGTTCGTCCTCAGGTTATCCAGGGTGATGGTCGCCCCGAACGTGCCGCGAAAGGCGAAAGTCGGGTCGGTCATCACCCCGCCGGTGCCAAGAGTCAGGGTGTTCCCGTTCCCGAACATGGTGCCGACCGAGAGTCCACGCGGGCCAAGGATGCGGAACCGGCCGGCGGCCGCGTTGGCCGAGAAACTGGGAACGTTGTACGTCGGCCCGTCGAACAGGCCGAGCACGGCCGTGGAGGCACTTGTCGGCACCCCATCGGGCGACCAACTACCGGACGTGTGCCAATCGGTCCCGCTGTAGTTCCACTGATAGGTTGTTTGGGCGGCAACGGGCTGAACAACACTCAACGAAGCTGCAAAAGCCACAGCGGAGCGGATGATGAGACGCATGGCAGAACCCTGTTAGAAGCTGGAGAATATTTTCCTTATACACTGCCATGCGCAGGCATATAAGTAGTTTGGGTGAAATATATTAGAGGTGTGGAATCGAGAACCCCGAAGCACCCATGCGATAGGATGTCGGGGTTAGGAAATGTGCTCTTAAACGGGCTTCTGCGAGTTGTGAGAACCTCATCCCTTCAGCATCTCGTCGTGCTTCATGCCGCTTGGGGGCAAGTCGGCTTTGTGGCAGTTGGCGAGTGCGGCTTTCGCTCCGGAGAGTTGGTCGGCGTCGTTATCTTCCCATTCGATGCTCACAGCCCCATCGAAGCCAACTCGGTTCAACTCGATGAAGATATCTTCCAGGCTATTCGCGTCGCGAGCGGTGCCAGCGGTCACGAAGTTCCAGCCGTTGGTCCAGTGGCCCATCGGGCGATGCCCGCCCAACCGGCCCGCACGGCAGTGTTCGCGTGCCACCCAAACGCCCTTCACGTGGGCGCAGTGAATGAATTCCTTGAACTCGCGAATGAACTCGATCACCGACACGTTCTGCCATTCCATGTGCGAGCCATCGAGGTTGAAGCCAACCACGCCTTCATACCCCGCTTTGCACATGTGCGTGATGTAATCGTTCGCGCTTTCGATGTCGCCCATCGCGCGTTCGCTCGGGTGGCATTCCAGGTCGAACGTGATGCCGTACTTCTTGCACTCATTCCACACGGGGCCGAACCGCTCGACGAGCAATTCCAGCGAAAGATCGCGCACATCGGGGAGCTTGTAGCCTTCAATCTCGGTGGGCAAGGGCGGAAACAGGAACCAGTGGCTCCAGCAATTCGCAGGGCTGCCGACAAACCCCGGCAACGCGACCTTGCGGCCTTGCAGTTTGCTGAGATGGCCGGCGTAACGCACGCAGGCGAGTAAGTCTTTCTGCGCCTCGGCGTGAACGAGCTTGGCCACTTCCGGCGGAACGAAGTAGGGGTCCGTTCGCGGCGGATTGTTGCCGGCCGCTCGCCAGGCTTTGTACGCTGCCTTGGCGTCGCCCTTGCCGGAACAGAAGTTCAGCGTCTTGGCGCTGGGTTCATCGCCGAGCACTTGCCCCTGAAGGTGTGTCGCCACCGTGAAGATTTCCATCCCGTGCTGCTTCGCCAGGTTCACGCGTTCGGCGGCGTACGACGCGGCTCCGCCGTCGGTGTCGCAGCGCCTCAGATCGAGTTCCCAGGAAGCTTCTTCCCAGCCATCGAACCCGGCATCCGCGATGAACTTGATCCACTTATCTTCGGGCACGTTGCCAAACTGCCCGCGAACAAGCCCAATCTGGTGAAAGCTAGCCTTGCCGTTTTTGTGCGTCTGAGTCTGTTTGAAACCCACGGGAGAGTCTCCAGGGTAAGCGGGGTGAAGGCGAACGACCGGCCTCGACCGGCGTGTTTGCGAGATAAGGATTACCGCAGACTCTATCGGCGACCGAAACGGCGGGCAAGCGGTTGACGCAAGCCGCAGGTATGCGAAAATTGCCACTCCAACTCTAACCGAGGCGTTCATGCGACTGGAAATTCACAAGGCCGGGGCCAAAACCGAAGACGTGACGATCGACATTAACGAAATCTTCCCGGACAAACCCGCGAACCTCGTGGAAGTCTGTGAGACCGAAGCACGAGCACTCTACGACGTATTGAAAAGCACACTCCACCCTGAAACCAAAGCCGCTCTCGTGCGGATGATTGAACGGAGTGGGCTGGAGTGACAACGACGCCGAAGAATGCCCCGCTGCTGTTCCGAATGGTGCAGTTGAACGCTGCGATATTGCTATTCGCCGCACCCTTCGTGCTCATACCCTTCTCGCTGATGGATTCGGTCCATCGCGATTGGCTTGGGCTTGGCTCGCTGCCGGATGTTCCGATCACGCACTACATGGCACGTTCTCTTTCGCTGGTCTATGCCATGCACGGGGCGGTACTTCTGGCCGTTACTTGGAACTGGGAACGATTCTGGACCGCTGTCCCATTTCTGGCGTGTCTTCACATCGTTTTCGGTTTGTGCATGGTGGTTATCGATTGGGATGCTGGCATGCCGTGGTGGTGGACCGCTGCGGAAGGGCCGGGAATGATCGCGTATGCACTGCTGGTGCTGACAACCTATCGTCGGGCCGCACGGCGTATCGCGGCCCACACGCTACCGAAATAACCTGCTCGAAAACTCCGAACGCTGTCCGCTCTGACCCGCCAAAGCGATATATCGATGGTGGGAGTCCGTATTGGCGAACGGGTCCGTGCGAGCGCCCGCTCCCGTGTGAAGACGCAACACGTTAACTATTCGTATCTTCCGCACGATCGCCCGAAAAAATCGCCGGTTTGGCACCGCACGGGGTAAGATGATCAACCGGCGGTAGGGAAGGGCATTCTTACACTTTTCATGTAACGCCCCTGCGATCAGGAAGGATCATCGCCGGGAAAATCGGGACAGAAGGAAGTTAAGCCATCCAACGCATTACCCTGGCAGGGATCGCGTTGCGTTGCTTGTAATATGCTCCCGGTTTACCGCCCAAGTTTGAACCGAAAGAGCCGTGCCACCGTTATGACCTGTACGGGTCAACTTGTCTGGCAGGTCGGTGTAACGGTATGATCCCGTATTAGCGCCCCCGCGTCGCCCCGAGGAACCCGCCCGTGACTCCCACGCCACCTGGCCAAGTTGAAGACCGAAGCCGCTACAGTCGCCAGATTGAAGAGGCGTTCGAGGCGGCGGCCAGATTGGCCGGTTCCAACCTTGCGCCAGCCGAGTTTTACGAACAATTCCTGAACCGCGCGCTCACAGCGATCGATGCCCCTGCGGGGGCCATCTGGCTGCGAACGCCGCAGGGATTCCTCCAGGTTGCGTGCCAACTCAATCTGGAGAAGGTGGGGCTGGATTCGCGTCGCGGCGGGCGACAGTGCCACAATGAAATCTTGCGTCAGGTTTTCCAGGCGGCACCGCCGCGACCGGTCATGCTGGAACCGAACGCACGCCTGGGCGGCACCACCGGCGAACCCGGACCGGTGCCACCGGCGAATCTGACCGATCACTTCGCACTCTTCGCCCCGATCGTGACTCCGGACAAGCAACCACTGGGCGTGCTGGAAGTTTTCCAGGATCCCAACCACGATCCGCGCATGTACCCGGCGTTCTTGAACTATGCGTTCCAGATGGCGGGCTATGCCAGTCAGTATCACCAATTCATCAACGCTCGCAGCGGATCGGGCACGGAACGCACCTTCACGCAGGTCGAATCGTTCGCGCGATTGGTTCATGGCACGTTGAACCCCACCGAGGTGGCGTACCACGTTGCGAATGAAGGAAGAAAACTGGTCGAATGCGATCGCATGTGCGTGGGCGTTCGCCATTCTCGCTACAAGGTGACGGTGGAAGCGGTAAGCGGGGCCGATGTGGTGGAGAAGGCCAGCACGCACGTTCGCCGGTTGCGCCACCTGATGGAATCGGTGCTGCACTGGGGCGAGCCATTGGTGTTCAAGGGCACCAAGGACGCAGGACTGCCGCCAGATGTTTCCGAAGCACTGGAAGATTACCTGCACGAGAGCCAGCCCAAGTTGCTCGTTGTGCAGCCGATCCGCGACGACCGAGAGAAGGACACCACCAAGCCGGCACGCTCGGTGCTGGTGCTGGAGAGTTTCAACCCACCCGAGAACCCGGAACCGCTGATTCAGCGGCTGGAAGTGGTGGGCAAGCACGCGGCCCCGGCGTTGTATAACGCGGCCGAGATGAAACGTGTGCCACTCAAGCCACTCTGGTGGCCGCTGGCCAAGCTTCAGGAAGGCGTGGGCGGTAAGGCACGATTCTTCGGCCTGCTTGGCCTGCTCGTGGCCACCGGACTCATCGCGGCCATGATCGCCGTCCCGTATCCGTTGCGGATGGAAGCAAAGGGGCAGATGCTGCCCGTGGAGATCGCCCAGATCTTCCCACCCCGAACCGGCGTGGTGCGCGAGATTCGCGCTCGCCCCGGCGATCAGATTTCCCCACGCTTCGAGGCCGTTTCGCTCTTCGATCCCGAACTGAATGCCAAGTATGGCGAGGCCCAGGAAAAGTTCCGCCAGTCGTCCACACAGGTGGCACTATTCAATCGCGTTCTCGATGATCCGAACATGGATCCGAAGGAGAAAGTGAACTATCGCCAGCAACTCGTGATAGCCGAGAGTGATCGCGATGCATCGCGTGCGGTGATGGATTCGCTGGATAAGCAGTTCAACTGCGACCGCCAGAAGCCTGGGTATTTCCGGGCCATTGCTCCCAGCTTCGAGGCGAAACTCGCTCGGCCACTTGGCGTTTCACAATGGACGGTTCTCAACGACGATCGCCAAGAGACTTTGCTCGGTAAAACGGTTCGCCCCGAACAAGAATTACTCCGGGTGGGGAACCTGCAAGGGCCATGGCAGATTGAATTGAAGATCCCGCAGCGGAACATCGGCCAGATTCTCAAGGCGTTTGGCGACCCAAGCCTGCACAAGGAAGAGCCGGAAACCGGCAAGAAATATCTGGATGTGGATGTGCTTCTTTCGAGCCAACCCGACGCGAGCTATCTTGGCCGGTTATACCGCGATGGAATCTCCGCACAAGCCGTTCCGGGCAAGACCGATCAGGACGAGAACGAACCGGTCGTTACGGCGTATGTGAAGCTCAACCTCAACGACTTCCCCGAGCAATTAAAGATTCCCACAGACCAGTTCGTCACGGGTCTTGAAGTGCGTACCCGCATCCGGTGCGGCGAACACGCCATGGGCTATTCCATGTTCCATGGCGTTTGGGAATGGTTCTACGAGAAGGTCGTTTTCTTGTTCTGATTGTGGCGCGGGCGAGTGAAAAGTGGTGCGGAACGGATGCCCATTCCCGAGACGGCTCGTCTCGGGCCTCTTACCACTCGCCCATGCGATGCTAATCCGCCGCTTGGCCGAGCAATACCGCCTCGCACCCAACGGCAACCCCGACACAACCCCGCAACCGTCCCACGGAGGACCATGCCATGCGAATGCGTTCCGGTTTCCTTTCCCTGCTCGCCGCGACTATCGGCACAGGATTAATTGGCTGTTATCGCCCCACCCTGCCTGAAGGTCAGGTGAAGGTTTCTTCGGGAACCAGTTCCGATGGGGCATTCAGTGCCACTTCACACATCCCAGACAATCCGAACGCAAATGTGGGTAACGGGCTGTTCCCACCGGCCGAGGCACCACCAACATTGCCGCCTCCGCGGATCAATTCGGAACCGATCATCATCCCGAATTGCACCGTGCAATACGAAGATCGCCAAACGGTTTCCGCAGAGGTTGACGGCAAGATCGATCTCATCGCAACGCAGATGAAAAAACGCCCCGATGGCATTTGGGAATACCGCCTGCCCGATGGCACGGTGGCGGCCACGCACGACCCCGCGAAGTTCGATCCGAAAAGCCCACACCCACGCATCGATTTCAACCCACGCGACAAGACCGCGTTCCGCGACACCCCCGCATCGTGGATCCCGTACTACAAGCTCCGCGAAGGCGATGTGGTGCTCGTCGATCAAGTGCTGTGCATGCTGGACGATTCCCTCGTGAGCACTCGCAAAGCTTCCGCTGCCAAGGTGAAGCTGGCTGCGTCCGAAGGGCAAGACGCCGCCCGCGAAGGTGTGCGACTCACCAAAGCAAAGATCGCGCTGTATGAGGGCAAGAATCTCGGCATCTCTCCACAAGATGTCTTGAACGATCAGATCACCCTCACGCGTTTCGTCGAGAACCTGGCGCAATCGTTGCAGGCGATCGCCAAGGCCGAACAGGATTACGAAGAAGCCCAGGTCATGCTGGCCAAGCACTGGGTTCGCAGTCGTGTGAACGGCGTGATCCGGAACGTGGCGAAGCGGGATGGCGAATATGTGCGAGCCGGCGAAAAGATCTTCGAGGTGCAATCCACGCAAACCGTGCGGCTCGAAGGGAACCTGGATGTCGGCTATTTCGATCAGGTGAAGCGCGACATGGCGGTGACCGTCGAGCGTGCGGTTCCCAGCGCGCCGGTGAAGTCGCACGCCTGGCATCGGCAGGAAATCGCCGCCGTCGCCGTGACCGGCCACTCGGAACGCCCCATGGTGGTGTCGGCCGGGATGGATGGCGTGGCGCTGGTGTGGGATCCCAATCTCAAAGGCGACAAGAACCGTTCCGCCACCCCGCATGCCTTGCCGCACCCGGTCGCCGTGCGATCGGTGGCTTGCACTCCACCCGGAATCGACGTAGTTCTCGCCGTGACCGGTGCCGATGACGGGAAAGTGCGTGTCTGGGATCTGGCTAACCCAGATATGTTGCCCAACAAACCCGCACGCGAACCGGCCGACATTCACTCATCCGGTGTTGCCGCCGTCAGCATCAGCCCGGATGGAAAATTCGCCGTTACCGCAGCCGGGCGTGAAGTGTTCATCTGGGATTTGGCAGCGGGCAAGAAGATGTACGCCCTGCCAGATGCGCACCGCGACAGCGTGACTTCGCTCTCGTTTTCTCCGCAGGCCGAGTTGGTGACCGTCTCGAAGGATCGCACCCTGAAGCGATGGAAGCTCGGCAAGGAACAGGCCGCCGTGGCCCAGACCATCGATCACCGGTCCGGCGCGGTCGATATTCTCGGCGTTAGCCCCGATGGGAGCCGCGTGCTGTTCGACCAGGATAAATCGCGCATCGATCTGTTGAACCTGCAAGATGGCCGAACCGTCGGGCAGCTTACCAATGTCGGCCCAAGTGTGGCGTTCTCCACTCTGGCGCTGTTTTCCCACGATTTCGCGGAACCCAACACACCGCCCGAAAAATTCCCGCCTTACATGATCGTGACAGCGGGTGGCGATGGCGATTTGAAGGGCGGGCTGCAGGTGTGGCAAGCCCCGCGAGCAGGCGGACGCGGTGCGGAGGTTGCCCGACTCATCACGCCGGGCCGCGTGGCGGTGACCAGTGCCGCCTTTAGCCCGCACAAGAACGCACGCTTTCTGGTTGTTGGCACTGCCGCGGGAACCATTCATCTCTGGACGCCACCCGAGGGGCCAGCACCGAAGATCGAAGGGCGAATTACCAACATCGACTCAACCGATCCTCGTTACGTCACAGTTCGTGTGGAGATGAATAACCGCGACGTGGGCTTGCTCGACCGCAGCGCCGCCACGGTTATCGTTAACCCCATCAGTAATGGCCAGTAATTAGCCTGCGTGCGGTGGTGTGTGCGTCACATGAGCCTTCTGGCTTCTGTTAAGCGCAAACCACCGCAGGGCATTCTGTATCGACCACCCCTGATGCACTGGCCATTTCCATGAACGCCGAAACCGAAAACCTCAACGACCCGGCCGAGCGGCGCAAATCCGTCCGGCTGAAGGTGCGGCCCGATCTGCAGGTGTATGAGCAAAAGTACGAGGGGAAGACGTACCACGTTGTCAAAGACCCCGTGTGCTTGCGTTACTACCGCTTTAACCGACAAGAATACTTTGTGTTCCGCCTGTTCGATGGAGAACACACGCTGGAACAAGTGCGCGATGAATTCGAGAACGAATACACGCCGCACCGATTGGAGTATCAGGATCTGGAAGTGTTCGCGCGCCAGTTGGTAACGGCTGGCCTCGTGCAGCACGAACAACAGGGTGCCGGCCGGCATTTGTATCAGCGCCGCGACAAACAGCGACGCACGAAGCGGCTAACGGCGATGACCAACATCCTCTACCTCAAGATCCCGGTGTTCGACCCGGACCGGATCTTGAACTGGATGTACAAATACACTGCGTGGATCTTCACCACCTGGTTCTTGTTTCTGAGCGTGGCGTTCATTTGCTCCGCCATCGTCCATGTGCTGCTGCACTTCGATACCTTCTATGCCCGCTTGCCCGCATACCAGGAGTTCTTCACCTGGAACTCGGTGCTGTATATCTGGCTATCGCTTGGCGTGGTGAAGATTATCCACGAGTTCGGGCACGGGCTGAGTTGTAAGGCGTTTGGCGGCGAAAGCCATGAGATGGGGCTACTGCTGATGTGCCTCAGCCCTTGCTTGTATTGCAACGTGACGGACGCCTGGACACTCGCAGATAAGTGGAAGCGAATCATCATCAGCTTCGCCGGCATCTACGTTGAACTCATGATTGCCGCCGCGGCCACGTTCGTGTGGTGGTATACGCCGCAATACCCGGTGGTGAACAACATCGCGCTTTGCGTCATGGTGTTGTGCTCGGTCTCGACGGTGCTATTCAACGCCAACCCGCTCATGAAGTTCGATGGCTACTACATTTTGTCCGACTGGCTCGAAGTGCCCAATCTTCGAGAGAAGGCCAACAAGTTCGTAAACAATTTGTTCATATCGAAGGCACTGGGAATCGAAGTGCCGCCCGAGCCATATATGGCTCCGTGGCGAAAGTGGATGTTCGTCCTTTTCGCCGTTGCGAGTTGGGTGTATCGCTGGGTGATCATGTTCAGCATCCTCTGGATGTTGTCCGACTTGCTCGGGCCACAACTCAAGATTCTTAGCCAGATGCTCGCGCTGGTTTGTCTGGCGTCGATATTTGTCTGGCCCACATACCGAGTCTTCAAGAACATTCGTCAACGAGGGCGGCTACCAGACATGAAAGCAACACGCGTCTATACCACGCTCGCAATCGTTAGCGGGTTAACGGCTGCGTTCTTCTTCCTTCCGCTTCCGATTAGTCGAATCCGCGACACCGGGCTAATCGTGATCGACTACAGTTCCGTCGAGACGATTGCCCTCGAAGAACCGGCTCGCTTGCTGGTGACCGAAGTGAAGCCCGGCCAGTTCGTCACCAAGGGGCAAGTGCTTGGCCGCTTCCGCAGCGACGATCTGGAGTTGGAACTCGATCGCGTGACCAAAGCCCGCGAGGGGCAGTTGCAAGCCGCGAAGCAGTACGAAGCCGCGATCTCGGCGGCGCGGGTGGAAGGCGATGAACCTGCGGTGAAACGCTACACGCTCGAAGCGGAGTTTGCCCGCCATCGAGCGGATGCGGCACAGGAGCAACTGCTGGCGCTCACGGCTCGCTGGAATGCGATTCGCGAACTCAAAGCGCCGCGCGATGGCGTGGTGGTTGCCGCTCCTTCACCCGACGACCGCGGCAAACTCTTTGATCGCGGCTATGTGGAAGCGGAACCGCTCTTTTCCGTGGGCGATCCAAACAAGCTCCTGATCCGCGTTCCGGTCTCCCCGCCCGACTACCGACTTCTGAAAGATGACCTGGCGGAGCTGAAAGAACTGGATGCCACCATTCTGGTAAAGGGTCGCAGCGATCGTCAATTCGCCGGAAAGGTCCGCAGGCTCCCGCCGCAGAATGCGAGCACTGTGCCCATCCAGTTGACTCAACGCGGCGGCGGGCCACTCGCGGTCAAGCCCGGCGGCGACCCCAACATCCTGCAACCGCTGGCCCAGGTCTATCTCATCGATGTGGAAGTTCTCGACCCCGACAAGGCGATTGATCCCGGCCAGCACGCCGTGGTGAAAATCCACACGAAGTGGCGAAGCGCCGCGTGGTGGCTTGGCCGCACCATTGCCAATGCCCTGGATGTCGGCCTCTATTGAGCGCGAAGAGATTGCGATTGAGATTCTGTGATGACGGAGCCTGGAAGTCGGCGGATAATCACCGTCGCACTCCAGGCTCTTTCTTTTTCCTCACCCGAGGTATCGCCATGCGTTACTTCCTGCCACTGTTCTTTCTGCTGCCGGCGGCATCGCTCGCCCAACAACCCAAGCAGCCGCAATCGGCCGCGCCTTTGCCGCGGGTGCTGTTCATGGGCGATTCCATTCGCCTGGGATACACCCCGGTTGCGACCAAGAAGTTAGATGGTATCGCCGAGGTGTTCAGCTTCCCTCAAAATGGTGGCGATACCAACGCAACACTCAAGCAACTGGAAGGCTGGTTGAAGGACGCGAAGCCGCCCTTCGACAAAGCGAGTTCCGAAACATCGCCGCTCATCGTGCACTTCAACTGCGGGCTGCACGACTTGAAGTTCATGAAGAAGACCAACGCCTTCCAGGTGCCGTTGGAGGAATACGAAAAGAACCTCCGCACGATTGTGAAGTTATTGAAGGGACACACCCCGCACGTGATCTTCGCCAATACCACGCCCATCATCGATGAACGCCACGCCGGGCGGAAAGCGGACTTCGATCGTTTCGACAAAGACGTGAAGGCGTTCAACGAACGTGCGGTAAAGGTCATGCAAGAACTCGCCATCCCGGTGAACGACCTGAACCGTATTGTTCACGATGGCGGTGCGGCGGAAATGCTTGGCAAGGACGGGACGCACTACACACCTGCCGGCAATGAGCGACTCGCGGCGGCTGTCGCGGATGTGATAAAGCGGCAACTGCGATTGTTGCGGCCCACGGTGTTGAAGACTCCCGCGAAAGGTGCGGAGGCCGCGAAGGCGTATCAGGAAGCGGAAGCGGCGAACGACAAACTCGTGCCCGAACCGTTCAAGAAGATCAAGGTGCCGGAATTCTCGGTGCCAGCATCGAAGGACGACTGGGAGAAGCGGCGTGCCGATGTGAAAGCGAAAGTCGTGGCGTCGCTCGGCGATCTGCCACCGCGACCGGCGAAGCCAGCCGCACATCTGGTATCGGCCGAGATTCACCCAGGCTTCCGGCTCGAACGCCTTCGCATCGATAACGGCGTGGATGGTGTCATGTCCGCGCTGATGCTCATCCCGGATGGCTTGAAAGCACCAGCACCCACAATCTTCTGGCTTCACTCATCCAGCTACGATCACCACCACTTATTGCAGCCGAACTCCAATGGCGGCGAAGAACCGCTCGGCATCACGTTCGTCAAACGCGGCTGGGTGGTGTTCGCATCGGATGCGGCTTGGTATGGCGATCGCGCGGGGCAGGGGCCAGCGGGATTGCGTGAGTTAACGCGCGAACAGCAAGATAGCTTGCAGAAGTACCACCTCTGGTTTGGCCGCACGCTCTGGGGGATGTTCGTGCGCGACGATCAAGTCGCACTCGATTACCTCTGCACTCGGCCCGAGGTGAATACCGCGAAGATCGGCGCGACCGGCATCAGCATGGGCAGCACGCGAAGTTGGTGGTTGGCGGCGGTCGATGATCGCATTGCCGCCCTGGTGGGTGTGGCTTGCCTCACACGCTACGAGAATCTGCTGCACCACGGGCAACTACGGGCACACGGCCATTACTACTTCGTCAACGGTATCTTGAAACACTTCGATACCGAAGCGGTAATCTCGCTCATCGCCCCGCGACCGCTGTTGTTCCTCACCGGCGATCTCGATGCTGGTAGCCCGGCCGATGGCATCAAGGTGATCGAGGCCAAGGTGGGAAGCCTGTACAAAGCGATTGGTGCGGAAGCCCAGTTCAAGAACATTCTGTATGAAGGTGTGGGGCACACTTACACGCCCGAGATGCGGAAGGAAATGCTCGCCTGGTTCGATCAGTGGTTGAAGTAAGAACTGGCGAAACCGTGACGTGTGGCATCTTACTTCTGTTCTTCGTTTTGAAATCTGCGTCATCTGTGTAATCTGCGGATAACTTGTCTTTGGTTTTTAAGAGTTATCCGCAGATTACGCAGATTACACAGATTGAAAATCACAAGACAAACAGCAGAGATCAACGAGGCCACATCCTGACGTGTCACTTCTGCTCTTTGTTTTGAAATCTGCGTCTTCTGTGTCATCTGTGGATCATTCGGTTTTGGTTTTTAAGAGTTATCTGCAGATTACATAGATTTGAAATCACAAGACAAAGAACAGACAGCAAAGAGACTCGTGAGGTGTGCGTCGCATTTGTTATACTGATCGCATGTCCACACCATTCTATCGCAAGGCGCGCGGTCACCTGACACGCCGCTGCCCGGTGATGAAGCGGATCATCGCAACCGTTGGGCCATGCACGCTTGTGCCCGATACCGGCGATCCGTTCACACAACTGGTGCGGGCCGTTATCGCGCAACAAATTTCAACGCTTGCGGCGCGATCGATCTTCAAGAAACTCGCAACGCGGGTGAACGGACCGCCGGTGCCGATGGCAGCGCTCGCCAACCTGAGCGACGATGCCCTTCAAGAGTGCGGCCTTTCCGGTGCGAAGCGGCGAACGTTGCGTGCGATCGTTGATCACGTTAACGCGAACCCCGAATTGCTAACCGATTTTGCGAACCACGACGACGATGCGATCCGCAAGAACTTGACGCAGATCAAAGGAATTGGCCCGTGGACCGCGGACATGTTCCTCATCTTTTCGCTCGGCCGTCCGGATGTGTTACCGGTCGGCGATTACGGGCTGAAAGCCGCGGTGCGGGCGGCATTCGAGCGGGACGAAATGCCCGGCGCGCAAGAGTTGCAAGCGATTGCCAAACCCTGGCAACCCTATCGCAGCATCGCAACGTGGTATCTCTGGCGAACCATTGATCCGCCAGTGCAATCGCAGTGATCGCACGGCTCAATGCAGCGGGTTTGGTGCCGGTGGTCCGGCGACTGGGAGCTTGAATCCGCACTGTTTACAGAACCGTGCATCGGAATCGTGCCCGGCTCGGTAGCACTGCGGGCAAATGAAATCGTTGGTGAGCGAGCGAGCCGCACGATTCAATTCCACTGTCACAATCCCGGTCGGCACGGCGATGATGCTGTATCCGGTGATCATCAGAAGCGATGCGAGAACGCGGCCAAGCGGCGTTTGCGGGGTGATGTCTCCGAATCCCACGGTTGTGAGCGTCACAACCGCCCAGTACAGGCTCGTGGGGATATCCGTGAAGCCGTTCTCTTCACCTTCAATGAGGTACATGAGCGAGGCCACGATGGTAAGAAGCGTTATCACAGCGAGCAAGAACACACCGATCTTTCGCCGACCCGCCCAGAGCGCATCGGTCAGCACGCGCGACTCGCGAAGGTATTCGGTTAGCTTCAGCACCCGGAAGATTCGCAGCACGCGAAGGAAGCGAACCACGACGAGTGTTTCGGTTCCCGGAAAGAACAAGCTCAGATACGTGGGCGAGATGGCGAGCACATCGATGATGCCAAAGAAACTGGTGGCATACACGAGCGGCCGACGCACACACACCAAACGCAAGAAATACTCCACGGTGAACAGCACGGTGAACGTCCATTCGATGGCGTGAAGTTGCACGCCGTAATCGGCGCGGAAACGCGGAATGCTCTCGATCATCACCACCAAAACACTCGCCACGATCAGCACGATAAGGATGATGTCGAACGCGCGGCCCGCGGGTGTGTCGGCCTTGAAGATGATGGTCCACAGCCACTTTCGCCAACCCGATTCCGCGCCGTTCTCGCTTGTGGTGAGCATGCTGTTAACTCTCTACTTGTGTGGGTCGCGATCCGGCATCCTGGCCATACAATACTCGCACTTTCCGCCAATATCCCAAGGAGTCTCTCCCCATGTCCGAATATCGTTCCGAGACGGACAGCATGGGTCCGATTCGTGTGCCGGCCGATCGGTATTACGGTGCCCAAACGGCCCGTTCACTGGTTCACTTTGCGGTTGGCAGCGATACCATGCCACCGCCCGTGATTCGTGCGTTTGGCACGCTCAAGAAGGCGGCCGCACTGGTGAACCGCGACCTTGGCTTGCTCGCCGCCGATAAGGCCGCACTCATTTCGCAGGCGGCCGATGAGGTGATCGTGGGGCAACTCAACGACCACTTCCCACTTCGCGTTTGGCAAACCGGCAGCGGCACGCAATCGAATATGAACGTGAATGAAGTGATCTCGAATCGGGCGATTGAGATTGCGGGCGGGCAGATGGGATCGAAGAAGCCGGTGCACCCGAACGACGACGTGAATATGTCGCAGTCGTCGAACGACACCTTTCCCACGGCGATGCACATTGCAGCCGTCGAGGAACTGGTTCACCAGTTAATCCCAAGCGTGACTGCATTGCGCGATGTCTTCGCAGCCAAGAGTGAAGAGTTCGCGGACATCGTGAAGATCGGTCGTACGCACCTGATGGATGCGGTGCCGCTCACGCTTGGCCAGGAGTTCAGTGGCTATGTCGCCCAGATGGATTACGGCCTCGCGGCGGTGAAGGCGACGTTGCCCATGCTCTATGAACTGGCCCTCGGCGGCACGGCGGTTGGCACCGGGCTGAACGCACACCCGGAATTTGCGGTGCGTGTTGCGAAGAAGATCGCAGAACTCACCGGTCTGCCGTTCGTGACCGCACCCAACAAGTTCCAGGCACTCGCAGGGCACGAACCCCTCGCGTTCGCATCTGGGGCACTCAAAGCGCTGGCCGCCGGGTTAATGAAGATCGCCAACGATATTCGCTGGCTTGCCAGTGGGCCGCGTTGTGGGTTGGGCGAACTCACCATTCCCGAGAACGAACCGGGTTCTTCCATCATGCCGGGGAAGGTGAACCCCACGCAGTCCGAAGCGATGACGATGGTCTGCGTTCAGGTGATGGGCAACGATGCCGCCATCGGGTTCGCCGCGTCGCAAGGGAACTTCGAGTTAAACGTGTTCAAGCCGGTGATCATTTACAACTTTCTCCACAGTGTGCGGTTGCTCACCGATGCCTGCCGCAGTTATCGCGAGCACTGCGCCGCCGATATGCCGGAAACCGATTATGAAGCGCTCGAATATGGTGTGGGCAAAGATAGCGGCATGATTGAAGTGGATCAGGCGAAACTGAAACCGAAGGCCAGCGGAACGATTCGCAAAGGGATCGACGCCAACCGGCCGGCCATCGCGAAGATTCTCAAAGAGTCGCTGATGCTCGTAACCGCGTTAAATCGCCACATCGGTTACGACGCGGCCGCGAAAATCGCCAAGACCGCGCACCACAACGGCACCACTCTTCGCGAAGAGGCGATCAAACTCGCACATCCACTCAAAGATGGCAGCGGCGTGCTAACAGGCGAAAAGTTCGACCAGATTGTGCGGCCGGAAACCATGACCGGGCCAGCAGCGGGCTGACGACGAAAATGTTGAATGAGTCGCAAAACGATGAGTTAAACGAAAAACGCCGAGAGGTGCGGGTACACCTCTCGGCGATCAGGAGACAGCACATTGCGCGTGTGCAATCAATGAATGGAAGTTATCAGGCCCGTTAAACGAACACAATGAGACTTGGGACGATTTTTTGGCATTCAGGCATCAGCCGATTCAGATGATAACGCAATATCGCTTGCGCATGCGAAACGCACCCAACGCAAAGTCATCTGAAGAAAGCTCACTATCAGTGGCAAATCATGATTGGAATCAGTCTTTTCTGCGAACTGGCCAACGGTAAGGTATTGAGCATCGTCTGGTTAAAATCGGGGCTGTTGATGCCCCATCAATAATTCACCCCGGAGAATCTGATGCGACTGTATCTGTTAACCGCCGCCCTTGTGGCAGGCATTTCAACCTCAACCCCCGCTTACGCGCTGGTGATGGCTTTTGTTCCACCCGCGCAGCGAGCGATCTCGGCCGATGTGATTGTTGTCGGCAAAGTCGCCAGTGTTGCGGAAGAACTCGTTCAGGCCGAACCGTATCCCGGAGCCAAGCAGAAAGTGGGCTATCAGATCGCCACGATCAAAATCGGCACGGGTGTTCAGGGCAGCGACAAGATGACGGAGATCAAAGTAGGGTTCATTCCCCCACCCAAACCGAACCCCAAAGCGCCAGTGGGCGGCATTCGCCCGCCGATTCGCAGTGGAGGCGGCTCCCCGCAACTGAAGGAAGGCCAGGAATGGATGTTGTTCCTCTCCAAACACCCATCCGCCGACTTCTACATTATGCCCAACATGAGTCCGCCGGTTGAGATGAAGGACGATCAGGGGAAGAAGGATCTCGAAGCGGTCAAGAAAGTCGTCGCCCTGCTGGCCGATCCGCAAAAGGGGCTGAAGAGCGAGAATGCGGAGACTCGCGCGGAAACGGCCGCTGTGCTGGTGCTGAAGTATCGCTCGTATCCGCAAGCCGGTGGCCAGGCGGATCAGGTTTCGATTGGTGCCGAGCAAAGCAAGCAGATTCTTGAAGCACTACTTGAAGGCGACTGGAGCAACAGGGGGTTCCGGCCCGATGCCCTGCCCAACGGGCTGGCGGCGTTTCAGAACCTGGGCTTGAATCAGAAGGATGGCTGGGTTCAGCCCATCGTTGTGAATCAACCCGGCGCTCCGCCCGTCGATTACGGTGCGGTTCAGAAAGATGCGTTCATGAAGTGGCTGGCTGGCCCCGGCAAGAAGTACGAGATCAAGAAGTTCGTTTCCAAGCCCGCCGCCAACGAAAAGTGATTCGAGTAAAACGCACCAACCCGCGCCAGTGACGACGCGGGTTGGTGCGAGCGGGGAACTCCGGTCGCTCAACGACCGGAGCAACGCGAAAATAATCACTTCAACCGCCCATGAAGATCTTCCAAATCTTCCCCATCCAACCGACCATTCCAGGCGCGGGCGGCGGCAAAGCGGGGTCGATCGATCCGGCTCCCGCACAAGTAATGCACGTTGGCGAAGCGGCTCCTTCGCACGTCGGACATGTGAATGGAAGCCAGCCACGCGGGCCGACTTCGTAATCGTAGAACGCCTGCCCATTGCAGAGCTTGCAATCCACGTTGCCGTAGCACGGACATCGCATGTGTTGAATCGACATGAACAGTACACCCATCGAAAAATCGCACTGCCGGTAAGCCGAAGCGAAGACAACCAACTGCAAGGTGAATTGTATGTATCGCCCTTTCGATGCAAATTGCCATGTGCGGTATTGCGTGCGAGCATTTGACCGGAAGCCATCTGGGTGCTAGCGATTGATGCCAGATTCCACGCGCCTGGCGATCTCTGTTCTGCCTGGATGTGAATCGCATGCTCACACGAGATACCCTTCCGCTTCCCACTCTTCGCAATTTCGCTCCTGCCAGCGAGTTCGTGCCTGAACCAAACGCGCTGGGAATTGATCTGGCACATGTGCAGAGGGTAAGCCTCGATCTCACCGCGAACACGCTGGCAGTGGAATACACGGGCGAGGCTGATATTCAGTTGTTCGCGTTTCCGGCCCCGGAAGTCGCCGACTCTTCGTTCGCGGAGCTCTCGCACCGATTGGGCATTGGCTTCCAAGTTGCTCCCGATGGGCCTGACACACGCGCGGCGATTCGTGGCCCGCTTACTCTACTGTTCTGTTCGCTGCTGCTTACTGCGATGTTCGCGCTCGCATGGAATGTGCTGGAAGATACAGCCTCGCTACGGGCCGCGGGTATGGGCCAGAATCGGACCGCGATCACGCTGCTGGAATCGCTGTTTGGTCTGCTAGATCTGCGTCTGGTGTGTGTGGTGGGCGGGGCGATGGCGGCGATGAGTCAGATATGGCTTTATCGCCGTCTCACGACGCCCCCAACGAAACTGGAACTGGTGCGAAGCTCGCCCGATGCTGCGTAAGGCCATCTTTGACGGTGGCAGCATAACGCGCGATTCTGGGTAAACTTCGCCGATGCGAACCGAGACCACAGGTTTTTTCGGAGGAGTCCGTGCAAAAGGATGATTTTGTCGAGTTGTTCAAACGCATTCCCGAAACGTCGCATGCCCAGGTGAATCTGATACTGCGAAATGGCATGATCCTGGCAGTGGATGCCATTGCACGGTTCGAGAAGTCGTATGTGGTCTTTCGCGGGCGTGAAGGCGGAACGACAGACGAAGGGCGCGGGTTCTTCGTGAATTACGATGAAATCTGCTACATCAAGCTCGAACAAGTTGTGCGGATTGGCGAACTGAAGCGGATGTTTGGCGATACCAGCCATGTGGACGCAGAGGATCGGTTATCCAGCGGTGCTGCGACAACTCCAACTCCTTCCGACACGCGCTCGGTAACAGCAACGCCGGGGCCAAGTATGGGCACCGATCCCGCATCGATTGCGAAACACAACTTGCTGGAGCGGATTCGTTCCGCGCGGGCGAATGTGGGTGGCGTGACTGGCAAACTCGGCGGCGGCGGAAAGTAAGTGGCACGAACTTCGCCACGGCAGAACCCAGACGGGAATTCAACGCGTGGCGTTCCGTGGCCCATCCTTCAACAGGGTGGCTTATCCGACGCGTCGCCAGGGTAACACCGTGTGTTGCCGCGTGCTCAGCGGTTTTTGAGCCGCGGCTCGGTACACCGTTTCTAGTTCCGGGCTAAGCATCTGCCCACGTCTTCGCATGGCGGTATCCGCAGCGGCCAGAATCCGTTCGATGTGAGTAAGTTCTTTTAGCCCATCTGGTCCGGCCTGATGAAACGCGGGCACCTCACGCGGTGCGAATCCGCCGCAAGGCAACACGCGGGCGAACGGCCCAACCGCTGTTCCACAGTCGAAGAGCACACCCAGCCCGGTTCGGGCGTGGTCGCCGATCATGGCTCCCACTTTCGTATGCCCGGTTGACACCATAACTCCACCCACGGGTACGGAGATGGGTTGGTAGTCGTATCGCAAATCCGCAGTGTGCGTTCCGGCCGCGAGGTTCACCCATTCACCAATCACGCTATGGCCTAGAAAGCCTTCGTGATACTTGTTCACATATCCCAGAAGGATGCTCGCTTCGACCTCGCCACCCACGCGGCAGTGCGGGCCAATCGTGGTTCCCGCTCGCACCTTGGCCCCGAGTAATACCGATCCGACTCCCACTCCGCATGGGCCTTCCAATCGCGTGAACGAATGCACGACCGCGCCCGCACCGACCGAAACCGGCCCGTTAGTGGTATCGGCCACAACCATCGGATCGATTCGCGCGCTTGGGTGAATGAAGAGGCGTTCAGCGGGGCCAACGAGCTGAAAACCCTCCGGGTAAAAGCCCGCCGCGGTCTGATCCGCATCGGCTTCGAAATCAATCGCGATCTGTTCGGCGTTCTTCTCCAAGAGATCCCACGGCCGCGAGAGGAGTGACCCACCGACTTCCGCCAGGGGAAGAGATTGCGTCCAATCGTTCAGGCAGTCGTCCACCGTGGTGAGCGACACAGCTTGCAGGTGCTGCGGATCGAGAACGGCATACGCGATGTCGTTGCCGGCCATCGCAATATGCGGGCCGTTGATGAACGGATTGGCCGGGGTTTGCCGGGTGGTTGTTGGTGCGGGAGGCACCCAGCGGGCGTTCACGAGCACAGTGGGGGCGGCGCGAAGCCAGTGCGGATCGTTGATCATTGCGTCTGGATTGGTCGCACGCATGAGACCTGCCATCGCGGGGCGGCAGAGGTGCCCAACAGCTCCGGCGGGGAAGTAGCGAGCTTGCTTTTGTGCCAGAGTATCCAGCCCGCATAGCAACGCCGCGACGGGGCGGGTGAGTGTGAACGGTCCCAGCCCGCTGACATCTCGGTCTTCGTAATGGCAGATACGCATCCTGCGACCTCTAACCGGACTGGAAGAATAGAAATGCAGTCTAAGGTTGAAGCGATCCAGAAGGGAAGGCGAGTTTCGGGGTGGGGTGCGGCTGTAGCTTTTTTTCACAACCCGCTTCAGTCCTGACGCGGGTTGCGCCGAAACCCGCGTGCTCACACGGCTCGCCAAGACGCCTAAATCTACAGCCGCACCCAGAACGGCGCTGACACACGCGGCCAGATGCTCTATCTTTTTTGAAGCGTGGCCGGCCCCCGTACCCCCGCCGAGACCTTGCCGTGAACTCCACTGCGATGACCGTTCCCCTTTCGACTCCGCTCACACGCCCGCGTCTGGTCGTCTGGTTTCTCGTTACTTTAATTGTCATTCACTTGCTCGCACTCACAGCATTCACGCCCTACGTGTTCGCGTGGTGGGGCATTCCGATGATTCTCATCGGCAACTTCATCTTTGGCTCCATTGGCATCAATCTCGCGTATCACCGCATGCTCACGCACAAGGCGGCCTCGTTCCCGCAATGGCTGGAGCGCGTGTTCATTCTGTGTGGCGTATGTAGCCTGGAAGGCTCTCCGCTGTGGTGGGTCTGCGTTCATCGCATGCACCATCAACACAGCGACGACGAAGGCGATCCGCATAGCCCGCAGAAGAGCTTCTTCTGGGGGCACATGCAGTGGATCTACACCGCCGATCCGCGGCAGCGTTCCATTTCGACATTCGAGAAGTATGTGCCCGATCTGATGACCGATCCGTTCCTGCGCTGGCTGCATCGCGGCAACAAGTGGCTTTTCGTGTATGCCGCTCAGGCCGTAATCATTGCGCTGGCGGGTTTTGGCCTTGGCTTTCTGATCGCCGACACCACCGAGCGTGCGGTGCAGATTGGTGTGCAAGTGTTCGTGTGGTGTGTGCTGGTTCGCACCGTGTATGTCTGGCACATCACCTGGCTGGTGAACTCGGCCGCGCATCGCTGGGGTTATCGCAACTACGAAACGACTGACCGGAGCCGCAACAACGCCGTGGTGGCCCTGCTCACCAATGGCGAGGGCTGGCACAACAACCACCACGCCACGCCGCGTGCGTGTTCGCAAGGGCACCGCTGGTGGGAAGTGGATCTCACATTCACATTCGTTCGCATGCTGCAAATGGTTGGGCTGGCGTGGGACGTTGTGGGAGTGAAAGTGCCCAAGCACATCGCCGGGAAGTCAACCGAACCGAATAGCCCAGCTTCAACATGAAATGACGGCTGAAGGCCGCGAGACGAAGCGAGCCACGAGGCGGAGGAAAAGTAACCTCATGGCTTGGATTTGGCGGCCTTGGATAGATCGCCCGCGCGTTTTAGCCGTCCTTGTTCCATACGCTCATCATGCACGGTTGCCCGAGCATTCGCACGCGAAACGAGCGAGCGGGCACCCAACGCCGGGCCAGCAGAATCCGTTTGAGGAGTTCATGCTCCATTGCCAGAAGCACCGCGCGGCCGCCGGGGCGCAACACGCGGTCCCACTCGGCGCTCGCGGCTTCATACAACGGGCCAATCTGTTCCACCGATGAAAGCTGCTTGCCGAACGGCGGGTTGGACACGATCCGATCCACCGATTCCGTTTCCAGTGGAAGGGCACGGGCGTCCCAGCGAACGAGTTCCGCCTGCCCCACTTGCTCCAGATTCTGCGAAGTGACGAACACCGCGTTCGGGTCGATGTCGCCACCGAGCACGCGAACTTTGCCGCCACGGCTCCGCTTCTCGGCCACATCCAGCGATTCCGCCAGAATGGTGCCCGCGCCGCAGAACGGATCGAGAATGGTCATACCGGGGCCAATGCCGGCGAGGCGAACCATCGCGGCGGCAACCGTGGGGCGAAGCGAGGCGGCGATGTGATCGAGTTTATAGGTGCGGTGACGCATGGTGCGATCCGACAAACGCACCCCGCACACAGCGGTCTTGCTATAGATCGTGAGCCAGATTTCGAGCCAGGCGTTCTCGTTGTTGTACACCCAGCCATGCGGGATCTTGCCTTCAAGCCCTGCCACGAATGCCTCTCGCGCATCGGCTCGCCGGTATCCGTGTTCGCCCTGCATCTGGCACACAATGTGGTATGTGGGCCGTCCCTTGGTTTTGGGGCGAATCTTGTGGTGCAGCTTGAAGAGATGTTCCCAGTCTGGCTTGCGTGCGGTCCAGTTGCGGATGGTTTCGAGGTCGTCGGTTTTGTAAGTGAGCGAGTCGGAACCCCAGGCGAGCAGGAACACATCTTCGGTGGTGCGAAGCGAGAGAATGGCATCCGTGAGCTGTTCAACACGGAACGCCACCAACCCGCGATACGTGCGTTTCACTTCGCCACCCAGATCGCGCGTGATCTCGTCGGCAGCCACGCTTTCGATCCCGGCGTGGGTCATGGCGTAGAGCGGCGGGAGCGGTTTTTCGTCGGTCGGCCGGCCAGAGCGGGACATGGTGCGTCTCGTAGGAGTAATCTGTCATCATATCACCCGCAACCGCTACCTTGCGAATTGCTCGCGGGCTTCCTCGGAACCGAGCATGAGCAGCCCCCACAATCCGGCGATCGAACCGGGGAGGCAACAGAAGTGGGGAATGTTCAACATGGCGGCCACGCAACCAACTTGTGCGAGGCGATACGATCGCCGCGTTGCCATCGCCAAGCCACCCGCGAACACCACACCGCTTACCACCATGAACAGCGGCAGCACCCAACGCATGGCACGCGCGGCCGTCTCGGCGCGTTCATCATCGATGCGGTCGCGTTCCGCGGGCGGATCGTCGGCACCCACGCCGGCATCTCGCAACGCCGGAAGTTGATTGCGAATGTATTGCTTCGCTCCCGCGGGATCGGTGAGGAACTGATACGACAGCACACCGTTAACCACCAATCCGGCCACACCGCAGAACAGCAAGCCGAACGCGGGGAGCAACAACGCCGCATCAACCGGCTTGCGTGTTGGCGTTCTGGCGGCACCCGAAGTGCCCGGCCGCGAGATGAGCACCGCAGGCGTGAAACCACCGCTGCCATCGCGCACGGGCGCGCGAAACATTGACCGGCATTCCGGGCACTGAACTTGCTCACCAAGAAGATCGATCGGCACCCGCAACAGGTGATTGCACGCGGGGCACGACACAACTTCGGTTTCGGGTTCGGCGGATGACATTGGTTTCACCGGTCGGAAAGAGTACCGGGATAGAATACGGAGCGAGACTGATTTCACCCCGAGATAGGACAACGGAGAAACGACGATGCCTGAATGGCTGGCAACGCGACTGCCAGAAGGATGGACCGCCTGGCACCTCGCCGCACTGACCATCGGGTTGGCGGTGTTGTCGGCCTTGGTGAGCATGCCAATCATTGGATATGTGCTCACCCGCTTGCCCGCAGATTACTTCGTGAATGCCGCTTCTCGCCAGAAGCAGAAACGACGGCACCCGGTGCTTCATGTTCTGGCGGTGATGGCGCGAAATCTCTTCGGCGTATTGCTTATCCTTCTGGGTCTGGCGCTCTCTTTGCCCGGTGTGCCTGGCCAAGGCGTGCTCACCATTCTCATGGGCGTGATGCTCGTCGATTTCCCAGGCAAGTTCCGCGTGGAGCGTTGGCTCATCACTCGACGCGGCATCTTCTCGACTGTGAACCGACTGCGTGCTCGTTATGGCCAACCGCCATTGCTGGCGCACCCAGATTCCCAACTGCTGTCGCCATCGGACGCATAGCGAAGAGTCGTGACTCGATAAATGATCTGTGGGAAGAAGAGATTGATTTGGCCCGGCGAATGATAGCCCTTTGGCCCGGACCGTGTAAACTGGCGGCGCGTTCTCTCTCTCAACTTCGGAGGCATATATGAGCTTCAATCGCCGTCAGTTCCTCGCTACCTCTGCATCCGTCGCACTCACAGGTGGCATTTGCCCCACGCCGGGCTTTGCGATCGATCCCATCAAGCGGCCAAGCGACAAGCCCGATCTGAAACTGAGCCTCGCGGCTTACGGCTTCCGCCAGGCGTTAGACCTGAAGAAGCCAACGATGACGCTATTCGACTTCATCGACTACGCAGCGGAGTTACCGCTCGATGCAGTCGAACTCACATCGTATTACTGGGCCGAAACGAGTGATGCGTATGCCGAAAAGCTCAAGGCTCATGCGGCCAAGAAGAAGCTCGCCATCTCGGGCGTTCCCGTTCGCAGCGATTTCTGCCAGGCCGATGAACAGAAACGCAAAGCGGACATTCAGCATGTGAAAGACTGGATCGGGCGGGCCGCGAAAGTGGGAGCGCCCACCGTGCGCATCTTCGCCGGTGCGATTCCGAAAGGGGAAACCCTGGAGATTGCTCAAAAGCGTGTCGTGGCGGCGTTGGAAGAATTATGCCCAATCGCCGAGAAAGCCGGCGTGTTCCTGGCCCTGGAAAACCACGGCGGCATCACCGACACGCCCGAGAACTTGCTCGCGTTGGTGAAGCCAGTGAAAAGCCCTGCGTTGGGTGTGAACATCGATATGGGCAACTTCCGCACCGCCGATCCATACGCCGACATCGCGAAGATCGCTCCGTACGGCGTTGTGGCACAAGTGAAGACGGAAGTTTCCCCCGGTGGCAAAACGCAACCCGCAGATCTGGCACGCGTGGTTCAGCTTCTCAAAGACGCCAACTTCCACGGATATGTGGCGTTAGAGTACGAAGCGAAGGAAGACCCGAAGATCGCCGTTCCGAAGGCCATCAAGGAATTGCGGAAGCTGATCAACGGGTAATGCCCAAACGTGCCACTATCTGGCTCAGTGGCGGAACCGGTGCCAGCCTCGCACCGGCACCGGTTGCACCATTGGGCCGACAAATACCGGCTCTGTGATTGTTATGCTGGGCGTCAGCGTCGCAGGAGCTTCGTGAATGATGATGATCGGTTCTGCAACCGGAGCCGCTTGCGGATAGATTCGCTTGCCACCGTTTCGCGGGTTGAACATCGAATGGGCATACCCTGAAGTGCGGGAGGGGAATGGATCGATGCGGGGAACCAATGGCGAATAACCGAAGAGTTCACCCACGGGCGGTGGATGGCCCGCCCAGTCGGGCGGCTGTGCCGTCGCAACCGCTCCAGAGAGTGCGACCGCGATAACCGATACCCCAATCGTGATGCGGTTCATGACCGAATTCCTTTCAAGATCACGCAACATCCTGAACGAGATAACACCTCTTATCCCACCTCGCACTCATCGACCCAGCCCCAGAGCTTCGAGCAGCATTTCCTTGACGGATGTCATCAATACCGTGCCGCCCGGGTTGGGGCCATGACCAACGAGAATAGGACGATCAATTGCGTCGGTTGCAGCGAGGCCATGACTTCCCCGCACAATCGCTGCATCCAACGGAACCACGTCCATCGTCATGCGGAATCCGAGCTTCTTCTGAATCAACCGGCGGGCGGCGTGCGCTTTGGGTAACCAGAGTTTGGGATCGAAGAAGAGTTCGCAAGGATCGAAGCCCGGCTTGTGGTGAATCGCCACGGCACGCGCGTAATCCGGGGCGATGCGGTCGTCGAGCCAGAACGGATAGGCGAACCATGCGTCCGGCTCCGAAAGCAACACGACCTCGCCACTCCGTTCGTGATCCAGGTGAATCGCGGCCCGTTCTTCGCCCGCAAGCACCTGTGCGACGCCGGGCAAGCCCGTGAACAGCGACTTCACTGCGGGAACATGTTCGGGATCTTTTACATAGATGTGTGCCAGTTGGTGATCGACCACCGCGAACGCTTGCGAACTGTACATGTCCAGTTGCTCGCCAAATGGGCCACGCCGCACCTCAAGGAGTTTTGCCTCCCGTAGCACTCGGTTCGGGTAGACTGGTCGCGACACATCGCAGTGGCCATATTCGCTCACCACCCACACTTGCGCACCGATCGCCTGAGCTGCATCGAGCAGCGGCGCACAGGCGTCGTCCAGTTCCTTCACGCACTTCGCCATGTCGCAGCCCTTCGGGCCAAACCGCTGCGGGTCGTAGTCCAGGTGCGGTAGATAGACCAGTGAAAGCGTGGGCCGCCGTGTGCGAACCACTTCGGCCGCTGCCGCCGCGATCCACTTTGTGCTTTCCACGCCGGCCATTGGCCCCCAGAATTGTGGGAAGGGAAATGCGCCGAGCTTCTTTTCGAGATCGATCGAGAGTTGTTGCGGTTCGCCGGTGATGCCGAAGGCTTTGTTCCCGTTCACGGCGTAGTGCGGCTTCGGCGTCACCGAGATATCCACGGCGGCGCCCTGGTTGAACCACCAGAACATCTTGGCACTGGTGAACGGCTGCCCGCGTTCTTTGGCTCGCTGTCGCGCGGTGGCAGGCAAGGATTCCGCTTGCACGAGGCGATTGGACTGTTGCCAGAAGCGAACTTCGTTGGTGTCGCGGAACAGCCACCCGTTCGCAACCACGCCGTGCGTGTTGGGCAACTCACCGGTGAGCAGCGTGGCCTGAGCCGTGCAAGTGACCGCCGGCAACACCTCGGGCATGTTCGCCATCCAACCGGAATTGGCGATTGCCTTGAGCCGCGGGGCGAGTTGGATAAGTCGGGGCGTGAGTCCGACCGCATTGATGAGTACGATGGGTTGCATAAGAACACGGTATTCGCCAGGAGAGCAGGCGTCCCGGCCACTCTCCAAAGATGCGAACGAGCGGCCCGCGTTTCCAGGAGTTATGCATGCAAACCCGCAAGCTCGGCAATTCCGATTTAGCCATCACGCCCATCGGTTTTGGGGCGTGGGCCATCGGCGGTGGCGGTTGGGCCTTCGGTTGGGGTTCGCAGGACGACGCCGATAGTATCGCAGCGATTCGCGAAGCGATCGATCTCGGCATCAACTGGATTGATACCGCTGCGGTCTATGGCCTCGGGCACTCCGAAGAAGTCGTCGCGAAGGCGCTCGAAGGCGTGAAACAGCGGCCGTATGTGTTCACCAAATGCGAACGCATCTGGGACGATAACCGCCAGATTGGGAAGAGCCTGAAAGCGGAGAGCATTCGCCGTGAGTGCGAAGCGAGCTTGAAGCGACTGAAAGTGGATGTGATCGACTTATACCAGATTCACTGGCCCGAACCGGATGAGGATATCGAAGAAGGCTGGCAAACTCTTCAACAACTCAAAGAACAAGGGAAGATCCGCTGGGCGGGCGTATCGAACTTTTCGGCCGAGCAGATGGCGCGAATCGCGAAGTTCGGGCCAATCGCATCCTTGCAACCGCCGTACTCGATGATTCGCCCCGAGATTGAAGAAAGCATTCTGCCGTATTGCGAGGCGAACAATATCGGCGTGATTGCGTATTCCCCCATGGCATCGGGCTTACTCACCGGAGCGATGACACGCGAACGGATCGCCGCCATGCCGGACGACGATTGGCGAAAAGAAAAGAATAAGCACTACCAGGAACCACTCCTGACGCGCAACCTGAACCTGGTGGCGTTGCTGAAGCGAATAGGTGATCGGCATGCGAAGTCGCCCGGCGAGGTCGCAATTGCGTGGGTGTTGCGACACTCGGCTGTCACTGCGGCCATCGTGGGTGCTCGCAAACCCGGGCAACTCAAAGAGCTTATGGGTGCCGCCGACTGGCGATTATCGCCCGAAGAACGCAACGAGATCGCGACCTTCCTCAAATCCAATGTGGGGTAATTCCGTGACGCATCGTTTCCTGCTCGCACTAGCTGCGGCGTTCCTTCTTGCCCCGCTGCCGGCGTTCTCACAGCCTGTGCCAAAGCAACCGCCCGCCAAGGCGGACTCGGCTGCCGAGATCCGCGACCACATCAAGGCGAACTACACGAAGTACGAGTACATGATCCCGATGCGGGACGGAAAGAAGCTCTTCACCGCCGTGTATGTGCCCAAGGACGACACACAGACATACCCATTCTTACTCATGCGTACGCCATACAGTTGCCAGCCATATGGCGTGGACAAATACCCCGACACACTGCGGCCGGGCGAGAAATACATGAAGGCGGGATACATCTTCGTGTATCAAGACGTGCGCGGGCGTTGGGCCTCAGAAGGCGAGTTCGTGAATGTTCGCCCGCACAACCCCGCCAAGAAAGATAAGGAGATCGACGAGAGCAGCGACACTTACGATACCGTTGCGTGGTTGCTGGACAACGTGAAGGGGCACAACGGCAAAGTGGGGCAATGGGGTATCTCGTATCCGGGGTTTTACACCGTCGCGGGCATGATTGGCGCTCACCCGGCGGTGAAAGCCGTTAGCCCACAAGCACCAGTCATGGACTGGTTCATCGGCGACGATTTCCACCACAACGGTTGCTTGTTCTTGCCGCACTGCTTCAACTTCATGTACGCCTTCGGCAAACCTCGCCCGGAGCCGAGCAAGAAGTTCGGCCGCACGCCGTTCGACCACGAAACGCCGGACGGCTACAAGTTCTTTCTCGAACTGGGGCCGATCAAGAACGCCGATGCGAAGCACTACAAGGGCGAGATCGCGTTCTGGAACGAAGTGATGTCGCACCCCAATTACGACGAGTTCTGGCAGGCCCGCAACATGCGGCAACATGTGAAGAACATCAAGCCGGCGGTGCTAACAGTCGGCGGATGGTTCGATGCGGAGAACCTGTTTGGTGCACTCGAAACATTCAAGAAGTGCGAGGCGAATAACCCGCCCGCGCACAACCATCTGGTGATGGGGCCATGGGTTCATGGCGGGTGGAGTCGCCCCGGCACCGGCGATAAACTCGGCGATGTGAGCTTCAACGCCAAGACGAGTGACTATTACCAGGAACACATCGAGTTCCCGTTCTTCGAGCATCACTTGAAAGGCAAAGGCGAGAACAAGGTGCCGAAGGCGTGGGTGTTCGAGACTGGCACCAACCGCTGGCGAAAGTTCGATGCGTGGCCGCCGAAGGGGGCGAAGGCGGTCGATTACACGTTCCAAGATGACGGTAAACTTCGCTGGGAGAACCTAGTCAATTTCTCGGTGGGGATTTTCGATCTGGAATACGACGAATTCGTGTCCGACCCCGCGAAGCCGGTGCCAACCATGAATCGTATCGACATCGGCATGCCACAGGAGTACATGACCGCCGATCAGCGATTCGCCGCCACACGGCCGGACGTGCTCGTCTATCAGACGCCGGAGTTGAAGGAAGACGTAACGATCGCCGGACCAATCGAGGTGGAACTCTACGTGAGCACCACCGGCACCGACGCCGATTGGGTGGTGAAGCTCATTGATGTATACCCCGACGACTTCCCCAATCCGGACCCGAACCCGACCGGCGTGAAGATGGGAGCATACCAACAACTCGTTCGCGGCGAGCCGTTCCGCGGGAAGTATCGCAATTCGTTCGCGAAGCCGGAGCCGTTCAAACCAGGCGAAGTGGCGAAGGTGAAGTTCACGATGCCGGACACGCTACACACGTTCCGCCCCGGGCATCGCATCATGGTGCAGGTGCAATCGACGTGGTTCCCTCTCGCCGATCGCAACCCGCAGAAGTTCTGCGATATCTACAAAGCGGACATCACGGACTTCCACAAGCAAACGCACCGCGTTCACCGCGACGCGAAGCATCCCTCGAAAGTGACTCTCAACGTGTTGAAGTGACGCCGCCGGCCCAAGTGCGAGCCGAGTCCGCGCGACTTGAACCGACCGCTACAATACCGTTGTTTGCCCGGAAGGAGTCGTGTATGTGCCGGTATAAGTGTTTGGCGTTGGTGGCGGCGATTCTCATTCCCGCCACATCACGAGCCGACGATGCCAGGCCTGACGCGGTGAAGATTGAGCAGGGCGTCACTTACGCGACAGTTGGCGATGAGAAGCTGACGCTCGATCTCGCCATTCCCGCCGGAGATGGCCCCTTCCCATGCGTGGTGATGCTGCATGGCGGGGCGTGGCAAATGGGGAGTCGTGCGGAGTTCACCAGTGGCGGAAAGGACAAAGCCGGCAACCGCACGCCGGGTTGGATGGAGAAACTCGCTTCGGAAGGATACGTGGCGGCCGCGGTGAGCTACCGGCTCGCACCCAAGCACAAGTTCCCGGCCATGATCGAAGACGCACGCGCGGCCGTGCGATTCCTTCGCGCGAACGCCAAGAAATATAAGATCGCGCCCGATCGCTTCGCGGCTCTCGGCACTTCAGCGGGTGGGCACCTCGCACTGCTCTGCGGTCTGTGCGATAAGTCGGCCGGATTTGATAAAGGCTCGAACACTGAAGTGAGCGGGAAGGTGCAGTGCGTTGTCGATTTCTTTGGCCCGACCGATCTTACCCTGCTAGCCGCTACACCCAAGATCGAAGAAGGCTATCTTTTCCCGGTGTTCGGCAAGGAAGGGCGGACCGATCCCACGGTGTATAAAAACGCCTCGCCGGTGAATTACGTGAAAAAGGATGCACCCCCGATATTAATTCTGCATGGCACCTTCGATCTGGTTGTGCCCATTAAGCATTCCGAGTTGTTGCGCAAAAATCTCACCGATGCGGGTGCAACTGTTGAGATGATATCGATCTCTTTTGGGGGCCACGGCGGTTGGAGTGCTCGCGATTCGGAGAAAGCTGCGAAAGCTGTGCTTGAGTTTCTCGATAAACACTTGAAGGCGAAGAAATGACCGGCTTCCTCCGTCGCGATGCCATTGATAACGCGGTTGTCGGGCGTGCTCGCTCGCTGGCCTTCGCCCTCATTTCACTTCTTTGTGTTGTTCCCATCTTCGCGCATGGTTGCCATCGCGGCGACCACGACGATGAACCTCTTTTTCAGCCGGTTGAGTATCGGATGATGGAAAGGGAACTGGCCGATAACGCAATTGGTGGCACGCAATCGGTTGCGGAATGATGAGCAACAACTTCTTGCGTGAGTAACTGACCCAACGACGTTAAAGCGAATCGCTTTCCGATGCAGGTTGCAGAGTGAACACGGCGACTTCTGGCCGAACGCCGAAACGGAATCTCCAGCCGAAGCCAACCCCGGTGTTCACATAGATGTGCCCGCCCTCGTACGAATAAAGCCCTGCCGCCCAGCGCTTGGCCTTCTTACCCAGCAGAACGCGCCCCATGCCGGGTAAGTCGATCTGCCCGCCGTGGGTGTGCCCACTCAGAATCAGATCGGCTCGCTGTTGGCCGAAAGATTCCAGCGATTGGGGATTGTGAGCCAACACCAGTCGTGGTGTTAGGGGGCACTCGCCACTCAGGGCTGCGTGCGGGTTGGAAACGCCGCTCCACAAGTCGTCCACGCCGGCGACCACCAATGCTTCGCCGTTGCGTTCGAGCCGCACCGCACGATTGCGGAGCACGGTAACACCTTCTTGTGCAAGAGCCGCAGCGACAACGCGATCGATCCCGGGGTGCCGCTGCACGCCACGCACCGTGTGTACCGAGAAATCGTGGTTCCCAAGCACCGCGAACACGCCCAGCGGAGCGTTTAATCGGCGAAACAGCTTCGCCGCTGCGTGAATGTGGTGTGTCCCGCGATCGATGAAATCGCCGGTTAGTGCGATCACATCGGGCTTTTCCGCCATGGTACGATCCAGTGCGTCTTCGATGTAGCCCTTGGGAATGTGGTTGCCAAAGTGAAAGTCGGTCAGATGGGCGACGCGGACGCCACTAAATGCCGGCGACAGACCTCGGATACCGATCGGGATGCGATTCAACGCCAACCAAGTTGGTTCCACATGCCGCGCATAACCAACACGTGCCCAATTGCGGCCGAGAAATCGAGCAACCTTGGCTTTCACAGTGGAACGGGGTTGCGGAAGGTGTGTGTGCGATTGGCTAAACGGCGGTTGCAAGTGAGCTCCCAATAGTTGGCCTGATTCAACACAGCCGAAGCGTTGGAGTTGATGGGATGAAGAGAGGATTCGCCAAATCGCATTCCCCTCGGTCGGCCTCACTCGGAACCACTCCATCACTCTGTTTCCACATTACCCCAAACATCTGCTGTATCCAAACAATAACGGGACGGGCTAAACCCGTCCCGCCTTGATGATTATCCCGCCTTGATGATTATTCGTCGGCTTCCTCTTCTTCTTCCTCGTCGTCATCATCATCATCATCATCGAGATCGTCGTCGAGATCATCAT
Organism: Gemmata sp.; assembly: GCA_041740855.1. GTDB lineage: Bacteria > Planctomycetota > Planctomycetia > Gemmatales > Gemmataceae > Gemmata. The sequence continues at coordinate 66,351 of JBGSLF010000195.1, forward strand.
CGAGATCGTCGTCGAGATCATCATCGAGATCATCGTCGAGGTCTTCGTCGTCGAGGTCTTCGTCGTCGAGGTCATCATCGTCATCGAGGTCATCGTCGTCGTCGTCGTCGTCGTCATCGTCATCGTCGTCGTCGTCGTCCTCCAAGTCTTCCTCTTCATCGATGGCAACAACTTCAGGCAGGATCGAGTGGACCATCCACGGTGACAATTCTTCGGCCGTGGAAAGTCCCGGTGGCACCAACAGGCAGCGACCGGACATCAGGCATCCTCATGTACGTGTGAAGCGACCGGCAAACCCAAAGACCACACTGCTATCGGCGTCTGACGGTCTGGAATCGACTCAAGTCCGCAGAGGGTAGGCGAAGCAGACGTCCACCATCGGCGTAATTTGTACTTTTGTAACCACGCCCGTATCGGGTTCAGAGTCGTAAACGAACTCTGCCTCGGGCGGTTTTAAGGTAGGTGATTCTTAGTAATCACGCCGGTGCTCGTCAAGTGATTGCGGCAACTTTTTCACTCATCTTAAACCATTGATATTAAACACTTTGTGTCACGTCGTTTCGAATAAGCTTGAAATTCCGTCCATCCGTTCCTTGTGGAATACAAGAAACTTCACCTCTCGGCACCCCAACAAGACCTCACGGCGATCTTTTGCGACAAACCAGGCAACATCAGGACGGCAAAGGCGGTACTGGTTCCGTAGTATATGTTGGCCTGTTAGCATGCCAAACCACGACAATCGAATCCGGAGGTTGAACCTCCCTCTCGCCAAGAAGTGCCATGTCTGATCGTCAACTCCACCTGCTCTCCGCGTCCCGCATGCCGACCTCGTACCCACTGCAATTGGCTGCAGACGAGACAGCGGCGTGGCTAAACGGCTATGCGGCCCTTTGGCATCCGGCCGCACTCGCGGGTGCGAGCTTGGCTCCGCAGCCATCGGTTTCCTACGACCACGATTCGCCGCGAACAGGGGCGATTTACTGCACGCCACGCGGGCCGCATCTTTTCCAGCCCGACGATTGGCGGATTCGCGTTGAAACTGTTGGTGCGTATGTCTTCGAAAGCACCGATGATCGCACCGAAACCATCAACAATCTCTTTGCTGCGCTGCGAGAAAAAGGCGAGTCCGGGGTGCTGTTCGAAACCCCCGCGGAAGTCGTGCGATTGTTTCTGGGCCTTGGCTATGGTTACCTCGTGCTCGATAATCTCTTCGAAGCCGCGGACCACGAACGGCTCCTCGATGCCGGTGCGTTCTGGGCCGATGTCACGGCCGCGGTCGATGCAGTGCGGGAGAGTCGGCCCGAGTGTCAAGATCATCTGAAAGCCGCGGCCGAAAAGCTGATGGCGGCACGCGAGCAACTCCATTCGCAAAGCATGCACTGGCTCGATTTCGTGCAGCTCGATGCGAATAACCTTGCCACACCGTGGCCGGATTCGCTGGCAGCCGGGCGGCCGATATGCGTCTTTGGCAGCGGCGAACTCTTTGAACGCCTGGCGGAACAGTCGCCCGAACGCTTCGCGGAATTAAAGAGCCACTTTCACCCGGATCTGCCCACGGCTGTGGATCTCTGTTGTGGGGCGTTTCGGGAACGCGAAGATGCGATGCTGCCGCCCGAATCGCAATGGTGGAACCTCGGAGCCGCCCGCGCAACATTGAAGAAGTTGTTTGGCGTCGAGCCAGATGTGTATTCCCGCAAGATGAGTGCGTTCCACCCGCAACTTCCCGGCTGGCTGCAGCACATGGGCTTCAAGCATGCCCTGCTGATTAGCCAGGATGGCGCGATGATCCCAACTCTTCGATCCACCGCCGTGAACTGGCCAGGACCGGATGGGAAGGCGATTGATGCGTTCTCGCGCGAGCCGCTCCCCGCCCACGATCCACTTACGTTCTTCAATCTCGTCTACCACATGTACCAGGCGACGAGTAACGACGCGGCCCCCACGATTGCCCTCGTTCACAAGGGTGAACCGGCTTTCGATTCGTACCACGATCTCATCGCTCTCGCGGAGCTTGGCCCCGTGTTCGGCAACTTTACCAACCTGAGTCGATACTTCACCGATGCCACCAGCGGCGACTACATCGGAGTGCAACAAGCAGACGAGTTCTTCAACGATTATCTCGATGATCGCGTTACGAATCAGAAACGGCCCGGAGCAGTGTCCGGCTTTGCGGAACACATGCGATTACGTCGCCGGCTCGATTCCGCATACACGCTTGCGGCGTTGCACAACTCGGTGACACCAAACCCAGGAGAGGAAGAGGCGAAACTGCTGGCCGAGTTGGTGGCGGTCGAAACAGCCATCGAGATGGAAGGTGTGAACGGGTTGCCAAACCCTGAAACGCGGGGCGATACGGGCACCGAAACACTCCGAGCCACGAACAGCAGTTCACGCCCCGAACTCGATTCCCTGGCCACGATCGAAGCCGCATGGGCCAAGAAACTCGCGGAGCGACTTCAGACGCGTTCGGCCGAAGGTCAACCCGGCTTGCTCGTCTTCAACCCGTGCGGATTCACGCGGCGAGTGGCGTTAGAAGTAACGGGCTTTCGTGGGGCCATCGCCGTAAGCGATCCGGTAAAGGCCGCGGAGTTCGATGGCGACATCGCCCGGTTGGTTGTGGAAGTGCCACCGCTCGGGTTCGCCTGGGTGCCGCGTGCGGGGACGGCTTCACCGCCCAAACCACGCATCAAACTGGCCGATGGGCTTACCGTTCGCAACGAATTCTTCGAATGCGATGTCGATTCGGCTACCGGTGGCATCCGCTCGTTCCGCGACATGCGCACGCGCCTCACTCGCTTCGGGCAGCAACTCGTTTTCAACCCCGGTAGCAAAATGGTCGGCAAGGATATCCGCGTGACCAACGCCGGTGCTGCGCTGGGTGAGATTGTGAGCACGGGCGATATCGTGAACGACCGCGATGAGGTTCTGGCATCATTTCGCCAACGATTCCGCGCATGGCTCGGCCGCCCCGTGCTGGAACTCCGCATTGAGCTTGATGTGAAGCACGAGCCAAGCGGCTACCCCTGGCATTCCTTCTACGCGACGCGATTCGGATGGCGTGACGAGCGAGCGGTGATGTTTCGCGGGGTGAACGGTGCGAACGCGCAAACCGGCGTAACCCGGCCCGTCTCGCCCGACTACTTCGAGGTGCGGCTCGGTTCCGAACGATCGTTCCTGTTCACCGGCGGTCTCCCCTTCTTGCAGCGGCATGGGAACCGAATGCTCGATGTGATTCTTGTGCCCGAGGGCGAACAGGCGCGAAGTTTCGATCTGCTGTTGGCAACCGATCGCGATATTCCGATGCAAACTGCGGCAGGCTGGGTTTCACCGGCTCCGGTGGTGGAAACGGAGAAAGGTCCGCCGCACTTTGGCACGTCCGGTTGGTTGGCCCATGTCGATATGCCGAGTTTGATTGTGACCGCACTGCAACCTTGCCCGCCGGATGAGGGAGCGAACCGGGCTGTTGCGGTGCGAATGATCGAAACGGCAGGCTTTGGCGGCGCGGCCGAACTGCGATTTGCCCGCGATCCTTCTCGCGCTTCGCTGATTGATGGCGAAGGAAAATCTCTCCATCCGCTGACGATGACCGCCGAAGCGGTGCTGCTAGAGTTTTCTGCGAATGAAACGTTCCGGGTGAAGCTCGACTGGGAATGATCCGCCCGAGCTGCCACTTCCCGTTGGCGGGTGCAACGGGTACCCTGACCCTTCCACCGATCATGGTCCGCCCCGCGAGATTCGCCAGAGATTCGTAATGTTCCTTACGCCGAATCGGATCGACGCACTTCAATCGGCCATCGGCGAGAGCCTGCATCTCTTCTTGCCGGAACTGGTGGTGTGTGCCGGGATTGTTGGCCTGCTCCTCGCCCGTTTGCTCCCACTGTTGGACCGCGTTCACCTCGGTTGGCTCGCAGCGGCGGTGCTGATCGGTGCGTTGTTCGCGGCGGGCCACCAGGTGGCGCAAGATCAGTGGGCGGGGCCATACTTCGGCGGCATGCTCAGTTCCGATGCGTTCGCGGGCTTTGTGCGCTGTCTGGTGCTGTTCGCCGCGACACTCACCGTGCTCCTCACACTGCTCACCGCCATTCCAGACCGCAACGACTCCGCCGATTTTAACGTGCTGCTGCTGGGCGGAACGCTTGGCATGCTGTTGATGGCTTCCGCCAATCACTTGCTGATGCTGTTCATCGCGGTGGAGATGGCAAGCCTGCCAGGTTACGCACTCGCGGGTTTCTTGAAGGGGAAGAAGACCGGGAGTGAAGCCGCGTTGAAGTATGTCGTGTACGGTGCCGCCTCGGCGGGCGTGATGCTCTATGGCATCACACTGCTTGCGGGAGTGTTCGGCAGCGGATACTTGCCCGATGTGGCACGCGGCATCGCCCATCGTGGGCTTGATCTGCCCGTTATGGCAGGGGCCGCGTTCCTGTTTGTCGGGTTGGGGTTCAAGCTCGCCGCATTCCCCTTCCACTTCTGGTGCCCGGATGTGTTCGAAGGGGCCGCCGCGGAAGTCGCCGGGTTCCTCTCTGTCGCTTCGAAGACCGCCGCCGTGGCACTCACGGTGCGTGTGTTATCGACATTTGATGCTGCGGCCGGCGGTTGGGTGATAACGGGATCGTTCGGGCTGGTCGTGGGGATCGTCGGCGCGATCACCGTCACGTTCGGAAACCTCGCCGCATTCAGTCAGACCAATCTGAAGCGGTTGCTGGCGTACTCTACCATCGCTCACGCGGGCTACATGCTGCTGGCGGTTGCCCTCGTCACACCCACGGGCAATGCGAGCGTGTTGTACTATCTCGCCGCTTACATTGTGATGAACCTGGGTGCCTTCGCCGTGGTGGCGTTGGTGCGGAACGCGACCGGCTCGGAAACTCTGACTGCGTTTCGCGGGCTGGCGTGGCGATCGCCCGTGCTAGCCGTAACGATGACGCTCTTTCTGCTCTCGCTACTCGGATTGCCCCCGCTCGCTGGTTTCGCCGGTAAGTTCCAGGTCTTTGCGGCGGTATACGAAGCGGGCAACGACGCAACAGCGGCCGGGCATGAATCGCTTGGGCGGGGGTTTCATGTGTTGCTCGGCATCGGTGCGTTGAACACCGCTGTGAGTGCGTACTATTACCTGAAGATCGTGCGGGTGATGCTTCTGGAAGAACCCGAACCGCGTGTTGCTCCCGTGGCGGTTTCGCCCGGAAGCCAGCTCTATCTCATCACGCTCGCGGTTGCGTTGTTCGCCGCTGGCATATTCTGGAACCCGCTCACCCGACTCGCCGAGCACGCGGCCAGCGCGTTCCGGTAAACCACTGGACGCTGCCATGCTAATCGACACACACGCTCACCTCTTCGACAAACGCTTCCGCAACGATCTTCGCGCGGTGCTGGATCGCGCCGCCGCAAGCGGCATCGAGCGGATTGTGTGCCTGGGAATCGATTGCGAATCGTCGCTCGAATCGGTCCGCATTGCAAACGAGTACCCGATCGTCGTGGCCGCAGTGGGAATTCAACCCAATCACGCGGCAGAAACGAAGACCGGCGACTGGGAAGAGATCGTTCGCCTCGCAGAAACCGAAGCCCGCGTGGTGGCGATTGGCGAAACCGGCCTGGACCGCTACTGGGATCGCGCGCCGTTCGCACAACAAGAAGAGTTATTCACGCGGCACATCGAGTTGGCCCGGTTGCTGAACAAGCCCTTCGTCATTCACTGCCGCGATGCGGAAGCCGATGTCGTGAAGGCCCTGCGAGCCGAGTTCAGCAAGCACGGACCGCTTCGGGCCGTCATGCACTCGTTCAGTGGCGATGCCGCAACGGCGAAAGCCTGCCTGGAGATGGGGTTGTATGTGTCGTTCGCCGGAATGGTGACCTATCCCAATGCGCAGAACTTGCGTGATGTGGCGAAGGATGTTCCGCTGGATCGCCTGTTGGTGGAAACCGATTCGCCGTATCTCGCTCCGCAACCGGTGCGCGGGAAGCGGAACGAGCCGGCATATGTGGCACACACGGCCGCCGTGCTGGCGCAAGTGAAGGGCGTGAGTGTGGCGGAACTCGAAGAATACACCACACGCAACGCCCGCGAACTCTTCAGCAGTGGCGAGCCATAATCGCACACATTGCCAGACTCCAATGGACCACCCGAGAATGCCAGGCGAACCTGGATCATCGGCTGGAAAGCCTGGCGGTTCGTCTCAACTTTACTTCAGCTCAAACGTGAAGTTATTGGCTTCGCCTTCTGCAACTGTGGCCCTCAGATCGGATGTATCCGTTGACGTGTATTTCGATGGGAAGCGCGGGCGTTGCGCGGGTGCCGCTTCGTCACCTCCCTCGCCAGCATCCTCACCTTCCATTTCCATCGTGGTGATGCTGACGGTGTATTCACCGGCGGGCGCTCCATCACCCGGTTCGTATGTCGTTAATGTGAATTCCCCGATCGGGTTGGTTGTTGCACTGGCCCGTTCTTCGCCCTCGGCGTTGTAAAACGTCACCACAACGTTCGATAAAGGCTTGTTCTTGTAGATCACCTTGCCGGATGCCGGAAACGCTTTGGGGCCTTGAGCACTGTTGACTTGCCCGCAACCCGCAGCGATCAGAGCAACGAACACGGCCAATGGTGCAACGAAATGAGTTCGAGTTAACATGTTGGCGAGTTCCCTTTGAATGTGAGATGTGAAAGAAAGCTGAGCCTGGTGTCAGGCTCAACTCATGAAATGACAACAAGCACAACTCGGCTGAAGACAACCTTTGCGAATCAGTTCATCAGTTCAACTGCAGCGATTCGCCGCCGTCGCGAGTTCCGGCGGCTCGCCATTGCGTTGCAGTCACGTTCTGTCGTACGAACCGAACGGAACCATCACACATCGCCATGTTCAGCCCACCGGTGTGAAAACTCCCGAAAGCGCGTTCACTGTTCGAATTAGGAAGGTTCGTGGCCACGCTCCCGCCAGTGGCGTAATTCCTGCGGCCCACCACGCTCATACAGCGGGACATGTCCCTACCATCGTTGCTATCCAACTGGTTGTCGAAGATGTACGCTCGGTGCCAATCCTTTGAAGGGCACAACCCGCTCACCGAGATGCAGAACTTGACATCGCCTGCCAAAAGCGTGTTGCTGGTTCCATCGCTGATGGACGGAAGAGACACTGTCGTAATCGTCTGGCGATTCGATGGTGCGTAAAACGGCCCGTTCGTGTCACGCATGTGGGCGTAATCGTCGCCATTGCCCCGGCCCATGCCGGCGTTCACGTTGTAATGGCTCGCCTGGCGAACCGTGCCGCTGGTGGTGAAAGTATCGGGGCCAGGGTGCGACGGGCACTGGAAGATCTTGAGCTTGGTGCCCACGGCTTGACGTATCTCGGCAGTCGTAATGCCGCCATTGTCCGAAGCTCTTCGCGCGGTAATGAGCTTGTCGAGCGCGGATTGTTCCACGTAGGGCAAGATGTAGGCGTGCCACGTCCAACCCCAGTTACGATGCGCGCCGGGCGGCAACCCGCCATTCACATCGTGGTAGCTGTGCATCGCAATGCCGATTTGCTTCAAATTGCTCGTACACGACATCCGTGCAGCCGCTTCCCGCACCTTCTGGACCGCGGGAAGCAGCAGCCCAATGAGAATTGCAATGATGGCAATTACCACTAACAGTTCGATGAGAGTAAAGCCGCGACGTTTGGGAAATGAAATCATTTGACACCTCGATATGGAGAGATTGAGAGAAGCATGAGACCTGTAACTACCTCTCACCTTCTACCCAAGATCATTCTGAGACCTGTAACTACCTCTCACCTTCTACCCAAGATCATTCTTAGAGGCCAGAGTCTTTTATCCTTTTTTCACATCTTTCTCTCATCTTTGGGGCTGCAATTGAGCTACTTACAACGATATGCATTTGTGAATCTGAATTATTCGTTTTTACAAATAGATCGACGCAAATAATTGATATGAATCGACATGCGGAAATTGTGTCTACCGGAATAGCGCGTTTGCCTGTGGCTGCGGAATAGTCCCAAGTTGGCTAGAGATGAAGATGTATTAATATTTGGCGAAATGCGATGGAGCTGTTTGGCTTGGTCGTTGATGAGAACTGCAAGATTGCGGGAACAACGGCTGCGGCAAATGTGAGAACACACTCATCACTTGCATTGACGCGAGCCAAGTTTTTGAACTTGGCCCGCGAGTACAAAAACTCACTTTGCCTTCTTGTTTCCCTTTACAGGTGCGCCGCCGCCCTCTTCCTGGCCGATCCGGTCGGATTCTTCCGCTGCCCTTTTGAGTGAATCCGCGTCGGTTGCGACTGTTGGCTTCTCTGCACAACCCGCCGCAAGGCTTGTGGTGAAGACGAACGCGGAGAGGAACGCAATTCGAATCATGACCCAATCCCCAAAGTGTGAAGTCGAGATAGTGGTAGTGGGCGAACGAAATGGGTGGATGGTAGCGAAGTTGGCCCACTCAATGCCATTACGCACTGAGTGGGCCGGTTGATAGAAGAGCAACTCTCGCTGAATCACAGATCGTTAAGACTAACGGATTGACCATCGTCCCGCTTGCAAACCCGCATGAACACGGCGTTGTTCACATCGAAGCGGATCTGTTTGACGCTTCCATCGCCAAACACCGAGTTCACGCCGTTGCTGTGGGCGGAGCCGAAACGGTAGTTAAGGTCGCGCGGGTGATAGTTCGGATCGGTGGTAGCGAGCAGAGCCGGTGTGGTGATGGCGATATCGCGCATCGGCCCCCACCAACCGCCGGCGGGGTTCGCCCGACACCCGCGAAAGATGTCGCCATCTTGGCCTGGGCCGGCCCAATATTCGTTATCCACATCGTCGCCGCCCGTGATCCGATTCCAGGCTTTCTCGGCAACGAAAATGGTGTTCGATAGCCCATCGGTCACGGCGCTGAAGCCCACTGGCCCACGGGTGTAGGAGTTATTGGATCCACGGCTCGCGGTCACGGGTCCATCGTTATTCGTGCCATACAACTGCGTGCCACCGTTGGCGGCGTAATCGCACTTGGCCCACCCGCCATACAGGATGGCCGACCGCCGAAGTGGACAATAGTAGATGGAAATGACTGTCTTGCGCATGAGCGTGTCGTTGGGGCCAGCCGCCTGTGCGGGCGTTCCGCTGGGGTCGGCGGGCGTGGAATCAGAGCGGAGATCGTACAAAGGCTTCTGTTCGATGAAGGGCAAGATTTCATACGTCCAGCCGAAGTCGGCCCGACGCACGGCGGGGTTGCCGGAATCGTTGTTCCCTCCGCTGGGAAGCGTTCCCACAACATCGTGATAGCCGTGGAAAGCGAGGCCAATTTGCTTGAGATGGTTCGAGCACTGCATGCGGGCCGCCGCTTCACGCACCTTCTGAACAGCGGGAAGTAACAAGCCAATCAGAATCGCGATGATGGCAATGACAACTAACAACTCGATCAATGTAAACGCTTTACGTACACGATTGGGCGCCATGCAACACCTCGGAGAGAGTGGGAAACATGCGTGTGAAGACTGAATTAATGAAGTGAGCGCATTTGAATATAACTTTCTCGCTACCGGTTCGCCAGACACTTCTTTCACGATTTTTACTTATTTAATCTTTTTGGCACCATCTAAGCTCGACTGATGCCGATTTTGGTCGTCGGCCGAGTCGGGTTTGTGCGAAAACAAGGGGATTTCGCAACATTGCGATCTCCGGGCGGGAGGGTGGGGTGTCCAAAAAACTCCGCCACCCCAGCGGAATCGCTTGGAAA
>JBGSLF010000196.1:0-35970 GCA_041740855.1 Gemmata sp.
CTGTGGGCCGAGTCCCTTTTGCCACAGGCCGGTCAAACCATGGGTCTTGAACAACTCCCGAAGCCCGTGCGGGAACTCTTGCTCACCACGCTCGCACCTGCTGCATGACCGTCACAGAATCGGCATCAGTCGAGTTAAGAATTCTACTCGGTGGGAAGCGTTGTACGCCAATGAACCTTGCGTGCCGCAAGAACGTATAGATGTACCGGTTGTAACGGCAGCTATCATGAAGAATGAAGCTTCGGTTACTGGCGGCAGAACTTAGCCAATCGGTACAATGTACCCAGTTTTCCCGCCTGGTGTCCTCCGACTACTACAACGGTGAATTGATGAAATCGCGACTCGTCTTTGGGGTGGCGGCGCTTGCCACACTCTTCACTCTGGCCGGTGCAACGCCGGCATTTACGCAGGAAGGCCCAAAGGGCGGACCTGGCAAAACTCTACCGGTGAAATCCGGCGAGAAGAAAACCGGCGATCTCAAGAAATACGACGATGTGATTACCAAGGATTATAAGACACAAACCGGTGTGTTTGCCGTCCATCGTAATGAAGACAAAGTCTACTTCGAGATTCCACAAGATATGCTGAGCCGCTTGTTCTTGTGGCATGCGGAAGTCGCACAAGGCCCCGGCGGGAATAGTTGGGGAGGTGCCACTCTCGGGCATACGGTGATCAAGTTCGAGCGGCGCGGCAACAAGCTATTCCTTTGGAAAGTCGGGTTCGCCAAACGATCCGATGGTAAAGCCATCCAAGCTGCTGTTGAAGCATCGGCTACGGATGCCATCGTGGCCGCATACACGATTGAGTGCGAAGGGAAAGATCGTGCGGCTGTCGTTAATGTTTCGGACTCGCTGATTAACGGCTACCCGGACATGCCCTTATCCCGAGCGGCTGGTGGGGCGGGCGGCTCAACCGATATGTCGCGTTCATTTCTAAATGAAGTTCGGGCTTACGCAACCAACATCGAAGCTCGCGCCACGGTGACATTTCGAGCCAGTCCTGGAGGTTCGCCATTGGCCGCTGCTTTTGGAGGCGGCAGCGCTCGAAGTGTTACAGCACTCGTCCATCAGAGTCTTGTGATTCTTCCCGAGACACCCATGCAGGGTCGCTTATTCGATCCGCGAGTGGGCTATTTCACCGAAGAATTCACCGACTACGCTAACCCCAAGCTATGGGCGGTTAACAAGCAGTACATCAATCGATATCGCCTGGAAAAGAAAGATCCGGCTGCCGAAGTCAGCGAACCGGTTCAGCCCATTGTGTTCTACCTATCGCGTGAGATTCCGGAGCAGTGGCGGGAGTATTTGAAGAAAGGTGTGGAAGATTGGCAGCCGGCATTTGAGAAAGCGGGCTTCAAGAATGCCATCATTTGCAAGGATGCGCCAACCCGTGCAGAAAACCCAAACTGGGATCCGGAAGATGCACGCTTCAATGTCATTCGATGGGTAGCCGAACCTGTGGCCAATGCCATGGGGCCGCATGTTCACGATCCGCGCAGCGGCGAAATCATCTCGGCTCACATCATCTTCTGGCACGATATCGTCAAACTGACTCAGATGTGGTACTTCGTGCAATGTTCCGCACTTGATACGCAGGCACGCAAGTTCCCATTGCCCGACAAGCTCACGGGTGAACTGATTCGTTACGTGGCGGCACACGAAGTCGGGCATACGCTCGGGTTGCGGCACAACCACCGGGCGAGCCAGGCGTATTCGATCAGCCAACTTCGCGATCCGAAGTTTGTCGCAGAGCATGGCAGTGTCGCTTCGATCATGTCGTATGGCCGTTACAACTACGTTGCTCAGCCGGAAGACAAGATCGAGGTGAAGCACTTGATCCCGAAACTCGCACCCTACGACTTCTTCGCGATCGAATGGGGCTACAAGGCTATTCCAGCAGCGAAGTCTGCGGAAGCCGAGAAAAAGACACTCGACGAATGGGCTTCCAAGCAACTGGAGAATCCATTCTTGCGATTCGGCGGTGAAGATGGCCCAGCGGGCGTCGATCCAACCGTGCTCACCGAGAACATTGGTAGCGATGTGATCCAGGCAACCGCGTGCGGCTTGAAGAATATCGATCGTGTGATGGATCACGTTCTGGCTGCGACCACGGAGAAGGGTGAAGACTTCGCACTGCTGGAAGAAGTTTATGGCGAAATCCTTGGCCATCGCAACCGATGGTTCTCGGCCGTAGCCAAGCAAGTAGGTGGCATTGTTGAATATCGCACGCTTGGCGGTCGCGGTGGAGAATCTTTCGTTCGCGTGCCACAAGAGAAGCAGAAAGAAGCAGTGACGTTTCTCTTGGAGAATGCGTTTACGACGCCGACAAAGTTGCTCAATCCCGGTATTCTGAACCAGTTCAAGTACACCGGGACCGCGTCTCTGGTTACGGGTCAACAGCGTGCGTTGCTTGCAAGTCTTCTGGCCAATTCTCGCATGGCGCGCCTCTTCGATGCCGAAGTGCTTATGGGAGATAAAGCCTACACGCCAGTTGAGTTGGTCGATGATCTGCAAACAGGGCTATTCGCGGAGCTGAAGAACGCGGAACCAAAGATTGATCCGCTGCGAAGGCAGCTTCAGCGAGCTTATATCGATATTTTGCAGAGTGAATTTTCGCCACCCGCGTCCGATGCCGGTGCGACAAACTCTCCGCCCCGTCGCGGCGGAATTGGCGACTCAGGACCGAGAACAAGCGAGCTTCGTGCCGTTGCCCGGCAGGCACTTGCGAAACTCGCTAAAGACATGGGAACTGCGAAAGGTAAGGCCAAGGATGTGGCAACGATTGCTCACCTGGAGGATCTTGTCGCCGAGATCACGGCAATTCTCTCGACTGAGAAGTAACCGATAACACAGTGCCCGAATCGGTCGTGTTAACGACCGATTCGGGCACTTCACTCTGCTTTGCTCGTCAACTGCAACCATCAACTCTTATCGTTTAGAACCCAGCAATTCCTCGGCCTGCTTCGGATTCTTCTGCACATAGTTGGCGATGCCCCCGAAGAAGTCGAGCAGTTGGCCGGCTGCATCTTCCGCAAGTTTCGGGGCTGTTGGCCCTAGTGCCCGCAATGCGAGCGTCGCGGTGCGGCTATCGCAATGCATGTAAGCGTGAGCGGTTGGTACGAACAGTGCCACGCCGTCCTTCTCAACCTTCTTCGGATGGGCTACCAAGACGACAGCCTGCACCGGGATGGAGGGCATTGCTCTCGCCGCTTTAACTTTGCCATTGGCGTACCACACGCGGCCATCGGCAACCTTTCCCACCGTTTGCCAGACCACCTCGCTACCGTTCTCATCGACCCAGGCAAACTTACCACCACCCATGTCGGTGATGGTGATGCTTGGAACTTGCAATCGCTGCCAGGCGAGTGCGACGCGATCCGGGTGATCGTAGAGCCACTCGTATACAGCAATCGTGCAGATCACTTTCTCCCCACTCGCCTTCGTGGCGATTGTCGGGTTACTCGTGACTTTCCGCACCGCATCGCGGAACTCGGGACGCACTGCTTCAGTGGGTATCAGCGGGCCGGCAGTTGCTGCTATCGGTTCATAAACAGGCGTGCGTGAACTTGGGGGCATTGCCCCTGCCACTGTTGCCCCAATTACCACGCTAACCAACACACCGACGATAGGCTTTGTCCGCCTCATGGCTCACCTCATCCGTGAGGACAGTCTCGGTAATTAGGATCGTCCGGAGCAGCCTGGCGAAGTGAGTAAATCTGGTTATATCAGTCACGGATTGTGCCTTTGGGGATTCACGCAACTTCTGGGGACTCGCTGATAAGTCTGGCGGTAGTCTCGCTAAGATTCCGCAATCGAATCGTGTGTAGGCAGGCACTCTGCCCGGGGGCGATAGAAATCGCACCCGGAACCCGATTTTCCGCGTCAGAAACTGATTTGAAACAATCATGAACGGAGTGCTAGTAATCCGCGTTACCCGGTGTGCGTGGGAAGGGAATCACATCTCGGATGTTGGCCATTCCACTCAGAAACAGCACCGTTCGCTCCAGGCCAAGCCCGAAACCCGCGTGAGGAACTGTGCCATAACGTCGCAGGTCCAGATACCACTGGTAACCTTCTGGATGCAGCCCTTGCTCACGCATGCGAGCTTCAAGAACTTCAAGCCGCTCTTCACGCTGACTGCCGCCAATAATCTCGCCGACCCCGGGCACGAGAACATCCATGGCACGCACCGTTTTGCCATCTTCGTTGCATCGCATGTAGAACGGTTTCAAGGTTCGCGGATAGTCGTAAAGGATCACCGGGCATTTGAAATGTTCTTCGGCCAGATAGCGCTCGTGTTCGCTCTGCAAATCGGTTCCCCATGCCACCGGGAACTCCCAGGTTTTCCCAGTCTTGATAAGTATGTCCACCGCGTCGGTATAAGAAAGCCGCCGGAATGGTGAACCCAACACATTCTCCAGCCGTGTCAGCAGTTCTTTATCCACGCGTTCCTGGAAGAACTTCATGTCTTCCGAACAGCGTTCAAGGGCGTCGGAGATGATGCGTTTGATGAATGCTTCGGCGAGATCCATGTTGTCGTTCAGATCGAAGAACGCCATTTCTGGTTCGACCATCCAGAACTCAGCAAGATGGCGTGGGGTGTTGGAATTCTCGGCTCGGAATGTTGGCCCGAAGGTGTAGACTTTGCTGAGTCCGCATGCGAACGTTTCTGCCTGGAGTTGCCCGCTCACGGTCAGATAAGCCGGCTTTCCAAAGAAGTCCTGCGTGTAGTCGGTCTTCCCGTTGATCTTCGGTGGTGAATCGGGGTCGATGGTGGTTACGCGAAACAACGCCCCGCCGCCTTCGCAATCGCTCGCAGTGATGATTGGCGTGTGAACATACAGGAAGCCTCGCTCCTGGAAGAAATCGTGGATCGATTTTGAGATCTGGTTGCGGAGTCGCGCGATTGCGCCGAACGTATTGGTTCGTGGCCGCAGGTGAGCAATGGAGCGGAGGAACTCGAAGGTGTGGCCTTTCTTCTGCAAGGGATAAGTCTCGGCGTCAGCGTCTCCGAGTAGTTCGATTCGACTGGCCAACACTTCCGTTGCCTGGCCTTTTGCCGGCGAGGCTTTCACTTCACCTTCAATCTCCACGCTCGCTCCGGTGTGGAGATGTTTCACCATCGAATCGTAATTCGCAAGCTCGCCGGGGGCCACGACCTGCAAGTTCCCTTGGCAGGAACCATCGTTCAGTTCGATGAAGCTGAAACCGCCCTTCGAATCGCGGCGAGTGCGAACCCAACCGCGAACGCGAACCTGCTGGCCAACGACTTCCGCTCTGCGGGCTTCGGAAACTGCGATCGTGTTCATAATTAACCTGGGTCGAGTGTCGGAAAGACTGAAGGCTATGGTATGCAGCCAACCCGTTGCTCTGGAAGGGGATGACGCATCTCATTGGGTCTTATTTGGGTATGTGTCATCGCATTCGAGGGGCGAAAGTTGCGATTTTCACTTGCTGATCGCTCTGGTGACCGCACAATGTCCGCCGTCCCTTGATCACGGAGTGCCGAATCATGACTCGACTTCAATTGGCCTTATTCGCCGTTGCATTACCTGTGCTCATCCCAACGGCCGCAGCTCAGTCCACGCCCGTTAAAGCGCACTCGGCTCTGGTGCACGCCGTGGTGGTTTCTCCCGATGGGAAGACCGTGGCAACCGGCGGTTTCGATGGCATCATCAAACTCTGGGAACTCGCTCCGGATGGGACTCTCAAGGAAAAGAAGGAGTTGAAAGGACACACGGGGCCGGTCTACGCGCTGGCATTTCATCCTAAAGACGCGGTGCTCGTTTCTGGCAGTCAGGACAAATCGGCCAAGGTTTGGGGCCTGTCCGATGGCAAAGTTCTTGCGGAATTCAAGGGCCACACCGACATTGTCGATGCGGTCGCCTTCTCGCCCGATGGCAAGACCATTGCCAGTGGATCAGCGGATAAGTCGGTGAAGCTGTGGAACCCGACCGACGGCAAGGAAGTGAAGACGCTCGGATCGCATGGCGCGTCTGTCTATGCGGTCGCTTTCTCGCCCGATGGAAAAGCGCTGGCCTCCGCTTCGGCAGATAAGACAGTCAAGATCTGGGATGTGGTTGCTCAGAAGGAATCGAAACAATTGCTGGGCCACGATGAAGCAGTGACTGCTGTCACTTTTGGAGATGACGCAGACACGGTGATTACCACTTCCATGGACCGCACGATTCGGGTTTGGAGTGTGAAGGCGATCAAGGAGCCGAAAAAGGAACCGACACCAAAGGGAAAAGTAGACCCGAAGGCGAAAGTAGACCCCAAGGCGAAAGTAGACCCGAAGGCGAAAGTAGACCCCAAGGACAAGAAGGATCCGCCTATGGAACCGAAACTCGATCCTAAAGACGCCGGAGAAGTAAAACGCTTCGGCCCGACTTCGGACGACCCCTATGCCGTGGTTTGGTCGCCTGACGCGAAAGTTCTCGCCATCTGCGGCTATTCGGGTCAGATCACGACATGGAATTTGAAAGGCGATAAACCGCTGTTTGTTAAAGCTCTGAAGTCGCCCGGCTATTGCATCGCGTTCACCAAAGATGGCAAAGCAGTGATTACCGGGCACGATCCGGGCACGGTTATCGTTACCCCACTTGGGGGGAAATAACTCTTGCCAAACGGTTTCTTGTATCTTGGCGAGCCGGCGTCAGTCATGACGCGCGTTGTGTAAGAGCATAGGAACCCCGGCAACCCTGCCGGGGCCACAAGTTAAAGACCCGCTTTTGCCCTCACGTTTAATCTTTATCGACCGCTTCCCATTCACGCGTGGGTAGATCCGTGGGCGGCGGCGACGGCGGCGGTACAGGTTCGGACGGCATCCGGAAATCGATTGCGTGCATGCTTTGGTGATTGCCCCAAACACCCGTGCGGTTACGGAGCAATGGATCGTTGGTGTATGGTCGCTTGCCTAACCCGCACCCTAGCGCCATTGGCAGCGCCAGAGTTAAAATGAGCCAAATTGAGAGCGGGTTCGCCCGTCGCATGGTGGTTTCCGCTGCGGAATCATCTCCTTGGGTAAGATCGGCAAGATTCGCAAAGCGGGTTAAGTGTATTTACCCGCAGATACCCAGAACCTGTTCGCGAAGGCGTTCGGAAGCTTCCACGGCTGCAAGTGCTGTTTCGGGCTGATCGGATTCCGCAAGATGATGTAGCTCGGGCCAGAACCAACTCAATTCTTCACTGGCAACTCGCAAAACAGCAGATACCCGAATGCCGGATTCTTCTGCATGCAATTCGGCCTGGATTTGATCCAGCGCTGCCCGTTCCCCGAGTCGCGCCAGTGCGGCTACTGCCGCGGTGCGTGTCGCCTCGTTTCGATCCACACGAAGGGCTTTAAGTGTGGTCGTCACTGCGGCAGCATCGTACGGCGGCCACCAGCCGAGCGCAGAGGTCGCGGCCAGGCGATTGGTTGGCTCAGCACATGAGATGGCGTCCAAGAGCACCCGCTCCGGCTCTTTCCCGGGAAGGCCACGCAATGTCGATAAGAGAACCGCCGCCCGATCACAGTTACGGCGCGACTTCATCCAGCGAGAAGCATGACCAGCCAGAATGTAACCCATGGCAGGAGATCGCGACCATGTTAAGCAACGAATTGCATCCTTCCACCACAGAACATGGTGATCCGGCAGGAGAGGGAACAGCGAGCTAACATCCGTGCGAAAAGTGTAAAGACAGCGCAACAAAGCAACTTGCTCGTCGTTCGAAGCGATGGGAAACCGAGCCATCAATTGCGCGGGTGCTTTTGCAAGCCAATTCATCCGCCGACCCGCTGTGCGAAACAGTTGCATGCCCGCCCGCTCCATGAGTGGGCGCGATTCCTTTGGCACCAATCTGGCCCAGTGCATCGTTCGGCGGAAGATTCTTTCGACTTCCGCCATCGCATTGGTTAGATCGGGATCGGGAAGGGGAGGGGCTGTTTCACTGAGAGTTGCCAGCAGATCGGAGAACCCTGCCTTGAAGACGGTTGCGATATCGAGTGTCAAGTGTCGGCAACCGCGAGACACCGCAACGATGGCACGCGTGGCGGACTGTCCGAGTGGGCTTGAAAGATTCTGGAGAGTGGTCGGGAAATTGGGGAACGCCACCGCTTCTGACGCCAACACGGTGCCGGCAGGGAGTGTCGCGGCGGCATCGAAACAACGCAGCACGGCGGGCAATGCGGGTGCGTGGCCCAACTGGCGCAGGCCAGCGGCGATATCGGCCCAATACCACGCCTGTTCCACCGGGTCACGAGTGATGCTGCGATCGAGTTGCCGTTCGAGCACATGGCCCGCTTCCGGAGTTCCGACATGGGTGAGTGCGCGAACCTGAACGGCATAACCCACTCCTGGGCGCAATTCGCGTTCGACTTGTGCCCCTCCGCCTTCGCGTAACACTTTCGCAAGATGCACCGACACCTCGGCGACTGCTGTTTCACCAACACGCCCGCCAGAGGCCAAATGCTGGTGTTGCCGATCGACTGCCACCGTGGCGGGAAGCCGGCTTACGGTGCGACGGGGCAATAGCCAGCGACGCCGGTACGGGTTGCGATACCCGAACCAGAACAAACCAATCGCGGCAACTGTCATGAAGACCCAGAGCATGTTCGCTGCGCCCCTGCGTTGGCGTTGCTCATCTGCGTTCACTCGCGTATCTGACCATCTCCGGTTACGACATACTTATAGGTCGTCAGTTCGCGTAACCCGCATGGACCGCGTGCGTGAAACTTATCGGTGCTGATACCGATCTCCGCACCCAGACCGAGTTCGAAGCCATCATTAAACCGCGTGCTGGCGTTCACCAACACCGCTGCAGAATCAACCTGCCGCGTGAAGATGCGAGCGTTCGTGAGGTCGCGAGTCACAATCGCATCGGTGTGCTTCGAACCATACTGGGCGATGTGTGCCATGGCGGCTTCGAGTGAATCGACCACTTTCACAGAAATAATGAGATCCAGGAATTCCGCGGCGTAATCTTCGTCGGTTGCGGGGCGTGCGTTCGGAATAGCAGCCTGTGTGCGTTCGCAACCGCGAATCTCCACGCCATTGGCGGTTAACGCCTTTCCCATACGAGGAAGGAAGCTATCAGCAATCGCAGAATGCACTAATAAACTCTCCGCCGCATTGCAAACACCCGGGCGCTGGCATTTCGCGTTGATGATGATGCGCTCGGCCATTGCTTGGTCGGCGCTGGCATCAACATAGATGTGGCAATTGCCGTCGAAGTGCTTCATCACTGGCATCATTGCTTCGTTGGCAACGCGCTCGATGAGTCCACGACCGCCACGCGGGATTGCCAGATCAATACACTCCGGCATGCGAAGGAAGTAGTCGATTGCCGTGCGATCAACCACAGTAAAGAGTTGCACGGCATCGGGCAGCAGGCCGCAGCGGGCGAGTTCATCGGTCATGATGCGGTGCAAGGCTTGGTTGGAATGCAACGCCTCTTTGCCGCCACGCAGGATAACTGCGTTGCCACTTTTCACGCACAAGGCTGCGGCGTCGAGTGTGACATTCGGCCGCGATTCGTAGATGAAAAAGACAACCCCGATGGGAACGCCAATCTTGAGGACTTGAAGCCCGTTGGGCCGCAAGCCACCTTCGCGCACCTCGCCCACGGGATCGGGCAACGCCGCGACTTGTCGTAAGCCATCGGCGGCGGATTTCAGGCGAGCGGGCGTGAGCTTCAATCGGTCTATCGCGGCCGCATTCAACCCGAATTCCGGTGCCGCTGCCAGATCTCGCGCGTTTGCTTCCTGCACTTCCGGTATGCGGGCTTCGATTGCCGCAGCAGTGGCATGTAGCCAGCGGTTTTTGGCGACGGTTTCAGTTGTGCTTAGGGCCAACGAAGCACACCGAGCCCGTTCGGCAATCGCGCGGCAATGCGATGCGAGTTCCGGTTGGGCGTTCTTGTCAGAACTGCGGCAATGTTCTGTAATCGTCAAATCGACGTTCACGGCGAGACTCGAAGAAGGAGAGCATGGATACTACGATTGTACCAGCGCGTGCGGTTTAGCGACGATATCGGTCTATGGCATCGAGAAGCAAGGCTGCGTCGCGGGTTTCGGCAACATCGTGAACGCGCAATACATGCGCTTCCCCGCGAGCTGCAGCGAAACATGCCACAGAGAGCGACGCGGCCAGCCTTTCATGCCGTTCTCGCCCGCAGAGCACTCCGAGCACACCTTTTCGCGATACACCCAAACAGATCGGCCGGTGGAGTGAATGAAACGCACCAAGATTCGCGAGCAAGTCCAGGTTGTGCTCCTGCGTCTTTCCGAAGCCGATTCCCGGATCGAGACACACGCTATCCGGAGGAATACCCGATTCACCCAAAACCCGCAACCGTTCCTCGAAGTACGCCGCGACATCCGCAATGACATCGGTATAGCGTGGGTCGGCTTGCATTGTTTGTGGCGTGCCCTGCATATGCATCACCACGATGCCAGCGCGATATTGGGCGGCGACGCGAATCATAGCAGGGTCACGAAAGCCGGCGACATCATTAATGATCGCGGCACCCGCTTCGAGGCACTGCTGAGCAACACTGTGCTTCATGGTATCGACAGAGATGGGCACCTGCGTGCGACGTGCTAACTCCGCAACCACTGGCACCACACGCCGCAACTCTTCCTCTTCAGGAACTGGTTCCGCACCGGGGCGAGTGGATTCGCCGCCCACATCGAGAATATCCGCTCCTTGAGCAACGAGTCGTAAGCCATGTTGAACCGCAGCTTCCGAATCGGAGAAGCGGCCACCATCGGAAAAGCTATCGGGAGTGACGTTCACAATACCCATCACGAGCGGCCGGCGGCCGAACGAGATGGTGGCATGCGACAATCGCCAGTGGAGGAATGTCATACCACCACAATAACGCAAAAGAGAAAGCCCACCCAGAAATTGGGTGGGCTTTCCGGTTCGACGTGACATCGAATCACTTGGCGGGTGCGGCCTTTTCCAGTTCCGTTTTGATAGCCTTAACGAATTCGGCGGCGTCAGGCGAAACGCCCGACTTGAAGCGGCCAACGACTTTTCCGTCACGCCCGATGAGGAACTTCTCGAAGTTCCAACCGATATCGCCCGCGAAGTTCGGGTTGGTATCTTTCGAGGTGAGGAACTTGTACAGCGGAGTTTGGCCTTCACCTTTCACCACAACCTTGGACAGGATTGGGAAGGTGACGTTGTACTTGGTGCTGCAGAACTTCTTGATCTCGTCATCGGTTCCTGGCTCTTGCTTCCCAAACTCGTTCGCCGGAACACCAATGACAACCAGGCCATCCTTTTCGTATTTGACGAAGAGTTCTTGCAGCCCTTCGTACTGTGGTGTGTAACCGCAACGGCTGGCGACGTTCACGAACAGCACGACCTTCCCCTTGAGTTTGGAGAGATCGTATTCTTTGCCATCAATATCCTTCATCTTGAACTCGAGTGGCCCAGTCATTTTGGTGTCCTCAGCAGAACAAGCAGCGGAGAAACCGAACAGTGCGGCCGCCGCGAGCAAGCAGTTCTTCATGGTCGTACCCCTTGGGTGTAAGTAGTCATTGAATTCCTAGCAGGCATAGTGCTAGACGGACAACCTGCACGAGATATTTTCTCGATCGCTAGAAAGTGAGGAACCTCCGGTAGTTGGCCGAAGGTTCCTGCGAGTTGTAATTGGCCAGCTATCATGCCAGCCGTCGTCGCCTTTGCAAATAAAGTGAGGATTTGATGAATGTTCACGCGAATAGCACTTCTCAACATTCGGGATAGTTTCAGGCTTGGACGCAACCCTGGCAGAATTACTAGAAAGATACTGATGCGCCTCAGCGGCGCTGCACCCCACACTCACGCGAGCGGTCATGAGTACGAAGCACGTCTATTTCTTCGGTGGCAAGTCGGCTGATGGCGACGGCAAACAAAAGGAACTACTTGGCGGTAAAGGAGCCAACCTCGCCGAGATGTGCAAGATTGGTATTCCTGTGCCGCCTGGGTTTACCATCACCACGGAAGTTTGCGCCGCCTACTACGATCATGGCAAGAAGATACCTGAAGATGCCATTCCGCAAATCGACGAGGCGATGAAGAAGGTCGAGGCCACCTTCGGCAAGAAGTTTGGCGATACAACCGACCCGCTTCTGGTGTCGGTGCGTTCCGGTGCGGCGCTGAGCATGCCCGGTATGATGAACACCATTCTGAACCTCGGACTAACCGATGCCAGCGTGGAAGCGCTTGCCAACAAGACCGGCAACCCCCGGTTCGCGTACGATAGCTATCGCCGCCTCATCGACATGTTCGGTAGCACCGCGATGGGCTGCGAGCACGAGGAATTCGAACACCAGATCCACAAGCTCAAGGATGAGAAGAAGGCCAAACTCGACACGGATCTTTCGGCCGACGACCTCAAGGAACTGGTGAAGCGTTACAAGGTAGTCTACAAGAAACACGTCGGCAGCGACTTCCCGCAAGATCCGAAACAACAGTTGATGCTCGCCATCAATGCCGTGTTCAATTCGTGGAACGGCAACAAAGCAATCGAGTATCGCCGCATCGAACGCATCACCGGGCTTAAGGGCACGGCGGTGAACGTGCAGGCGATGGTCTTCGGGAATATGGGCAACTCCAGCGGCACCGGTGTCGCTTTCACTCGCGACCCGAACACCGGCGAAAACGTTTTCTACGGCGATTACCTCATCAACGCTCAGGGCGAAGATGTGGTCGCTGGCATCCGCACGCCGGAGCCGATTTCCAAACTCGATAGCGAGATGCCCAAGGTCTACAAGCAACTCATGGAGATCCGGCAGGCGCTGGAGAAGCACTACACCGATATGCAGGATATCGAGTTCACAGTGCAGGACGGCACGTTGTACATGCTCCAAACCCGTTCGGGCAAGCGGACCGGCACCGCCGCCGTTCGCATCGCGGTCGAGATGGCCAAGGAGAAGTTGATTGACGAGGCGACGGCCATCAAGCGTGTGAATCCCGATAGCCTCAACCACTTGCTTCAACCACAACTCAACCCGAAGTCCAAGGTCAAGCCTGTGGCGCAGGGGATCGCGGCCAGCCCCGGTGGCGCGAGCGGGATGGTGGTGCTGTCGGCCGAAGCCGCCGTTGAACACGCCGCCAAGCACCCGAACGACCCGATCATGCTGGTCCGGAAGGAAACCAGCCCCGAGGACGTGGCCGGGATGCACTTGGCGAAGGGGATTCTCACCAGCACTGGTGGGAAGGCCAGCCACGCCGCTGTGGTCGCTCGTGGTTGGGGCAAGCCGTGCGTCGTGGGCTGCGAAGCCGTTAAAATCGACGAGGCGAACCAGACCGTGACCATCGCCGGGAACGTCGTGAAGGCGGGCGATTTCATCACGATCAACGGCACCACCGGCGACGTGATGATCGGCAAGGTCGAAACCATTGCCCCGAGCATGAGCGGCGACTTCGCCACGCTGATGACGTGGGCCGACAAGGGCCGCAAGCTCAAGATCCGCACGAACGCCGACAGCCCAGCCGACGCCTTGAAGGCCCGTGAATTCGGGGCCGAAGGGATTGGCCTGTGCCGCACCGAGCACATGTTCTTCGGCGACGACCGCATCGCCGCCGTGCGCGAAATGATCCTGTCCACCTCAGTAGAAGGCCGCAAGAAGGCGCTCGCCAAGATCGAGCCGTTCCAGAAGGCCGACTTCGTTGGCATCTTCGAGGCGATGGACGGCTACCCGGTCACCATTCGCTTGCTCGACCCGCCGCTGCACGAGTTCCTGCCACAGAAGGACAACCGGGCCGGGGCCGAGGCGGTCGCAAAGCAGATCGGCGTGTCGGTCGAGAAGATCTTCGAGCGAGTGGACGAACTGCACGAGATGAACCCGATGATGGGGTTCCGCGGCTGCCGCCTGCCACTCGTGTTCCCCGAGATCGGCGACATGCAGGTGCGGGCCATCATCGAAGCTGCTATCGAAGTGACGAAGAAGGGGAAGAAAGCGATCCCCGAGATTATGATTCCGCTCGTCGGCACAGTCGAGGAACTGAACATCCTCAAGAAGCGCGCAATCGCGATTGCCGACGAGTGCTTCGCGAAGGCTGGCACCAAAGTCGAGTACCAGATCGGCACCATGATCGAACTGCCGCGAGCCTGCATCGCCGCGGACAAGATCGCGGAGGAGGCCGAGTTCTTCAGTTTCGGCACCAACGACCTGACACAGATGACGTTCGGCTTCAGCCGCGACGACATCAAGGGCTTCATGCCGACATATCTGAAGGATAAGATCCTGCCGATCGACCCGTTCCAGACGATCGACTTCGCCGGCGTCGGCGAGTTGATGAAGATCGGCATCCAGAAGGGCCGCGACAGCCGCAAGGCGAAACACGGCCAGCACCTGAAGGTCGGCATCTGTGGCGAACACGGGGGCGACCCGGACAGCGTGGTGTTCTGCCACAAGATCGGGATGGACTACGTGAGTTGCTCGCCGTTCCGCGTGCCGATCGCTCGCCTCGCTGCCGCTCAAGCCGCAATGGGTGAAACCCAGCGCGATAAGTAACGTGAAGTGAACGTGAAAGCCCGGCCAAGGGCCGGGCTTTCGTCGTAGTTAGGCTCTATTCGACGATCCACTCGCGGAGCGTGACCACCAGGTCTGTGTACTTGTCAATGTCTCCGCCGACGATCACACCCTGTCCCAGAACGCCTTCGACGGACCCGGCCACCTCGCCCCCGCGGCGCAAGTAACTGATCTCGAACCGTGCCGTCGGGTACTTGGCGTCTTTCATCTCCACCTCGGTCACTGCGGTGATCTCGACGCCGGTCTTTCGGACGGCGGCGATCACGTCCGCACGAACCGGGGTGAGGATGCGAGGGTAGTCGGCCACCGGGAGTTGCCAGACCGGCCCGATCGGGGCATCGGTCGGCTTCTGGCAGGCGAAGTTCGTGTTCCAGTGGCTTTCGTGACTGTTCCCACCCGAACCATGGAGGCATCGGTGCGGCACCCAGCCGTCACCGGTCAGATGCGCCTCAAACGACTTCAGTGCTGTTGCGTGAAGGGCGTCGTAAACGAGGTGGTAGTCGCGGTCCATCGGCGGGTGCCCGACGCGCGAGCCAGTGCTCGTCAGGCACCCGATAAGGAGCGCAGGCAGAAGGGTGAGCAGTATGCGTTTCATAGGTCGTTCCGTTACACTACCTCACTCGACGATCCACTCGCGGAGCGTGACCACCAGGTCGGTGAACCGCCCCTCCGGTGCGCCCTCCACGAGGCTCGGCTCGAGCAACCCGACCACCTCGCCGCCGACTGCGCCGTCCTTCCGCATGTAACTGATCGCGAACCGGCCGGTCGGCTTCGGGGCACCGCGACACTCTACCGTCCCCACTTCCGTGATCGTCACTCCGGTCGTCTTTAGCGCGGCCAACACGTCGGCCCGGATCGGGGTGAGGATGTGCTCGTATTGGTCGGGCGGGAGCAGGTAGATCTTCTGAGAGGTCTGGAAATCTTCGCCGGTTGGTAGGCACGCGAAGTGAACGTTCCACCGCTCCTCGCCGCTGTTGCCGCTGTGTCCATACCCGGCAGTGCGCATCGTCCAGTCAGTTCCGCGGACGTGTTTGTCGAACGACGGCTGCGCGACCGCGTGCAGCGCGTCTTTTACAAGTCGCCAGTCGTGGTCCATCGGCGGTTGTCCGACCTGCGAGCCGGTGTTCGTCAGGCATCCGGCCAAGATCGCGGGCAGAAGGGCCAATAGCAGACATTTCATCAGTTGCTCCGCTATTTTGTGCACCACTCAGATGTGACCACCGTTAATCGCGTGAATCCAGGGAAGGTTGGCGACGGAGTGACAAACCCGACCAGTTCGCCCTCCACTGCCATGTCGCGTCGGAAGTACTGAACGAGGAAGACTGGTGTTTTCCCGTGGTGAGTGCCACCACGCCCGATCAAACTCCCTGCCGCCGGGATCGTTGGGAGTCTGATCGGGTGGACGCCATCCATCCGCACGGCCGGCAGCGCGGCGTCGCGCACCGAGAGCATGACCCGCTGGTAGTGTTCCGCCTCAACAGAAACGACGGTTCCGTCCGCCAATTTATACCTGACATCAACGTACCATTCCTGTTCAACGCTCGTGCCGGAAGAACTCTGGCCCCTGAACTCGGGCGTGCATCCGGGCGGGGCGGTCGCCTGGAGAGTCTGCTCGATCGCTCCGGGCACGATCGGGCTCAACTCGTTCCGGACGTCATGAGAGTGCATATCCACCGGGGGCAGTCCCACGCGGGCCCCAGGTTGTACACACCCGATGAATGCGACGATCCCGCACAGCAGCAGTGGTGCGCGCATGCTTCGAGCCTTCTCGTCTGCGATAACTGTCTTGAGTCGGGCGAGCCATACCGATGAAGTGAATAAGGAGGAAGCCCACTTTTAGCTTTGCTCCAGTTCGAGCAAGGCTTGCTTTCGTTCCAAACCCCAGCGGTAGCCACGCAAACTGCCATCGCGCGCGATCACACGATGGCAGGGAACCACCAGTGCCAGAGGGTTGGCACCACACGCCCGAGCCACGGCCCGCACTGCAGTAGGTTGCCCGATCGATCGAGCCACAGCGGTATAGGTGGTGGTTTCTCCCGGTGGTATCTCTCGTAACTTGTTCCACACGTTGTGTTGGAATGGTGTGCCGTGTGGATCGATTGCCAACTTCCACTCATGCGTCGGTTGATTGAAGTACGACCGCACACTCACCAAAGATTCCGCAAGTGAAGCGTCGTCGCGATAAGTCTCCCAGTCCGGGAATCGCACAGTTAAATCCAGTTGCAACCTCGCATCAACATCGTCGAATGCGATGAAACAAGTACCTTGTTCTCTGGCTGCGACGATCATGCGGCCGAGTGGACAGCCCGCGAGTGTGTAGCGAATCACCCACCGCGGAGTGCGAGTTCCAGTTTCAAATCCTTCGGACCGTTTCTTTCCTTCGCGTAGTTTGTTATTCATCTTCCACTCCGATACCAGCCGTTGCGAGTTGATTGTAAACGGGTCCGTCCGAAGTGCGGTGCCAAGTAGTATTGTCTTGGCCAGGCGTCACTTGTCTAAACGGTAAGGATCATACAGATTCCGCCGGCATGCCTGATACTTTACTTCTCATTCGCGGGGTAATTGGCACAGTGCTGGCGTTTAAGATGTACATTTGCGTTTAGTTGATTGATTGTGGCGATCCTGGGTAACTGGGCGAGTCTCTCGCCAAACTTTCAACTGCGTGCCTATTTCCGCTTCAGGGCAGCAGAACTTTAACGAATGGCGTAGGATAAAAGTAGTTTCTCCCTCTCCTGAGGATAACGCGGTGCAGGCATTCGAGCCAGTCCGCTACGCGGCGCTTACGGATGTGGGCGTTAAGCGGAGCCATAATCAAGACGCATGCGCCGCACAACCCGCGGTTGATGTGGCGACGTTTGAAACGTCTGGCCACATTTTCGTCGTCGCCGATGGGATGGGGGGGCATGCGGTTGGCGAGAAAGCCAGCGCCAAGGCCGTGCGAGATATCCCGTTCCTCTTTCTCAAACATACTCGCGAAGGGGTTATCTCCGCGCTTCGTCGTTCGTTCACGGAAACGAACGCGGGTATCCATGCGATCGGTCAGGAAAACCCGGAGTTTCGCGGGATGGGCACAACCAGCACGGCACTCGTGCTACGGCCCGAAGGTGCGTGGGTCGGGCATGTGGGAGATAGCCGATGCTATCGCATTCGCGAAGGCTTGGCCGAACAATTGACCTTCGACCATTCATGGGTCTGGGAGATTGCGAAACGACAGGGCGTTGACCCGGATGAACTCGGTGACTTCAAGAAGAACGTGATCATCCGTTCCTTGGGGCCGGATGCAGAGGTGGAAGTGGATGTCGAGGGGCCATACCCCACGAAGCCGGGCGACACGTTTCTGCTCTGTAGCGATGGGCTTACCGGTGTCGTAACCGCACAAGAAGTGGGGGCAGTGGTAAACGCCATGCCGGTCGACGACGCCGCACGCCTGCTTGTACACATGGCGAATCTTCGCGGTGGACCGGACAACATCACTGTGATGATCGTTCAACTGCCAGGTGGGGAAGGGGAGATCGCAGGGAAGTCTTTGAAAGCCAAGAAAGCAAATGGAGTTGGTGGTGTGTTTGCACGGTTGTTGCGAGTTATCCCCTGGCCGTTCTTGGCTCTGGCAGCGGGTATTGGTCTCGCATTGTTGTCGTTGGTGATGCGCCAGGCGGAGATAGCAGGTGCGATTCCTCTTTTCGTGGTTTCCGCACTGGTGATATTCGCGGGGCTGATTGGCTTGGTGTTGGATGTTAAGAAGGAACCATCGGAAGATGCCGCACCTTCCGATAACGGCCCGCGTACTTTAAATGTGTACAAAAAGCACGATTGCACCCTCACACCGGAATTGACGGAACGCTTCGCTCAATTGGAAAGCGCCTTGGCCGAAGGGATGAAGGAGCAAAACATTCCGGTGGATTGGGACGCGTATGCGAAGGTCGCCGCCATCACCGATCAAACTGCTGACCCCGCCCATCCGTCGGCTTCGTTCCATGCCCGATGCGACTCGCTGCTTTTCTTGGCGGAATCATTTCACAAGTCGCGGCACAAACAAGAATCGTTCCGTCCAAGTTGGACCTCCGGCCGCGACTGATAGTTTTCCATGCCAACTCCCTTTCGGACTCGTTACACTTACATCAACCCGCTTGCTTGCCCCTGCCCGCCCCAATGTTGGGCAACTGTACCTATTCCTGCTTTTCCCGAGGTGTGCGCGTGACTCTCCGCACCGGCTCACGTTGTGCGTTGGCCTTAACAAGCTTGGTGCTATTCCCTTTATCAGCGCCCGCACAGGTAGCCACGGCCCCCGCCGCGATCGATTTTAATCGCGATGTGCGGCCCATTCTCTCGAACAATTGCTTTCAATGCCATGGCCCGGATGAACAGGTGCGCAAGGCCAAGTTGCGCCTCGACACCGCAGACGGGGCAAAGGAGTTTGCGGTTGTTCCCGGAAAGCCCGATGCCAGCGAACTCATCGCGCGAATCGTCTCGAAAGAGCCTGATGAAGTGATGCCGCCGCCCAAACACGGCAAGCCGCTATCCGTGCGGGAAGTCGAGATTCTGAAACGGTGGATTACGGATGGCGCGAACTATTCGGTTCACTGGAGCCATGCGAAGCCAGTGAAGCCACTGGTGCCACGCGTGGCAAATCTCCCCGCCACGGCCAATCCCATCGATAACTTTATTCGTGCGCGACTTGCCCGAGAGAGAATGGCACCCGCACCGGAAGCGGATCGGCACACGCTCGTTCGCCGGGCTGCGTTAGATCTAACCGGACTGCCGCCCACGCTGGAAGAAGTCGAGGAGTTTATCGCTGATCGGGCACCAAACGCTTATGAGAAGATGATTGATCGCTTGATGGCGAAACCGGCCTTCGGTGAACACTGGGCAC
The DNA here is from genome assembly GCA_041740855.1 of Gemmata sp. GTDB lineage: Bacteria > Planctomycetota > Planctomycetia > Gemmatales > Gemmataceae > Gemmata. The sequence goes on from JBGSLF010000196.1 coordinate 19,379, forward strand.
GAATCTGGCTGGATCTGGCCCGTTACGCCGATAGCGCGGGCTACGCCGACGATCCGCCACGCACCATCTGGAAGTATCGCGATTACGTCATCAATAGTTTCAACGCAAACAAACCGTTCGATCAATTCACGATCGAGCAACTTGCGGGCGATTTGCTTCCGAACGCCACCACAGAACAACGTGTCGCCACTGCGTTTCACCGCAACACGATGACCAACAGCGAAGGTGGCACCAACGACGAGGAGTTCCGCAACGTCGCCGTTGTGGACCGCGTGAACACCACGTTCATGGTGTGGATGGGTACATCGATGGGCTGTGCTCAGTGCCACACGCACAAATACGATCCCATTCTTCAGAAAGAATACTTCCAGGCATTCGCGTTCTTCAATAACACCGCGGACGCCGACCGCAAGGACGAAAGCCCAACGCTGCCGTTCTGGTCCGACGCGGAACTTGAACGGAAGGCGGAGCTCGATTCGCTGGTTATCGATCTCGAAGATCTTCTGAAGGATAAGAAGCCCGCAGAATGGAAGGCGGAGCGTGATCGCCTGGCGGTGTACAAGAAGGAGCAGGCTGCGTTCAAACCCGAAACCACTGTGCCGGTGATGCAAGAACTCAGCGGCAATCAGCGTCGCAAAACGCGATTGCAGCATCGTGGCAACTTTATGGACCTTGGTGAAGAAGTGGCCGAAGGCACGCCCGTGGCGTTCCACCCGTTACCCGCGAACGCACCCAAAACGCGGCTGGAATTGGCGCGGTGGATCATGAGTCCCGAGAACCCACTCACAGCCCGCGTGATCGCCAACCGCTACTGGGAGCAACTGTTCGGCACCGGCATCGTTCGCACGAGCGAAGAGTTCGGCGCTCAGGGCGAATTACCAAGCCATCCCGAGTTGCTCGATTGGCTCGCGGTGGAACTGGCAAACCCGGATCGCGATGCCACAGGGAACGCGACGCCGTGGGACATCAAGCGCTTCCTCAAGTTGCTTGTGATGTCGGCCACATACCGGCAATATTCAAAAGTTACGCCGGAACAGTTCGAACGCGATCCCGAGAATCGCCTACTCGCACGCGGGCCACGCGTGCGCCTTTCGGCCGAGATGATTCGCGATCAGGCCTTGTTCGCGGCTGGTTTGCTCAGCCCGAAGATGCTCGGGCCAAGCGTGCGACCACAACAGCCAAACCTCGGCGTGAACGCGGCGTTCGGCGGTTCCATCGACTGGCAAACAAGCAGCGGGGAAGACAAGTTCCGCCGCGGGATCTATACGCAGTGGCGGCGTTCGAATCCGTATCCGTCGATGTCCACATTCGACGCCCCCAACCGCGACACCTGCGTCGTCCGCCGTGCTCGCACGAACACGCCGCTTCAAGCGCTCGTAACGATGAACGACCCGGTCTACATGGAAGCCGCACAGGCACTGGCGAAGAAAGCATGGGGCCATGGCGAAGTGAATGGTGCAATAGAAGATAAAATCGCCTTCCTCGTTCGCAGTTGTTTGGTCCGTTCGCCGACAGATGCGGAATTAAATCGCTTGGTGAAGCTTTACGATGAGGCGGTGACCGAGTTCCGCAAAGACATCAACAAGGCAAAGCAGGTCGCCGGCCCAATTAACGCCATGGCGATGCCCGAGAGCTACGCGGCGATGACCGTGGTCGCGAACGTTGTGCTGAACCTCGACGAAATGCTGATGAAACGGTGACAGCAGTTGGCGATAGTTATTCCATCAGTGCAATGTGAAATACCAACAGTTCGTGCTCATTCAACAGCGCTCGCAAGAAGCGCAACGGCGTTTGCTGGGAGAAGTTCAAATGCATCCGAAGCTTGCACATCTCGAAGCCACAACCCGCCGTCAATTCCTTGGCGCGTCGTCGCTTGGTCTCGGTTCGCTTGCGTTATCGCAGATGAATGCACTTGCGGCCGATGTACCCGCTTTGCCAACCGAGAATCCGCTTGCTCCGCGCAAACCACATTTCCCCGCCAAGGCGAAGCGGGTCATCTATCTCCATATGTCAGGCGCGCCGCCGCACCTCGATCTGTTCGACTACAAGCCCGAACTGGTGAAGCGGGACGGCCAAAATTGCCCGGATGAGTACCTGAAGGGAAAACGATTCGCGTTTACGTCCGGCGTGCCAAAACTGCTCGGCACGCGTCAGCCCTTCAAGCAGCAGGGCAAGGCCGGCATCTGGATGTCGGATGCTATCAAACCTCTGCACGATGTGGCCGATGATGTAACCGTCATCCGCTCGATGAAGACCGACGAGTTCAACCACGCCCCGGCGGAACTACTTCTCTATACTGGTTTCGCGCGGCAGGGGCGGCCGAGCTTAGGTGCGTGGACTTGCTACGGTTTGGGTAGCGAAAGCTCGGACCTGCCCGGTTTCGTTGTACTCATCTCGAATGGCGTGCAACCCAGCGGCGGGCAAGGGTGCTGGGGCAGCGGGTTCTTGCCCTCGGTCTTCCAGGGTGTGCAGTGCCGAAGCAAAGGTGAGCCGGTTCTGTATCTATCCGATCCGCCAGGCATCGATCGCGACATGCGCCGTTTGGGCCTCGATGCGATGCGCGACCTGAACGAAATACAAGAGAAGGAACTCGGACACCCGGAAACGCGAACGCGAATATCGCAATACGAACTCGCATTCCGGATGCAGCTTTCTGCCACCGAGGCCATGGACATTTCCCGCGAGCCTGCCAAGGTATTGGAATCGTATGGTGCCAAGCCCGGTGCCGGCAGTTTCGCGAACAACTGCTTGCTCGCACGCCGCCTGGTCGAATCCGGCGTTCGTTACGTTCAACTCTTTGACTGGGGTTGGGATTTTCACGGCACCAACCCCAAGGAAGACATTCGCGATGGCCTCACGCAAAAGGGCACGGTCACAACCAAGGCCGTGGCCGCGCTCATCAAAGATCTGAAGCATCGCGGACTACTGGAAGACACACTTGTGATTTGGGGCGGCGAATTCGGCCGCACGCCGTTCCGCGAGGGCCGCACCGCCGGTGGCCAAGTGCTTGGCCGCGACCATTACCCCGATTGCTTCTCTCTCATGTTGGCTGGTGGCGGCATCAAGGCTGGTTACTCGCATGGCGAAAGCGATGATCTCGGCTTCAAGGTTGCGAAGGACATGGTTCACGTTCACGACTTGCAAGCCACACTCTTGCACTGCCTGGGCTTCGATCACACGAAATTAACGTTCCGCTTTCAGGGCCGCGATTACCGCCTTACGGACGTTCACGGCAAAGTTGTCAAAGAGATTTTGAGTTAGCTTAACTTCAAGGAATGTTCCTTATGCGATTGCACGCACTCTCCCTTCTCGCACTCGGCCTCGCTTCGGTTGCGGTAGCCGATGAAGTATTCACCCAGAAACCTGAAGTTGCGCCATCGGTTAAGACCGGCGCGACTCCAGAGCCGCCAAAAGTCGATGCGGTTGCGACGGCCGCATGGGCGAAAGCCTTCGCCACCGGGCCAACTCCGCTGTGGGTCTGGGGTGCCGACGCAAACAAGAACTACACCCTCCGCACCACGTTCTCTGCTCCCGCGGGGATGAAGGGTGCGCGGCTCCGGGTGTCCGCCGACAACCACGTTAAACTGTCGCTTAACGGGCAGGTGGTCGCGGCGTCCGACGAGTGGAAGGATGCGGCGGAAGCTGATGTCACCAATTTGCTCAAGCCCGAGGGGAACGAGATTGCCGCGGACGTGCGGAACGATGGCGGGGTCGCGGCGTTCGTGTTCAAGCTGGCGATAACCACAGACAAGGGCGAGACGGCGTACGTAGTTAGTGATGAGTCCTGGACCGCCGGGGCGAAGAAGGCCGGCAAGGTGGTTGCGAAGGTCAAGAAGGTTGGAACATACGGCGATGCCCCGTGGGGCAAGGTGCTTGACACCGTCGGGGCGCAACCAGTGTCGCAGGTGCCGGCGAACACGTTCGTCACGCAGCCCGGATTCAAGGTTGAGAAGCTGTTCTCGGTGCCGAAAGACAAGCTCGGATCGTGGGTGAACATCACCGCCGATGACAAGGGCCGGCTGATTGCCAGCGATCAGGGCGGGCTTGGTTTGGTGCGCATCACGCCGGGGAAAGTCGGCACGGATGAGGAAACAAAGGTCGAGAAGATCCCGGCGAAAATCACCGCAGCGCAGGGGCTGTTGTGGCACAAGGGCGCGCTGTACGTGGTGTGCAACGGCGGCCCCGGGAGTGGGCTGTATCGCGTGACTTCATCGAAGAACGACGATGTTCTGGATCAAGTCGAGAAGCTGAAAGCCCTGCAAGGCGGCGGTGAACACGGCCCGCACGCGGTGCGGCTCGCACCCGACGGGAAATCGCTGTACATCGTCTGTGGCAACCACACACAACCGCCCGAAGGGTTCACCAGCCGGGTGCCGAAGAATTGGGGCGAAGATCATCTGTTGCCGCGACAGTGGGACGCCCGCGGCCACGCACGCGGGATTCTCGCCCCAGGTGGGTACGTTGTGAAGACCGACTTCGACGGCAAGACGTGGGAGATCTTCACCAGCGGTTACCGCAACCCGTACGACTTCGCGTTCAACGCTGATGGCGAGATGTTCGTCTACGATGCAGATATGGAGTGGGACTTGGGCATGCCGTGGTATCGCCCAACGCGCGTGAACCACGCCACCAGCGGCAGCGAACTTGGCTGGCGCAGTGGCACCGGCAAGTGGCCGAGCTACTACGTCGATAGCTTGCCCGCAATGGTGGACATCGGCCCAGGCTCGCCGGTGGGTGTGGACTTCGGCTACGGGGCGAAGTTCCCGGCGAAGTACCAGAAGGCACTTTACATCTGCGACTGGACCTTCGGCACGATGTACGCGATCCACACCGAGCCAGACGGCAGCACATACAAGGCGACGAAGGAAGAGTTCCTGAGCCGCACCCCGCTGCCGCTCACGGATGTGTGCATCAACCCGGCCGACGGCGCGATGTACTTCACGATCGGCGGCCGCGGCGCGAACAGCGAACTGTACCGCGTGACGTATGTCGGGAAGGAGAGGACCGAACTGGCGGATGCAGCAACGCCCGTCAGCGCGGAACGGAAGCTGTTGAAGCAGATCGAGGAATACCACCGGTCGGCTGCCGACCCGGCGAAGGCGGTCGAGTTCCTCCTCCCGCTGTTGCATCATGACGACCGCTTCATTCGGTATTGCGCACGCATCGCCCTCGAACATCAGCCGGTGAAATTCTGGCAGGATAAGGTGCTGGACGGTTATCCACCCTGCGCGGGCGCGGCGAACCACGTTGTCGCATTGGCTCGGCAGGGGGATAAGAGCCTCCAACCAAAACTCCTCACATGGCTCTCAATCGCTGTGTCGCCGGACTTGGCCGAAGGGTGTATGCTTGATGTCCTCCGTGCCTACCATCTCGTGTTCACGCGGATGGGTGAGCCAGACAAGGATACGGCGGCGAAGCTCGTGGCGAAGTTCGACCAGATGTTCCCGACCAAATCCGACAACGTGAATCGCGAATTGGCTCAACTCCTCGTTTATCTGAAGTCGCCCACCATCGTCGAGAAGGTGTGCTCGGAACTGAAGAAGCCATCGAAGCCACTCACGGTCGAAGGGTTGGACGAAGTGATTCTCCGTAACCGCGGGTATGGCGGCACCGTGGCGAACCTCATCAAGAACGCCGCGGACCAGCAGAAACTGTCGTACATCTTCACGCTGCGGAACGCGACCGTTGGCTGGAATATGGATCACTGGAAGGCGTACTTTGGGGCTATCGCAGAAGCCCGCACCAAGGCCGGCGGCGCTAGCTTTCAGGGCTTCCTCGACAATATCGAGAAGGATGCCTTCGCCAACGCGACCGATGCCGAGCGGCTTGCGATCGAGGCGTCGGGCTTACGCAAGCCCTTCAAGCCCAAGGAACTCCCAAAGCCAATTGGCCCCGGCAAGGATTGGACCACGGCCGAGGTGGTTGCGCTCGAAGCGAAGCTCAAGAGCGGGCGGAACTTCAAGAACGGCGAGCGTGCGTTCGCGGCAGCAAGGTGCGTGGTGTGCCACCGCGTTGGCGGTGATGGCGGCGCGACTGGGCCAGATCTGTCGCAGGTCGCAGGGCGATTCGGCATTCGTGAAATGGCTGAAGCGTTGGTCGAGCCAACCAAAGTCGTGTCCGATCAGTTCAAGGCCAGTGTCATCCGCACCACCGACGACAAAACCTTTGTGGGCAAAATCGTTAACGAATCGGGCACCACTTACACGATCGTTACCGACCCAGAGGATTCCACGAAAGTTGTGGAGGTTAAGAAGGCAGATGTTGAGAGCGTGAAGCCTTCGAATGTCTCTCTCATGCCCGAGAAGTTACTGAACTCGCTGAACGAAGCCGAAGTTCTGGACATGCTCGCATACATGTTCAGTCGGGGCGATTCGAACCACGCGATGTTCAGGAAGTAGTGATTGCTACTGGGGGCATCCGCAACCGTGATGCCTCCAGTTATTGCTTCGAACGGTTCGCCAGTTTCCGCACATGAGCTAGTCCCAGTCGCCGCAGGGTTTCGATGTTCCGTTGCGGAATGCCGGCGAGCTTTTCCGGGTCGTCGTTTACCGCCGTGATGCTTGCTTCGCGAAGCAAGTGGAGCATGGGATAGGGCGAACGATTGGTGTAGTTCTCCACATCTTTCGGCTTTGTTCCCGCGAACTGATAATCGGGGTGGAAGCCTGCAATTTGGATCATGCCCTCGAGATCGAGTTCGGCGATGAGGCTTTCGGTGTTGATAACGAAATCGTTGTAATCGCGGAAATCGACGAGAGCCATTGGGTGAATCAGGAACGCCGTCTCAACAACCGTAGCGGGGGTTTGTGCCAAGCCTCGGAGTTCTTCAGCCAACACGTTCCAAAGCCTTTGTTCATCTGTGGCATCTGTGACCGTGTATCGGATGAGCATGGCTTCGAATACCCGTCGCGCGAACGGGCACAGGTTCAGCCCGATCACCACATCGCTGATCCAGCGCTGAGTCGCTTCAATTGCAGTTGGGGTGTTCATACTTCACTTCCCGCACGTACGCCACTCGTGAGCAGTGCAACCGGACAAATCGCCAGGATATTTGAGAGCCGTAACTGGCTTCCGCTCTGCACTGGCTCTGTCGCGACATTTGTGCGGGTGAATGCATTCGTCAGTGCGGGGGCGGTGAACGACTCCGGCAACTGAATCACCGTGTTTCCCCAGACATCGCCCACTGGGAGCTCTCGCATTGAACGAGCGAATAGAACGCTCAATCGGGGCACAACCGCGATTGCCCACTCATTACCCAGACGACGCGCAAACGCCACCACGTGCTCCGCCTGTTCGCCATCTGTCGCCAATGGAAGGTATTCACCATCGAGAAACAATTGTGGTGCTCGTTTGCGGAGTCGCAGCAAGCAGGTTGTTAAGTACAACTTGATCCGCCCGTCGGGCCAGTGGTTGAGCCATTCCGCAACAGCATCCGCAGCAGATGTTGGCGTTGGCGTGTCTGCCAGCCAGGGTTCGATTTCCGCGAGCATTGACATGCGCTGTGCGTAATCAACTGCACGCCGGTTATCGGGATCAACAAGGCTCGTATCCCAGAGTTCCGTTCCCTGGTAGAAGTCGGGCACTCCGGGTGCCGTTGATTTGAGTACGAGTTGTGCCAGCGAGTTCACCATGCCCGCACGCGCGACGCGGCGTTGGAATGGCAGGAACTTGGCCAGGAATTCGTGCGAGCGTTCTCCGCAAAGCACTTCCTCCACGAACTTCGCAGTGGCGCGATCGTACCCCTCGTTCGATGTAATCCAACTGGTGTGAACCTTCGCCTCCTTGATTGCCTTCAGCATGTAATCGCGAACGCGGGCAACTAATTCGGGCGGCGTATGTGGCTCTGTCACCTCCGCAGGCCAGCAGCCCACAAGAGTTTGGTAGAACAGGTACTCGTCGTTCCGATCTGGCGCGTCTGTGCCGTCCACGGTCGAGCGGCACGCCGCGTTAATCTCGGCCCACTCTCGCACGCATCCCCGCCAAGTTCGCGGCACTTCCGAAAGTACATGGATACGCGTTCGCGCGTCCTCGCCGCGTTTGGTGTCGTGGATGGCGGTTGAGAGCATCGCGCGTGGAACTCGCGCCCGCCTCTGCTGATTCGCACTATGAAACTGGGCGATGGTGCCACCAAAGCGTTGCGGATCGCCCCCGACCTCGTTCAGCGAAACTAGCACGTTGTAGCGGTAAAACGCGGTATCTTCCACACCTTTGGCCTGGAGTGGGCCGGTGTATTGCTGAAACTTCATGGCGAATCGCAGCCTGGCGCGATATCGTTCTCCGCCCGATGCATCGAGTTCGGGCACAAGGTTGGCACGCACGAAATCGAATGCCGATGTTTCCAGTGCGGGGTTCTTCCAGCGTGCTCGCTGAATCGCGAGATCCACCACCTGGCGATCGGTATCCGTGATGCCACCGGGGCCAACATAAGTGCGATACACCGGGAAACACACCGCAACTTCGCGTAGCGCTTCGCGGAGGCTATCAAGAGTGAAATCGCGAGTCCGGCGATCGACTTCGGAGAAGCGATCCAGCGCCTCGGCAAGCACGTTGAGTTCCGAAGCCAATGAAGTCCATGTAATCAGTTTTTTGCAGTCGTACAACACCTCGCGGAACGGGTCCGTGCGGTCGGTAAACAAGCGGTAGAACTGTCGCATCACTTGCGCATTGCGAGAATTGACGAAGAGCCGCGAGACATCATTCAGGAAGTCGTATCCGGTTGTTCCTTCAGACTGCCATGTGGGAAGCGATTCATCGCCGGTTAGGATCTTCTCAACCACTACATAGAGCGGGTGTGCCACGGGTCCGGTTGGGTCCGCTAGCACCGCAGCCCGTATGGCCTCTTGTAGTTCAACAGTGAGTTCTGGCTCTGCGTGCGAGGTTTGAAACCGGGCTAGAAGTTCGCCTCGAACGGCAGACTGCAATTGCTGCGCGTAACCCATGGGGTCGAAGAGGCCATCGATATGGTCGAGTCGCACACCCGTGACAGTGCCATCGCAAATAAGCCGCAGAAGTAACTGATGCATCGCCTGGAAAGCCGCCGGTTCTTCAACCCGCAGACCGGCAAGTTGGTTGATATCGAAGAAGCGACGGTAATTGATTTCGTGGACTGCTGTTTTCCAGTATGCAAGCCGGAACGGGAGTTCTTCGAGCAACTCGTGCAATGCATCGAAGGATTCCGGTTGGCCCGGCGTGCCATTGAGAATGTGCAGGGCATCGTTAATGTGCTGGCGAATTCGCGGTGTGGAATCGACCAGTCGCGCGAGTCGTTCCTTGGCAATCGCACATTCACGCAGCCGGTCGCCGATCCGCTCCGGATTCTGGTCGGTCACCCCGGGTAAGTGATCCAGAGCTGTGATAATGCTCAAAAACTCGGCGAGCGTAGAGCTATCGCCCATCTCGGCGCGAAGTTCGGGCAGACCAATTCGCAAAACACGCGGGTATTGGCGCGGATCGATCGGGCGAGTGGATTCGAAGTACCGCACCACGAAGCAGCCCGCGTCGTACTCCACTACAAGCTCGCCATTCTCCAATACTTGCCCGTAGTGGTTCCCCAGGAATGGAAGCAACACCTTGCCACGCAGCTCTGGCTTGATCGGGTTCCAGTCTACATCGAAGTAATTGGCGAATGGCGATGCTGGCCCGTGTTCGAGCATGTTGCGCCACCACGGGTTTTGCACCGGCTCCACGGCCATGTGATTGGGCACGAAGTCTTGTACCAATCCAAGGCCGTGCGTGTGAAGTGCGGCTTGCAGGCGAGCAAAGGCATCATCACCGCCCAGTTCGGGGTTCAGTTGCCCGAAGTCGCAGACATCGTAACCATGCGTGCTGCCCGGTTTGGCACGAAAGATCGGCGAACAGTAGATCTCTGTTATGCCAAGACGCGCAAGGTAAGGGACGATGCGTGCTGCGTCATCAAAAGTGAATGCCGGGGTGAACTGCAGGCGGTACGTGACCAGCGGAACCCGCCGCCGCTTCATGAGTTCATCGAGAAACACGCGCTCGGCGGGGCTTTTCGGTTGCGAATCCGTCATGATTCCTCTGTGATAGCGCTGGGGTTGCCTGACTTCAATCGGAAGATCACGGCCGCGGGGCACGGGAAGTGAACCACTGTTCCCGTTTCATCTTGAGTCACAGTTGGGCGTCGAGGAAACTGCGCATAAGGTTCGTCTTCCGTCGTCAGCACCAAGGACAAATCAGGTTCGTTGATCGCGGCCACAACGCCCGGCACCAATGCCACGAGCGCGAGTAATCCTTCACCACTTGGGCGGGCAGTTCGACGGATGAGCAATGCTCCATCGGCAACCGCCCGAGCGTCGTACGTGCCGCCAGCCTGCATAGCCGGTTCTGTCATGCGTAGTCGCAACAGATCGCGATACAAGCGCAGCGTGCCGGCGTGTGGCTCGCGGTCCCGTTCATCCCAATTGAGTTGGCTACTCTGGAAAGTTGTGATTGCTTGCGGATCGGGAATGCGCGTTCGGATGCTCGGATCCGTGAACGCGGTGAAGTGGCGGAACTCGTGGCGGCGGCCCTCGGTGACGAGCTTTCCAACTTCCGTGTTGTGATCCGTGAAGTACAGAAAAGGCGAAGACGCGGCCCATTCTTGACCCATGAACAGTAACGGAGTTTCCGGGGCAGTTAAGAGCAACGCCGATGCTGCACGATAAGCCGATCGATCGATCTGATGGTTCAATCGCTCGCCAAACGCGCGGTTGCCGATCTGATCGTGGTTCTGAATGCACACGACGAATTTGCTCGCATCAACACCTGCCGTATCGGTGCCGCGTGGTACACGCCTGCGGGGTGATGGTTGCCCGCAATAGAACCAACCCTTTCGCAGTGTTTCGGCGATGTCTTGTGCGCTTCCCGTGTAATCAGCGTAGTATCCTTCCTTCTCACCTGTGAGCGCTCGCCGAATCTCGTGATGAAGGTCGTCGGCCCAGACGCCATCCATTCCAAATCCGCCGGCGGACCGTGGCCGAATAAGTGTTGAAAGGTTACGTTCGTCCTCAGCGATGACAAGCACTTTGCGACCGAGAGAATCGCCGGCTTGGTGCACACGGTCGGTTAACAACTCCAGGATGTGCCGCTCACCTTCATCTATGATCGCGTGGGTTGCGTCGAGTCGCAGACCGTCGAAGTGGTACTCGTGGATCCAGTGCAGCGCGTTCTCCACGAAGAAGTCTTCCACCTGATTACTTAACTCGCCATCAAAGTTTGGCCCCTGTCCCCAATCGGTGTGGTGAGTTGTCGAGAAGTAGTACGGGCTGAACTGCGCCAGATAGTTCCCATCTGGCCCAAGATGGTTGTAAACCGCATCGATCATCACCGCGAGGCCGTGCTTGTGAGCGGTGTTCACAAACTGTCGCAGGTCGTTCGGACGGCCGTAACATCGGGCCGGGGAATAGAGGTTTACGCCATCGTAACCCCATCCACGCTGGCCGGGGAAATCGGCGAGCGGCATCAACTCCACCACAGTGACTCCGAGTTCTGCGAGCTTCGGCAACATCTCGGTTGCGGCAGCAAACGTCCCGCCTTTGGTGAACGTACCAATATGCAACTCGTAAATGACAAGCGAAGCCGGATCTGGTCCTTTCCAGTCGGTGTCGGTCCATGTGAACGCTGTGGGATCGATAACTTCCGAAGGACCGTGAACGCCCTCGGGCTGGAACCGCGATGCCGGGTCCGGAAACGGCCCGTTGCCATCAATCTGATAACGATATCGGATACCGGGACGCGCATCCGCAACGTGTACGGAGAAGATTCCATCTGCTGACTTGATCATGGGCACATTGGGCCGACTCTGATCAGTTCCTTCAAACACGATTTCAACGACGTTCGCGACAGGTGCCCACACTCGGAAATCCACACCATCACGCTCAGGTCGTGCTCCCACGGACGGTCGCCATTCGCGAATCATCGCTTCTCCTCCATCGGTTTTGGCACGGTGGATGGCTTCAGGAGTACTACGGATAATGGCGGCAAGGTAACCGCTATGGAATGAGGTTGGCTGTGCGAGGGGATCGGGCTGGCTTCCACGCCGCCCATATTTCCTTGGCCGCTTCCGCCATAGATTGGTCCATCGCTGTTCAGCAGTTCTTTCCACATCCCACCACACGGCACACCCAGGCGATAGTTACTTCGAACAACCGGTGTAAAGTTGAACGCGGCCAGAATGGGTGGATCGAAGTCGAATCCGCGCCGGAGATAACTGAGCACGCTGTGGTTTCCATCATTGGCCTCGACCCACTGGAAACCCGAAGGATCGCAGTCCTTAGCGTGTAGTGATGGCTCCGACCGGTAAATATGGTTCAAGTCGCCAATTAAGCGTGCGATTCCTGCGTGCTTGGGGTTATCCATCAGGGACCACTCAAGGCTATCGTCGTGGTTCCACTCGCGCCACTGACCAAATTCGCCACCCATGAAGAGCAGTTTCTTTCCCGGTTGCGTCCACATGTAGCCCAGCAATAGCCGCAGGTTGGCTCGTTTCTGCCACTCATCGCCGGGCATTTTGTCCAGAAGGGATCGTTTCCCATGCACGACTTCATCGTGCGATAGTGGCAGAATGAAGTTCTCGCTGAACGCGTATACGGAACGGAACGTGATCTGGTTGTGGTGGTACTTGCGGTTGATTGGTTCCTCGGCCATGTACTTCAGCGTGTCGTGCATCCAGCCCATATCCCACTTGAACCCGAATCCTAACCCGCCGGCATCCGTGGGCCGCGACACCGAGGGCCACGCGGTCGATTCCTCTGCGAACGTCTGTGCATCTGGGAAGCGGCCATATACTTGCTCGTTGAAGTTCCGCAGAAAAGCGACGGCCTCCAGGTTCTCGCGACCGCCGAATTTGTTCGGAATCCACTCGCCGGGCTTGCGTGAATAATCCAGGTAAAGCATGGACGCGACCGCATCCACACGAATGCCATCGATGTGATACTTCTCAAGCCAGAACAGCGCAGAGTTGACGAGAAAGTTAGCAACTTCATTGCGGCCATAGTTAAAGATGTAGCTTCCCCAATCCGGCTGGAAACCCTGGCGACGATCGGCGTGTTCATACAGGTGCGTGCCGTCGAAGTAGCTCAATCCGTGACCATCGCATGGGAAGTGGCTAGGAACCCAATCCAGAATCACGCCCACACCGCGCTGGTGCAAAGTGTCGATCAGGTGCATGAAATCTTGCGGGGTGCCATAGCGACTGGTCGGGGCGAAGAACCCGGTCATCTGGTAGCCCCACGAACCATAGAACGGGTGCTCCATCACCGGCAAGAACTCGACATGCGTGAAACCGTGGCTCGTGAGGTATTCGGGCAGTTGGTCCGCGAGTTCACGGTAAGTAAGAGAGCGGTTTCCTTCTCCTGGGTTCCGTTTCCAGGAGCCCAGATGCATCTCATATACGGAGATTGGGGCGGTAAGCCCATTACGTCCTTTGCGGTTGCTCATCCATTCCGTGTCACTCCATGTGTAAGTCAGGTCTGTCACTACGGAGCCGGTATCCGGGGCCACTTCGCAAAAGAAGGCGTAAGGGTCGGACTTATCGAAGCGGTATCCTTTGGGGCCACGAACGTGATACTTATATCGTGCCCCCAGCCCAATCCCCTCGATGAAGCCTTCCCAAATGCCGGAATTGCCGCGAAGTTGTAGTGGATGCGATTCGGTATTCCATTTGTTGAAGTCGCCAACAACGGTCATTCGCTCGGCGCTGGGTGCCCACACCGCAAACCGCACACCAGATCGACCACCCAATTCTGCCTGATGCGCGCCGAGTTTCTCGTAGAGATGGTAGTGGCTTCCTTCATTAAATAGGTGCAAATCGTCGGCCGAAAGCCATGAGCCATCGTGGCGTATGGGGTGGGGCGAATTGGGTTTGAGAGTACTCATTGCAGCCCTTTCGCAGGGGTTGACAACTCGTTGCTTGAGGTCGAGCTCTTGCAGTGAGTCGCGGGAGATTGTTACCGGCTCGCGTTGTTTCGCTAACAGTCAACGATCACACGGTGCCGGGTACAACGGATCCGGATTGATCGATAACTCGGTAGGATTATCCGGGCGGGCGGTAGGTGATGTTAACCGTTCGCGGTTCGAGATTGTGCGCCGATACCAGGGATAATATCGATCGACTCTCTCGCGATAGTGCCCGATCCGTGATTGTTGGCAAGCGGAACGAATCTTATACTTGTGTACCGCTCACGACATGAAATCCTTGCAGAGCGATGAAGTTAGCCTATGAGTCTGAATGGGAGAAGCAACACATGAACCCTGGCACTGCGCGAGACCGCGCACGTTCGAACGTGACAATTCCGACTATGAAATGGCTTGGTTCGTAGACAAAGCCTGACCACTAGTTGCCAGTGATTCATACAGTTAAAGGTCGAAAGATGAAACTCCGGCTCATACGGATTTGGGATCAACTGCGGACCAATTACTGGTTCATGCCGGCTGTGCTTTCGCTTGCCGCAACGGCGCTAGCTTTTGTTTCTATCGAGGCGGACCGCGCGGTGAAGGGCACGCAAGTTGAGCGTTGGTGGGCCTACCAGGGTGGGGCGGATGGCGCGCGATCAGTGCTATCCACAATTGCCGGTTCCATGATCACCGTGGCGGGGTTGGTCTTCTCTATCACCATCGTCGCGCTGACGCTCGCATCTTCTCAGTTCGGGCCGCGCTTGCTCCGAAACTTCATGCGCGACACTACGAACCAAGTTGTGCTTGGTACCTTCGTGGCAACTTTTCTCTACTGCTTGCTGGTGCTCCGCACGGTCCGAGGAGGAGAGAGCAATTCGTTTGTGCCCCACATCTCGGTTGCGATCGGTGTTTTACTTGCCGTCGCCAGCCTCATTGTGCTCATTTACTTCATTCATCACATTGCCGTATCCATTCAAGCTAACAGAGTCGTGACCTCAGTCAGTTCTGATCTGCTCGCATCAATTGATTCCATGTTTCCAGAAAGATCAGAAGACGAAGGACGCAAGAAAAACGCGGCGATAACCGAGGAACTTTCAAGCAAACGCTTCATCGAACAAGGCGGTTCTGTTGTTGCGAATCGCACCGGTTATCTGCAAATTCTGGATTACGATTCCCTCGTGGCATTGGCTTGCGAGCACGATATTATCCTTGAAATCTACTATCGCCCCGGTCATTTCATCGTGCAGGGTTCACTTGCTGCTCGGTGTCTCCCGGCGAAAGCGTTGACGGAAGAGTTGGTGAAATCGATTAACAATCGCTTTCTTATGGGCAATGAGCGTACACCAACGCAGGATCCCGAATTTGCTGTTCGCCAGTTAGTTGAAGTCGCATTAAGAGCACTATCACCAGGAATCAATGATCCGTTCACCGCGATGAATTGCATTGATTGGCTGAGCGCCGCACTGAGCCGGTTGAGCCAGCGGGAGATGCCCACGATGTTTTATTACGACAAGAACGAGCAACTCCGTGTGATTGCCACGCCAATAACTTTCCAAGGTTTGGTTGAAGCGGCCTTTAATCAGATTCGTCAAATTGGCCGATCAAATGAAGCGGTAACAATTCGCATGATGGAAGCGTTAGCCGTTGTGATTGCTCAGGTGCATCGCCCGGAAGATCGAAAGGCGCTTGGGCTACAAGCCTTGATGATATGGCGTGGTAGTCAGGAGTCTTTGCCCGAAGAAAGCGATCGCGCCGATGTCGCTGCGCGATACGAAGAGCTTAAGAAGTATTTCGAAGCGCCCTAGCATGACGATCGTGTTACTCGTTGTTGCTTGGATAGCAAGCAACGAAATAGCGGCTAATTTATGGTCCGGGTTTGGTGGTTACGCCTCGTGGCGCGTGCGATCGAAGACAAGAACCACTTACAGAACCAAGCATACAATTCAGCGAGTCGTCAAGCTCGCGAAGTATAACCCTTAAATCAATTGTTCTCGTTACAGGTGCACTTATGGCTGGCCGAATCGTGATGCGGACAGGCGAAGCACTCGTCGAAGGCGACAAAGATTATTTGTGTGCGGAGCCTGAGATCGTGATTGGCGAATTGGACGGGCCGGTTGGCACCGCACTCGCAACGCTTGTTGGCGATCAAGTGAAGGGGCACACACGCGTGTTTGCGATTCTCAACAGTGATGTGCAGATTAAACCCGCTACCCTGATGGTGTCGAAAGTCACAGTAAAGGACTCAAGATACACTTCCATCCTGATGGGCACCGTGCAAGCAGGGATTGCTCACGGTGTGCTCGATGCGGTTCGTGCGGGCGATATTCCGAAAGAGAAGGCCAACGATCTTGGCATCATTTATTCGGTCTGGCTCGATCCGGCGATTCTCGATGTACCCGTGGGTGAAGTCGATCACGCGGGCCTGTTTCAGGTGAATCGCGAGGCAACTGTGAAAGTCATTCGCAAGGCGATGCGGAATGAGCCTACGATCGAATGGTTGCTCGAAAACCAGGACAACGTGACGCACTACTTCCATCAGTTGGGTTTAGAAGGGCAGTTCTGAGCTCGACTGATGCCGATTTTGGTCGTCGGCCGAGTCGGGTTTGTGCGAAAACAAGGGGATTTCGCAACATTGCGATCTCCGGGCGGGAGGGTGGGGTGTCCAAAAAACTCCGCCACCCCAGCGGAATCGCTTGGAAACC
>JBGSLF010000197.1:0-32248 GCA_041740855.1 Gemmata sp.
ATGAAGAGTCGCTGTTGCGTCTAGCCCCAGCCGATACGGATCTCGAACATACGAAGTCTAAGGTTGATCGGGTGAGTGGCCGGGCCAATGGCGACCTCACCACTATTCCAGCTATTGAATTGGACTATCTGGATGTGTCGCCCAAGCAGATGGTGGGTGTGAGTGCCGGGTTGATTCCGTTCTTGGAACACGACGATGCCAACCGGGCGTTGATGGGTTCCAACATGCAGCGTCAAGCGGTGCCTCTGCTCGTGCCAGAACCCCCCATTGTGGGCACCGGGTTGGAACGCGAAGTGGCAAAGCACTCGGGGATGCTACAACGTGCCCAGGAAGCCGGCACGGTCGTGTATGTCGATGCGGAACGTGTGAAGCTGGAAGAAAAGGACAAGATTGTCCGCGAGTATGTCTTCCGCAAGTTCCACGGCTTGAATGAACGCACCTGCCTGAACCAAAAGCCGATCGTCAAGATGGGCGATAAGGTGAAAAAGTCGCAGGTCATGGCCGATGGGGCAGCCACGAAGAATGGCGAACTCGCCTTGGGGCGTAACGTGCTCGTCGCGTTTATGTCCTGGGAGGGTTACAACTTCGAAGACGCCATCATCATCAGCGAACGGCTGGTGAAGAACGATACCTATACCTCGATTCACATCGAGGAATTCGACATCGAAATCCGCGAGACGAAGCTCGGCAAAGAAGAGTTCACGCGAGATATCCCGAACGTCAGTCCCAAAGCGCTCGCGAACCTTGATGAACGCGGCGTCGTCCAGATTGGTACGTATGTTCGCCCCGGCGACATTCTGGTTGGAAAGGTGTCGCCCAAGTCGCGTTCTGAACTGACTCCGGAAGAAAAGCTTCTCCACGCCATCTTTGGCCGGGCTGGCGAAGACGTGAAGAACGATTCGCTGGAAGTGCCATCGGGTGTGGAAGGGATTGTGATTGCCGCGCACCGCTTCAGCCGTCGCGCGAGCATGACAGAAGACGAGAAGAAAGAACTCGCACGCGAAGAGAAGGAAATCAACGAGACGTATTCGGAGAAAATCTCGGCCCAGTTCCGTGAGTTCATCGAAGCGTTGGGCGAAGTTCTGGACAAGAAAGAACTCAAGGATCCCAACACCGGTAAGCAGCTTGGTAGCGACAAGGACGACAAGGTCGTTGCGGAACAAGCGAAAGTCTTCAAGCTCGATAACCTGGATATTCGCAGCCCCGAACACCAGAAGAAGGGCCAGAAGATCTACAACCGACACTGGGAGCGGATTCAGTTCTTCATCGATGAACAAGAACGGAAACTGAACTCACTGAAGCGCGGCGATGAACTGCCATCGGGCGTGCAGCAGATGGTGAAGATCTACGTCGCCACCAAGCGCGTGATCTCCGTGGGCGACAAGATGGCCGGTCGCCACGGGAACAAGGGTGTGATTTCCAAGGTCACGCCAGAAGAAGATATGCCGTTCCTGAAGGATGGCACACCGGTCGATATTCTGCTGAATCCGCTCGGCGTGCCATCGCGTATGAACGTGGGTCAGATTCTCGAAACGCACCTCGGCTACGCGGCCGCGAAGCTCGGATTCAAGGCCGTGACCCCGGTGTTCGACGGTGCGACCGAAGATGAAATTCGGGCCGCTCTGAAGGAAGCCGGTTTCTCCGAAACGGGCAAGAGCGTGTTGTACGACGGCCGCACCGGCGAAGCGTTCGATCAGCCGGTCACAGTCGGCTACATCTACATGCTGAAGTTGCACCACCTTGTTGACGACAAGGTGCATGCGCGAGCAACGGGGCCATACTCGCTGATTACGCAGCAGCCGTTGGGTGGCAAAGCCCGGTTCGGCGGGCAACGGTTTGGCGAGATGGAAGTGTGGGCGCTGGAAGCCTACGGAGCCGCATACATTCTGCAGGAACTGCTCACTGTTAAGTCGGACGATGTTGAAGGCCGTACCAAGATTTACGAGAGCATGGTCAAGGGGGAAAACACGCTCGAAGCCGGCACACCGGCGAGCTTCGATGTTCTCACGCACGAGATCCGTGGTTTGGGTCTGAATATGTGCCTGGAGAAGAAGCGGGTGTGAGGTCTCGCATTCGCCCGAGAACACACGTTCTCGGGCGTCTTTGCCGTCACGACTGTCTGCCAGTTTCCCTTGACGAGTTCTTTGCAATAACACTCACACGCGGGAGTCATATATGTCCACAGTTGCCGCCAAGAACCCCGCCGCCGAGGGCGAATCCAATAGCTACGAACGGATCAACGACTTCGGGGCCGTCCGTATCAGCCTCGCAAGCCCGCAAGATATTCGGTCGTGGTCGCATGGCGAAGTAAAGAAGCCTGAGACTATCAATTACCGGACCTACCGCCCCGAGAAGGATGGCCTTTTCTGCGAGCGCATCTTCGGGCCGGAAAAGGATTGGGAATGTACCTGCGGCAAGTATCGCGGGATGAAGTACAAGGGGATGGTGTGCGATCGTTGCGGCGTGAAGGTTACGCATAGCCGCGTGCGCCGCAAGCGGATGGGCCACATTGAACTGGCCGCCCCGGTCGTGCATATCTGGTTCTTCAAGGCCATGCCAAGCCGCCTTGGCACCTTGTTGGACATGAAGACCACGAGCCTCGAAAAGATCATCTACTTCCAGGACTACGTCGTTATCGATCCGGGCACAACGGCCCTCAAAGAACGCCAACTTCTCACCGAAGACGAATACAAGCACTATCGCCAGGAGTTCGGCGATACGTTCGAAGTCGATATGGGTGCCGAGGCGATCAAGAAACTGCTTGAACGACTCAACTTGGTCGATCTATCGCGAGATTTGCGCGATCGGCTCGAAAAAGAAATGGCTCGCGGCGATAAAGCCAGCAAGCAGCGGTTGAAGGAACTCGTCAAACGCCTCAAGACCGTGGAAGCACTGCGGGATTCGTCCAACAAGTGCGAGTACATGGTTCTGGAATGCATCCCTGTTATTCCGCCGGATTTGCGCCCGTTGGTGTTGCTCGATAGCGGGAATTTCGCCACAAGCGACTTGAACGATCTGTATCGCCGCATCATCAACCGCAACAACCGGCTCAAAAAGTTGGTGGATCTCAACGCGCCCGAGGTCATCATCCGCAACGAGAAGCGGATGCTGCAACAGTCTGTGGATGCGCTCTTCGATAACAACCGGTGCAAGCGGCCGGTGTTAGGGTCGAGCAATCGCCCGTTGAAGTCGCTCACGGACATGATCAAGGGGAAGCAAGGGCGGTTCCGCGAGAACATGCTCGGTAAGCGCGTGGATTACTCCGCCCGCTCTGTGATCGTGATCGGCCCGGAATTGAAGCTTCACCAGTGCGGGCTGCCCAAAAAGATCGCACTCGAGTTGTTCCAGCCGTTCATTATTCGCCGGCTCAAAGAGTTACAGCATGCCGACACGATCAAGTCGGCCAAGAAGATGCTGGAACGAAAAGATGATGTGGTCTGGGATATTCTCGAAGAAGTCACCAAGAATCACCCGGTGCTGCTCAACCGAGCACCCACACTGCACCGCGTTGGTATTCAAGCATTCGAGCCTGTGCTGATCGAAGGGAACGCGATCCGCGTTCACCCACTGGTATGTCGTGGCTTTAACGCCGACTTCGACGGCGACCAAATGGCCGTTCACCTGCCGCTCTCGATCGAAGCTCAGGTTGAAGCTACCGTGTTGATGATGTCCACCAACAACATCTTCAGCCCTGCCAACGGTAACCCGATTATTTCGCCGTCACAAGACATTGTGATGGGTTGCTACTACCTCACCGCCGGTCGTGGTGCCGAGGATGAAGTGGTTGAAGCGGGCGACGGGATGAAGTTCCATAGCCCGCAGGAACTGTTCCAGGCGTATGCAGAGCACAAGATGGGTTTGCACGCCAAGATTTGGGTCCGACTCCCGCAGGGATATGTCGAGGTCACGGAAACTGGCGACTCCAAGTTCACGCTTGGCAGCTTGGTTACTTCCGAGGCATTCTTCATTGAAGAAACGCGGATCAAGGAACACAATTCCAAGCGCGGTTCCACCAAGCTCCGCATGCCACAGGGGAAAAAGCACCCGAAGAAAGTCATTAGCGAAATCAAGGACGAGAAGGGGACGCCTCGCGCGGAAGAACTACCCCGCAAGCCCAATGGTCTGGTTCGCACCACAGTTGGCCGCGTGATCTTCAACGACATCTTGCACCCCAAGATGGCCTACTACGATCTGCCACTTGGTTCGAAGTACCTTAGTCGCATCATTGCCGATTGCTATCCGCTCACCGGTCGTCGCGAGACGATTGCACTGCTGGACCGCATGAAGGAAATCGGCTTCAAGGAATCTACCCGCAGCGGACTGAGCTTTGCGGCAAGCGACCTTCGCACGCCTGAAAATAAAGAAGGCGTGCTGAGAGAGAAGGACAAGGAAATCGAGAAGGTTCGACGTCAATTCGATAAGGGAATCATCACGGAAGATGAGCGCTACAATAAGGTGATCGACGCGTGGATGGAAGCCCGCGACATGATCACCAAGAAGATGATGACCGATCTGCAAAACGATCGCCGCGCCGATCAGGTAACCGGCAAAGTGGTGCCATACCTTAACCCGATTTACCTCATGGCTCACTCGGGTGCTCGTGGTGGTATCGAACAGATTCGCCAGTTGGCGGGTATGCGTGGGCTGATGGCCAAGCCTAGTGGTGCTATCATCGAAACGCCCATCAAGAGTAACTTCCGCGAAGGGCTTACTGTGCTGGAGTATTTCTCCAGTACGCACGGTGCGCGAAAGGGACTGGCCGACACCGCACTCAAAACCGCGGACTCGGGTTACCTCACCCGAAAACTAGCTGACGTGGCCCAAAACGTCGTGATTACCATGCACGATTGCGGGACCACTCGCGGGATTAGCAAAGGGATCATGTACAAGGGCGAAGAAATCGATCGCTCGCTGGCCGATGCCATTCGTGGCCGCGTCAGTCGTGAAACGATCCTGAACCCGACGACCAAGGCCGTTATCGTCGAAGAGAACGAAATGTTCACTCCGGCGAAAGCCAAGGAGTTGGAAAACCTTGGTCTAGACAAGATCATGGTTCGCAGCCCGATGACCTGTGCGGCTTCACTGGGTGTCTGTCGCCTCTGCTATGGAATGGATCTTTCCACCGGGGCAGTGGTTGAAGACGGTATGGCGGTCGGAATTATCGCTGCCCAATCGATTGGCGAGCCTGGCACGCAGTTGACGATGCGTACGTTCCACATTGGTGGTGTTGCGGGTCGTGCTCAGGCTGTGGATAACGAACACAAAACCAAGAAGGGTGGCATTGTCGGCTTCGAGCGTGTCACCATTGTGACCAACGAAGAAGGCCGGCGAATCGCACTGGCGCGAACCGGCGAACTCGTTATCATGCGTGCCAAGGATGGGCCGGTCACAGAGCGGTACGCCGTTCCCAACGGGGCCGAGCTTTTTGTTAAGGATGGAGAAGAGGTAACCCCTGGTTTCGCTTTGGTTCGCTGGGATCCACACTCCGTGCCGATTATTTCCGAAGAAGCGGGCACCGTGAAGTACCAGGATATCAAGGAAGGTGTGACACTGCGTAAGGAGAAAGACGCGGCCACTGGTATCGAACGCCGAACCATCATGGAACACAAGGGTGATCTTCACCCCGCCATCCAGATCATTGGCGATCGTGGGGCGGTTCTCAAACCGTACTTCATCCCGGAACGCGCTAACCTTCAGGTAACGGATGGCCAAAAGGTCACAGCCGGAACACTTTTGGCCAAGACGCCACGAGAAGTGTCGCAAACGCAGGACATCACCGGCGGTTTGCCGCGTGTAACCGAACTGTTCGAGGCACGCCGACCACGTAACCCCGCGGTAATGGCCGAAGTGGCCGGTAAGGTTCGCGTTGGCGAGAAGAAGCGAGGCAAAAAATTGGTCTACGTTGTTCCCGAAACGGACGACGGCAAGCCAACCGGCGATCCGGATCGAGAGCATCAGGTTCCCGCAGGGGCCATTCTCCGCATCCATGATGGTGAGTATGTCAAGGCGGGCGATCCGCTTGTCGTTGGGCCACTTGTACCGCACGATATCTTGAAGATTAGCGGTGCCGATGCGGTGCAGGAATACATGTGTCGCGAAGTGCAAGCGGTATATCGCTCGCAGCGGGTGGATATCGATGATAAACACATCGAGATCATCGTGGCCCAGATGCTCCGGAAGGTGAAAGTCACCGAAACAGGCGATACCGGCTTGTTGCCCGGTGCCGTTATGGATCGCTTCGCCTTCGACGAAGTGAACCGGCGAACCACCGAAGAGTGCGTGAAGATCGTGGACCCCGGCGAAGCTCCGTTCGAAGCGGGCAAAGTCGTCAGTCGCGAAGCATACGATGAAGAACGGGCGAAGTTGGATAAAGGGAGTGGCAAGAAGCGTTTCCCAACCTGTATCCCGGCCGAACCCGCGTCCAACGAAGTTCAGTTGTTGGGTATCACCAAGGCGGCAGTGCAGTCCGATAGCTTCATTAGTGCCGCGAGCTTCCAGGAAACCACCAAGGTGCTGACCGAAGCGGCCCTGGCTAGCAAGGTGGATTATCTTGTTGGCTTGAAGGAGAACGTGATTCTTGGCCACTTGATCCCGGCGGGAACTGGGTTCAAGACGCACCATGAAGCCGAGGTTCGCATTAATCTTCCAGGTGGAATGATCGGTGCACCCAGCCGCATGAACGAAGACGAAGCAGCACCAGACGCGGCCATCGAAGGGTAAGGTCTGGCAATTGCGTAGGAAAATCTGTGCCGCCCGGTCTTCCCCTGGGCGGCACACCCGCTAACATATTCTTTCCCGACCGGTGAACCGCCGGCGGCTGAGCAGGATTCCGACGAATGCCGACGATTAATCAGCTTATCAAGGCACCTCGCGTGCCACAACGATCCAAGCCGAAACACCCTGCAATGCAAGGGTGCCCGCAGAAACGCGGCGTTTGTACAGTCGTGAAGACGATGACACCCAAGAAGCCGAACTCTGCGCTTCGTAAGGTGGCCCGTGTCCGGCTTTCCAATGGCATCGAAGTGACGGCGTATATCCCGGGGGAAGGGCACAACCTGCAAGAGCACTCGATCGTGCTTGTGCGGGGTGGCAAAGTCCGCGACCTTCCTGGCGTTCGCTACCACATCGTTCGCGGTGTGTTGGACTCGCAGGGTGTTCAGGACCGCAAACAGGCTCGCTCCAAGTATGGAGCCAAGAAGGACGGTAAGTAACCTTCGTCGAAACGCACAAAGGTAGCCGCATGCTAGGTGCGGTTACTTCAGTTAAATTCGACCCTTACGAACAACGACTTTCGACGAGAAGCACATGGGCTCCAAAACACGCACTGCCAGTTACACCAAGTTGATACCAGACACCCGGTACAACTCTCTGTTCCTTAGCAAGTTCATTAATTGCTTGATGCTCGATGGCAAGAAGTCTGTGGCCACTCGCGTGGTCTACGATGCCCTCGATCAGATCAAGAAACGTATGCCCGATGCGGATCCCATTGTGATCTTCACGGAAGCGCTCAACAATGTGAAGCCAAGCCTCGAAGTTCGTAGCCGTCGCGTGGGCGGGGCGAACTACCAGGTTCCGATGCAAGTGAAGCCCAAGCGGGCTGAAAGCCTCGCGATCCGCTGGATTCTAGCTGCGATTCGTGGCAAGGCAGGCCGCCCCACTTATTTGCGTCTTGCGGAAGAACTCATGGCCGCTTATCAGCGCCAGGGCGAGGCCATGAGCAAGCGTGAACAAACCATCAAGATGGCCGAAGCGAACAAGGCATTCAGCCACTTCGCGTGGTAAGAAACCCTAGATTTTTGGCGAGTGGTCAGTGGTCTTTGCCGAACCCGGCATCGGCCTCTGGCCACTTTCCTTTTGGGGGGTGCCCTCGCTTTCTACACTGATAACAGTTCACCAGTCGCTGACCAGTGGTGCCGTAATGGCCAAGAAATTTGATACCGATCTGAATCTCGTCCGTAACCTCGGTGTCATCGCTCACATCGACGCCGGCAAAACTACGACTACCGAACACTTACTGTACTACGCCGGTGCCAAGCACAAACTTGGCGGCGTGGATGAGGGAACCACGCACACGGATTACGATCCGGAAGAACAAGAACGTGGCATCACCATCTATTCCGCCTGCGTGCCGTTTCACTGGGCGGGGTACACGATCAATCTCATCGATACACCAGGGCACGTCGATTTCACCGCTGAAGTGGAGCGATCCCTTCGCGTGCTCGATGGTGCCATCGTGGTGTTTGATGCGCAGAAAGGCGTTGAAGCTCAATCTGAAACTGTGTGGCGGCAAGCCAACAAGTATGGCGTGCCGCGGCTCGTGTTCATCAACAAAATGGATGTGGTTGGGGCCAATTTCGACAAGGCTATTCGCTCAATCTATGCTCGACTCACACCCAATCCTGAGGAGCAAGGCCGCCCTATCCCTATAGTAATTCCGATTGGTGCGGGTGGGGAAGCGGATAGCCGCACGCCGTTTCGTGGTGTGATCGACCTCATCGAGATGCGGGCGAGGTTCTTTGATGCTGGCGATTTTGGCCGCACCGTTCGCGATGCCGACATACCCGAAGAATTTGCTGACGAAGCGGCAGAGTACCGCGAAAAGCTATTCGACGTGCTCACACAAAACGATGACAAGGATCTGATCACTTCCGCCGTTCTCAACGGTGAAGCGCCGGAACCGGCCAAGGTGCGGCAACTGGTTCGCGAACAATGTCTGGCGGGCAAGATTTACCCTGTGCTCAGTGGGAGTGGGCGCGAACACATTGGCATTCAACCCTTGTTGGATGCCGTCACGTTATACCTTCCCAGCCCGCTCGATCGCCCACCGGTTGAAGGGATCAACCCAAAGGATCGCGACAAGCCCGAAGATAAGCGAAAAGTGGAGCGGCGGCGACCCGACATTAAAGAGCCATTCTGCGGGCTTGTGTTCAAGGCCACCTGGCACCCAAGCGGGAACCGTTTCTTCATCCGCGTCTATT
This sequence comes from Gemmata sp., assembly GCA_041740855.1. Classification (GTDB taxonomy): domain Bacteria; phylum Planctomycetota; class Planctomycetia; order Gemmatales; family Gemmataceae; genus Gemmata. The sequence continues at coordinate 8,979 of JBGSLF010000197.1, forward strand.
CTGGCTCACTCAAGCCAAACATGCGTGCCTTCAATCCTGGCAAGGACGTTAAAGAGAACATCGCCAAGCCCTTTCATGTCCATGCGGATCCGGATCGCGGTTTGGAAGAAGTCGATCAGGGGCCAGCCGGCGATATTGTGTGCGTCGTGGGCTTGAAGGACACCGTAACCGGCGACACGCTTTGCGAAACCGGCCACCCCATTCTGTTGGAAGCCATTTCCTTCGCGGAATCGGTTGTGAGCCAGTCCATTGAACCCGATAGCGGGGGTGATAAGGACAAACTTGCGTTGGCTCTGCAAGTGTTGCAACTCGAAGATCCGACTTTCAAAGTGAAGGCGGACAAAGAAACCGGGCAAACACTAATGAGCGGCATGGGCACGCTTCACCTGGAAGTGAAGCGGCACCGCCTTGAACGCGACTTCAAACTCAAGGTGCGCGTTGGCAAGCCGCGTGTGAGTTACCGCGAAATGCTGCGCGAACCGCGCATCGTGGAAGGAAAGGTGGAGCGACTCGGGGATAAGCCCGCATTTGCGGAATTGAAAGTCTCGTTCACGAACTTCAAGAGCGACAAGCCCGTGAGCGTGTTCAACGTCGTGAACACGGATGCCAATCCGGTTCCGGTGGCGTTTCTGGAGGCCGCCGAGCACGCACTCACCGATGCGCTTTCCACCGGTGAACTCGGCTACCCAATGATGAATGCTCAGGCTCGAATGATCGATGCGAAGTTCGATCCGCAACTCTCTACCGAAGATGCTTTCGTGGCGGCTGCGATTCGTGCGTATCGCGAAGCGACCGACGGAAACGTGCAGTTGCTGGAACCAATCATGAAGGTGACAGTCACGACGCCATCGCCGTTTCTGGGGAGCATTCTGGGCGATCTTGGCTCTCGTCGCGGTGAGATTGATGCACAAGAGATGAGCCCAAGCGGCGATATGGTGGATGTGATTGCACGGGTGCCGCTATCGCTGCTGTTCACGTACGCGAATGAGGTTCGTAGCCTGAGCCAGGGGCGTGCGGCTGCGAGTATCGAACCCCATAACTACGAACCCGCTCCCGCCGAAGTGCTGCGACAACTTCGCGGCGAATAACCAACACCTGGTATTCGTTTGCAAGGCTCGCCAGGGTGAATTCCCCCGGGTGGTACCGTGCCTCTCCGGTGCCGTTGTGGAAGCGCTGCGAAGTATATGATGGAAATACGCGGTCGGGTTTGGCCGCAAGGGCACTTTCGAGAGGATCGCACGCTGTGGACGAACCCCTTCAACTCAATCATCCCTGGCTGGTTGCTGTGTGGCCTGGAATGGGTCACGTCGCGCTCAACGCGGGTGTTTACCTCCTCTCCAAACTCGGCATGAACGCGATTGCCGAGTTCGACACGGGCGATCTGTTCGATGTGAACGAAGTTGAAGTGAAAGAAGGGCTGATTCAACCTATTCGTCGCCCGCGCAACCGCTTCTTCGTCTGGCAAGATCCCGCCGGGAAGCACGATCTGCTGGTGTTCCTGGGCGAAGCGCAACCGCCAATAGGAAAGTTACCGTTCTGTCGTCAGGTGCTCAACTTCGCCCGCGAAATGAAAACGGAGCGAGTCTTCACCTTCGCCGCCATGGCCACGCACATGCGGCCGGAAAGCGCCTCTCGCGTGTTCTCTGCCGCGACGGACCTGGAAGGTGTGGAAGAACTTCAGCGACTCGATCTCGAAAAGGTCGATGGCGGCACCATTGGCGGGCTTAACGGTCTACTGTTGGCGGCTGCGGTCGAATATGGCATTCGCGGTAGCTGTCTGCTTGGCGAAATGCCGCAGATCTTCGCTCAAGTTCCTTTCCCCAAGGCGTCGCTAGCCATCTTGGAGGTGTTCAAGACCATCGCAGGAATCGAACTCGATCTAACGGAACTCGCCGAACAGGCGCACTCGGTGGAAGAGCAACTCGGTGAATTGCTCAGCCGTGTGGAAAGTCAGTATGCCCAGAATGAATCTGATGATGACGAAGGTGACGACGACGAAGATGAAGACGACGAAGATGAAGACGAAAGCGAAGATGTCGAAGAAACGGAGGGTACAGCAATGGAAACGAGCGAAGAACAACGTCAACGACGCCTTACACCCGTTCAGCGCGAGCGATTGGAAGAACTCTTCCGTCTCGCCGCGGAGAACCGCTCCAAGGCGTTCGAGCTCAAGCAAGAACTCGACCGCCTTGGCACGTTCAAGGAGTACGAGGATCGCTTCCTGGACCTGTTCAAGAAGTCGGATGGTTAACGTGGCATCGGCGGGCTGAGGAAGGAATCGCCCGCTCATGAGCACGCCGCGACCAGCAGGCCAAAAAGGCGCGTTCCAGGAAAGAGTTTGGTAACAGCAACTGTTGCTAAACCACGCTCTCAGCCTTAAAAGCCATGCCGCTAACTTTCCAGGCTAATGCGGCGGTGCAGATCATCGACAACCCAATGGAATGCAGTGAGGTGGATCGATTCAACGATCCCCATATCGTCCATTGCGATGTGCATTCCGTGATGGGCGAGGGTGCGGAGCTTTCCACCAGAAAAGCCTGTGCATCCGTATGTGGTGAGGCCGTGTGCGTTGGCCCACTCGACCGCCCGAAGAATGTTCGGGCTGTTCCCACTACCACTAATCGCCACGAGCATATCGCCTGGCGACGCGAGGTTCTTCAATTGCTCAACGAAGACACGATCGAAACCTTCGTCGTTGCCCCATGCCAGGATGTACGGCGTGTTATCGGTAAGGCTCAGAATCTTCAGTCGCTTTTTGGTGTCGTCGTCGAAGAATTTCCGAGCGAGTGTGCCTTTGCCCATATCTTCGCAGAAGTGCGAGGCATTCGACCCACTGCCACCGTTACCGATGACAAACACGAACCGGCCCGCCAAGTATCGTTCATGGATGATGTCCGCGAGTTTCTTGATTTCTGATACGTCAACCCGCTCGAGTTCTGCGGCAACGCGATCCAGAAATTGGCGGGGGTTTAACGTGGTTCCAATCATGGCAATCCTCGCGGGTTGGAGCGGCTAAGGCCTGCGAATGCGGGGACTTATTATCAGATCTTGAAACACCTGACATCCGTTCTTTGCATCGTGCAGATGCCCGAAGCGTACCCACCCGTTTCTGCTCGGGCTAGCCCAACCGCAGTCTTGGTAGAATTAGTTTCAACCAAGGGGACAACTTATGCCGCGCGACCTAATTCTGGCTACCGCAGGGCATATTGATCACGGTAAGACCATGCTCGTGAAAGCGCTCACGGGCACCGACTGCGACCGCTTGCCCGAAGAGCAAGAGCGGGGCATCACCATCGATATCGGTTTCGCTCTGCTCGACCTGGGCGACTATCGCTTTGGCGTAGTAGATGTGCCTGGGCACGAACGCTTCGTCAAGAATATGCTCGCAGGAGCGACCGGTGCGGACGTGGCGCTGCTGATCGTAGCAAGCGACGATTCCGTGATGCCGCAGACACGGGAGCATCTGGATATTCTCAAGCTGCTTGGCGTTCGTCGTGGCGTCATCGCGCTAACGAAAACGGATCTCGTGGATGACACCCGGCGCGAATCCGCAATCGCCGAGATTCGCGCATTGGTGCGCGGCTCATTTCTGGAAAACGCCCCGATCATTCCCACGTCCGTTATAACCGGGGTTGGTATCGATCAACTCAAAGCCGAACTGGCATCCGCGGCCGCGGCATCGGAAATTACCGACACCAATTTCCCTTTCCGACTTCCGATCGATCGCGCGATCGTGATTCAGGGCCACGGCACCGTGGTGACTGGCTCGGTTGCGTCTGGCAAGGTGCGTGTGGGCGATGAACTCGATTGGCACAAGGGCGATGGCACACTGACCACGGTCCGCGTGCGTGGTGTCACGAATCATGGCGTGACGATGGACGAAGCGCATCGCGGCCAGCGTGCGGGTCTGAACCTGGCGGGAGTGCCACACGAAGCCGTTCGCCGAGGGCAAGAGTTGTGTTCGCACCGCTATCTCGTGCCAAGCCGAGTTCTCACAGTTCGTCTGGTCGTCTGCTCCGATGCGAGTCGCCCGGTTAAACACCGCCACCCGATCCACTTTCATGCGGGCACCACGGAAACGATGGGCACGGTCTCGCTGCTTGATTGCGACAAGGTAGAACCAGGCGGTGTGGCACTCGCGCAGCTTTTCTTGAACGAACACGTGACCACAGTCTGGGGCCAAGCCTTCGTGCTGCGCGATACATCGGCACAGCACACCCTCGGTGGCGGGCAAGTGGTGCGGCCGGTAACGGGGAAACTTCGCCGGCGTCATATCGAAGTGCTGGAACGGATCGAGCAATTGCAGTCCGTCGATCCGCTCGTGCGCGTTCGCGCTGCTGCTTGGTTTGCGGGTTTCGCGGGTCTGAATCCGAACGATCTCGTTCGAGATGTGGGCGTGACTCTGGCAGTAGCTGAAGAACAACTGGCCACCCTGCATGCCAATCATGAGATTGCGGAACTCACCGTGGATGGTCAGAAACTTCAACTCCATACCGATCGAATTGTGGAACTGGAGGGGCGAGTTCTTGATACGCTTACGGCACTTCACGCGGCCAACCCGCTCACGACATCGCATGACCGCAAACAGGTGCTTGCCAAGCTGGAATATGTTGGTAACGATCCGTTACTTCAAGCGATTGCGGATCGGCTCATCATAACGAAAAAGCTTGTTGGCGATTCTCGCCGTATTGCTAGCGCGGACTTCAAACCCAAGCTCACTGCGAATCAGATGAAGCTCAAAGATCGGATTGTGGAAGCCCACATCGCGGCCGGTTTCCAACCTCCGGAACCCAAGGAATTTAGCAAACTGGCAGGTGCGAAGGGTTCGGCTCTACAAGAGATTTTTGAAGTGGCAGTTGCTGAAGGATTGCTCGTTAAGGTTGCAGATGGAGTGTATCTGGCGGCCGAGAGCGATGTGCAACTCCGCCGCCGCATTCAAGAACAACTCCAAACCGGAGCGGGCAAAACCGTAGCGGAGATTCGAGACATTCTCGGTACCACACGCAAGTTCGCCGTGCCGATTTGCGAATATCTGGATCGAATCGGTGTGACCAAACGAGAAGGCGATCTCAGGATTCTTGCCATGCCTGGCAAAGTGTAAAGCGTGTTAACAGCTTGATTGGCCGTTGCGTGGTTCTCGGCGGGAGAACAGCGTCTTATTCCGCGGGCAAAATGCCGGCCGTTGTGCGAAGTTGTTTGCACGCGGCCGCCCAGCGTCGGCGGATCGTTCGCTCATCAACCTGGAACAGCTCCGCTATCTGCTCCTGCGTCCATCCGTGGTAGAACACCAAGCCAACCACTTCGCGTTCTTCAACGGGCAACCGTTCAACCTCTTCATGGAAGTTCGCCCAATTCTCCGCATCGGCTTTTGAATCGCTGGCTGCCTCAGGTTCCGTTGGGTTGTGCCCATCCTGATCGGTGGCATCGAGCCTGAACATTCGCTTGTTTCGGCCGCGGCGGGCGAGGTCGAGTAGTTCGCGCCGAATGTGGACCGCTGCCAGATTGAAGAAATCGCGCGTGGTTTCTGGGCGGAGGTTTTGCAGGCTGCGAAGTAATCGCACCAAGCTGTTTTGGAGCACGTCGTCGGTATCGGCTTGATCGCGGATGTTGGGGAAACTCCGTGTCATTTTTCGAGCGAGCTTTTCCAACCTCCCCAGCGACATGCGAAGCAACTCGTCCGCCGCACCCTTGTCGCCCGCTTGCCACCGATCCAGGCAACGTTGCAATGCCACCGTATCGAAAGTTGGATTGGTCATGGATTCGTTTACCGGCGGGGATGATAAGCTATTATCCTAACCGACTTCCCCAGGATGTGCCAACACGGCGACGCTCGTGCCGACTGATAGTTCAACTCATGGTGATCGAGCCCTCGACACCGAAGTTTATCTGTGCGGATTTCCACTTCAACTGTTCCGATGGTTTCCCCATCGCATACCCGAGCATCGCTTCTGCCAGGTTGAAATCCGCGGCCGCCCGCAAGCCGATGTACGACGTGGTGAGGCGAGGATTGATCTCAATCGCCACGTCGCGTGAACCGTCCTCAGCTTCGCCAAGAACAAGGTCGACGCCGACATAACCCCGCAACCCCGGCACACACTCGATGGCGCGTTGTGCCACTTGTGTAGCACGCTTCGCGAGTGGCGGCGAAATTGGCACTACGCCGCCCTCATACTTAAAGCGGCCATCGGCGGAGAGTAATTGAATGGTAGGTAATAACGGGGCGTGCCCGCGTGGGCCACACAGGAACGCCACGCTTGCCGCGGTGCCAGGGGCGAACTCCTGAAGGATCATCGCATCGGTGTGCCCTTCGCGTTCGTGGAGAGCTTTGGCCCGTGTGAGGTCGAAAGACGATTGCAGCAGGTATGTGGCGGTCGATCCAGCGCCATAGCGTGGCTTCCACACAACCGGAAAGGCTTCGCACGGCGTGGGTTCGCGGTCAGTTGTCGCAGGTGTCCGCACACCGTTCGCACGCCAGTGCTCGGCCAACGCGAGCTTGTCCGATGTTAACGACACCGCCGCAGTCGAGGGGCCAAGCGTTTCCCCTCCGACGGCTCGAATCTGTTCCAGAAGCCGCGAGAGAATGGAGTCGGTTTCGGGTGCGATGCAGATCGTCCAACTTGCGTCCGCGGCGATTCGTTGAAAGATTGCTTCTGGCACCCCTTGAAAGTCATCGGGGAACGTGACGACCTCAATGCCCGGAATGCGTGCGAAATCCGCAATCAGTGCGTCTCGCATCGCACGGCCTTCGCGATACATGCCATGCTCAGGCGAAGAAGGGCTGCGACCAAGCCCGATGGCGGTGAGATGCTCATAAACGAACACACGCATGGCAACCCCATCACGACTTAACGGCGACTGGTAAGGTTTCGCAAACCCGTTCACTCTGCACGCGCTTCGCCACTTTGCCGTTACGCGCTACGAAACCTTCCCGGTATATGTTGTAATTAGCCATACGGAACCCAAGCCTACCCGTTGCAGTGGAGAGCCTTCATGCGTTGTCTTTCGAACTTCATCGCTGTGTATGGGGCATGCACGTTTGCCGTGATCGCAACGGGCCAAACCCCACCCGGCGCAGGTGAGTTCACCAAGTTCGGCATTTACGAGAAGACCGCTACGCGACCGAAAAGCACAACGCCGGTAACCACAGCATTGCCCTTGAAGCTCAACAAAGGCGATCGCATTGCGTTCATTGGCAACACTCTGTTCGAACGCGAGCAGGATCATGGCTACTTCGAAGCGATGGTGCAGAAGCGATTCCCCGACCAGGAACTCCGCCTCCGTAATCTGGCGTGGTCCGCGGATGAAGTTGGCATTCAACCAAGGCCCGCGAACTTCGCGGACACCGAGCAACATCTCACGCATGAGAAAGCCGATGTGATCTTCGCCGCGTATGGCTTTAACGAGTCCTTCGCAGGCGAAGCAGGATTGCCGCAATTCAAGAAGCAACTCACGGAGTATGTCGCAGGGCTGAAGTCGAAGGCATTCAACGGCAAAACCGGGCCGCGCATCGTGTTGGTGTCGCCTGTTGCGAATGAGAACATTCCCGGCGTACCCGCTGCGGATTTGAACAATGCCCGCCTTGAACTCTATACCGCAGCGATGCGTGAGGTTGCGAAGGAACAAGAGGTTGGCTTTGTCGATGTCTTCACACCCAGCTTGCAAGCGTTCCGTAATGCGACTTCGCCGCTTACCACGAATGGTTGCCACTTAAATGAGAACGGGTACGAAGCGTTCGCCGCCGCGCTGTTTAAGGGAGCATTCGCCGAGACGCCACCGGAAGTGAAACCGGAATTGCGCGAAGCCGTGAAGGATAAGGATCGCCAGTTCTTTCGCCGGTTTCGCCCGCTGAACACCTTCTATTACACCGGCGGCCGCAACAAAGAATACGGCTATCTGGATTTCCTTCCGGCGATGCGCAATTTCGACATGATGGTCGCCAATCGCGAACAACGCATCTGGAGCGCCGCCCAAGGGAAGGCACTTCCTCTCAAAGTGGATGATTCGAACATCCCGCAACTGCCGAGAGTGGCGGAAACTCGCGGTGCGAATGAGTGGATGTCGGCCGCGAAGGAACTCGCCGCGTTCAAGATCGATCCACGTTTCGAGGTGAATCTGTTCGCGGGGGAAGAGCAATTCCCCGATATCGCGGCCCCGATACAGATGCGTTGGGATTCACGCGGCCGCTTATGGGTGAGTTGCTCCACAACGTATCCGCACGTTTACCCCGGCAATGAACCCAACGACAAGATTGTGATTCTCGAAGACACCAACGGCGACGGCAAAGCAGATAAGTCAACTGTGTTCGCCGATAAGCTCTCCCTTCCGCTCTCCTTTGAATTTGGCAATGGTGGTGTTTACGTTTCCGAGCAACCAAACCTCACGTTTCTCAAAGACACGAACGGCGACGACAAAGCCGATGTGAGGACGGTGGTGCTCAGTGGCTTTGGTACAGAAGATTCGCACCATGCGTTGCACGACTTCACCTGGACGCCCGATGGCGATCTCATCTTCCGCGAATCGGTCTTCCATCACACGCAGGTCGAAACGCCGTATGGCCCGGTGCGACAACAGAACAGCGGTTGGTTCCGCTTCAATCCCACAACGCAACGGTTGATCAGCTTTGGTTCGTACCCAAGCACCAATCCCTGGGGTGTGACGTTCGATGACTGGGGCCAACACGTTGCGAGCCATCCTGTGTATGCCGCCGCGTTTCACTCACTCGATCCGGCGTACCCACAACAACATCCATCGCCCAAAGGCTTGCAAGCGTACTCCGGCGTGTGTGGTCACGAGTTCGTGGACTTCGCGACCTTCCCCAAGGAGTTGCAGGGTGGCTTCATCAAGGTGCGATACAAGCCCACGAACCGCGTCGAGATTCACAAGTGGAAGGAAGGGCCATTTGGGTACGAGGAACAATACGTCAGCGATCTGCTCTTCTCCACCAACCTGAGTTTCATCCCGGTTGATCTGCAGTTTGGGCCGCGTGGCGATTTGTACATCTGCGATTGGTACAACCCCGTGAAGGGGCATATGCAGTATTCACTTCGCGATGAACGCCGCGACCGGCATTCGGGTCGGATCTGGCGAGTAACGGCAAAGGATCACGCACTGCAAGATCTGCCGAACTTCGCCAAGAGCACCATTCCGGAATTGCTCGATCATCTCAAGCGGTCGGAGTATCGCTACCGGTATTGGGCGAAGCGCGAACTTCGCAGCCGCGATCGCGCGGAAGTGAAGGCTGCGCTCGAGAAGTGGGCGATCGCTTTAAAGCCGACAGACCCACGCTACCGCCATCATCAAATGGAAGCGATTTGGGCGATGCGCGGAGTTGATGCACCAAACACGCCACTGCTAAGAGAGTTGTTGAATTGCGAAGATCACCACGCCCGCGCGGCCGCTACGCAGCAATTGCGTTATTGGCATCCGCACATGGCCGATTCACTCGTGCTCTTACGCAAAGCGGCGAACGATCCGAATGGCATCGTGCGGATGGAAGCGGCCATTGCGGCCAGCTACATCGGAACACCAGACGCGCTCGATGCCATGCTCGATGTGCTCAAGCACCCACGCGGTGGCCACCTGGACTACGCGATTCGGTGCGCGCTCGGTTCGCACACACTCAAACCGCACTGGGAAAACAACCCGAAGTATCAGGTCGCGAAATTACTCAAAGAACTTACTCCACGCGACGAGTTCAAGGAACCCACACCAACAGCCCGCGAGTCCGAGTTCGATAAGCAAGAAAACATGAAGCTTGTCAAAGTCTCGTGCATTCCCGAACGCATGCTCTTCACGCTCGATCGCTTCGTGGTGACGACCGGCCAACCGGTGAAGTTGGTGTTTACCAATCCCGATGCGACTGACCACAACTTGGTTATTGTCGCACCCGATGCACTTGCCGAGGTTGGCATGGCGGCCAATGAAATGGCGAAAGATCCGCGAAACGCCAACTCGGATTTCATCCCGATCGAAAAGAAAAGCCTCATTCTTCACGCCACGCCCATGATCGGGCCAACCCGCACAGCACAGGTCGCAGTGTTGCGTTTCCAGGCACCGCGTGAACCGGGCATCTATCCATTCGTGTGCACGTTCCCTGGTCACTGGATTGTGATGAAAGGTGAGATGGTCGTAGCGAAGAATCTCGCGGATGTCCCCGCCATGCTGGCAGCACGCAAGCCAACCGTGGTTCAAGAATGGAAGATGGCCGACTTCAAAGATCTCGTGGTGAAACGCGATCCCGACACCGCCGCCCGCGGACTCAAGGCATTCATGAAAGCCCAATGCACACAATGCCACCAGGTGTTTGGCCACGGAGTGAACCTGGGGCCAGATCTGTGCGATGTCTTCGAACGCCATAAAGGCGAGAAGTTGCTCCAGCAGATTATCGAACCCTCTACTGAGATTCCCGAGAAGTTCTTGAATCAGCGGCTATTGCTCAACGACGATCGCACGATGACAGGCGTGATCCTCAAAGAAGAGAAGGGCGAATACCACATGCTCACCAACCTTCTCACGCCAACCACCGTGACACGCATCCCGTTGAAAGATGTGACGTCGCGTGTGCCCTCGAAGGTATCGCCCATGCCCACGGGTTTGCTCAACGTGCTGACACGCGAAGAAATCACCGACCTGCTCGGGTTTCTCGAAGTCGGCTACAAGATGCCACCGCATGCGAAGGATAAACCGCCCGCACCCAAACCGAACAAGTAAAGCGAGGCATGCGATGTCGCAGACTTGGTGCTGCATTGGGGCGTTGTTGGGCGCAACCACATTGTGTGTACTCCCCGGCGCGAAGCCATGTGCGCCGGAAGAAGCACGCAATACGCCCTGGGTTCGTCATGCCATCGACGATTCCTTTCGCGGAGCCGATGGCGTGCGGCTTGCTGATGTCAATAACGACGGGCGGCAAGATGTCGTCACCGGTTGGGAAGAGAGTGGCATCACGCGGCTCTACCTCAATCCCGGAGCTTCCAAAGCTCGATCCGCGTGGCCTGCGGTAACAGTTGGGAAGTCGCCATCGGTCGAAGATGCCGTGCTGGTTGATCTCGATGGCGATGGCGCGCTCGATGTTGTGAGTTGTTGCGAAGGGAAAACCAACGCGGTGTTCATTCACTGGGCTTCCAAGAAGGATGTGGATGATAAACAGCTCCTCGATCCCGCAACATGGACATCCGAAGTGGTCCCATGCACTAAAGACATGACAAGTTGGATGTACGCGCTACCAATGCAGATCGATGGCAAGCACGGCGTGGATCTGGTCGTCGGTTCGAAGGGAGCCCAGGCGGTGGTGGGCTGGCTGCAATCTCCCGCCGATCCACGCAAGCTCGCCGACTGGAAGTTTCACAAGCTCTATTCCGCTGGCTGGATCATGTCGCTTATCCCCACAGATGTGAACGGGGATGGCCGCATGGATGTGGTCGTTTCGGATCGCAAGGGAAAGAATTCCGGCATGCTTTGGCTAGAGAACCCGGGAACGGAAAAAGCTGGCGAAGCATGGCGCGAACATCGGATTGGTGCGAGTGGGAAAGAAGTGATGTTCGCGGATGTCGCGGATCTCGATGGCGATGGCAAGGCGGATGTGTTGGTCGCAGTAAAGCCGGGAGAGATTCACTGCTTCCGCCATCCGGGGGATCTCACGAAGCCCTGGCCATCGCACATCATACCCGTGAAACTGCCCGCCGGGCTGGGCACCTCGAAGGCGGTTCGCATGGGCGATATCAATGGCGATGGTAAGCCCGATCTGGTTTACACCTGCGAACAGGCTGCGGGGGAGAAACGCGGCGTAGTATGGCTGAGCTATGCGAAGTCGCTCGCTGATGCCGAGTGGACTGCTCACGACATTAGTGGACCGAAGGGGATTAAGTACGATCGGATCGAATTGATCGATCTCGATGGTGATGGCGATCTCGACGTGATGACATGCGAGGAAGCCGAAGGTGGCCGGGGTCTTGGCGTGGTGTGGTACGAAAACCCCGGCTTTAAGCGATGAGTTCCTTGATCACTTCGCCACCAAATTGCGAGAGTTGTTTGAATCGCCCGCCGTGGAAGTACGTCAACTTCGTATCTTCGAGTCCCATGAGGCGAAGAATCGTCACATGCAAATCGCGGACATGGTGAACGCACTCCACCGCTTCCGCGCCCGTTTCATCGGTGGCACCGATTGTGTGCCCGGCCTTTACGCCGCCACCCGCGAACCACACGGTCATCCCCTTGGGGTTGTGATCGCGGCCAAATGCGGTGCCCATGCGCACGCCATTATCGGGCGAGCGACCGAACTCGCCGCACCACACAACCAGGGTGGAGTCGAGTAGCCCCGTTCGTTTCAAGTCGGCGAGAAGCCCCGCAATCGGTCGATCGACCTGCCGCACCAGGTTGCCGTGTGCTTTCTCGATGTAATCGTGGCTGTCCCAGGTGCCGGCATACAGTTGCACGAATCGCACCCCTTGTTGCACGAGTCGCCGCCCCAGAAGGCAGCGCTTCCCGAATGCATCGGTGGGTTCCTGGCCAATGCCGTACAGAGCCTGCGTCTTCTTGTCTTCTTTCGAGATATCGAGTAAACCCGGAACCTCGACCTGCATTCGGTACGCGAGTTCATAGCTCTCCATGCGAGCGGTGAGATCATCACGCCCTGGGCGGAGTTGGGCATGTTCCTTGTTGAGTTCCGCAAGGAGATCGAGATTGGAGCGCTGGTGTTCGCGCGTGATGCCCGCAGTCGGGTTGAGATCCAAAATGGGAGCACCCTTTGCGCGAAGTGGTGTGCCTTGGAAATCTGCCGGCAAAAACCCGCTTCCCCAGTTCGCGGCACCGCCCTGCGGATGGCTCACTTCGGGCAACACTACGAAGCCCGGCAGATTCTGGTTCACGGTTCCTAGCCCATACGATACCCACGCGCCAACTGCCGGATCGCCGCCGAAGCGGTTGCCCGTGTTCATCTGATACATGGCCGTGGGGTGGTTCACGGAATCGACCTGACAGCCGCGATAGAAGCAAACATCATCCGCAACGCCCGCGAGATGCTCCCAGTTTGCAGCCATATCCGCACCGGATTTGCCGGCCTTGATAAACTTGAACGGCGATGCCACAAAGTATCGTTTCCCGCCCGACATCGCCGACAGCATTTTGTTGTTGCGAGTGAACTCTTTGAGGTGGAGTTCTGTGAGTTTCGGCTTGGGATCGAAGGTGTCGATGTGGCTCGGCCCGCCTTCCATCATCAGGAAAATGCATGCTTTTGCTCTGGCAGGTACGTGCGGCTTCCGAGGTGACAGATGACTGTCACTGCTTCGCTTTTGCTCGGCCGCGAGAAGCGCAGAGAACGCCACTGAGCCGACCGACGTTCCAAGACCGAAGAGTGCTTCGCGACGCGTGAACATGGCGTGCCCCGTTAATCGAGGTAGGCGAATTCATTGGTGTTGAATAACACCAGACAAACTTCCATCAGTCCGCGAATCTCTGGCGAAACATCGGATGGGTGCCGGTCGGGAACAAAGTCCACTGCGGCAGGAAGCAATTCCTTGAAGGTGAACTTCTCGCCGGTGTTCTCTTCCACGGCTTCACGCACAATTTCCTTGGGCCGCTTGGGCTTCTCAAGCTGAAGGTTCTTGTGCAACTGAGTCATGGCTTGCCAGTGTTTGAGGCAAGCCTCAAGTTCCTTTGGCTTCGGTGTGCGGCCAACCGATCGCTGGAAGGCCAGTGTGATGGCGGCTTCGGGTGTGGGTGTTGCTCGCGTCACGCTCTCGGCAAGTGCTAACGCGCGTGCCCGCGTGGCATCCCCGTTGAGCAGTGCGAATGCCTGTGGAGCAACCGTGGATACTTCGCGTACTTCGCAAGAAAGATCGGATGGCGGCGAGTTGAATACTTCAAGAAACGGATCGCGTACGCCGCGAAGTTTAAGGGTGTACAGCGTCCGCCGGTTGCGCTGTTCGGGTTTGGGCGATGGCTCCCACGCCGGCGCGAATGTGCCCATTACTTGCCTTGGCTGGAACGCGACATCGGAATTGATCTCGGGTCGCACGGGAATGCCACCCAATGTCGTGTTTAGTTCTCCTGATGCGGCGAGCATTGCATCGCGCAGTTCTTCCGCGTGGAGTCGTCGTGGTTTGTGAATCGCATAGCTGGTCCCGCTCACGTCCTTCTCGGTTAGCAACTTCGTGTTCGGGTGCTGCGAAGATCGTCGGTATGTTTCGGATATCAGCAGCACTCGCTGCAGTTGTTTCACAGACCACTTTCGTTCGATCAACTCGGAAGCAAGCCAGTCCAGGAACTCAGGGTGTGTCGGCTTTTTGCCCGTGGCTCCGAAATTGTTCGGGTTACCGGCGAGTGGCATGCCGATTGTCCACTGCCAGATGCGATTGGCCATTACGCGAGCCGTGAGCGGGTTCTTGGCATCAGTAATCCATTCAGCAAACGCCATTCGGCGACCGCTTGTGCTATTCGGAATTTTGGCACGGCCCGCGGCACTCAGTGTGCCTGGTGTCACGGCTTCTTTTGGGCTGAACGGATCGCCGCCTGCGAGAATTGAAGTTACTTCACGTTCGCCCGCATCGCGGTCTTTAGGCATGCGAAACGGGGCATAGACAGCCTTCAGGTTCGGGGTTGCTCCATTATAGACCGAGAGCGCGAACGGTTGGTAGCGATCGTATTCCCACTGCAATCGCTCTAGCCCTTTTCGGGCGATGCGCTCCAGTCCCAGGTCCGCAGGAGTCAGGAATTCGTGCCTCGGTGGCTTCTCGCCTTTCTTCTCCGGGTTGGCGTTTTGCCATCGCGTGCGTGCGGCGTTTTCGGTGTTCTGGATACGCTTCAACTCGGATTCAAACACTGCCCGGCGCGCATCCAAATACTTCTTCTCTTCGAAGCCCGATAGGTTTTCGACTTTTAGAAAGGGAGCCGTTCGTTCCGAGAGTTGCGTGGTGGAGAACACCGCTTGAATACCGTAATAATCGCGTGTGGGAACGGGATCGAACTTGTGATCGTGGCAGCGAGCGCACTGCAGCATGTGACCTTGAAAAACTTGCCCCACTGCGTCGGTTACATCGTCAAGAAAGCGTTGTCGGGCGATCTTCGCGACTTCCATGCCGGTGAGTTCCCAAGCCCCCATGCGGAGAAACCCCACCGCCACTAACATCTCGGGGTTGTTCGGATCGATCTCGTCGCCGGCGAGCTGCTCTCTGACGAACTGATCATACGGTTTATCAGAATTGAACGCGCGAACGACATAGTCGCGATATCGCCATGCGTTCCCGCGTTCGTAATCGTTGGCGAATCCGCTCGAATCTGCATAGCGAGCGATATCGAGCCAGTGCCGGGCCATCTGTTCGCCATACTGCGGGCTGGCAAGCAGTCGATCGACGACCTTCTCATATGCCCGTTCATCGGAATCCGGATCGTTCACAAAGGCTTCGATCTCGGCGGGTGTGGGCGGAAGCCCAGTTACATCAAAAGTGACGCGGCGAATGAGCGTGCGTCTATTGGTGAGTGGTGCCGGTGACAGATCGATGTCATTGAGCTTGGCCTGAACGAAAGCATCTACCGGGTTCGTCTTGCCGGTGTTAGCGGGAACAGGCGGCTTGCGAAGTGGTTGATAAGCCCACAGATCAACGGGATCGTAAGTGCGATTCGTCCAATCTGGCGAAAGGCCACCGCTGGTTTTCATCCTCACGCCAGCAGGCTTGATCGATTTGGCAATTGCAGCGAGCCGTTCATCCGAAGGCCAGGGAGCGCCGCCGTCGATCCACTCCTTGATCGCCTGAATCTCTGGAATCGAGAGCTTGTCGTTCTCCTTGGGTGGCATGGCCGAGATGTCGTCGTCCGTGCGTAACACCGCCTTGTAGAGCGGGCTTTCCGCTGCTTTGCCGACGTGAATTCCTGGCACTCCAGCATCGCCACCTTTGAGCAGTGTCGCTCTTGTCGTAAGGTCGAGCCCGCCCTTTATCTTCTTCGCGTCGTCCCCGTGGCAGGCGAAGCAGCGCGATTTCAGAACGGGCAGCACCTGCGTCGCAAACACCACCTCCGCCTTGGTGTGTTCTGGCTCGGCTGAGGTGAGTTGCGGCGTTGCGATGACAAGCATGCTTATCGCAAGAATGAATCGCGACACACGCTTACTCCTTGTTTTTCTTCTTTGGCGGATTCACCGGCCACGGCTCAACCAACGCTCGCTTGGCCCAGATCTCGTACTTGCCGACCATCTCTTTCACTTTCTCTGGCATTTTATCCGCGAGGTCGTTTGCCTCGATGCGATCGTTCGAGATGTTGTAAAGCTCCCATGGCTCGTCATGTTTGGCGACGAGTTTCCACTCGCCCATCCGTACCGCCCGGTTCCCTTCATGTTCCCAGTAAATCGCCTCGCGGTCGATTCGTTTATCTGCGAACGCAGTCGCAAGGCTTTTCCCTTCGAGCGGCGTAGCTTTCTCCGGATACTTCGCACCGGCGATGTCGTAAATCGTCGCAGCTACATCGATGAGGTGACCGGGTTGATTGGAGAGTTTGCCCTTTGACGGAATACCAACCGGCCATTGCGCAATGAGCGGCGTGCTGATTCCACCTTCGTGAATCCAGTGCTTGTACTCGCGAAACGGTGTGTTGCTCACGTTCGCCCAACCGCGGCCATATGCGACGTATGTATCGGCGGGGCCAGGCATCACGAGTGGCCCCATGCGGACGGGAAAACCATCTCGCGTTTGCGTGGGCACACTGCCGCCCGCGGCGAAGTCTTCCGGTTTCATTGCGGGAAGAGTGGGCTTCTCGGGCCGCAGAATGTTGGGGTGCGCCGCGTTGCCAGTTCGCCCCTGAGCTTCCGCACAACCGCCGTTATCTTGCAGATACAGAATGAGCGTGTTCTCCAACTGTCCGGTACGCTTTAACTCCGCGACGATCTTGCCGATCCCTTGATCCATGCGGTCCACCATCGCAGCATACACTTCCATGCCGGCCGCTTCCCACTTCTTGTCTGCAACAGTCGTCCAGTTGCCCGCTTGAGGTGAAAGCCCTTGCTTCGGGTCGATCAGTCCGAGCTTCGTCGCCTTGTCGAATCGCGCTTTGCGAATGGGTTCATAGCCCGCATCGTACTTCCCCTTGTACTTCGCAATGTCTTCGGGAAGAGCATGCATGGGCCAGTGTGCCGCTGTGTAAGTGACGTACATGAAAAACGGCTTGCCCGACTCGTTCTTGGTGTGTTCTTGAACAAAGCGGACCGCATGATCGGAGATGGCATCGGTGTAGTAGTAGGTCGCCGGCTTATACTCCGGGTCGGCGTATGGGGAGATCATCGTATCGTCACGCACAAGCGACGATGGATCAAAGAAACTACCCGCACCGTGGATCGTGCCATAGAAGCGATCGAACCCGCGGTTGCGTGGCCAGTTATCTTTGGGGCCATCTTTGCTGGTAAACCGAGTGACGTGCCATTTCCCCACGGCGTAGCTTTTGTAGCCGGCGGGCTTCAATACCTCGGCGATGGTGCGGCATGAAGTGTTCAGGTTCCCGGTGTAGCCCGGTTTCCCCTTGTCTTCCATCATGTGCCCCACACCGGCTTGGTGCGGATACAAACCGGTGAGTAAACTCGCACGGGTGGGGCAACAGCGCGCCGTGTTATAGAACTGCGTGAAGCGCATGCCATTGGCGGCCATCGCATCAAGGTTGGGTGTCGTGATTTCGCCGCCGTAACAGCCCACATCCGAGAAGCCCATGTCGTCGCTGAGAATAACAATCACATTGGGCCGCTTCGGTTCCTCCGCTCGCGCGAGCGAGGGTGTGAAGACGCCCAAGATGCCCACGAAGAGTATGAATCGCACAGTGAACTCCGTTGCGGTGGATTTCAGGGATAGTTTCATTGGCTATGGGCGTTGTCGCGACGTTCAACTGATCGAGAGCCGGGCTTAAAGAGTCACTTCGAGCACCGCTTCGGGTTTCTCGAACGTGGCGGGAGTTGCTTTGAACTCTTTCCACTTGCCGTCGCCTGTGCTCACGCGGATTGTGTGCGGCCCCACGCGGAAGGTTTTCGGCTGCCACTGTCGCCCGTTAACGCGCAAGGTGTACACCACTTCATTGCTCGTTTCGTCGATGATTTGCACCACCGGGTTATCGATGTTCGCCTTCACCGTGGGCAGCCAAGCCACCGGCTTTCGCGCATAGTTATCTTCTTGCGTAACGGTGATTGGCCATCCGGTGTACTGGGTCGCGCCCGGCTTGGTCACATCCACAAATCGCGGCCAACACTCAAACACAATCTCGCGAGTCTTCTTGCGGAATCGAACCAGGCCGAACCCTGTGCCCTGGTGGTTCTCCACGGTCGGGTTGGCATAAGCCGCCATGCGCAACTTGTTCCCGAAGCCATCAAGGAAATCGCCAGCGAATGGCAACGGCGAGCCTGGAAACGGGCGACTGGTTTTCTCTAACGGATGCCACGCGCGACCGTACAGATTCCAGATGCTAGGGCTGGTAAACTGCCAACCGCTATCGCCCCAGTCGTTCACCCCTTGATGGACGACGGTGGAGAGGTGTTGATCTCCGCTAAGCATCACAGCATAGCCCTTGCGAATGGCTCGCAGTGCGGCGTTGCGGCCCGCTTGTGGCCAGCCGTTGGAATCGAGATCCGCGACTAGACGATCTTGCTTGCCGCCGTGCAAGTGTGCGGCACCTGCGAATGGTGTCTGTGAGAGCACGCACTTGATGAACGCCCCGTTCCACTCGCCCGTCCAGTTGTTCAAGAACTTGAGTTGTCGCTCGCCAAGCAGTGTGGCTTCCGGAACGTCGATCGTTCTCGGATCGAGGCTTGTATCCGTGACGTGATCGGGCCGCGGGCCGTTAACCTTTACCAAGCCAAGTGGTCCTTCTTTCCACTTGCGATCTTCGAGAATCGCAAAGTCGATTCCGCCGATGTTGAGCGAAGTGTAATAAACCGTAATGCCGCGGGCGACGGGTGTCGGGTCGTATGGGTCGGGCAAGTGGCCGCACTGCTGGCGTTGCACCATGTTCACATAGTTCACCGGCATGAAGTATCCACCGTCGACGCCGTCCGCACGCAGGGCTTGCTTGCCACCGGCTCCCCAGAGGTTCGGGTGGCCCACATCGTGATCGTCCGGAATGGTTACGGTCGGTCGGTCCTTGATCACCTCTCCAAACTGCCGCCCGAAGAGTAGCCATGCCGCTAGGTGTTCCTTGTGATCGTAACTCTGGTCGCCCGCGAAGAAGAGCATGTCACAATCGAGTGCCTTGAGATTGGCGATGAGGTCCGGCTTCATATTGCGGTCGGTGCTGGAATTGCACGAGAGATTGCCAACAACGATCTCTTCCTTATCGGTGGGGTTGCGGCGAATGGTTCCTTCGTAGCTCGCACCGCCGGGGTGTGTCACGCGATACTTCGCCGGCTTGGTATCATCCCATTTTTCCACCCGGAAGACGGTGCTCCAGCCTTCTGTATCCACATCCTGCTCGGCGGTTTTCTCGAAGCCATTACCACGATCGATGTGAAGTGTGACTTTGCGAGATTCGCCATCCTTGAGTGGATACAGTTGAGTGTTGAGTTTCAGCACGCTGCGATGAGTGGTATAGAGGCAGAAGCAAATCACTTCATTGCGAGCCACGTCAGGGATGAACACTTTCCCCTTGGTGGGTTGGTAGCGGCCGTTCTTCCCAATCAAATCCTTGGGAATCATGTCGAGCCGAAGTTCACGCGGTGGTTCGGCCGCCACGATCACGGCGCAACAAACCACGAGGCCAACAACGGCCGGTGCGAAACGGGAGAGTATGCGATTCACAAGTTCACTCCTGAGATGCCATTACTCGTACTTGTACTTCACCACCCACGGATCACCCGTGCGTTCCTGGAATGCTTTCAGTTTATCCTGTAGTTCCTTGAACACTGTGGCGTGCTTCGGGTCGTCGGCCAGGTTCTTCACTTCGTGCGGATCGGCTGTGAGGTCGTACAGTTCATAACGAGGGCGTTGAATGTAGTCCTTCACGAGGCGCTTGCCGTAACGTGCTTCGGGATCTTTGGACACACTTTTCCAGGTGGCCGATGCTTCAAGGTCGGACGAGAACGGGAAGGGGAGTTGGTGCGCCAGGTTCAGCGTCAACTTGTATTGCGGGGTTCGGATCACACGCATCGGGTAATACATGGTGATCTCGTGGAATGTGTGCGACGCGCACACTTCGTCCCACCCGGTTGCCTTGGGATTGTTCAGAACGCCCAGGAACGAGCGGCCGTGGAACTCGTATGGTTTCGCATTGGCGGCCTTCGCTTTTGGTGCAACCTTTGGGTTGGGTCGCGCGGGAAGTTCCGGTCCCGGTTGGCCTACTGCGGGCGGGCCAGGAATATCTTTCACACCTGCGAAATCCAGGATGCTGGGTGTTAAATCAACCCACGACACCATTGCATCGGTCGATCCTCCCCGAGCCTTTTGGTCCGGGCTTCGCACCAATAACGGCAGTCGCATTCCGGGTTCGTAAAGCGTGGTCTTCGATCCGGGGAACGCCATCCCGTTATCCGAAAGGTACATGATGAGCGTGTTGTCGTATTCGCCGGATTCCTTGAGAATCTCGATGAGTTTGCCCACTCCATGATCGACGCGCGAAACCGATTGGTAATACTGGGCCAGTTCCGCCCGGCACGCAGGTGTATCGGGAAGGAACGGATGCACGGTTAGCTTGGCCGGATCGTATGTCACTTCCGTCACGCCGTTATACTTGGGGCCATTGCCGAAGCGGTCCGGTTGGTGCGGATTGTCCTCGACCACACCGCCACCACGGTGCGGATCGGCCGTTGCGAAGTACAAGAAGAACGGGCGATCGTCCTTGGCGGCAATCACATCGCGGCACTTCTCCGCCATCGTCACGGGGTTGCGGCTACCACCCTGATTACCAGTGAGATACGTCTGAAAGCGGTAAATCTCCTCAGGGCCGACGTGATACTTACCAATCTGAGCCGTGCGGTAACCCGCACCCGCGAGGAGCACTGGCAAACTCTTCACCGATGGGAAAGAACTGAAGTGGTGAAAGTGGTGTTGGTGTCCATACTGGCCGTTAAGGTGATTATGCAAGCCAGACAGAATCACAGATCGGCTTGCGCTGCAACTTGCGGTGGTGCAGAAAGCCTTATCGAACCGAATGCCATCCGCCGCGAGCTTATCCAGGTTGGGCGTGCGGACATCTTTGTTGCCGTAACAACCCGCGTCTGGGCCGTGGTCGTCCGCCACAATCACCACCACATTCCGCTTTCCGGCCGCTTTGGCCGGTGAAACCATCGCACCTGTGGCAACGACCGCTGCAAGGAGAGTTAGCATCCGCATGTTGCGCCTCAATGAAATGGCGAGAAGGGAATGGTCCGCACTTCTCACTTAATAAATCGAGTTATACTCGTCGTAGTAAAGCGTTGCACGCACGAATCTGGTTCACTTCGCTTCCAGTTGCAACACGACAAACACCGGCCGATGATCGGAAGCAACCGGCTCATCGATCACTTCCGCTTTAAACACGCGAAACGTGTTTGCCGGGCGAACGAGAACATAGTCGATTTGTCGATTCGGTTTTCCGGCTGGAACGGTGAGCAGTTTCGGGTTCAATGTTGCGACTTTCCACTTTTCGTTAAGAAGCACGAGTGGTTTGCTTTCTGGAGTCGCGTTGAAATCACCCACCAGGACAACAGGCTTCTCCGACTTGGCGAAGAGTTCGTTGAGCGTTACGGCTTGTTGCTCTCGTTCTGTGGTGAGTTGGTGATCGAGGTGCGTGGACACAAACGTGAGATCGAACCCATCCCATTTCACAGGAATTTCGACGGCGATGCGTTGTTCGCGCTCGGGCATTCCGGGCAACTTGTGAACCGTGGCCGCTTCGAGTGGGAACCGAGATAGAATCGCTTGACCGTATTCCCCGCCAGCGTGATCGATCGCCTTGCCAAATCGTGCGTGCATGCCGGTGAGCCGCGCTAGTTCCGCCGTCTGATCGACACCATTTGTGCGTTTCGTTTTGTAATCCACTTCTTGCAAGGCAACCAGATCGGGATCGGCGGCACGAATCACTCGTGCGATGCGGAGTAAATCGAGTTTCCCATCTGTGCCTTCGCAATGGTGGACGTTGTAACTCAATACCCGCAGCGTAGGTCTCTCACCCGGTGAAGTGGCTCGTAGAACGGCGGTTATGGGAAAGTGATCCGATGGAGTACGGCCGTCCTTCGCGGTGCGATCGATTCCTGCGGAGCGGATCTCCCAGTCACGCGAGCAACCAATCCAGTCGATTCGGGCACCTGATATTGTGTTGGCCTGAAACCCGGAGAAGGTGCCTTCGTCCGCACCGCGCTTGGGATGTGCAATTCGGAAAGTGTCCACAATTGGGGATGTTTTTCCCGCTGCGTCTGCGAATAACTCGGCGTAAGATTCGCTTGCTTCGGCAGCGTTAAAGTCGCCGGTGATGACGATACGGCACCCCTTGCCGAGTTCTGAGAGTTGCTGACGAATCAATCGCGCCGATTCAAGCCGTGCTTTGGTCCCGCGATGATCGAAATGCGTGTTCAGGAATAACACCGGGAGGCCATCCTTCGCCGTGCGATCCTTGAGTTTGACCCAGGTTGCAATTCGCGGCAGAGCGGAATCCCAACTCTTGCTTCCAGGCTGTTTGGGCGTCTCGCTAAGCCAGAAGTGGCCACCATCAAGTTTCTCGAAGCGATCCTTGCGGAAGTAAAGTGCTGCCATTTCCCCCGTTTCCTTACCATCGTCTCGCCCTGCCGCGAATACTTCGTATCCCGGCATTTTCTCGGCGAGATAGTCGCGCTGGAAGCCAATCGTTTCCTGGGTGCCCAGAATGTCCGGCTCGAACGTCGCGATGGTTTCGGCTACGAAATCCTTGCGTTTATCCCAGTGATTGTCGCCGTCCCGCGCGGTGCCATAGCGGATGTTGAAACTCATCACGCGAATCGGCACTGCCGATTGCGTGGGCTTCGGTTCTTCAGCACTAAGCGTGGGGCGATTGCCAGCGGTGATGAGGGAAACCATCGCCAGAGAGAGGAGTGGAAAGATTGAGCGGATCATGAGAACTCCGACTGACGTAGATGGCCGCAATGAACGTGCCACCCTGAACGGACGTGAGAACGGCAATGCACTCAATGTATCAAGATGGGAACGCGATTGGGATCGCGCCCAATTCAGGGCCATTCCTTTATTCACTCTAGGGAATCCCGATAAGCTTCTTTGCGGTCTCGGGATGGAATTGCAGTAATTCGATGGCTTCGGGTCGGCTCTTTGCATCAACATCGGCCAGGAGGTGAATCACCACATTGCGAACCG
>JBGSLF010000198.1:0-23969 GCA_041740855.1 Gemmata sp.
GCGTCCTCGCACGCGGCCAGGAACAGTGGACGCACCGCGGGATCGTCCTCGATCGGGTCGTGCAGGATGATGCCGGGCTGGGCCTCGGCCGCCGCGATGTACCGCTCCCGCTCGGCAGGGGGCAGGGAAGCGAGGAACCGCTTGCACTCCATACAGGGCAGATCGGTCAGCCGCCGCAGGGTGGCGACCTGCTCGACGGGGACTGGCACCGCTGCTTCGGCTTCCACCATCCGCTTGCCCTTCTGCCGCCGAAAGAATCGATGCAACCCTCGGACCGCCTGCGGCCCCTGACGGCCTGGATTCTGTTGAGGCGAAGAAAAAACTTCGTTTACAACCTCACAGAATCTGGGGAAGCGTGTGCGTTAGGGTGAAGGGTGATCGCCCTTCACGTTTGGGAGGCTTGCGATGTTCACAACAGCAGACACGATTATTGCCATCGATCTGGGACGACACAAGAGCGTCGCGTGGATTTGTGCGCGTGCGAGGAGACTGGGCTTCGACAGGCTTCAGGACGGGCTTCGGAACGCATGTTCAGCTCGCCCCGGAATCTTTGCTCTCATTCAACTCGGTTGGCCATGAGAGCGGTTCGGCGCGCCTTTCCTCAGTTCATCATGAGCATGATGAACTCAACCACCTTGCCGTCGTGGACGGCAGCATACCCCATCTCCCCGCACAGGTGCGCCCAACTCTCACCGCCAGTGTCGTACTCCCACAGCTCATCGCCCGGACACAGGTTCGCTTCGGTCCACTCCCGTAGCACACGAACATGCGGCCCGTCGGGGGGCGGCGATCCGATCGGCGGCCGCTGGAACAGCCTCCGGACCCTTCCCCACAGCGTGTTGGGAGGGGATGGCGACTCGTCCCACTTTGCCACGCTCGCCAGGGCATCGACCACCGACACTCTCTTCCGGAGCCAAGCTTGGATCTCGCGGAGCCGGGCGTACAACTGGTCCTCCGGCAACCGGCAGACCCGAGCGACCCACGCCGGGTCGAGCCCGCGGCTGGCACCAAGAAGCTGGGCAACCAGCATGGTGCGGGGGCTGAAGTACATCTCGAAGTCGTCATCGGGCACCAACTCGAAGTCCTGCGGCTCATCCCGGAGCCGTGCCCGCAACTCCTCCTCTTGTTCCCTCTCGCGTTCCAGTTGGGCCAGCTCACACTCGATGCGGATGAACTCCGCGCCGGGACGCCCGTGGTCGTCCAGCCAGTCGGCATAGACCAGTCGGGGTGTGTCGTCTGTCGGGGTTGCTTCCATCGCCGCCAAGAGTGCGGCGTCCTCGCCCATTCGCTCGCCTCCGCCGCCGAACTCTGAATTGGTTTGCGCGAGCAGAACGCCTGCTCATTGCGCGACTCGCAAACCAACACCGGTAACACCACCTCCACCTCCGAACGCCAAGCTCAGCGGCAGCCGAAGCCGCTGAGTGGGTTCCGAATCCCAGAATGCCTACATGCCGCCCCGGACTACGCCCACGGCAGCCCACCATCACTCCCCGCCCGCGAGCGTCTCCTCCAACTTCGCCCAGTACGCGATCACCCCGACCGGCGACCGATCCGGGGTAAGCTGGAACACCCGCTTGCCCTCCGCTTCGGTCGTCCGGGTGAAGCGGGTGTAAATGTCCCGTTGTAACGGGGAGAGGAACTCGTCCGGCGATTGGTTGTTGGCCAGGGCCGCGTTCACCTTCGTCGCCTGGGCCATCGTCAGCGGCAGGAAGTGGTAGCGGGGGTGGTGGGCCAAGTGGTACTGCTGCTGGGTCTTGGCGTCGATCGCAGTGTCGCTCCGCACCACCTTCCCCTGGTCCACCACCTCCGCGGCCGTCTTCGCCTGGGCGTCGGTGCGGGCGAACACGGTGTGGGTGCATTCGAGTTCCTTCGCCTTCTCCACGAGCGCCTTGTACCCGATCACCGCGGGGTCGAACGTCACCTCCACCACTTCGGCCTTCGCCAGCATGCCGATGCGGGTGAACACAACCCCGTCGAGCGCCCCCAGTTTGGCCTCCCCCACCCAGTAACAGTGCATGGCGAACACGGCCGTGGCGGTCGTCTTCGGGGCGTACTCGGCCACCCCCAACTTCAGGTACGCGGGCACTGGCCGGTTCGCCTTCGCCAGGCTCTCGGCCATGCGGGCGAGTACCACTCCGCCGTGGTACACCTCGTCTTTCCGCGGGATCAGGTCCTTCTCGTCCGCCCCCAGGAACCGCATGACCGGGTTGTTCCACGCCGGCTCGGCGAACTTCTTCAGCACGTCTGCGTCCTTCCCCTTCAGGTTGTTGGCCACAGCGACAGGCACGAATTCGGACGTCGCGGCGGACACGACCAACGGGTGCGACAGCGGACCGCTGCCGAACAGCTTGCAGGTCTCACACCCGGGCACTTCGTCGAACAGCACGAACAGCGGCTTCTTCTCTGCCTTCGCCTGCCGCACGGCCTCCTCGTAGTCCCGGAGGAATGGCACCCGACCGAGTTCCGGCGGCCGTTTCCCCGGCTTGGGGGCGTCCGCCTTCGGCGAGTCGGAGGCGACGGCAGCGGCGGCCAGTAGGGTCAGGGCCAGAAGCGACCTGAAGTGCGACATCGACGCTCCAAACGAGGGGCCGGGACGAACGGGGAGCCGATCCCCCCGATATAGGTTACACGGATACGCTGCGGCAGGCGAGGCGGGCATCAATTCCTGGGGGTGGTCAGGTGATTCCAGTGAGGGATGTCTGTGGTGTGAATGCGAGTGGATCGAGCTTCGACAGGCTTCAGGACGAGCGTTTAGCTCGCCGCGGAATCTTCGCTTGCACAAGATAAAAGTAACCCGAGTGCTCACGCACTCCGGCTCGCCAAAATACGCGGCTCGCCAAGATTGGAGGCGGTTGCGCTGTGGGCCGGCCGCTCATCTGACTTTGGCCGATTCGGGATCAACCTCGCCGCTGAGTTCGTGTAACTTTTTGGCGATGGGTGAGAGTTTCATCGACCAGCAGGTGCAACGTTAGCGTCCGGTGAATGGTCGTCTTGTGGTGCGAGGTAATCTGTGGGTTTTCCTCGTTCGCAAGGAGACTCGTGATGGCCGTGCATGACCCTCGGATCGTGGAACGCTGGCGAGCGATCATCGCCGACTGGCGAAGTACCGAACTCTCCGTGACAGCCTTCTGCCGATCACGCCATTCGGCCTCGGCTTCGAACTGAAGAACCGCGTTGTGGGTAATTGAAAGAGTCACAGAGGGCTTACGACTTTTCAACAACCCCTGGTGTTTTGCTTTTAGACACCGAACACGTTTTCTTTTAACTGCGAATTTTCGCGTACCACCTTCATCGCCACCGCGAGCATTGGTAGCCGATTGCGCAGTGGGCCCGGCACGCTGTGCCGGGCTTCACCACCATTTCAACCGATTGCGTCGATCGTCACACCCCCGGTCAAGACTGGAAGGTTGAACCCACCCAACGAATTGCCCGATAGTGTGGCGAAGTATGCGATTTGGTCCACGTTCGCATCGAGGAGAATCGCTAATTCATTGCTGCCGTCGCCATTGCGATCGGTGCTTGTGATGGCATGGTCGGTGACACCGGCCCCAACGGTGTAGGCACCGTTTGCAGAACCGGTGCTGACAACGGTTGCCGCAGGCGTGCCAGCCGCGGCGGAAGCGGCGATACCATACACGATCACTCGGACGTTATTCGCACTTCGATCAAGAGCGCTAAATACCAGTTCTTGTTTCCCATCACCGTTCGTGTCCACACCGGTGATGCGGCCATCGCGTCCGAGATCGCTGAACGGAGCCAGCACCGCGTCCGTGCCGGTTAAATTCAGTTCATTGAGTGAAGCCCCACTCAACTGGTAAAGCTTGAGTTTGTTGCTCTTGTTCGGATTCGTGCTCGCAACCGGTCCGCCTCGTGTGACAGCAACCTCGGCTTTGCCGTCGCCGCCTACGTCTAACCCGGCGACCACAATTCCCTTCTCGTATCCGGTGCCAAACGGCTTCACGATGTTGCCGATCTGACTCATTGTGTCACCGTTAATCACGACAAACCGGCCGTACTCGCGTAGCCCGAGCGTCGGTATACCGCCGCGAGTGCCCGCAATCAAATCGGCCACACCGTCGCCGTTCACGTCAGCGGCGGCAATGTTCAGGCCGTTGGTGTACGTGGTATTCACGGGAAGTAAGCCGGTGCTGGTCTGCTGGCTATCAGAGGTCGCAAACGGGGTGATTGACCGAATCGGGGCAGCGCTTGTGTCTCCGCTGAGAAGAGTCGCTCCATCGTAGACGAACACTCGACCAGCCTTGCTGGCATCGAGGCCCTTCTCGCCGAGTGGAGACGCTGCAGCGATGAACAGATCGGCGACGCCATCACCGTTCACATCGCCGAGTGCGACACTCACGATGCCGGTATACGCCACCCCACCCGAATCGAGCGGAGAGAACCCGGACAGAATGACAGCGCCATCATCCGCGTTAACCAATCGGACGGACCCATCCGAGGTACCGACTGCAATAAACCGGGTGACGACGGAAGGTGTGGCCTCCGTGGTCGCAGAAAGAGTTGCCGATGGCAGAGAGACATTCCCGGCAGCATCTCGGGCTTCAACATAGAACTCGTACTCCGTGCCGGGTTCCAGACTGGTAACGGCAAACGAGGTTCCGCCTAACTTGCCGGCGCTGGCGAACGAACCCGACCCGGCCACACGGAAGTAAACCGTGTATTCAGACACACCAACATTGTCAGTCGCTGCCATCCAGGACAGATTCAGCCCGGTATTCGTGACATTTGAAGCGGAAAGATTTGCAGGGGCCGTTGGCGATTCGTTATCGAGCGGCGCTGCTTCGGTCGTGATGAGAACGGGCGTTGATTGCGGGGAAGTGTTGCCAGCCACATCCTCGGCCACAACGTAGAACTCGTACCCCGTGCCTGGCTCCAGATTGTTGACCTCAACCGTCGTTCCAGTTGCCTCAGCAACCTCGGAGAATGCACCACTTAACGCGACCGAGAATGTTGCTGCCACAGGCCCGGATAGACGGCCGAACACCACATACCGTGCGATACCGTTGTTGTCGGTTGCAGGCTGCCAAGTGAGAGTAACGGCGTTCGAAGAGACGTTAGCGACCGCCAAACCTGTAGGTGCGGTCGGCGGTTCGGTGTCGGGAACGAGCAGAGTGGTAATCGCCACTATTGCAGACGGGGCAGAGGAGTTCCCGGCATCGTCGCGGGCAATCACGTAGAACTCGTACTCCGTGCCTGGCTCAAGCAGGGTGATTTCCAGCGTTGTTGCAGAAGTCTGACCGGCAACGGCGTATTGGCTGCTACCAGCCTGGCGGAAGTACACCGTATACCCGAACACACCGATGTCGTCATTCGAAGGCGACCAGTTCATAGTGACGCTGGTTGGGCTGAGGCCAGAAGACCTCAACGCACCAGGGCTAGATGGCGGAGAAGTATCAGTAGCTCCTCCGCCACCTCCGCCTCCGCCCCCGTTCTGAACGGTAATGAGTGTTGTCGCCTGGGCCGCAACTGGGATCGGTTCTACGAACCCAACTCCATCCGTTGCCACACTGTAGAAGGAGTAGGTGTGGCCGTTCACCCCGGTGAAAGTCGCTGATTTGGTTGCGATGTCGTTTTGCCAGAGCGTGTATGGGCCTTGATTCTCCGAGACGAAGATATCGTAAGTCGCAACGCCAGATCCGCCGACGTCATCCTGACCGGTCCAGGCCACAGTGAATGCGGCCTTGCCAACAACGGCCGGGAGCGGTTGCACGCTGCTGGTTGGCAAACCGGTGTCGAACGTGTGGTAAATCTCTGGTGTGATAATCGGCTCGTTCACATCGAACACGATCTCTGCCACAGCGTCCACACGATGGCCGGAGACAACACCCTGTCTCGGGCTGATGATGTATGTGACGAAGCCCTCCCCTTCCGGCGAGTTCACGTTGGGCAACAGGAAGCCGACCAGTGGGTCCGCCGGGATGTCTCCGGTGGCTGGGTCGATGGCCGTGAACTGCCAGTGCACTTTGCCAGTAGCAGTGTCGATCCCCGCACTGATCTCGACGTACACACCCAGAGTGGCGGTGGCATCGACGCGAGTATCGTAGAACGCCACGTCGTCGGGAACGTCCACAACGGTGTTACCGAAGCCGAGATCGCCGAGGCGGAACGTGGTCCAGTCCAGATCGGCGTCGAGCGTTTGAGTAACACTGACGACCGCAGCAGGGGCGGTCGCCTTCTTGGCGTCGTTCTCGAACCGGATCGTGTACGGCATCACGTCGGTGGCGACGATGTAGTTATCTGGCCCATAGCCAGCCGGGCCGGTGATATCGTTCGGATCGAACGACGTTGGACGCTCCACCTTCTTGCAGTCGTCCGGCGGCATCTTACTCTCACAGGGGTCACACTCTTCTCCTATCCCCAACTCCACCTTCCGCTCTTTCTGGTCCTCCCACGTAACATCGAATACCACATCTCCGGCACGCCCGTTGATCTCCAGGAACGCGAGGACCGTGGTGCCGTATCGGGTGAGGAGGGGAAGGCCGAGTGAACCCGGCCAGAAGTCAAATGCGTCGTGCACGTGTAACTTCACCCCCTTCAGCTCTACCTCATATTTTCCATGTGTGTTCCGCGTAAGGATGGCTTGACCGGCATCGAGTTCTCTCTTGTCTGGCGTGCCGGCGTAACTCGGAGGCGTCCCGTAGTGGCCGACGCCCCCGGCAAGGGTGTCCCCAAACGTCAGTGGGCGGCTCCCCTTGTTGTTGCCGTCCTGGTATAAGAGCTTCTTGGCGTCGTCGCCCTGAGTCGATAGGAGATCTTTGATCTCGAACGGCCTGGATTCGCCGCAGTCGAGTTCCACTTCCTTGGAGTCAACCTTTTTCTTGAGTTCTTCCGCAGAGTAGGTCAGCAGCCCGTTCACCCAGAACTCGGTGACGCGGTGGTTGCGGAAACCAGGATTGACACCGCCGCCCGATTCGACTGTCTCTGACCCGTCAGAGAAAGACCGGTAGCCCCCTCCGTCAACGAACTGCCTTACCACCGACACATACTCGGCCCCGCGCACGAGCCCTGTGCCCCAGAGCACGAACGGGGCCACCAGTAACTCCACAAGATCCGGATCCCTGAGGCCAATCACGTTGATGTCGATCAGGGCCAAGGCGGACGGCGGCCCATCTACCATGTGCGTCCCTAAACCGACGATCGGGTCGTCAAACCAGATCGTGGTGCCCGAGAAGAGACTGAGATTAGACTCTAACTGCAGTTGCACCGGAATCGCGATAAGCCCCACATCGATCTGTGCCCCGTCGGCCAGGGTAAACACTCCGAGGTCGGCTAACTGGTTCCCATTGTCACCGAAGATCAAAAGTCGGTAGTCGCCGGCCGCCGCGCGGAGATCGAAACCGGTTCCGTTCACGGTAGCGTGTACCACTTCGACTTTGGCCCCAGTCGAGACGAGCACCGGGTACAGCCCGGCCGTGGCCGGGAGGGTGCCCCGTAGGGTTGCCGAGGCGAGATCGATTTCAATTACATCCGCGCCGCTTGGAGGAATCACCACTCCCTCGATCACCTTGACTCCGCCCTCGAGCAGGCCGATCACCAGGGTGTAAGTGCCTGGTTCCACCCCAGTTGCTGTGGCCACACCCTCGTCGTCCGTCACCCCACCTCCGACCGGCACCTCACCCTTTAAGATCACGACCGTTGCCGAGGCAATCGGATCGCCGTCCAGTAGATCGATCTGGAACGTGATGTCGGGAACATCGATGACCGAGACATTGATCGGGCCAACGGACCCAGCAGCAGCGATTGCAAAGGAGTTCCCGCCGGATACGGTCGTCACCTCTCCCGGGATGGAAAGGGTGTAGGTTCCATCCGGCAGGTCGGTGAAGTGGAACCGGCCGAATCGGTCCGTCCGGGTTGTGATAGCCGCTCCTGA
This sequence comes from Gemmata sp., assembly GCA_041740855.1. Taxonomy (GTDB): domain Bacteria; phylum Planctomycetota; class Planctomycetia; order Gemmatales; family Gemmataceae; genus Gemmata. The sequence continues at coordinate 7,889 of JBGSLF010000198.1, forward strand.
GCTGGTCTCGTTGGCGGTGACGGCGTACCCACCATCCGGTTGGTCAGCAGTCGGCAGTACCGATCCCCAGAGGCCTGATGTCAAGCGACTCCAGACTCGTATTACTTCTTCTTGAAGCAAACCATCGGGGTCTCTGGGATCTTGCCATGTGGCATCGGCCGTTCCCGCAAGCATATGCAAGTAACCGCCGGCGTTCCCGCCGTAGGTCTGTTCGAGCGTGTCCGCAACCGAAGCGACCTCGTCAGGAGTCATCGCGGCGGGTTGTACAAAGGCGATCGCTGCAGCCCAGTCGAACGGGGCAGTTGGGTCTTTGATGACGCGGTCCACGAACAGGCTATACGTCCCGACTTCGGTGTCCGACTGAGCCCAGAAAGTGATCGACTCGCGTTGGCCGGGGCGGAGGATGCCGGCCGGGCCGTTCTTGGTGTTCGTACCCAGGAACGTATACCGGGTGCCGAGAGACGAGTCCCCGGCCTTAGTGCCGAACGGGACTGGCGCACCCACCGTCAGCAGCGGGGCTGCCACGTCGTTCATCGACGTGTTCTCCCACTCGACGGTGAAGCTGAACAGGCTCCCGCGGCGAATGCGCGACGGAGCGATCATGTGCGGAACTACTGCCTCCGAACTGGCCGACGCCACGACGCGAAGACCCTGCGGGATGGTAACGGTGTCGCCAGCGGCGTTCTCGAACACCACGTCGTACGTGCCGGGAGCCACCCCGCGGAGATCGAACGTGACATATATTTCCGCCGCACTCGGGTTGTAGTAACTCTTTGCGGCCAGATCGAAACCTTGAGCGTTCCGCAATCGAGCTGTGATTGCGCCGTCCAGGTTGGTGCCAGCGGCGCGGACGGTGAAGTCCCCCGCGTTCCCGGCAGTGCCGAACTGCGTGCTGCGAATACCGAAGACCGGAACTTCCGCGGTCAACCGGAAGCTCGCGGGCGACGACGCAAGGGTCGGGGCGTGGACGAGGATGTAGTATGTCCCAGCGGTCGCCTGGGCGGGGAGGACGATGTACTGCTCGCCCGCGAATGGGCGGTTGCCGGCGCGGTCGAATGCGGCCGTGCCAGGAAGCCCATCGCGTTTGACATACAGTTCCACAGTGCCACTGGTCGGCAGGCCGGTCAGGGTGAATGCGAGGGCTTGGCCCTTGGCGTAATCAACTTGGTAGTAGAGTGACTGCCCGGCCGCGATGGTACCATCAAAGGGAACTCCCAACGTCAACGTCGTGATTTGCTGATCGATCGCGATCGGGGCAGATAACGTATTATTTGTGGCACTTTGCTCGCGGATGTCCGAGCGGGTGTTGGTGCGGACTAACACCTGCCAATCGCCCGGAACAAACCCGCTGAACGCGGGCACGATCGCCTGGATCGACTGATCGTAACTCGCTCCCGGTGTGAGGTCACCCACGTGGGTCACGCGAGTCAGGAGTTTGTCGGACGGGTCGAGCCGATCATCCTTCGACAGGAAAATCGAATCGATCCACTTGCCCGCTGCTGTTGATTGCCCGATATTCTTCACCGAGTAATCGATGCGAACAGTGTCGCCGAGATATACGGACGCTGGTAGTACCGATGCATTCGTGACGGTGAGATCTGCAGCTGGCGGAAGGGTAACCTTGCCCCCGTTGGGCAACACCGTGATCGTCCCAATGAAGTTGCTACCAGCCACAATAAGGTCTTTGTCACCGTCTCTGTCCAGGTCTGCGGCCACGATTCCGCTCGGGTCGACACCTGCAGCGTAGTCGGTACGGAGGCCGAACGTCCCGTTGCCCAGGTTCCTCAGGATGGACACACGACCCACACCGTAGGAATAAGTGCCCCCTACGGTGATGACATCGACAGTTCCATCATCATCGATGTCCGAGAGTAGCAGATCTGTAGCATCGTTCCCGACCACATAAGCAGTAGGCCCGGAGAACGTACCGCTTCCTTCGTTCCGCAGCACCGAGAGAATGCGAAACCCCGACGAGGAGTAGCTGATCGTGACAAGGTCCGTGTCGCCGTCGCCATCCAGGTCGCCGGATCGCACCCTGTCCGCGTTCATTCCTGCCATCTGATATTGGACCGGAGTCTCGAAGGTGCCATCCCCACGGTTGCGCGCCACCCATACCGCTGTGGTGTTTGTGCTCCCCGAGGAGCCGGCAGTTATGACGTCGGTGGCCCCATCCCCGTCTATATCTGCCAGTGCCAGAGCGGATCCATAATTGCCCGAGGTAAAGTATGATTCCGCAGAGCCGAACGTGCCATCGCCCAGGTTCCGCAGTACCGACACGCGTGAATAGCTCGATACGACGATGTCGGTGTCGCCGTCACCGTCCATATCCGCTAACGTGACGGCCTGGCCACTCCCGGTCGAATAGTTGACAGGAGTCTCGAACGTGCCGTTACCCTTGTTCAAAAGAACCGAAGAGCCGTTGCTCGTGACGACGACCAGATCGGGTGTACCATCCCCGTTCACATCAGCAGCCGCGACTGAGTAAGGGTAGTCTACCCCCAGTTTGTAATCGACCGATGACCCGAGCACGCCGTTACCGCGATTCGGCGTGATGGAGACGTATCCCCCGTACGAAGCGTAGGAGTAGCTGATCGAGATAACGTCTTCAGCCCCGTCACCGTCCACGTCCGCAGTTAGTACCGACAGGACTTCGTCACTTATTGGATAACTGGCCCGCCCGGGGAACGTCCCGTCGCCTCGATTACGCAGCACCCAGATGCCATATTCATTATTCGCGGTGATAAGGTCGATGACGCCGTCCCCGTCCACATCTGCGGCAGCGACGTCCGAGTAATTGCTTAAGGTGTCGTATTCGATTGGAGGTGCGAATGTACCATCTTCGAGCCCGCGAAGCACCGAAACCGCTCCTCCACTCGAGCCATAATACGTAGAGCCACCCACGACCAGGTCTCGTATCCCGTCGCCGTCCATGTCTTCGGCGAGCAGATTGCTGGCGTCGTTCCCGCCAGTGCCATAGCCGACCGCCTCCGCGAAGGTGCCGTCTCCCTGGTTCTGCAACACCCAGACTATCGACGCCCCAACTGGGACTGTGGTTGCAGTGATTGCAGCGGACTCGCTACCTCCACCACTCGACGAACCAACAGCGACAAGATCGGGCGCACCGTCCCCGTTCACGTCTGTTGCGAGTATGTCCGTTAAGGAACCCCCCGGTGTGTCGTAGACTGTCGGGGTTTCAAACGTGCCGTCGCCCAGGTTCCGAAACACCCACAAGATGCTGGCTCCGCCGTAGTACGACTCGGAGCCTGCGGCGATTAACTCGGGGGCACCATCGCCGTCAACGTCTGCCACGGTGATCGAATGCGGTTGGCCGTTAACTGTTTCATAAGAGACGGCGGTTTCAAACGTGCCGTCGCCCCGGTTGCGTAACACCTGCACAAGGCCGTCTCCATCGCCCGAAAAAGAGTTCGCGGTAGCGGCGACGATGTCGATGAACCCATCTGCGTCGACGTCCCCCGTCGAGACTGCCTCGAAGCTATTGCCGGAAACGCCGTACTCGACCGGATCATCAAATGTGCCGTCACCCTGGTTCCGAAACACCCAAACGACACTCTTGCCCGAAGTCGGCGAATAGCCGGCGGCGACGATGTCGATAGCCCCGTCTCTGTCCACATCCGTGGCATCTAGCGAGACAGGATAGGTTTTTCCGGCACCGTAGTGGGCTGGCGCGTCGTACGTGCCGTCGCCCCGGTTTCGAAGCACCAAGACTGTACCCGACCCGTAGTCACTTAAGCCCACGAGGTCGGCGTCTCCGTCGTCGTCCACGTCAACTGCCACCACTTGTGTGGGGGACTCTTCTGTCGCATAACCTCGCTCGACCGGTGTTGGGAAGGTGCCATCCCCATTGTTGAGCAACACAGACACTGAGAAATTATTTACGTTTGAGATATCGGCGGTTCCATCGCCGTTGAAGTCGGCTGCCACCAAACCAACACCGTAGTAGTTTCCATGGCCTTCATAATTGCTCGCCGGATTAAACGTGCCGTCCCCGCGGTTCAAGAACACCGAGATTTCGGTTGAGTAGTAATCCGTGGAAACGAGATCGGCGAAACCGTTCCCGTCTACGTCTGCCACTGCCAACTTGCTGGAATAAATCTGCGGGGTCTCGTATTTGGCTGGCGCTTCAAACGTCCCATCACCCTTGTTCCGCAACACGGATAAGCCGTAGTAGCCAGCGAGGATGAAGTCGATCGCTCCATCGTTATCGACATCAGCGGCGCGGAAATCGGAGACAGCGTAATCGTCTGCTGCATGGTGATCGACCGCTGCTCCGAGTAAGCCATCACCCCGGTTCAAGAACACCCGAATTGTCGCGTAGCCGGAGGTGGAATACCCCGTGGTTACGACATCTGTGGCACCATCTCCGTCTACGTCCGCCGCCTCGATTTTGTAGGAACTGCTCGAGCCGGCATCGTAATTGACCGGCGTGTCGAACGTCCCATTTCCCAGGTTCGGCAATACCGATATCTTGGCTTTTGAAGTGAGTGGGAGATAACCCGAGGTCACGATCTCAACATCTCCGTCCCCGTTCAGATCTGCGACGGTCAGTGACAACAAGTTCAGGTCCGCAATGTCGTAACTGTCTGCTTTAGCGAACGTCCCCTTCCCCTCGTTCCGCAACACCCACACTGTCCCAACACTACTATTGGCCGAAGTATATCCCCCGGCCACAATGTCGATTGCTCCGTCCCCGTCCACATCGCCCACAACAAGCTGACGGATGGTACCGGCCGGGAGTTCGTATATGACTGGTTCATCGAACGTGGCATCCCCGCGATTCCGAAGAATCGACACTGAGTTCTTGTTAGTTACTGTAGAGTTGCCCGAGGTTACTAAATCCCGGTCGCCATCGCCGTCGAAATCTGCCTCCGCGAGCGTACTGTTAGATCCGTACAGACCAGTCGGGTATTCCGTAGGCACCTCTCGCGGGAAATCAAACCCCTGTGCAGGGGTAACACGATCTTCAAGCCGTTCACAGATCAGGCGTTTTTTGATTACAGCCTGCTTGATGCTCTTCATGGAGTAACGGTTCTTGGGCGAGAACTTGCTCATGAGCGTTTACCTTGGGTGTCGTGCTTCAGATGATTGTTGCCGAAAGTGACCTTGGACATTCGCGACTTTCAGTGGCTTTGATCCAACAACTCTTCACACCGAAAGAATTGGTTGAGATGTTGGCCACCAAGACATTTACCAATCACGAAGCCCAAAAACTCAAAATTGAAAGAGAGTTTCTCTTTCAAGCAATTGACTTTACATTCCGAAGTTATGACGTCACGTTTGGCAGGAGCATAACTACACCAATCACATCCTGCATGCAAAAAAGGCAATTTCTCATCAAAATATCATGTATTAAAGAACGTGAAATTTACGGTTCTGGCTCTGAACCGCGAAGTGCTATCGATTCAGTGTGTGCCAGTACGCCCGAATGACACTGATCTTCCCCAGGAAAAGTGGCCAGTTAATGCCATTCAGTTAAGGCTGAAGTCCTTCCCTGATATTGGGATCGGCATTGCAGTGGCTCGGTGTCGCGCCCTTCAGTGGCATCTCGCACCGATCAAACCTCGAGATGTACGAAGTTTCGGTCGGGGCCATTCGGGCCATGTGCCTTGCTGCGTGCGAAACTGAAGAATAGATCAGGAATCGAGTTACGCCTTAACTGAATGGCATTCCCTGGCCACAACTCGTGGGGAAGTTCAGTTCGAGGATGCTGCGCCAGCGGTGGAATCCGGACTTGCAGATCTGGCGTGATCGGCAGAATTCCGTCACGGAGAGACCGGAACTTCGCCAGCCGGCAATGATCGCTCGCCAACATTCGGCGATGTGAGGGGCATGCACGGCCATCAGGGGTCTCCTTGCGAACGAGGAAAACCCACAGACTACCTCACCCGCCAACACGCTCGATCACCGAACGTTAACCCTGAACCAGCGGGTGTGACTCGGGTGGTAGAATCATGGCGGCCGTCCGTGTGCGAAACCATGGGGTCTACATCAACCCTCATGCTACCTCACCAGAGACAGCTACTGAAAATCGGCATCAATCGAGCTAAGCGATCGTAACAAGCGCGTGGTGCTCTATTCGATCGTCGACCAATTGAATCCATTTTTCGGGCTGATCAACTCCATCGAGAACGATTCGCTGCACTGTCGACTTCGCGCCTTCAGTGAGCAAGGTGATGTGGTAGACCGTCTCACGAAAGCGATAGTGGATCTTGAATGAGTTCCATTCCTTGGGAAGGCATGGCGTGAATCGGAGCTTATCGACTTCCAGACGCAATCCCAATAGCGACTCAGTAATGAGACGATACATCCAGCCGGCCGAGCCAGTGTACCAGGTCCAGCCTCCGCGGCCGGTGTGAGGCGGCACGGCATAGACGTCGGCGGCCACGACGTATGGCTCGACCCGGTAGACCGCGGCGGTCTCCGGTGTGGCGGCGTGTGAGACCGGGTTGATCATGTTGAAAAGTTCCCAGGCGCGTTTGGTGTCTCCCATTTCGGCAAACGCCATCACCGCCCAGATCGCGCTGTGAGTGTACTGGCCGCCATTCTCGCGTACCCCCGGTACGTAGCCCTTGATGTAGCCCGGATTGAGATCCGATTGATCGAAGGGCGGATCGAGAAGCTGAATGAGCCGGACTTTACGGCGGACCAAGCGGCGATCGAGGTTTTCCATGCCCTGGACGGACCGTTCATTGGTGCCCGCTCCGGAAAGTACCGACCAGCTTTGCGAGATGGAATCGATCTGGCACTCCGTGTTGGCGGCTGAACCGAGCGGCGTGCCGTTGTCGAAGTAAGCACGACGATACCATTCGCCGTCCCAGCCATGCTCCTGAATGTTGCCGCGCAGCCGGCCCGCTTCGAGTGTGAACTTGTCAACGGTGCTGATATCGTCGCGCCGACGCGCAAGCTCCACGAACTGCAGCAATACATCGTAAAGGAAGAAAGCAAGCCAGACGCTCTCACCTTTGCCGTGCTGGCCGACAAGGTTCATCCCATCGTTCCAGTCGCCGCAACCCATCAGCGGCAGGCCATGCGTGCCGAAACGCAGTCCATTCTCGATGGCTCGGACGCAGTGTTCGTAAACCGTGCCAACTTCGTCGGAGGTTTGCGGCAAATCATAGTTTGCCTCCTCATCGGCGCGAAGCAAACGCGCCCGGAGGAAGGGTACGCGTTCCTCGAGGAGTCCAGTGTCGCCTGTGGTTGCGACATAGCGACATGTGGCATAAGGCAGCCAGAGATAGTCGTCGGAGAAATGGGTGCGCACGCCGCGGCCGGCCGGAGGATGCCACCAGTGTTGCACGTCGCCTTCGCGGAACTGGCGACCGGCTGCGCGAACGATTTGTTCACGAAAACGGCCCGGTTCGGCATGCACGAGGGCCATGGCATCCTGTAATTGATCTCGAAATCCGAATGCACCGCCCGATTGATAGAAGCCGGTACGCGCCCACATCCGGCAGGAAAGCGTCTGATAAATCAGCCAGCCATTTGCCAGGAAATTCAATGCGGGATCGGGCGTCTCGACATTGACCGCTCCCAACGTGTGGCTCCAATAGTGCCAAACGCCTTCCAACGTCCGGTAGGCGTTGGCGGTTCCGCGGAAGCGATGCACGAGATGTCGCGCTTGATCCTCGTTGCCGGCCGAACCAATGATGAAGACGATCTCCTTGTCCTGCCCGTCTTCGAGAGATGTGGGAACCAGAATGGCGGCACAAGGATCGAGCCCCGCGCCGACACGGCCGGAAAGGCGAATCCGTCGCATGGCCGCGGGGTTGGCCAACGTGCCGTTGCGGCCCAGGAATTCCGAGCGATCCCCCGTGATCGTGCGGGACGATTCGCTGCAGTCAACGAAGACGACTCGGTCGGCAAACTCGGTGCTATAGGAATTGCGCGCGAAGATCGCACCGCAGACGGGGTCGGCCACTGTCACGACGTGCATCAGCGATCGGTCGCGCAGTTCGCCCAGCACGAGTTCCCAGTAGCCGGCCACCGCAAGCTCACGCGGCCTGCCAGAGCGATTCGATATCTTGAGTCGGGCAAACTTGACTGGCTCATCCATGGCCACATAAATACTGAGTTCGGTGATAATGCCGTCCTCGGCATACTCGAACATGCTGTAGCCAAAGCCGTGGCGAGCCACGTATGGATTTAGGCCGCGTGCTGGCAGCGGCGAGGGCGACCAGTAGGCACCTGTTTCTTCGTCGCGAATGTAGATCGCCTCGCCGCAAACGTCTGTGATCGGATCGTTGTACCAGGGTGTGAGGCGAAACTCGTGGCTATTCTCCGCCCAGGTGTATGCTGCGCCGCTCTCGGATACCACGGTGCCGAAATTGGGATTGGCGATCACATTAACCCAAGGCGCGGGCGTGACTTGGCCAGCGCCAATCAACATGACATACTCGCGGCCGTCCCGGCTGAACCCGCCAATTCCGTTGAAGTACGCCAGGTCGCGGTTCGGCATGTCGACGTTGGTGGTTTCGATCCGACGAATCGTCGGTTTGAGTAGCGGGATTGACAGTTCCGTATGCCCACGACGCTCGATTTGCTCTTGAAGGGTGCCGGCATCGTCCACAAGAATAACCCGCGCCACCGTCTGCAGGAGCGATCGATCTTCTTCCGACATCTGCTCGCCGCGCCGCACGAAGATCCCGCCTGGTTTGTCTACTAGTGCTGCCTGCAGGCTGGCGGCGACCATGTCCATGATGGAGTCTTGCAGGTTTTGCCGGTAAACGGAGTCGTCCTCATTCCAGATCACCAGGTCGACTGCGAGACCTTTCAATTGCCAATAAGCATGAGCCTGCACCGCCTGGCGCACCAATTCCACGTGTGCGTGATCGCGAATGCGCACAAGCACAATCGGCAGATCCCCGGAGATGCCATAGCCCCACAGCCCCGATTGCCCACGGCGATTGCGGATGAGCACACTTGCGTTCGCCCGGCGCAAGGACGATGCATAGATGATCGAACCCGCCAGCCGGCCATACCTTAGTGCATCGGATTCACTGGCATTGAGTTGTCGCAACAAAATCTGGCTATGCGTCCAGGCCAACTCAAACACGCGGTCCGCGAGGCGCGGGTCGGAGTACTTCTCCGTCATCGCCATGGCCACCTCGCGTGACTCGGCAACACCCGTTACCAGGTCGATGCGTATCGATTCTTGCGGTTGCAGCACCACGATTCGACGGATACAGACGACCGGATCGAGCACCGGTCCCTCGCTATTCGAAAGCGGCCCGCTACCGTCCATCGCGGTGGGATTGGCCAGGATTCGGCCGCGACCGATGAACTTCATCCGATCTGTCTCGAATGAGACCTCGCCGATGGTCGTGCCTTGCACGGTCATCAGGTGCATCATCCATGGCGGCTTCTCTTCGGCGAAGCGCGGACGGCGAGTGCAGAGGATCGCATGCCGATCGCGTACCAGTTCCGTCTGCACAAACAGATTGCTGAACGCGGGGTGCGACAGGTCGTGGGCAGGCAACGCCAGAACGACTTCGGTGTAGCTTGTTAGTTCAATCATTCGCGGCAACTTGGATCGGTTCTTCAGGGTTATCCGCCGCAATTCGATGTCATCCTCAGGCGAAACGCTGATCTCGGTATGGGTATCGATTCGGTCGTCACTACGCCGAAACTCGGCGAGTGAATTCGTGAAGATGGCCTGATATCGCTTGCAGGTCTTGAGGGTCGGTTGCCAGGAAGTTGACCAGATGTTGCCGCTTTCTACATCGCGAAGAAAGCAAAACGTCCCGTAGGAATCGCGCGTTGCGTCCTCACGCCAGCGAGTCACGGCCAGATCTCGCCAGCGACTGTATCCGCCTCCCGCACTGGTAATGACAACGTGGTAGCGCCCGTTGGAAAGCAGATGAACCTCGGGAACCGGACCGCTGGGATCAGTGAAGATCCGCATGTCGCCGCCGTCCGCTGCCGGATCGGCCCGAGTGATGCCCACCTCCGCCACGTGCGGGAAGATGGGGACCACCGCCTTGGGCACTCGCTCTTGAAGCAGAAGGTCGGCAGCGCGCAAGACCGGGTCGGCGTCGAAACGGCGCTGCATCGGCTTGTCGAGCAACACATAGGCCAATGCCAACAGACTCATTCCTTGATGGTGCGCCATGAACTGGCGGACGTTCACGCTCTCTGCTCTGTTAGGGACGCGCGATGGGGTGTAGTCAATGGCCTCGTACATTCCATAAGCACCATCGTGCGCCGCAGCCGCCAGTCGTTCCAGGTTTGCGCATGCCTCTTCGGACATTACCATCAAGGCCAGCGCGCTGGCATAGGGGGCAACGACCAGATCCTCGGCAAGGCCGCGCTTCAGTCCCAGGCCCGGGACGCCGAAGGCGCGATACTGATAGACCATGTGAGCGTCGATGGTGTTGTACCCGGACTCCGAAATCCCCCACGGCACGCCACGCTGTTTGCCGTACGCAATCTGACGCCGCACCGATGCCTGGTATGTTTGATCCAACAACGTTCCCGAGTAGGTGGGCATGATCAGCAGCGGCATCAGATACTCGAACATCGAACCGCTCCAACTCAACAGCGTCGTTGCTCCCCCCGTCGAAGTCAGCGTTCGGCCCAAGGCGAACCAATGTTTCTGGCTGACTTGCCCCTGGGCAATCATCACGTAACTCGCGAGCCGAGACTCCGACGCCAACAGATCGTAGAAGCTGTTGTCGAGACGCTGATCGCCCACGTTGTAGCCGATGGCGAACAGGTCTCGCGATTTGTCGAAAAGGAACGAGAAATCCGCGTCGCCGAACTCCAAGCAATCGCTTGCCAGTTGCTCAATCGTCTTGATTCGCTCGGTGGCGTGCGACGAGGCCACGGTGATAGACTGGCTCAATTGACGAAGCCAAACCGCGTCGGCTTCCACAGTCACTTTCTTCAACAGGGCATCAATCAGCGGCTGCATGGATTGCGGCAAGGCGGCGATTTCATGGAGTGATGGCGAGGCTTCCAGGCGTGCCCAGAACGCTTGGAACTCGTCCAGATGCAATAGATGCTCCGAAGGCGAAGTGAGCGAAACCCAGGGTGCCAAGAAGAGGAGATCGTCGCGATGCTCCGCGCACGATCGCTCTAAAGCCATTATCCACCAGCGTACTTCCGGGTCCGTTCCCAGGTCGGATGCCAAACCTTTCACCGAGTTTGCGAGTTGTTTCAAGACACCGACTGCCGCAGTCAGCGAATAGGGCCGATCCTCCATCTCCGCAATCAGGAGATGAACTCGCTGAATAGCAGAAGGATTCGACAGCGGTGTGCCCCGTTCATCGTCGATTCGGTGCAAGCCGCTTGCTGTGTCTGCCAACACGCCTGCCGTGTCGCGTAATCCGCCAATTAAGCGGGGAGGCAGGATCTTGGCGTAGATCAGCTCCAACAGACCGATACGGAGCACCGGCAATTGGCCAACCAGATTGCCGCTATCCACGGTCGACACATAAAGCGGAAGCAGCGGCTTAACAGTTCGCGTGTCGTACCAGTTGTAGTAATGGCCCTGAAAGCACTCCATACGCGCTAACGTTTCGAACGTCTTGCCGATTCGATCGACCAGTCGGCCGGCGCTGCAATAGCCGAAGTCGCAAGCCGCCAGGTCGGCCAGCAATGCCATGCCGATGTTGGTGGGGCTGGTGCGCGAAGCGACCCCGTCCTCCAGATTTTCCTGGAAATTGTCGGGCGGCAGCCAGTTATCGTTGGCATTAACAAAGACTTCGAAGTATCGCCACGTTCGCCGCGACAGTTTTTGCAGGAACACCTGCTGCGGTTCGGTCAGGTGAACGGGCGCCTGGACAATCGTCCGGCTCAGCCGCCAGGCGATCAGTGGGGAAGCCAGCCAAAGTACGAGAAATGGTCCAGCTACGAACATCATCGTGGGTTCGTACATTCCCATCACGAAAGCGGCCGTGATGCTCAGCGTTGGTCCAATCCACATTGTGCGGATGAAGCTCTGCAAGCTCTTGTCGCCGCTCTGGTTGGCAGCACTATAGGTTTGCCACTCCAGCATCTTCGACTTCGTCAATGTCATCCGCCAGATGGTGCGAACGATTGCATCGGCGCTGATAAATGCCTCGTAGGGAAGGAAAACAAACGTGCTGACAAACTGCACCGCTTGCTTGCCCCAACCACTGACTGCGACGTTCAAGTGCGTCAGAAGTGGCAAATCGACAGGCTTGCGAACCAAGGCGGTCAGGGAAGCCAGCAGGGGTGTCGCTCCGATCACGGCGAGCACGAAGAGCGTGAGGATGGTCACGAGCGGCGGCGGTAGCAGCCACCACGAGAGCAGCAACACCAACAGCAAAGCAATCGGAGTTAGACTTCGCCGGAGGTTGTCAACAATCTTCCACCACGAGAGCGCTGTGATCGTGTTCGGGATGCGACCGCCGGCAAGAGTGCGCACTCGCGGTAACAACCAGCCGGCAATCTGCCAGTCGCCACGTATCCAGCGGTGCCGCCGGCTGACATCCGTCGGGTAGCGCGAGGGGAACTCTTCGTAGAGTTCGACATCGCTCAACAGTGCCGACCGAGCATGGATGCTTTCGAGCAGATCATGACTGAGAATGGCGTTTTCGGGGAAGTTTCCGCAACATTGCTCGAAGGCCGTCACATCGTAGATGCCCTTGCCGACGAACGATCCTTCCCCGAACAGATCCTGATACAGATCCGAAACGACGCGAGTGTATGGATCCACGCCCGCATCGCCTGCAAAGAGTCGCACAAACCACGAACGCTGTGAGGAAGGCAAGCTCACCGCCACGCGCGGCTGCAAGATGCCGTGGCCGGCTACCACCCGACGGCCTTCGGTATCGAAGACCGGCCGATTGAGCGGATGGGCCATCGTTCCGATCATTCTCTGGGCCGAATCGTGGGGGAGTTGGGTATCGGTATCGAGTGTGATGACGAACCGCACGTCCGTCAACAAACTGAGATCGCCAACGATTTCCGAAAACCGCCCCGTATCCGGTTCGGTTGCTGCCATCCCACCATTCAGAAGCGGTCTGTGGAGGAGCGCGTTGAGTTCCAGGAGTTTGCCACGTTTGCGTTCGTAACCCATCCAGACTTTTTCCCCTGCATTCCAGCGACGCGGGCGGTGGAAGAAGTAGAAGATGCTGGGACGATGACTCTTGTACTTTTCGTTGAGTTGCTTGATGCCCTCTTTCGCCACGCGAACGAGTTGTGCGTCGTTCGGCATGGTTTCCTGCGGCGCATCCAGAAAATCGGTGAGCAGAGCGAAGTGAATATGCTCGTCACGATTGGCCAGGTAGCGAACTTCGAGACCATCCAGAAGTTGCTCAATGGCAGCGACATCGGAAAGCATGGTCGGCACGACGACCAGCGTGCAATGCTCGGCCGGAATTCCGTCGCTAAAATCAAAGCGGGGCAACGGTCGTGGGTGGACTAACAGTAGGGCGAGCCAATTGACGATTCCAATACCCAGGTGGGCAGCGGCCAAGACAAAGGGAATCGCCAGCGTCCATTGAACAAACAGGGAAACGTTCCAGCGACTCATCAGAACCAGAAAGGCAGCGATGGCGATGGCCGTGAAAAAAGTTACGCCGGATAGGTAGGCAAACAGCGGAAAGCGACCAACAACACGCGATGCTCTCGTCCGCAGTGGCAGCTGCGCCTGGGCGTTCTTCTCCAACTGGCCCCGACCGTGATCGATCAGGTAGTAGCCAACGTGGGACTGGCGATTCGTGGCGGATGTGGAGCCATCTTTCTCTGCTGTTTGGGCGAGGTGAATCGCTTTTCGCGCTACCTCCACTTCGGAAAACCGGCCCTGTTTGGCGACCGCCTCCACAGCATGCCGGTAGCGGTCGCGTGTGCCGAAGTCCATTTTGGCGTAAACTTGGTCTTCGCGTAAAACATGCTCTACCAGGCTATGCTTCTCGACGAAAACGCGCCAGTCGTTGGAGCCAAGGAACCGCAGACTGACGATGCTGTTGCCCAGCGAAACTTGATTGGCAGCCTGGGCCTGCCCGTCTGCCTGAACCAGCGATTCGATCGTTAACCCTTGCTCCGAAAGCCGTTGAGCCAGCCAGCTATTGGCGAAGGCGAAATGTGGGCTTTGCCCTTGCAGATGCCGGGTCATCTCCGCCAGAAACGCCCCAGACAAAGTCGGATTGGCCCGTGCCATGTCGGCCATCACCAGGATCAGGTCGGTTGGGTTCTGCTCCACGACCTTGACCATGCGTTCGGCCCAATCGGCAGCTACGTCGCGATCGAATCGGCTGCTGGCGATCCGTGTCGCCACCCGCCGCAGGTTTTCGATCAAGGCAAGGCGCAACATGATCGGCACGGCCCACAGTTCGCCGAGCTTCAGCGGAGTGATCGTCTGATAGGCAGTCAAATAGCTGTCGAGGCTGACCGAATCGACATGTCCATCGACGTGAGAGATCAGGTCGAGGACGATGCCGTACACTCGCGGATGAGTGGGGGCTGGCCCATTTGCCAGGCTGGGAAGTTCTCGACTGTACGACGACGGCAAATGCCGCCGCGCCATGCGGATCTGCTCTTCGATCAGATAGAAGTTATCGAGCAGCCATTCCGCAGCTGGTACAATTCGTCGTTTGCGCCGCGCGGCCTCAGCTACCAATTCGTACGTCTGAACGAGAATCTCCTCATTCTCGTTCAGACGGGCAATCAACTTGTTAGATTTGTGTCCGGAACCGAGCTGATGAGAGGCCGCCAGGATCTTGGCGTGCTGTTCCAACTGTTCGACATTGAACAACTCAGACCGCAAAGGCGGTTCTTCCTTGATTGGCCCGTCGGCCCCATTATGTGAAAAATGCCAGGGAATAACCTGTCTCAACCTGTCTGTGTTGACTGCAATAGTTCACCTGTCGCTTTCGTATTAAACCGACCGAGAGGCACATGGAAGTTCACTGCCAACTATATGAGAATCTTTGGTCGCGGATTTGCGAGTTGCTACTGGGGCGTTTATCTGATCCGCAATGGCATAGCAAGCCACTGCGGCTACGTGTGTCAGGCCCCGATAGAAATGTCCGCAATTTGGCCCCGATAGAAATGTCCTCCTCTCGGGGCTGTCTTTGAACATCATATCACACGCTTTCGCCAGGGCTGATCCGCACACAACCGGCGATGAGCATCCGTCGGTTTTGAAGGTGTCTTTGCGAAACGCCGATTGTGATCCGGCACCAACTTCCCCAACACCGCATTCGCCTGCTCGCAGGTCTTCGCCTTCGCCAACCGCAGTTCCTTCACCCACCGATCCTGAGCCGTGCCGAACGAACGCTCCACTCGACCCTTTGCCTGCGGACTGTGAGCGCGAATCAACTCGATGTCCAACTCGCTCAAAGCCCGGCCGAACTGGGTTAAGGCATTGGGATCGGCCAAGGGCTTGCCCTTCTCGTGTGGCTCGAAAATGCTGTGTCGATTCGTGTAAAGCGCGTGCGGTCGGCCGTGTTTTCGCAACCACACGCCGAGCAGATCCATGTGCATTTCGACTGTGCCACCGTGGTAGAACTTCGCCGCGATCTTACCTGTCGCATCGTCGATCATGGTAATGAGCACCAGCGTCTGGCCGCGGCCAGGATGTGGAACGTGTCGCCCAGGTTGGTGGCGTCGAAAGCCAAAGCGACCCGTTTGTCCGCCCATCCCGCCGTGATCCATCGAACCAACGGCGTACAACAGGTGGCCGGGTCCAACGCCGTGCGCCCGCGTCCCGCCTTCTGGTCGGCGGGCTGATAGAACTCGCGCAGCCCTTGGCGGACGGTGATGACCGCCTGCCCAAGTAACGCGGCCAGGGTCAGGGCGCCGGTCGCGAGTCCGCAGGTGTGCGCCAGAACCAGCCCATAACTCCAGTCGGCCAACACGCGAGCCGTCGCGACCGGGAGATCGGGGAAGGCGGTGGTGACACGTTTGCCCCAATCGTAAAGTGGTGTGTGGCGAGGCATGATGAATCCCGAAACTGGAATGGCATTCAGTTAAGGCGTAACTCGATTCCTGATCTATTCTTCAGTTTCGCACGCAGCAAGGCACATGGCCCGAATGGCCCCGACCGAAACTTCGTTCACTCGAGGTTTGATCGGTGCGAGATGCAACTGAAGGGCGA